>NZ_CABFVC010000001.1:0-672500 GCF_902143525.1 Clostridium sp. Marseille-P7770 | reverse complement strand
TCCAGGTTCTTCTGCATGATCTCCTCCATGACCGTGTTGTCCACGAGATTTGAGCATGCTTTTACGAACTGGAGCTCCATTTTTGTTCCCGTCATGAGAGCCGCACCTCTCGCGATATCGTTGACGCGCTCGTAGATCTCCTTCACCTGGCTGTTCTTCGGCGCACGGATCAGATAGAGGACCTCACTGTACGGCTGAACGACATTCGGAGAATATCCGCCTGTGTTGGTGATCGCATAGTGAATGCGTGCTTCCTGGATGATATGCTCTCTTAAATACTGTACACCTGTGTTCATAAGCTCCACAGCGTCAAGTGCACTTCTTCCAAGCTCCGGGCATGCCGCCGCATGGGATGCCTGTCCGTAGAAACGGTAGATGATCTGATAGTTCGCAAGGGAACTTCCGACAGAAACCACATTTTTATCGCCCGGATGCCATGTCACCGCAAAATCCAGGTTGTCAAACACGCCGTCTCTCGCCATAAAGCTCTTTCCGGATCCGCCTTCCTCGCCCGGACAGCCAAAGAAGATCACGGTTCCCTCTTTCCCGTTCTTCTCCATATACTCTTTTACCGCGATTGCAGCCGCTACAGAGCCCGTTCCGAGAAGATTGTGGCCGCAGCCATGTCCCGATGCGCCATCGACCAGTGCAGTCTTTTCCAGGCTATCAGACTCCTGGCTGAGGCCTGACAGAGCGTCAAACTCACCGAGAATGCCCACTACCGGCTTTCCTGATCCGTAGGTACCGGAAAACGCGGTCGCGATCCCCGCAAGATTTCTCTCCACCCTGAATCCTTCTTTTTCAAGAAGTTCACACAATACGTCCGTGGAATGGAATTCCTGGAACGCAGTCTCCGGCTGGTCCCAGATCCTGTCACTGGCTTCACACACCGGTCCGCGCTCTCTGTCAACTGCTTTTAATGCCTCTGCTTTTGTAATTCCCATCGCCGCATCCTCCTATGTTCATTGTTAAATAATGTTTAAAAAAATACAGGAACCCGGTATATCCAGATTCCTGTATCCAATCACTCCAGAGTCAGAAATCCTGCTTACGGCCGGAAAATGATCTCACAACCATTTTTTCTATTCATGAGCATGATCACTCTGTGATTTCTCCGTCCTCAGATTCCAGATCCTCCACATTTTCGTCCTCCTCATCCTGGCGGCTGCTTTCACGCACTTTCGCGATGGAAGCAACGCGGACATTGGAGTCGGCATCAATGCTCATCAGTTTTACGCCGGATGTGTTTCTGCCGATCACGGAGATATCGTCAACACCCATGCGAATCAGAATTCCTTCATTGGTGATCAGCATGATGTCTCTTCCATCGTCGAGCAGTTTCATTCCGACAAGATTTCCTGTCTTTTCTGTCACATTATAGCAGAGAAGTCCCTTACCGCCGCGCAGCTGCAGCTTAAATTCAGAGATTCCCGTTCTCTTTCCGTATCCCTTTTCCGATACAACGAGCATGTACTCGCCCTGGCTTGCCATCTGCATGCCGACAACTTCATCGCCCTCATCGAGCTTCATGCCGATCACGCCATAGGAAACACGGCCGGTAATTCTCGCATCCGTTTCCTTGAAGCGGATGGACATACCGAATTTTGTAGCGAGGAAGATATCCTCGGTATTATCTGTCACTTTTACCTCGATCAGCTCATCACCTTCACGGAGCAGGATCGCCTGGAGACCCGTCTTTCTCATGTTGCTGTACTCGCGCATCGGGGTCTTCTTTACCATACCGTTCTTTGTGGCCATGAAGAGGTACTTGTCATCATCGATCTCACGCATCGGGATCGCCGCTGTGACCTTTTCTCCTGACTGAAGCTGTAAAAGGTTTACGATCGCCGTTCCGCGGGCTGTTCTGCCTGCCTCGGGGATCTCGTACGCCTTGATCCGGTAGCAGCGTCCCATGTTCGTAAAGAACATGATGTAGTGATGGTTCGTGGTCATGAGAAGATCCTCGATGAAGTCCTCATCGATCGTCTGCATTCCCTTGATCCCCTTGCCGCCGCGGTTCTGGCTCTTGAAATTGTCCACGGACATTCTCTTGATGTAGCCGAGATTTGTCATGGCAATAACAGTGTCATCATCGGAGATCAGATCTTCCACGGACATATCATCGTCGAAGCCGATCTTTGTCCGTCTGTCATCCCCGTACTTCTCGGAGATCACAAGGATCTCTTTTTTGATCACACCTAATAATTTATTTTCATCAGCCAGGATTGCGCGCAATTCCGCGATCTTTGCCTCCAGTTCTTTATATTCATTCTCAAGCTTCTCGCGTTCCAGACCTGTGAGAGCACGCAGACGCATGTCAACGATCGCCTGTGCCTGCGGGTCCGTGAGCTCAAAGCGCTCCATGAGTTCCCGCTTCGCCTCAGCGACATTCGCAGAACCGCGGATGATCTTTATCACTTCGTCAATGTGGTCCAGAGCCTTTAATAAGCCCTCTAAGATATGGGCACGCTCTTCCGCCTTATTTAAGTCGTACTTCGTTCTTCTGGTCACAACGTCCTTCTGGTGGTCCAGATAGTACTCCAGCATCTGAAGGAGGTTCAGGACCTTCGGCTCATTGTTTACCAGCGCCAGCATGATCACGCCGAAGGAATCCTGCAGCTGTGTATGCTTTAAGAGCTGGTTTAAGAGGACATTCGCATTTACATCTCTCCGAAGCTCGATGTTGATGCGGATTCCCTCACGGTTGGATTCATCGGTGATGCCGGTGATACCGTCGATCTTCTTTGTCTTTACAAGCTCCGCCATCTTCTCGATCAGTCTTGCCTTATTGACAAGGTACGGAAGCTCTGTGACGATGATATGGCTCTTTCCGTTCGGTGCGGTCTCGATATTTGTCACGGCGCGGACTCTGATCTTTCCGCGTCCGGTCCGGTACGCCTCCTCGATTCCTCTTGTTCCGAGGATCTCAGCTCCTGTCGGAAAATCCGGTCCCTTGATGATCTGTAAGATCTCCTCCAGGGAGGTCTGTCTTCCTTCCTCCACCTGATTGTCGATGATCTTTACTACTGCCGCAATGACTTCCCGAAGGTTGTGCGGCGGGATATTTGTCGCCATTCCGACTGCGATACCGGTTCCGCCGTTTACAAGAAGGTTCGGGAATCTGGACGGCAATACGGTCGGCTCTTTCTCGGTCTCATCGAAGTTCGGGATAAAGTCAACGGTATCTTTATAGATGTCCGCCAGCATCTCAACGGAGATCTTGCTGAGTCTCGCCTCGGTGTATCGCATGGCAGCGGCACCGTCGCCATCGATCGAACCAAAGTTTCCGTGTCCGTCTACGAGCATGTAGCGCATGGACCATTTCTGAGCCATGTTTACCAATGCTCCGTAGATGGAGCTGTCTCCGTGCGGATGATATTTACCCATGGTATCGCCGACGATACGGGCGCTCTTTCTGTGGGGCTTATCCGGACCGTTGTTCAATTCCGCCATGGAGTAGAGGACACGTCTCTGTACCGGTTTTAAGCCGTCACGGACATCCGGGAGCGCTCGCGACGCGATAACGCTCATGGCATAGTCGATGTACGACTTTTCCATGGTCTTCTTTAAGTCTATTTCATGAATCTTGTCAAAAATATTCGGTTCCATTCTTTCCTCCAATGCAGCCTGCGCTGCGCCTTAAACCTGCGTAAACTGCGCCGCCTGACGTTCCGGAAGGATCTTATCTCTTTCCGGAGCGCCCTGCTGCCGCATTAAATGTCAAGAGTTCCGTACTTCGCGTTCTGTTCGATGAACTCACGGCGCGGCTCTACCTGATCTCCCATGAGTGTCGTGAAGGTGAGATCGATCTCCGATGTCATCTCCTCGTTCATGGTCACACGTAAAAGAATTCGGTGTTCCGGATCCATGGTCGTCTCCCAGAGCTGCTCCGCGTCCATCTCACCAAGTCCTTTGTAACGCTGGATCTTGTTGTTCTGGTCACGTCCGATCTCTTTTAAGATGTTGTTTAACTCCTCATCGCTGTACGCATACCATACCCGCTTGTTTTTCTCGATCTTATAGAGCGGCGGCTGTGCCAGATAAACGTAGCCCTGTTTGATGAGTTCCGGCATGAACCGGTAGATAAAGGTTAAAAGCAGGGTGCTGATATGGGCACCGTCCACATCGGCATCAGTCATGATGATGATCTTGTGGTAGCGGAGCTTCGAGATATCGAAATCCTCATGAATTCCGGTACCGAACGCCGTGATCATGGATTTGATCTCCGCATTTCCGTAGATCCTGTCGAGTCTCGCCTTCTCCACGTTTAAGATCTTTCCGCGGAGCGGCAGGATCGCCTGGGTGCTCTTATTTCTCGCGTCCTTCGCGGAACCGCCGGCGGAATCTCCCTCAACGATGTAGATCTCGCATTCCTCCGGGTGTTTGCTGGAGCAGTCTGCAAGTTTTCCCGGAAGTGATAAACCGTCAAGAACGGTCTTTCTTCTCGTTAAATCTCTCGCTTTTCTCGCCGCTGCGCGCGCACGCTGGGCAAGAACGGATTTCTCGATGATCGTCTTTGCGACGGACGGATTCTGCTCAAGGAAGTAGGTGAGCTGTTCCGATACCACGCTGTCCACAGCGCCTCTCGCCTCACTGTTTCCGAGTTTCTGCTTCGTCTGTCCCTCAAACTGCGGCTCCTCGATCTTGACACTGATGATGGCCGTCAGACCTTCACGGATATCCTCACCGGTAAGAGCCGGCTCGCTGTCCTTAAGAAGCTTGTTCTTTCTTCCGTAGTCGTTGAATGTCTTGGTCAGGGCATTTCTGAAACCGGTCAGGTGGGTTCCGCCCTCCGGTGTGTTGATGTTGTTTACAAAGCTGTAGATATTCTCCGTGTAGGAATCGTTGTGCTGCATGGCAACCTCCACCAGCACGTTGTCCTTCTTGCCCTCGCAGTAGATAACCGTGTCATACAGCGGCACATTGCTGCGGTTTAAATAGCTGACAAATTCCTTGATCCCGCCTTCATAGTGGAATACCTTTTCCTTCTTGTCCTCGCGGTCATCCCGTAAAATGATCTTTAAGTTCTTTGTCAGGAATGCCGTCTCGCGGAGACGGATCTTTAAGGTGTCATAGTCATAGACCGTCTCCTCAAAGATCTCCTTGTCCGGGAGGAAGGAAACCTTGGTACCGTGTTTGTCAGCCGGACAGTCGCCAACGATCTTTAACGGATACATCGTTTTTCCGCGCTCATAGCGCTGCTTGTAGATCTTTCCTCCGTGGTAGACTTCAACCTCAAGCCACTCCGACAGCGCGTTTACAACGGATGCACCTACGCCGTGCAGACCGCCGGATACCTTGTATCCCCCGCCGCCGAACTTACCGCCGGCATGAAGGATCGTAAATACGACTTCAACTGCAGGCAGTCCTGCTTTTTTCTGGATATCGACCGGGATTCCACGTCCGTCATCAATGACCGTGATCGAATTATCCGCGTTGATCTGCACATCAATGGTGTCGCAGTATCCTGCCAGGGCCTCATCCACTGCGTTATCTACGATCTCATATACCAGATGGTGAAGTCCCCTCGAAGACGTACTTCCAATGTACATTCCCGGTCTTTTTCTTACAGCCTCAAGTCCCTCCAGAATCTGGATTTGATCTGCATTATATTCTGCGCTCATGAAGTTCCTCCTTTAGTCTTCGCTCTCTACCGTTCCTTCAACAATCTTAAAAATCTTGTCCATCCGGAATTTGCTGTTTACAAACTCATCCAACCCTGTACAGGTGATCAGGGTCTGGATGTGGGTAATTTCTGAAAGTAAATGTTCCTGTCTCTTGCTGTCAAGTTCAGAAAGGACATCATCCAGTAAAAGCACCGGGTAATCCTTTACGATCTTTTTCACCAGCTCGATCTCCGCAAGTTTTAAAGAAAGAGCTGCCGTTCTCTGCTGTCCCTGGGAACCGAAACGTCTGATGTCTGTTCCGTTCACGATAAAATTCAGGTCATCGCGGTGCGGTCCTGTCAGGGTCTGCCTCTGTTTGATCTCCTGAAACTGGTTCTTTGCGAGCTGTTCCCTGAAATTCTCCGCCGTCACATTCGGCTCATAGGCGATGGAAAGTGTTTCCTTTCCGCCGGACAGTCCGGCATGGATCCCGGCGATCAGGGGATTCAGCTCTTTTATAAACTCGGAACGCATAATTATTAGTTCGGTACCATACTTTAAGAGCTGCTCGTCCCACATGGGGAGCGTGTCTTTTAAAGACGCATTGTAGTCCATGTCTTTTAATAGTTTATTTCGTTGTATAACCGTTTTGTTATACTGTACCAAATTGTAGACATAGAGCTTATTCAGCTGGCAAAGTTCCAGGTCGACGAAGCGTCTCCGCTCGGCAGGTCCGTTCTTGATGATATTCAGATCTTCCGGTGAAAAGAAAATCACATTGACGATCCCAAAAAGTTCGCTTGCCTTTTTGATCGGAACGCCATTGACTGCGACCCCTTTTGCCTTATTTTTTTTCAGATGCATATCGATCCGGTAGGGAATTCCATCCCGGCGGACCATCATTTTGATATGGGATTCATCTGCACCGAACCTGATGATCTCTTTATCTTTGCTGCCCCGATGCGATTTTGTTGTGCTGCACACATAGACTGCCTCCAGGATATTCGTCTTTCCCTGGGCATTATCTCCATAAAGAACGTTCGTTCCTTTATGAAAATCGATATGTAAATGACTGTAATTTCTGTAATCTGACAGCTCGATGGATTCTATGAACATGAAAAAATCCTTACTTTTCTACCTTAAATGTCTTTCCGTCATAGGAAACAGTATCTCCAGGGTAAAGTTTTTTGCCGCGCTGGGTCTCAACTTCCCCATTTACTTTTACAAGTCCGTCCTGGATCACAAACTTTGCGTCCACTCCGGAGCCAACAAGACCGGCAAGTTTTAATGCCTGTCCCAGCTTGATAAATTCATCTTTTAAGTGAATACTTTCCATTTTTCTCCTTTTTTATTCCGGTTTTCTGAAAAAACCAGCCCGAAACTCCGGATTTTTCCGGAATTTCGGGAAAATTTCATCTGTTTTTAGATCGCAGCCGCGTTAAAGTTTACCGGAAGGATCAGATAAATATAATTTTCTTCCTCATCTTTGATGAAACACGGAGATTTTGCGTTCATCATATAGAGAGTTACTTCCTCATCATCGATGATGCGGAGTGCATCACTTAAGAATTTCGGGTTGAATCCGATCATCAGATCCTGGCCTGTCTTATGGATCAGGATCTCCGCATTCATCGTACCGAAGCTGGAATTTAATTTCAGGCTCATTTTTGAATCTTCGATGTTCAAAATGATCGGTTTTTTATCATTTTCGCGGATCAGAATGATGGCTCTCTCGATGCTGTCGAGAAAATCTTTCTTATTCAGAGTCACTTTTGTGGCATAATCACTGGAAAGCATCTGATCTACTTTGAAATATTCGCCCTCGATCAGGCGGGAAACAACGATCGTATCATCAAATTCGAAGAGAATATGGTTTGCTCCGAAGAAGATCTGGACCTCTTTTTCGTTGTCTCCGGTCAGAATTTTACTGATTTCATTCAAAGTTTTTCCCGGAACGATGACTTTTGTGCTTTCATATTCATCTTTTAATACAATTTTGCGAATTGCCATACGATGACCATCGAGAGAAACAACTCTTAATGTATCGCCGTTTACCTCAAAAAGCTCACCTGTCATCATCTTGTTGCTGTCATTGACAGAGATGGAGAAGATGGTCTGGCGGATCACTTCTTTTAAGGAAAACTGGGAGAGTGTAATGTTTTTATTTCTCTCAATATACGGAAGATAGGAGAATTCCTCACCATCTTTTCCCTGAATTTTGAATACAGAGTTCTCACAGGCGATCACAGTATTGAATTTTTCGTCAGATTCGATCGTTACAAGGGAATCTGAATCAGATAATTTTCTTGCAATTTCAGAAAAAAGCTTTGCATCCAGTGCAATTTTACCTTTTTCAAGGATATCACCTTCAACTTTTGTCTCAATGCCGAGCTCCATATCGTTAGCTGTCAGTTTGATCTCATCTGTAGATGCATCAATCAGGATGCACTCTAAGATCGGCATCGTTGTTTTTGACGGAACTGCCTTGAGAACAATATTGATACCGTTTAAAAGAGCGGTCTTCTGGAATGTCAGTTTCATAGTTGTTGATAACTTCCTTTCTTGAGAAACGTTCATAAGATAAAGAAATATATAAAAGATATTCGTCTTAACAGTAGTAGGGGGTGTGAATTTGTTAATAAGGGGAAAAAGCCCTGTGAAACACTGAAAAAAACGCTGTTAAAACCATTGTGGGTAACTAAAAAAATCCGGAAGGACAACCGAAGAGTTTTCCACAGGCAAAAATGCGAAAAAATTATCCGATTTTTATCCACAAATTTTCAACGGGATTTCCACGAAAAAATCCACAAAGCTGTTTTACGCATTCAAAGTTACAGTTCACACGCCTACTGCGGGTTGATCTTTTTCTTTAAAATATCGATCGTATTCTTTAAATTCTCATCAGTCTTTAATTCACTGGCGATCTTTTTCGTTCCATGAATTATCGTCGTGTGATCACGACCGCCGAGAGCTTTTCCGATATTCTGGAGAGACTCATTTGTCATATCACCGCACAGATACATGACGATCTGGCGAGGAAATACGAGTTCCTTGCTTCGTTTCTGACCGATGAGATCGAGAGGAGTGATGCCGAAATGCTCAGAAACTACATTAATAATGAGCTGCGGCGTCACTTCACGGGCTGCATTCGGAGAGATCAGATCTTTCAATGCTTCCTCGGCAAGTTCAAGATTGATCTCCTTATTATTTAATTTGCTGGAAGCGACGATCTTTGTGAGCGCACCTTCCAGTTCACGGATGTTGGATTTTACATTGGTAGCGATATATTTGATGATCTCGTTGTCAATGTTGTATCCTTCCAGTTCTTCTTTTTTCCGAAGGATCGCCATCCGGGTCTCATAGTCCGGCGGCTGGATATCTACGGTAAGTCCCCATTCGAAACGGGAACGAAGACGGTCTTCGAGTGTTTCGATTTCTCTCGGAGGACGGTCGGAAGAAATAATGATCTGCTTTTTTGCCTCATAGAGGGCATTGAATGTATGGAAAAATTCTTCCTGGGTACTTTCTTTGCCGATGATGAACTGGATATCATCGATCAGAAGAACATCATTATTTCTGTATTTTTCACGGAATTCCGTGGTGGAAACATTGTTTTTGTTACGGATCGCGTCGATCAGTTCGTTCGTAAATTTTTCGGAAGTCACGTACAGGATCTTTGCGCTCGGGTTATTTTTTAAGATGAAATGGGCAACGGAATGCATTAAGTGTGTTTTTCCGAGTCCCACGCCTCCATAAATAAATAACGGGTTATAGATCTCGCCCGGAGATTCCGCAACAGCCAGGGATGCAGCATGGGCAAGATTGTTGTTTTTTCCGACTACGAAGGTATCAAATGTGTAGCGCGGATTTAAGTTTGCGTTCTGAAGAGCAAGCTGACTAACCGTATTATTGTTCACGTTGATCAGACGATTCTCTTTTTCCGGTTCCTTCACGTCAGATTTCAGCTTGAAATCCAGTTTACACTGAAAACCTGTGATCTCCTCGATCGTAATTGTCAACAGGAATTCATATTTCTTTTTCACATAGCTGATGAAGGCAGAATCCGGCACCAGGATCGTGAGGATATCTTTATCCACAGAATCCGGGATCAGCGGCAGCAGCCATGTGCGGTAGGACACCTCTGAAATATCGTGTTCTTCTTTGATATTTAAAAGGATTTCGTCCCATTTAGCTTTGATTTCTTCCAGCATATTCATACTCCTAAACATGTGTATAACGATGTGCATAGCTGTGGAAAAGGTGGGGGCCTGTCCACAAAAGCACATAAACCCAATCTAATCTTATTCTAACGTAAAAGAGGATAATTTTCAATGTCAAATGTGAAAATCCACAACTTTTCCAATAAGTTATCCACAACTTATCCACGATTTGGGGATAAGTTGATAATTGCGGGTGGAAAACATGTGAATACCCACATAACAAGATGTACGCCAGGAACGGACACGAAAAATACAACAGGTTGTGTCCGCGAAGGATGGACAGGTCGGGCAGAGAGGCAGAAATCAGGCGGGCAGCAGGAGAGATGCTGAGAAAAATTTCTTTTGTGTATAGGAAGAAAAAATGCAGGGCACGGAATACCGGGAGAAGAAATCTGTAAAATGGAAAAATTGGAAAATGCGGGAAAACAGTTTGACTCTGAGACGATGACACGGTATAATGCAAGTCGTGACTATATTGCATTGTATCTCGCAAGAGAACAGTAGCAGGAGGAATTGAAAAATGAAAATTGAAAAGAAAGTTCTGGACATGTCCCTCGCCGGGATCTTTACCGCGATCATCATCGCCATGTCGGTCGTACCGTTTCTCGGTTACATCCCGTTAGGCTTTATGAATGCGACGATCATTCACGTCCCGGTCATCATCGGAGCGATCATTCTCGGACCGAAGTACGGCGCTTACTTAGGACTGGTATTTGGTATGACCAGCC
Organism: Clostridium sp. Marseille-P7770; assembly: GCF_902143525.1. Taxonomy (NCBI): domain Bacteria; kingdom Bacillati; phylum Bacillota; class Clostridia; order Eubacteriales; family Clostridiaceae; genus Clostridium; species Clostridium sp. Marseille-P7770. The sequence goes on along the minus strand of NZ_CABFVC010000001.1, from coordinate 661,946 downwards.
TCGTAAAAGCGACCATTACCCCTGGTGTGACCTCCTTCGTATTCAGTCCGTTCGTTACGATCGGCGGATACAGCGGAAACATGTGGAGCGCCGTGATCGCGATCGTGCCGCGTGTATGCATCGGCATCGTTGCTTATTATGTATATAAGCTGATCATGAAGGTCGCTCACGGGATCAAAGGCAGCCAGACCGTTGCCCTCTGGGTGGCTGGTATTGCAGGAGGTATGACAAACACACTGCTTGTCATGAATGGAATCTACATCTTCTTCGGACAGAGCTATGCCGCAGCGTCCAACAAAGCAGTCGAGCACATCTATGATGTGATCCTCGGGATCATCCTCGGATTTGGAGTTCCGGAGGCGATCGTTGCCGGTATTCTTACAACAGCGATCACGAAGGTCCTGTTTAAGATCATGAAAAACAACGGCTGATCGTGAGCCGGAAGAGTGTGCATCGCAGCAAATAGAGAGCTGCAGCTTCTATATAATAATGAAGAGATACTAAATATAGTGACATAAAATCGAAACATACATTTTATGGGGGATGGCGAAAAGCTGTCCCCCTTTTTGGATGACGGAGAGAGAAAGACGGACGTTTGTATGAGGACTCTCCGGAAAGCCGGAATGTGGATAACAGGCGGAAAAATTACAAAGATATGAGTCGGAAATCCCCATGATTTAAGGATTTTTTTGAAATTTGGTCTTGACGAAGGACGGCAATTTTTATATAATCGATACGATGCTTCAATATGTCTTAGTTTATATGTACATGAGAAGGTACTTGAATTTATAGTAAGAGGAGGTGCCGGGTTTATGAAGATGACATTTCAGCCGAAGAACACTCAGAGAAAAAGAGTTCATGGTTTCAGAGCGAGAATGGCAACAGCAGGTGGCAGAAAAGTTTTAGCTGCCAGAAGAGCAAAAGGTAGAGCTAGATTATCTGCTTAATGAACCAAGAGAGTATCCGGAAGTTTAGGAAAACTTTTGGATACTCTTTTTTGTTATTCAGAGAGGTATTGAATGAAAAGGTTCAATTCGTTAAAGAAAAATCAGGACTTCCAGACGGTTTACCGCGGTGGAAAGTCCTACGCAAACAAATATCTGGTCATGTACGTGATGGATTCGGGACGGGAGGACACGAGGATCGGCATTTCCGCCAGCAAAAAGGTTGGAAACAGCGTCGTGAGACATCGGTTCGCGAGACTTGTCCGTGAAAGTTTCCGGTTAAATAAGGACATATTAGAAGACGGCAAAGACATCATCGTTGTCGCGCGGGTCGCGGCAAAAGACAAAAATTTCGACAAGATTGAGAGTGCATTTCTGCACTTATGCGGGCTTCATAACATTTTAAAAGAATCGAAGTGAGTGGTTTATGAAATGGGTACTGATTGGTCTGATCAAGATTTACAGGAAGTTTATCTCTCCCTGTATCGGCCCTCACTGTATTTATACGCCTACCTGCTCCCAGTACGCCATGGAAGCAATCAGAAAATACGGCGCTATAAAAGGTACTTATCTTGCGTGCAGGCGGATTTTGAGATGTCACCCGTTTGCAAAAGGCGGTTATGATCCAGTCCCGTAAAAAACCCAGGAGGTAAGATATGGTTTTGACGAAGGCTGGTTCCATTCTGGGACCGATCGCGACTGTCCTTGGCTATGTCATGGACATCCTCTTCAGATTTACGAGCAGCTTCGGCGTGTTCAACGTAGGTCTGTGCATCATTCTGTTTACGATCGTAATGAAAACACTGATGATACCGCTCACGATCAAACAGCAGAAAACCACAAAACTCATGTCTGTCATGAATCCGGAGATCCAGGCGATCCAGAAGAAGTATAAAGGAAAGTCGGATCAGGAGTCCATGCAGCGTCAGAATGTGGAGATTCAGGCTGTTTACGAGAAGTACGGCACAAGCATGACGGGCGGATGCCTTCCACTGCTGATCCAGATGCCGATCCTTCTTGCACTGTACCGTGTCATCTACAATATCCCGGCATACGTTCCGTCTGTCCGCGTTTATTTCGACAACGTTGTCACTCCGTTGATGGGACAGGCTGACTATGCTCAGAAGTTACAGGAAATCACAAATATCGCAACCGCCTGCGGCGGAAAATTAGACAAGTTTGATTTCACAAATGCAAACCGTCTTGTAGACATGCTCTATAAATTCTCCACATCCCAGTGGGGAGAGCTTCAGGCACTGTTCCCGGCAATCTCTGATGTGATCGGCCAGAATGCTGCTGTTGTCGAGAGAATGAACACGTTCCTCGGTTTAAATATGGCAGAGGCACCGGGCTGGGTACCGTCCTTCGCATGGATCATCCCGGTTCTTGCGGCAGTGTCCCAGTGGTTCAGCACAAAGCTCATGAGCGGAAATCAGCCGTCCACATCCGCAGATGCAGAGAATCCGATGGCCCAGTCCATGAAGACTATGACAACGACAATGCCGTTATTCTCCGCGTTCATCTGTATCACGATGCCGGCAGGTCTTGGCATCTACTGGATCGCGACCAGCGTTGTTACAATTATCCAGCAGCTCATCGTTAACGCGTACATGGATAAGGTAAACATCGACGATATGATCGCAAAGAACCTGGAAAAGGTAAATAAGAAACGTGCAAAACAGGGACTTCCGCCGGCTAAGGTAACTCAGAACGCTACCGCATCCTTAAAGGCGATCAAGGCTGAGGAGGAGAAGGAAAAAGCTGCTGAGGAAGTTAAGAAGGAAAAGATCGCGAAACAGATCGAGGAGTCCAGCAAGTACTACAACACCAACGCGAAACCGGGAAGTCTCGCTTCCAAGGCAGCGATGGTCCAGAAGTACAATGAGGCACATGACAAGCGAAAATAATAAGGGGGTTCTGTTATGGAAATGATTACAGTGACTGCGAAAACTGTGGAAGATGCAATCACACAGGCATCCCTGCAGCTCGGTGTGAGCAGTGATCGGATTCAGTATGAGGTCGTTGAAAAGGGAAGTGCCGGAGTTCTCGGCGGACTTTTTGGTTCCAAGCCGGCAGTGATCCGCGCGAAGAAGATCGAGACCGTTGACGATAGGGCCGTAGATTTCCTGAATTCCGTTTTCGATGCAATGGGCCTTGCTGTTGACGTGGAAGTGAAAATGAATGAAGAGGAAAAGGAGATGGATGTCAACCTGACCGGCGAGGAGATGGGACTTCTCATCGGCAAGAGAGGACAGACACTCGATTCCCTTCAGTATCTTGTAAGCCTTGTTGTAAATAAGGAATCTGAGGACTACTTAAGAGTCAAGCTGGATACCGAAAATTACAGAGAGAGAAGAAAAGAAACACTGGAGACTCTCGCAAAGAATATCGCTTACAAGGTAAAGCGGACAAGACGTCCGGTTTCCTTAGAGCCGATGAATCCGTATGAGAGACGGATCATCCACTCCGCACTCCAGAACGATAAATACGTATTCACAAAGAGCGAAGGTGAGGAGCCGTTCCGCCATGTTGTGATCGCGTTAAAGAAGGAAGAGCGCAGAGAGAGAAGACCGAGATACGAGAGACGCGAAAGAACCGCTGGTTCTGAGAATAGCTATCGCAGCAGCAGTCAGGAATAATAATTCACAGATCAGCCATGCGCCGCACTGTGCGGGAACGCATGGCTGATTTTGTCTGGGAACAAAGGTAACCAGGAAGGTGCTGAATAGTTACAGATATCGTGATAGAGGGGGTTGCCTATGGCAACCCCTTTGTGCTATGATAGGGTGACTAATTGTGTGAATTTCTGTGAGTTTACAGGACTTGCGGAGCCAGAAAATAGAAGATCATTCAGCTTGATGTTTTAAGGCAGCAGGCGTGAGTGACAGGATGGAGATTATGGAATATACAGATACGATTGCAGCGATCGCCACGGCGATGGGAAATTCAGGAATCGGAATCGTGAGGATCAGCGGTGAGAACGCGGTTGAAGTCGCGGAAAAGGTCTTTCGGGAACCCGGAAAGAAAAAGCTTTCTGAGGCGGAGAGCCATACGATCCATTACGGATACGTTTATGACGGGGATGAGGCTGTGGATGAGGTCCTTTTGATGCTTATGCGAGGACCACGGAGCTACACAGCGGAAGATACCGTGGAGATCGATTGTCACGGCGGCATGCTGGTCACGAGACGGATCCTGGAGACAGTCTTAAAGGCCGGGGCGAGACTGGCAGAGCCGGGTGAATTTACGAAACGGGCGTTCTTAAACGGCAGGATCGACCTCTCCCAGGCGGAGGCGGTCATCGACGTGATCAACGCGAAAAATGAATATGCGCTGCAGTCCTCTGTGAGCCAGCTTCGGGGAAGTGTATCGAAGGAGATCCATGAGATCCGGGAACAGATTATCTACGAGATCGCCTTTATCGAGTCGGCGCTCGATGACCCGGAGCATATTTCCCTGGACGGATACGGGGAGAAGCTCCTCGGCGTGGTCCTTTCCGTGAAGAAAGAACTGGAAAAACTGATCCGTTCCTCCTCAAACGGACGCGTGGTCTCAGAGGGCGTGAAGACGGTTATCCTGGGGAAACCGAATGCCGGAAAATCGTCGCTGATGAACGTTTTAGTCGGTGAGGACCGTGCGATCGTGACGGATGTGGCAGGAACCACGAGAGATATCCTGGAGGAACATATCTACCTTCAGGGGATCAGCTTAAATGTTGTGGATACGGCCGGGATCCGGGACACGGAGGATGTGGTCGAAAAGATCGGTGTCTCCCGCGCGATGGAAGAGGCAAAGAAGGCAGATCTGATCATCTACGTCGTGGATGGATCGAGAGAGCTGGATGAGAATGATTATCAGATCATGGACTTCATAAATGACCGGAAAGCCGTTGTCCTCTTGAATAAGAGCGACCTGGAACCGGTCGTGTCCGCGAAAGAAGTGGAAGAGCGGTCGGGACATAAGGTGATCGGGATCTCCGCAAAGGAGGAGACCGGAATTGACCTCCTGGAAGAGGAGATAAAGGCTTTATTCTATGAAGGTGAGATCGACTTCAATGACCAGGTCATGATCACGAATGTGCGCCATGTGAGGGCTCTAAAGGATGCTTTTGAGAGCATGTCCATGGTTGAGAAAAGTATTGAGAACGGCATGCCGGAGGATTTCTATTCGATCGATCTGATGGATGCGTATGAGAAGCTGGGACTCATCGTCGGGGAATCCGTGGAGGATGATCTGGTGAACGAGATCTTCAGCAAATTCTGTATGGGAAAATAGAAAAGAGGAAATAAAATGCCGGTAGTAGAGGAGACATATGATATTGTAGTTGTCGGTGCGGGCCATGCGGGATGCGAGGCGGCACTTGCGGCAGCGAGACTTGGATTTGAGACGATCATGTTCACGGTCAGCGTGGACAGCATCGCTCTGATGCCGTGCAACCCGAACGTCGGAGGAAGCTCCAAGGGACATCTTGTCCGTGAGCTGGATGCCCTCGGCGGAGAGATGGGAAAAAATATCGATAAAACATTTATCCAGTCAAAGATGTTAAACGAGTCAAAGGGGCCGGCGGTCCATTCCCTGCGCGCCCAGGCGGATAAGCAGGAGTATACGAGATCCATGCGCCGCGTCCTTGAAAACACGGATCACCTGACGATCCGCCAGGCCGAGGTGGCTGAGATCCTGACGGAGGAGATCCCGGGAGAATACGGGACCTTTAAAGAGGAACACGGAGAAAACGGGCAGCAGGAGAGCAGCTATCCGGTGAAAAAGCGGATCATCGGCGTGAAAACGTATTCCGGTGCGAGCTATAAGTGCCGCGCGGTCGTTCTTGCAACCGGCGTATATCTCCGCGCGAGATGCATCTACGGGGATGTCAGCAATCCGACAGGACCGAACGGTCTGCAGGCGGCGAACCATCTGACAGACTCCTTAAAGGCAAACGGGATCGAGATGTACCGCTTTAAGACAGGAACTCCGGCGAGAGCAGATAAGAGAAGTATCGATTTTTCGAAGATGGAAGAGCAGTTCGGAGACAAGCGCGTCGTTCCGTTCTCCTTCTCCACGGATCCGGAGTCGGTGCAGAAAGACCAGATTTCCTGCTGGCTGACCTACACAAATGAGAAGACTCATGAGATCATCCGGAACAACCTGGACCGTTCGCCGTTATTCTCCGGTGCGATCGAAGGAACGGGACCGAGATACTGCCCGTCGATCGAGGATAAGGTTGTAAAATTCCCGGATAAGGAGCGCCATCAGGTGTTCGTAGAGCCGGAGGGACTCTACACGAACGAGATGTATCTCGGCGGAATGTCGAGTTCTCTTCCGGAGGATGTCCAGTATGCGATGTACCGGACTGTTCCGGGGCTTGAAAATGTCAAAATTGTTCGAAATGCATATGCAATTGAGTATGATTGCATCAACCCGAGACAGTTAAAATCGTCTCTCGAATTTAAAAATATCGATGGATTATTCTCCGGCGGCCAGTTTAACGGAAGCTCCGGATACGAGGAAGCTGCCGTTCAGGGCTTTATGGCCGGCGTCAACGCGGCGAGAAAGCTGCAGGAGAAGAGTGCAGTGGTCCTTGACCGTTCCCAGGCGTATATCGGGGTTCTGATCGATGATCTTGTCACGAAAGAGAATCATGAGCCGTACCGTATGATGACATCGAGAGCAGAATATCGTCTGCTCCTTCGCCAGGACAATGCGGACCTCAGACTTCGTGGGATCGGACATGAGATCGGCCTTGTGTCGGATGAGCAGTATGAATACGTGGTATGGAAAGAAAAAGCCATCGAGGAGGAGATTGCCCGTCTGGAAAAGGCGACGATCGGAGCGAACGAGAAAGTTCAGAAGTTCCTTGAGGCACATGGAAGTACAACATTAAAATCCGGAAGCACACTCGCAGAACTCATTAAGAGACCGGAACTGAATTATGAGATGCTGGCGGAACTCGACGAGAAGAGACCGGAACTTCCGGCTGATGTGCGGGAACAGGTTGACATAAATCTGAAATATGACGGATATATCCGCAGACAGAAGCAGCAGGTAGCTCAGTTCAAGAAGCTGGAAGGAAGAAAAATCCCGGCGGATCTCGACTATACGACGGTGAACAGCCTTCGAAGAGAGGCAGTCCAGAAACTGAATCTCTACAAACCTGAGAATATCGGCCAGGCGTCCAGAATTTCCGGTGTGTCTCCGGCTGATATTTCCGTGCTGATGGTACATCTGGAGCAGATGGGGAGAAAGTAATAACATGACAGATGAATTTGTAAAATTATTGGATCAGGGCTGCGCGGATCTCGGAGTGACGCTTTCGGATCAGCAGAAAGAGCAGTTTTTCAAGTATTATGAGATGCTGATCGAGAAGAATAAAGTGATGAATCTCACGGCGATCACGGAGCTTTCAGATGTGATCACAAAGCATTTCGTGGACAGTCTGCTCCTTGTTCTTGCTGCACCTGAGCTTGGATTAAAACTGGATGCGTCATCGAAATACAGCTGTATCGATGTGGGAACCGGAGCGGGATTTCCGGGAATTCCGTTAAAGATCGCATTTCCTGGCCTTAAGATCACACTCTTGGATTCCTTAAATAAGAGAGTCGGATTCTTAAATGAAGTGATCGAGGCACTGGGACTTACTGATATCACAGCAGTCCACGGCCGCGCCGAGGATTACGGCCGCGACCCGAAATACAGGGAACAGTTTGATCTCTGCGTATCCCGTGCGGTTGCGAATATGTCCACACTTTCCGAATACTGCATTCCGTTCGTGAAAAAAGGCGGCTATTTTATTCCGTATAAATCGGGGAAAGCTGACGAGGAGATCGAACAGGCGAAATCTGCGGTAAAAAAACTCGGCGGAGAACTGAAAGAAGTGATCGTAAAAGTTCTTCCGGAGACAGATGTGGAACGCACCTTTGTCCCGGTCAAGAAGATGGCAGTCACTGCAAAGAAATATCCGAGAAAGGCGGGACTTCCGGGGAAGGAACCGTTGAAGTAACGATTATTGATAAAAAACAAGCGCTGATCCTGATTTACACAGGACCGGCGCTTTGTTTTTATTTATGGGCAGGAATGTTTCACGTGAAACATTTGGGATATTTTTGATAAATGTCATCAGTTGAAAAACATCTGAATGATCGAGCTGACCTCCTCCGGCTTTTCAATCTGCGGAAGATGTTTTGTGTTGGCAATCGTGCTGGACTCGATCGCTGGGTTGCACTTCGTATATTCTTTTGTGATCAGATCGATATCCGGCTCCGCTTCACCGCCGAGAATATAGATGCTGTTGTCGATCTTTTCCAGAGTTTTTGTGATGTTACATTTCGTGTAATTACACTGGACGCTGGCGTAGACAGACTTCGGAGAGTCGCCAAGATGGGCGGACTCATAATATTTGTCGAGGTTGTGCGGATTTACATCGTACGGATTGTAGAAGTAGTTCTCGGAGAATGTTTTGGAGATGATACTTCTCGCAGATGCAAAATTGTAGAGCAGAGTTCCGACGATCGGGAGATCGAGGATCAACTTGTAACATTTTGCAGATTTTCCCGGTATATGGCAGCAGGAGAGGAGTGAGTCCGGATTGATGAACATCATCTGCTCAAAGAGATCCGGATTGTATCCGCAGGCCATTGTTGCGATCGGAGCGGAGGCACCGGTAGCGACAATATTTGTGCGGCGACCGATCTCAGACTTCACGAAATCGTTTAACAACTGCACATAGAGGAAGTTTGTATAAGTCAGGTTCGGTTTTTCGGAACGGCCGCAGCCTAAAAGGTCGATCGTGTAAATGGTGTAATGTTCTTTTAAAAGCGGGATCAAAGAATCCCATTCACAGCCGCTGGATGCATGAGTCAGATCATGAACGAGAAGAAGTGGTTTTCCTGTTCCGGTCTTTGTATAGTAAATATTGCCAAGTCTCCAGCGATAGCAGCGTGGCTCCGGCTGAGCCAGAAGATTTCTTGAAACCGCGGACATCTTGATGTATTTGTTGATCAGCGCTGTTCCGACAGCCGCACCGGCAGAGAGAAGAACAGCAGTGATGATTCTGTTTTTTGCTTTCATAGTTCACCTCGAAATTGGATGATGGAATATCGAATAGAAACAGGAACTTTTGCGAGAGAAGAGCAGTGAATTTATACCGCTTTCCCGGGCTGTTCCATGGATATATTATAATATAATTGGTGGGGAGATACAACAGGCGAAAGTATGAAATGTTTCTGAAGAAAATTGGCAGTTGTCTGAGAAAAAGATTTCAGATTAAAAGGCGGCAGTAGGAAGATTGGTGATATATTGGACTTAGGATAACAAGCGGGAATCCTCGGTTATTCAATTGCCGATGTAGTTCACAGAGGAATATCGAAATGAGGGAAAAAAGTTGTGCTTGATGGGAAATACATGGAAAGAAAATGGCGATGTTCCACGTGAAACATCAGAGCGAAAAAATCGGAAGAGCAGATTGTTTCACGTGAAACATTTTAATAAAAAACGAGTTGAGAGCGAAATATAATGTTCCACGTGAAACGTCTGAAAGAAAATGTACATGAACAAGAAAAACGGCTTATGTGAAAGACGGAAGATAGAAAGTGCTGGTAAGTATATTATAGAGCGGAAATGTTCCACGTGAAACATCTGAGAGAAAATGCACATGAAAAAGAAAATGGTTTACGGATAAGTACAAATAGAAAATATTGATGGGAAGAAAAAATGTTCCACGTGAAACATTTAAGAAAAGACACTGAAGTTTCGTAAAAGTATGAAAGAAGCTTAGAAAAGTACTATAAGAGAAAAATGAAAGAAAAACACTAAAAATAAATGGATAAGCCATGATACTTTATGTGAGACATGGAGCATCAAAAAGTAAACATAGAAATAAGATCTTGAAAAGAAAAAGGAAAGCGAGCTGTAAATTGCAGTATATGTTTCACGTGAAACATATACTGCGATGGATACGTTATAAACATTGTATAACAAAGCACTAATGCACGATCAGAAACTGTGCGGCTATGCCTTGTAGGAATTGCAAAAATGTTTCACGTGAAACATTTTTAATTTTATAGGGTAAATCAATAGGAAAATAGGGAAAATTGTGTTATACTAAGTTTCGCTAAAGTTTTGAATATAAATAGTAACGATAAAAATAGGTAGAGCTGACCTGCGGAAAGGATAGAGGTATGGGACGTATTATTGCAATCACAAATCAAAAGGGTGGTGTCGGAAAAACGACAACCGCGATCAATTTGTCGGCCTGCCTGGCTGAAGCAGGACAGAGAGTGCTGACTGTGGACTTTGATCCGCAGGGAAATACAACAAGCGGACTTGGATTGGAAAAAGGAAATATTGACAATACTGTATATGAACTCCTTATGGGAGAATGCACGGTGGAAGAGTGCATCAATCCGAGCGTTCAGGAACGTCTGGATGTAATGCCATCGGATGTGGATCTTGCAGGAGCGGAGATCGAACTCCTTGATATGGAGGAAAAGGAATGCATCCTGAAGAAAAATCTGGAGCTATTAAATAGTAAGTATGATTTTATCATTATCGACTGCCCGCCGTCTCTGAACCTTCTGACGATCAATGCGTTGACAGCAGCCAATACGGTACTTGTCCCGATCCAATGTGAATATTATGCACTGGAAGGATTAAGCCAGGTGTTGAAAACAGTAAATCTTGTTCAGAAAAAACTAAATCCGGCGCTGGAAGTAGAGGGCGTTGTATTTACGATGTATGACTCGAGAACAAATCTGTCTCTGGAAGTCGTAGAGAATGTAAAAGAACATCTGAATGAAAATATCTACAAGACGATCATTCCAAGAAACGTCAGACTGGCGGAGGCACCGAGCTATGGTATGCCGATCAATCTCTATGACAGCCGGTCATCAGGCGCGGAGAGCTACAGACTTTTAGCAGCGGAAGTCATCAGCAGAGGAGAAGAGATATAATGGCAAAGCGTGGATTAGGAAAGGGACTTGGCGCTTTTTTTGGAGAAGAGGTTGCAAATACGAAAGAAACTTCTGGAGAAAAAGTGAGCAGAAGTGAAAGAAAAGAACAGTTAATGGGAAAAACGGCTGAGAAAAAGCCGGAAAATACAGCTAAGAATACAGAAAAAACAGGGATAGCCGGGAACGGAGATGCGGGAAATAGTAGCGTGGTGAAGGGCCAGGAAAACCAGGGGAAGAATAAAAATGGTGTTTCCGGAAATGCGCCGTCAGCAAACGGACAGAAGGCAAATGAACCGATCATCATCGAAAAGATCGTAGAAAAACCGGTAGAAAAGATCGTTGAGAAGATCGTCGAGAAACCAGTCGAGAAGATCGTAGAAAAGATCGTCGAGAAGCCAGTTGAAAAAATCGTTGAGAAAGTGGTTGAAAAGCCGGTTGAGAAGATCGTAGAAAAACCTGTCGAGCAGACCTTAAAACTCAATCTGATCGAGCCGAACAGCGAGCAGCCGCGAAAGAATTTTGACGAAGAAAGTCTTCAGGAACTGGCTGATTCCATCAAACAGTATGGAATTCTACAGCCGCTGATCGTCCAGAAAAAGGGTAGTCACTACGAGATCATCGCCGGTGAGCGCCGCTGGCGCGCGGCAAAGCTTGCAGGGATCACGGATGTTCCGGTACTGATCCGCGAGTATGACAAACAGCAGACGATGGAGATCGCCCTGATCGAGAATGTCCAGCGTGCGGATTTAAACCCGATCGAGGAAGCACAGGCTTTCCAACAGCTGATCCAGGAGTTTCATCTGACTCAGGAGGAGATCGCGAATCGCGTTTCCAAGAACCGTGCGACGATCACAAACAGCATGCGTCTGTTGAAACTTGATTCCAGAGTGCAGGATATGCTGGCGGAAGGAAAAATTTCCAGCGGACATGCGAGAGCACTTTTAGGACTTGAGGACAGAGAACGTCAGTACCAGGTTGCAGTGAAGATCGTTGAAGAGAAATTAAGCGTCCGTGACGTGGAAAAACTTGTCAAGATGATGAACCGCCCGCCGAAGGAAAAGAAACCGGAAAAAGGACCGGATATTGATCTGATCTACCGTCAGGTTGAGGACAAATTAAAATCCATCATGGGAACCAAGGTTGTCATCAATCAGAAGGATAAAAATAAGGGAAGGATCGAGATCGAGTATTACTCCCAGGAAGAGCTAGAGAGACTGATCGAACTCATGGAATCTTTAAAATCATAAAAGCACAGACATAAACGGAAGGACAGAAAACAGAATATGGAAAACAGTATGTTATACAATCTTCCCATTGATCCAATGGCGCTGATCGTAGGATTTTCAATCCTGTCAGTGGCGTTGCTGATCGTGGTGATCATCTGTATTGTGAAGCTCAATAAACTGTACCGCAGATATGACATGTTCATGCGCGGAAAAGACGCGGAGACACTGGAAGATACGATCATGGACATCATGGACGAGATGGAAGAACTTCAGGAAAAAGACCGGGTGAGCCGGGATGCGATGAAGCAGCTTTCAAAGCAGATCAAGTCCTCGTTCCAGAAATTCGGATACGTCAAGTACAACGCATTTAAGGGTATGGGCGGAAATCTGAGCTTTGTCATCGCAATGCTGGATAACAACAACAGCGGTTTCGTACTGGACGTCGTTCACAGCCGTGAAGGCTGCTATATCTACTTAAAAGAGGTAGAGGAAGGAGCGACGGAAGTTCTCCTCGGCGGAGAGGAACAGGAGGCGCTGGAGCAGGCCCTGGGATATGTAAAACGTCCGACGATGGATGAACGGATCGCCCAGAAAGAGAAGGCTGCAGCTGGAAAGAAGAAAGAGAGAAAAGGTGGTTCCGGTGAGCAGGATATCGAGGTTCCGAGCAGCGAGCGGAAGAAGAGCGAGCGCATGAAAGAGCTGAGAAGACGTCAGGCAGAGCGCCGTGAAGATGAAGAAGAACGTGTAAAACGGTATGCGGACGCATACGATGTGGAAGAGGTCGAGATCCAGACAGATACCATCGAGGATTACGATGCACTGCCGGACGATCCCGATGGCGAGGATAAAGGAGATTATTGATCCATATGCATAAATTTTTACGTGCAGCTGGTTTCAGCATGTATACAAAGAAAAAAGATATTGAAAAGCTTCTGGATCTGCTGGAACGGCAGCCGTCGATGACGAAGTGTGTCCAGGTCGATGAGGACAGCAATGTCTGCGAAATGCGGACGGAAGTGGCCCCGGGACTTGGCATCTCGATCGTCGGGGAACTGAATGATGATGGAGACTTCGAGCGGGAATTTTACTTCCCGTATCTGGAGAGCAACATTGTCGGATCAACGGAAGAGTGTTCAGTCCAGCGGCATACGGAGAAAGAGACATACTCCGGAATGGTGGACGAGAATAAAGTCGGCATTACACTGATCTTTTATATCCAGAATTTCCTGGAATTCCGGGAAAAAATGCTGGATAAAGAGCATCACTCAAAGATCGGATCCGTCTGCTTTTCCGGTATGTCCATCGGAGGAAAGATCCTTCTTCCGATCAAAAAAAGTCAGAAACAGATCCAGAAGGCGAAGGTTGCAGCAAAAGACCGCAGCAGTCTGATCGAGGCCGCAAAGAACGGGGACGAGGAAGCGATGGAGACGCTGACGATCGAGGATATTGATCTCTACTCACAGATCTCCAGAAGAGCGATGAAAGAGGATCTCTACTCCATTATCGACTCCTGCTTTATGCCGTGTGGCGTGGAGTGTGATCAGTATTCTATTATTGGAGAAATTAAAGAAGTCGAGAAAATACGAAATATTTATACAAAAGAAGAAATTTATCGCATGAAGATCGAGAGCCATGACCTGGAGTTTGTGATCTGTATCAACAGTAAAGATCTCTTAGGAGAACCCCAGCCCGGACGCCGGTTCAAAGGGCAGATCTGGATGCAGGGAACCTTAAAGCTGGAACCGTATCGTGCGAAACAGAGTCAAAAATAGGAAAGTTTTCTAGGCAGCAGAAAGAGCTTTGTATGACCTTATTTTAACTAACAACAGCAAGAATTCTCCCACCTCTATAGGTGGTAAGATGAATTGCCAATGGAAAACTTAATGGCAGTGGTGGGCGGAGAGAAATCGGTATCCCCCACTGACACGAAGCAAATCACAGTCAGTCTCCGTTAAATTACCGGCTGTGGATTGAAACAATGAAATAAAACCTGAAGAAATACTTCTCTAAAAGTTGCGATTCCTTGACTTTCCGGCTTCTGTTTGGTAAGATATATATCGTAGTTTTTTAGACTGCATGTCTCTGTAGCTCAGTAGTATAGAGCGTTCGTCTCCTAAGGTTGCGTTACAACGGTCACCTCAAAAAAACTAAATAAGGGATTGCAGTTCGACTTTCATCGGGCTATAATCATATATTAGACACGTCCATATAGCTCAGCTGGATAGAGCACACGCCTCCTAAGAAGTAACCATGGTTAAAGCCGTGGAACTTAAAAAGGTGGTAACAATGAGTCCGATTAGAACAGTGGCATATAGAAATGTCGAAATAAGAAATCAGATGATTCATCACGAAAGTGATCGAGTTCATAAAGTTGGTCGCCGTGACCGAAAAGGCTGAAAAAGCCCGAAAATACGGCATTTGTTCCCATAGTTAAATGGATATAACAAGCGCCTCCTAAGCACTAGTTGAGGGTTCGATTCCCCCTGGGAACGTGCATTTTTTGCAGCAATGATCGTAAAAACTCATTGCTGCTTTTTCTTTTTTTCCGGTGCTCGTGAGCACCGAAAGAACACTTAAACGCAGATATCGAGCATCGAAATTTATTAACGGGCACCAATAGTTCATATTATTTAGGAGGATAAACAATCATGTGTACAGCAGCAACCTATAAGACAAAAGATTTTTACTTTGGACGAACCCTCGATTATGAATTCTCTTACGGTGATCAGATAGTAATTACACCACGTAACTATTCATTCCATTTCCGTCATGTTGGCGATATGAAAAATCATTATGCAATTATTGGAATGGCTCATGTTGCAGAGGATTATCCTTTATATTATGATGCGATGAATGAAAAAGGAGTGGCAATGGCAGGTCTGAATTTTGTCGGAAATGCTGTTTATTCCGAGGTTCAACCAGATGTGGAAAATATTGCACAGTTTGAATTTATTCCATGGATTTTAAGTCAGTGTGCTTCTTTAGCAGAAGTTCGTAAGCTTCTTAATCGAATTAATATTGTTAATACTCCTTTCAGCGAGCAATTGCCATTAGCACAATTGCATTGGATTATCGCTGATGAAAATGAATCAATTACTGTAGAGTCTATGTCAGATGGTCTACATATTTACGATAATCCTGTAGGAGTGCTTACGAATAATCCGCCATTTCCACAGCAGATGTTTCAATTAAATAATTATATGTATTTATCCCCAAAGCAACCCCAAAACACTTTTGGAGGAAATTTGGCTCTTAATGCATATAGTAGAGGTATGGGAGGTTTAGGTCTTCCGGGAGATCTTTCATCTTCTTCTCGTTTTGTGCGTGTGGCTTTTACAAAGGTAAATGCAATTTCAGGTGAATCTGAGGAAGAAAGTGTTAGTCAGTTCTTTCACATTCTTGGATCTGTGGATCGGCAACGTGGATGTTGCGAAGTGACTGATGGAAAATATGAAATCACATTGTATACATCTTGTTGTAATGTTATTAAAGGTATCTATTATTATAATACTTATGAAAATCATCAGATCAGTGCGGTAGATATGCATGCAGAGGATCTGGAAAGTAATAAATTGATTTGTTATCCAGTAATTCAAGGGGAACGAATCAATTATCAAAATAAATAGTATTTTGAATATAGAGCTGACGTAGAAAGAAGAGGTGGAATACATATGAAGCAAGATACCTTAGAAGGAAAAGCAAAAACAACAAATGGAATAAAACGATTGTGCTTTTCCATAATCTGTATTTTTCTTGAAGTGATTTTTATTATTACTATCGTAACGCGCTTGAATGAATATGCAGAAATCATAAATTTATTTACCAGAATTTTAAGTGGAATCTTAGTTTTGAGATTGTATGCGTCAGATAAGACATCTTCTATGAAAATGCCTTGGGTCATTTTAATTCTGATTTTCCCAATTATGGGTGTAGGCCTGTATTTATTGATTGGCTTGAATGGTGGCACGCATAAAATGCGTGAGCGATATGCAGAAATTGATAGCAAATTGTTACCAATGCTTCCAGACAATCAGGAGTGTTTAAGCAGAATAAAAGAAAAGATTCCGAAAGCAGGAAATATTGCAAGTTACATACAAAGAAATTCGTGGTATCCAATCTATCAGAATACGGATATCAAGTATTTTGATGAAGCAGTAAAGGGATTAGAGGCACAGCTTGAAGAACTTGCGAAAGCACAAAAGTTTATCTTCATGGAATATCATGCGATAGAAGATGCTGAAGCTTGGCATAAGATTCAAGATGTTCTGGAAGAGAGAGTAAAAGCCGGTGTGGAAGTCAGGGTATTCTATGATGATATGGGGTCTATAGGTTTTATTAACACAGATTTTGTAAAAAAGATGGAGAGTATAGGAATTCATTGTCGTGTATTCAATCCATTTGTGCCAGGCTTAAATCTATTTTTGAACAATCGTGATCACAGAAAAATAACAGTAATTGATGGAAAAGTTGGATTTACAGGTGGATATAATATTGCAAATGAATACTTTAATTATACGCATCCGTATGGGCAGTGGAAAGATACCGGTATTCGTTTAGAAGGAGATGCTGTTCAGTCGCTTACAGTGACATTTTTAGAAATGTGGAATGCTGTTAGTGAAAAAGCTACGAATGATACTGATTTTAGTAAATACATTATTCATTACGATTATAAAGCACAGCAAACAGGTTTTGTTCAGCCTTATGCAGACAGTCCTATGGATAATGAGCAGGTCGGAGAAGAAGTTTATATCAGTATGATAAATAAGGCCGAAAATTACTGTTGGTTTATGACACCATATCTAATTATAACAGACGAAATGACACATGCGTTATGTCTGGCTGCTAAGCGAGGAGTAGACGTAAGAATTATCACACCAGGAATTCCTGATAAAAAATTCATTTATAATATAACTCGCTCTTTTTATCATGGATTGGTTAAACATGGAGTGCGAGTTTATGAATGGACACCAGGATTTTGCCATGCGAAAATGAGTATAGTGGATGACTGTATGGCAACCTGTGGAACAATCAATCTGGATTATAGAAGCTTATATCATCATTTTGAAAACGGCTGTTTTATGGCAGATTGTCAGGCAGTTGTGGAAATTAAAAATGATCTGATAAGAACGATGGGAGAATGTCGTGATGTAACAGATCAATATTGTACTGGGCGCAGTGCATATTTGCGACTGGGACAATTATTTATGAGATTATTTGCTGGATTGTTATAAGAATTTAGTGAAACGACCTTTCAAAAAATAGTTGATTTTGAGAGGTCGTTTTTGTTATGTCTGATTGCCGGTACAGGAAATTTACATGGATAAAATTAATTCTGTTGAGGTAAAATTGAGGTTGACTTTGTATTGTATAGACATAAGATGAAAAAAAGTCAGGTGATGTGCGATGGGAAAACGTAAGATATGTAAAATTGTTTTTGTTATACTGTCAATTTTTTTATGTGTGGCTTTTTATGAATTATTTGGAATCTGTATTGCATATAAAAAACAGCCGGAAGTGTCTAATACCATCAAAAAAGAAACACAAAATGATTCGTGGAACGAACGCAGCGAGAATATGGAACGAGCAGTGATCATAGAAAAAAATCCAGAAGCACTTTTACAAAGAGTGCGTTTGATCCGAAATGCAAAAGAAGACATTATTCTTTCTACTTTTGCATTTCAATCAGATGAAAGTGGAAAATTGATCTTAGGAGCACTGCATGATGCGGCAGACAGAGGTGTGCATGTTCGTCTGTTAGTAGATGGAATGGAGAGCTGGATTGATATGGAAGGAAATCCGTATTTCTATGGATTATCTTCCCATGAGAATGTTGAAATTAAACTGTATAATAAGGCCAATCCGTTGAAACCGTGGAAAATGATGGGTAGAATGCATGATAAATATTTGATTGCAGATGGAAAGAGATATATTCTTGGGGGAAGAAATACATACAATTATTTCCTGGGTGATTTTCCGGGACATAAGAACTATGACAGAGACGTGTTAGTGGTTTGCGATGAACCTGAGAAAGAAAATTCAGTTAACCAGTTGTTAGAGTATTTTGAAACGATATGGGAACAAGAAGACAGTGGTTATTTTCATGACAATAAAAAACTGGCAAATAGAAAATCTGTAAAGAACGCAGTTTTAGAGCTGCAGAACGGCTATCAGAAATATTTTGAAGAGAATAAGGAAAGAATCTGCGATACCGATTACACGGACGAAACTTTTGAGACAGAAAAGATTGCATTAGTGTCAAATCCTATCCACACAGGTTCCAAGGAACCAGTAGTCTGGTATCAACTGGGAGAACTAATGAAAAATGCAAAAGAGCGCGTGAAAATTCATACACCATATATTATCTGCAATGATATGATGTATAATACATGGAAAGAGATTGCGGAGAGAGTTCCGGATTTTTCTATCATGACCAATTCGGTTGCCAACAATGGAAATCCGTTTGGTTCTGCTGATTATGCGAGAAACAGAAACAGAATTTTAAATACAGGAATTGATATCTGGGAGTATGAAGGCGGCTATTCTTACCACGGAAAAAGCATCCTGATTGATGATGATCTATCCGTAATCGGTTCCTTTAACATGGATATGAGAAGCACGTATCTGGATACGGAACTGATGCTTGTAATACGCAGCAAAGAGATTAATAAACAGTTGGAAGAAGGCATGATGGAATATGAAAGAGTGTCCCGACAGGTATTGGAAGATGGAACCTATCGTGATCCGTATCATGTAGAGCCAATTGAATTGACAAAGAAGCGTCAGAGAAACGTACTTTTGGTACAGCATCTGCTTGGATGGGCAAGGTATCTGTTCTAATAAGGAGGAAGGAAAACGTGTTTCAAATATTGATTGTAGAAGATGATAAAGAATTAAGCCAGCTATTCCAAAAAGTGCTTGAGAAGAATGGATATCAGGTCAAAAGTGCATCGGATGGAGCACTGGCATTAGAAATATTGGATAAAGAGTATATTGATCTGATCATTTCCGATATTATGATGCCGGTTATGGATGGTTATGAACTGGTGTCGGAACTCCGTTCAGCAGGATATCAGATACCGGTACTTATGATCACTGCGAAAGGTTCCTTTGATGATATGCGCCAGGGATTTCTTTCGGGAAGTGACGATTATATGGTAAAACCGGTAAATGTGAATGAAATGGTTTTAAGAGTCGGAGCACTGCTTCGCCGTGCACAGATACTGAATGAACACAAAATTGTGATCGGTTCAACAGAGTTTGATTATGATGCAATGACGGTTACAACTGATAAGGAAAGTCTTGTTTTGCCTAAAAAAGAATTCCTGCTTTTATATAAGCTTGCAGCATCGCCAGGCAGAACATTTACAAAACAACAGTTGATGGATGAAGTATGGGGATACGAGACGGAGGCAGACCCACATACGATAGAGGTACATATAGGAAGAATCAGGGAGCGTTTGAAAGATAACCCTGATTTTGAAATCGTAACAATGCGTGGAATTGGATACAAGGTGGTGAAAAAATAATGGAACAAAAGGAAGAAAAAGGATTGCGGATCCGATCCTGTCTGACTGGTGCAATCTGGCTGGCACTTGTATTTTCAACAGTCATATCTGCGTTATTATTTGCTTTTTTGAATCATTTTTTTAATCTGCCTGGTAGCATACCTGTGCTTGGCTGGCTTTTGATTTTTAATACATTGATTGCAGGGCTGATTACTTCCTTTATCAATGCAAGGTTGCTGGAACCAATTACCAGACTCAGTAAAGCAATGAAGGAAGTTTCGCAGGGAGATTTTGAACAGCACTTGGAAACGAACAGCCGTATCGCAGAAGTTGGAGAATCTTACCAGAGTTTTAATGTGATGACAAAAGAGCTTCGTGCAACAGAAGTACTGCAGATGGATTTTGTCTCTAATGTTTCTCATGAGTTTAAGACCCCGATCAATGCCATTGAAGGGTATACAATGCTTCTTCAGGGAGAAGAACTGTCTCAGGAGCAAGAGGAATATGTAGAAAAAATCCTGTTTAATACCCAAAGGCTTTCCGGATTGGTTGGAAATATTTTGCTGTTATCCAAGTTAGAGAATCAGAACATACCAATGAAAAAAACAGAATATCGTTTGGATGAACAGATCCGTCAGGCATTTCTTTCCCTGGAGACAAAATGGACAGAAAAAGAAATTGGTTTCCAGGTAGAGCTGGAGGAAGTTAAATATACTGGGAATGAAGGACTTTTTATGCATATATGGATGAATCTTTTAGATAATGCGATTAAGTTCAGTCCTGCAAAGGGGACAATTATGATGTTTCTGAAGCAGGAAAAGGATTCTGTAATGTTTATTCTGGAAGATGAAGGACCGGGAATAGAGGATGATGTGAAAACCAGAATATTTGATAAATTTTATCAGGCAGACGGTTCTCACAAAGCAGAAGGAAATGGTCTCGGCCTTGCACTTGTGAAACGGATCGTAGATAGTGCTGGCGGGACAATCAAGGCAGAAAACCGGGAATATGGTGGATGCAGATTTGTTGTAGAGCTTCCAATACAGAAAGATGAGGTCATATAAGTTTAAGAAAAACAGATAGAGGAGAAATTACATGACATTTTATCAGGAATTGCAGTTAAATCAGGCAGGTTCTAAAAATCTGTTGAAAAAGAGTGAAACAGTGAAAGAAAAATCATATCATATACTGGTATATTTGGTAAAGATAGCTGTTACAATGGCATTTTGTTTTTTATTTGTTACTATTTTCAGTATCTTATTTGGAAATGAGAATAGTATTGTGGGTGTAGTAGTTTTATTATGCCTTATGGTATTTCGGAATGCGGATCTGGGGATCCACACTGGACAATCTACGATGCTTTTGGCTTTGTTCTTTGTAATTATGACTGTATGTCCGCATTTAGCAAACCAGCTTTCACCGGTACTTGGAATGCTGTTAAACATTGCTGCACTGGCAGTGCTGATTCTGTTCGGATGTCATAACCCATTCATGTTTAACCAATCCACATTGGTTCTTGGTTATCTGTTATTGTATGGATATGATGTAACAGGAAAAAGTTATCAGATGCGATTAACCGGAATGGCATTAGGTGCAGCACTTACCTGCTTCGTATTTTATCGAAATCATAAAAACAGAACGTATAAAAGAAATTTGAATGATTTGGTACAGGAATTTGATATATCTTCTTCCAGAACAAAGTGGCAGTTATGTCAGATCATATGCGTACCGGCAGTACTCTGCATTGCGGAACTCTGCAATATGCCACGGGCAATGTGGGCTGGAATTGCGGCAATGTCAGCAATCTTACCATTTATGGAGGACATGCAATACAGAGTCCGCAAAAGGATTGTCGGAAATATTGCAGGTGTAATATGCTTTACAGTACTATATTTTCTGCTTCCGTCATCCATCTATACATACATAGGAATCCTTGGCGGAATTGGTGTAGGACTTTCTGCAAAATATGGCTGGCAGGCAGTATTTAACACATTTGGTGCTTTGGCCATTGCTACAGAGAGTTATGGACTAAAAGGAGCAGTTGGTCTTAGAGTGATTCAGAATGTTTTTGGCGTTGTATTTGCATTAATATTTTGTTCTATGTTTTATTGGCTTATGTCGAAAAAAAAGGAAACAGTGGTAACCGTGGCTGCAAAATAACGTGGGTTAGAAAGAAAAAAGGTTAATCCGGAGATGGCAGCTTTGCTGACGAGTCTGGCAAAGAGTATAAAGATGTAAGGGAAAATGTAAGATCTGTTGGCTTTGGGAAGAATCCTAAGGGTGACAGATCTTTTTTTATGTTTTATTCTGCTTTGGATATACTAACCATAGTGCTAAAATTACATTGCCAGATCGTGAAAACAGGATATAGAATATAATTAACAAAAATAACCATATAGGTTATAAATATTTAGGAGGAAGGAATGAGGTTTATGTTATATGAATTTTTGAAAGACAATTATAAGGAAGCAGAGCCTATATTCTTTTCTGATATAGTGATTGAATATTAAGTAAAAACATAATCTAAGACAGGCGGCCAGCCGCCTGCTCTTGACATGCCTAGCAGTAACTGTTATATATAAAACAAGGGTGAAAAGCCTGATTTGTAAGCTTCTCACCCTTCATTATCATAGAAGAATCCAATTTACAGAGATTTTCTCATCGTCTCGCATTTTCTGCTTAGTCTTCTACAGGAACAAAAACATCTTTTCCTAATCCACAGATCGGGCATACCCAGTCATCTGGAATATCCTCAAATGCAGTTCCTGGAGCGATACCTCCGTCTGGATCGCCTACTGCCGGATCATAAATATAGCCACATGGTTCACATTCATATTTTTTCATAGTTATTTTCTCCTTTTCATTGTTGATTCATTTTGTTAATAGATTCCTACTGAATTTTTCAGTATTTTGTTGCTTTTTTATGTATGTCTGTATTATACATGATACTTTCTGTTTTGTCAATAATAGTAATTATTATTATTTTTATTTTGCGTATTTTAAATTCAGTAATATCTGACTAAAATGTTACGAAAAAGACTGGTTCTACACTATTTCTGAAAATCTGGCAGTGCATTGCTCTTTCTCATTCGCAAAGAAATATGGAGTGGATTTTGCAGTTGTCAGAGACAGAGAGAAAAGTCCTCCGGTCTATACGGTTTTCTTTAAGGCAAAAGATACAGACGCGGTTACAAGAATTTTACAGGATTATTCAGCAAAGCAGATCAAGAAGCCATCTGTAGCAAAGACCAGTGTTCTGGAGAAGCTGAAGAAATTCAAGGAAATCGTAGCAGCAATTCCAAAGAAAGTTGCAGAAAAAAAGAAGGAGAGGTCGCTATGAATACAAAACAGTTGAAAAAGCTGCTGATCCTGAACATTCCCTACATTATTTTGGGATTGGCAGCAACAAATCTTGGTGAGGCATGGAGACTTGCTGCTGGGGCAAATGCATCGAAGAAAATTCAAAGCCTGGTACTTGATGGGGTGCTCCAAACGGCATTTTCAAATCCTTTGCCGAGCCTGAATCCTACAGATCTTTTGACAGGTATTATATGTGGAGCGGCACTGAGAATCGCAGTATATCTGAAAGGGAAAAATGCGAAGAAGTTCCGGCACAATGAGGAATATGGATCAGCCAGATGGGGTAGGAATGAAGATATCGAACCATTTGAAGATCCGGTATTTGCAAACAACGTGATTCTGTCTCAGTCAGAACGGATCACCATGAGCAGCAGACCGTAGATTCCAAAGTATGCCAGAAATAAGAATGTTCTGGTAGTTGGCGGATCTGGATCTGGTAAGACGAGATTCTTTATAAAACCAAACCTGTTACAGATGCATTCCTCCTATGTGGTGGCAGATCCCAAGGGGTAGATTTTAAGAATACAGAGAAAACAAGTCATTAAAAAATGAAGTGTTTTCTGTGTGTTCTTATTTTTTAGCATAACGAAGGGAGCTGAGAAAATGGTTAAAGATAACAGAATAACAGCACTTTACGAGCGTCTGTCTCGTGATGATGAGATGCAGGGTGAATCCAACTCCATAACAAACCAGAAGAAGTATCTGGAAGATTATGCAGTGCAACAGGGCTTTGGTAATATTCAGCATTTTAGTGATGATGGATATTCAGGAACGAACTTCAACAGACCGGCATTCAATTCTCTGCTGACAGAGATTGAAGCTGGCAGGGTGGGAACAGTGATCGTCAAAGATATGTCCCGATTTGGCAGAAACTATCTGCAAGTAGGTTTCTATACTGAAATGATGTTCCCTAAGAAAAATGTCCGTTTTATTGCAGTTAATAACGGAGTTGACAGTGCCAATCCGACAGATAATGATTTTACACCATTTCTGAATATCATGAATGAGTGGTATGCAAAAGATACCAGTAAAAAAATCAAGGCAGTGTTTAAGGCAAGAATGAGAGACGGAAACCGTGTTAGCGGTGCAGTGCCTTATGGATATTACAGAAAGCCTGAGGATAAGCAGACATTGTATGTTGATGAAGTTTCAGCTTCGGTTGTCAGACGCATTTTTCAGCTTGCCTGTGATGGAATGGGTGCAACCGCAATAGCAGATACATTGTCAGAGGATAAAATCCTTATTCCTTCGGTTTATGCGAGACAGAACCATCCTGAGGATTGCCAGTGTACGAATTACCATGACCCTTATACATGGAATGCTACAACAGTGGGCTATATTCTTGATAGACGTGAGTATTTGGGGCATACCGTTCTTGGGAAGACAACGAGGGACAATTTTAAGACAAAGCGGAAAAGGGTTGTAAATGAGGATGAATTGCTTGTCTTTTACAATACACATGAAGCTATCATTGATCAGGAAACATATGATAAAGCGCAGAGAATGAGAAAAAGGGTATCTCCAAGGCGAAACAGTGAAAAGACTGCGCACAGGCTGTCAGGACTGCTTTATTGCTCAGATTGTGGAAGCAGACTGGCATATATCAATTCAAAGCCAAAAGATGGGAAAATATATGACAGCAATCAGGCATTCCGTTGTAGCCGGTATCACAATAAATATCATTCATGTACTGGTCACTATATCAAGGCAAGCACAATAGAAATGCTGATTTATCAGGCAAGGGAGCGTTCAAGGAAATTAGCAGAAAAGCGTAAACAGAGAGCAGAAAATGACCCTGAATATGCGAAATATTTGGAAGAAAGAAATACAGAATATAACAGACGGCATACCGCAAGGAGAAAGGAGCAGATGGAAGCCTTGAGAGCCAGGGCAGAAGCCGGAGATCAGAAAGCACAGAGTCAGCTTGCAGAGCGTAAACAGTATCAGGTTAGAGCCACAGTGAAGAGCTACAGAAAAATGCGTGAAGATGCATTGAATGGAGACCCTATTGCAAAAGAGAGATATGAAAAAACACTGGCTATGAGACGTGAAGCGTATCATGCAAAGAAAAGAGAACAGACAGCCTGACAATATGCATATGATCAAGATACATTAGTTGCAGAATTGATGAGAATAAGCGGGAGCGATGCAATTATTGTATTAGCTAAAGAGCTATGGTATTGTATAGATAGTTTAACAAATCGGAATTGACCGAGCTGAAAGAGAAGGATGCTTGTTGCCCGAAAGACAAGAAGATGGAAGTAGAAGAAAACAAAAAATAATTTTTTATATGAAAGGCTGGTTGCAGAATGTCAAAACAAAATATTTATGATAATGATTTATTTTACGAAAACTTCGAGAAAATACGTAGCAAAGAAATCAATTTTAATGATATTATTGAGACACCAATAATATTAGGAATGATACCTGAACTATATAAAAAGAAAGTATTAGATATTGGATGTGGTATGGGGCAACATGCCCTTCAATATTCAAAGGAAGGGGCGTTATCCGTTCTTGGAATTGATATATCGGAAAAAATGTTAGCATATGCAAGAAAAAATAATGCTGCCTCTAATATTGAATACAGAAGACTGGCTTTTGAAGAATTGGATGATTTAGAGGAAAAGTTTGATGTTATTACAAGTTCATTGGCTTTTGATTATGTAGAAAATTTTGAAAGGCTTATGAAACAGATTTATAGTCACTTGAATGAAAATGGCAAATGTGTTTTTTCGATGTCACACCCAATAAGTACAGCATATGATGGGACTTTTGACAGATATACCAGAACAGAAACTGGAGAAAGATTATATGCTAATCTACGAAATTACGGAATAGAGGGTAAGCGTGTTATTCATTGGGTAGTAGATGAATATGAACTTTATCATAGAACGATTTCAACATTAATAAATGATATTGTTTCTGCTGGATTTATTATTGAGGAATGTCAGGAATCAAAAGTACCAGAATCAATTAGAGAAAAGCGAGCAGATATGTTTGGAGGAGTTATTCATCAGCCAGACTTTATTTTTTTTAGGTGTGGAAAGAAAAATTAATATTTTAACGCTTGAAAAAATGAGAAATAAACATGGCGAAGAAAGATTTGAAGTTATATTTAGAGACGGAAGTGGGCTTAAGGATGAAGGAGTTCGCCAAATTCTTGTAGATAAGGAGACGGGAGTTAATTACCTTTGTTGGAAGTCCGGATATGGAGCTGGTGTTACACCTCTCCTGGACTCTGAAGGAAAAGTTATAGTTACAAAGTAAAATCCAGTTTGCCACTGCATTTGCAAATGCTGGACGGAGATAAGAGAATAACAAAGACTCAAGTGAGTAGGAGAAAATCAATGAGAAAAGATATTTATAAATCCAAGAGAACAAAAAGAACAGAAATCACTTCGTGGGCACTTATAGTGGTGGTGGTGGTGGCATTGCTGTCGCCTTTTATTTATCGCAAGGTTTTGGTACGGGATTCCGTAACAGAATACAAAGAACTGCTGGTCATAACGAAAGGTAAGGCTAAAAAAGTTGACAGGGGGTACAATTGGAAGAAAAGACATTACAGTGGTGCGAGCAAAACTACAACAATGTACTATGTAAGAGTCAATGCTTCTGACCTGGATTGTGGTGAAGAAACTATGAATGTAGAAGTGTCATCAAGTATTTATGATAATGTCGTGGAAGGTGAGTACCATGAGTTTACAGTTGTTACGGACACACTGATCACGGGAAAGAAACGGGTGCGAATTTATTATTAAGTGCTTTTGAGATATTGATAAAATATGTGAAGAAAAATAAGCAGATAAATGGATTTAATATAAAAATTGAGATTTAAGGCGGCAAAAATAAATGGATAAAGAAAAGAAGAGAAAACGCAATTTGGTGTTAAATGGAATAGCTATTCCCATTGGGAATATGGTATTTCAGACATATTTAGTTGGTGCCGGAGCATCATCCTTGCGTGAAGCCATCAAACTATTCTGGACCTTCCGTGTTCCATGGGGATGGACATACACTGCAGGAACAGTAGCTGATTTAAAAAATCCAAAGATATTGAGGAACTCAATAAGTTATTTTTAGAGGAACGCAAAAGGGATATTATATATTCATTTTGTAAAATGTATGCTCTTGACAAAAAGGTGGATCAATTATTGCCGTTATCTGCTAAAAATGGATTGATGAATATTGTGTACGATTCTGGAACATTTATTCGTAATCAAAATATAAAGGGGTGTGATTATGATTAAACGGGGTAAGAGGTATTCGATTTTGAGTGCGGTCGGACTGTGCGTTCGATGCAGCGCTGGTGTCTCGGTAGCAGTGATGTTACTGTATTTGTTCCAAGGGCTTACGCCAGCTCTGCTCACACTGGCGACAGGGGCCTTCATTGATGCGGCGATAGGGCTTTTGCGGTCCGGGGAGTATGCCGACGTTGGGAGAGCGCTGACTGCGGTGTCTCTACTAGTGAGCTTCGATTGGATTTCCAACCAACTTCTCGATCTTCTGGTGGGGCGGCTACGGATCGATGTGCGAGAGAGGTTCGGAACGGAGATGGTGGAGAAGGTCGCTGATCTTCGATATCGATATGTGGAGAATCCGGAGAGTTGGGATCTGATCACGAAGATTTCCACTGATACGGATGAGAGTATCTTGAATGCGTTTCAGGCGTTGCTGGCGTTTTTGGCGCTGGTATGGAAAGCGCTGGGTTTATTTCTGGTGATGTTTCGATATGTGCCAGCAGCGGCTCTGGCTGTGACGGCCTGTGCGGTGCCTTTGGTAATGCTGTCTTTGGCCGGAGGGCGAGCCAGTTATGCCGGAATCAGCGAGACCCAGGGGCTAAAGCGGCGGTATGAGTATATTTCCAGGCTTTTGACCGGAAGGGATGCGGCGGAAGAGAGGACTTTGTTTGGCTGGGCCGGATATTTCAATGGTGAGTGGGAGAGTGCCTATAAGAAATGGCTCGGAGTAAACGCGAGGGTGAATCTGAAATCTTTTGCGAAGGCGAAACTTGGCAGCATCTCCTTGGTGTTGATCGCGATCGTGGTGATGACTGCGCTGCTTCCTGGCGTCGTGGCAGGAGAGATTACGATTGGTATATTTATGGCTTTGGTTTCGAATATATTCTCACTGGTCCAACTCATGTCCTGGAGTCTGCTCCACAGCGTCAGCGAGATCGCGAAATATAACGAGTTTTTTCATGATGTTGAAACCTTTACCAAAATGGATTTTAGGGAGGCGGAGAGCGTGAGCTGTGAATTGCCGGAGTTCTCTTCGCTGGAGTTTCGCGATGTTACTTTTGCCTATCCGGGGACTAAGCGAAAGGTGCTTGACCATCTCTCGTTTCAGATTTCAGCCGGGAAAAGCTATTCATTTGTCGGCGTAAACGGGTGTGGGAAGACTACGATTACGAAGCTGATCGCTGGGCTATATGATGATTATGAGGGACAAATTCTGATTAACGGAACGGATATTCGGGAGTGGGGCCCCGGACGGATCGCAGGTTTTTTCTCTATTGTCTATCAGGATTTTGCCAGATATGGACTTTCGCTCTATGAGAATATTGCCATCGGGGATGTGGAAAAACTGTGCGGAGACGAAATCAATCTGGTTCGTTTTCAAGATGTTGTCGATATGATGGAGTTAGGCGAGATCGTGTCTGACTTAAAGCATGGGATGGAGACGAAACTGGGGAAGATCGTGAGGGACTCGGAAGACCTGTCCGGCGGGCAGTGGCAACGGGTGGCAATCGCCCGGTGTCTTGTGAGCGACCGCCCTGTGAAGATTTTAGATGAACCGACGGCGGCGTTGGATCCTGCTGCAGAGAGTGCGCTGTACGAAAAATTCCGTATCATTAACCAGAAATATACCTCTGTTACGATCAGTCATCGGCTGGCAAGCGCGAGACAGACAGACGTTATCTTTGTGATCGAGAACGGGAGAGTTTCCGGTTCAGGAAGCCATGAGACGCTGTACAGAGAAAACAGGTTGTACAGGGAGATGTACGACAGTCAAAGGAGCTGGTATCAGGGATGAAGAGACAAAAAGAATGTTTTATCGGGGTCTCCGCAGTAGTTCACTTATTTCTAAAGATCGCCGGAGCCATGCCTGTTGTGTTTCTGCTGTTTCTTGTCGTGAATGTTCTACACGGTACGGCGTGGGCGTTAGAAACACTGGCAAGACAGGTGTTTTTTGACGGATTACAGAGCGCTGTGGAGAGAAACTCACTCCAGGCCGCTTATTCTGGAGCTCTGTGGGTAGGAGCGGCCGCGGTCTATGTGCAGGTACTGAATGGAGCTGGCAATTTTATTGGGCAGCATATTTTCAATCCTAGGGCAGTGAACACGCTGACAAGAGAGTTTCACACACAGACGGCGCAGTTGCCGCTGTATGAGTTCGAGAAGGAGACGACTCTGGAAACGATTGAGAAAGCCCGGCAAGGAATCAACGGGACCGTGCAGCTTCTCAGAGCCGTGATTTCGATTGCCATGTTCAATCTGCCGTATGTGGCGTTCATGGGGGTGTATTTGTACCGCCTGGATCCGATCCTGGTTCTTTCGTTGCTGTTTATCTTTAGTCCTATGGTGTGTGCCCAGGTGATAAAAAGAAAGGCGTATCGGCGGCTGACCGATGAGACGGCAGCTCTCGAGAGGGAGTACCGGCATTATTCGGACTGCATGATTGATAAGAGGTATTGGAAGGAGACTCGGACGCTGGGAGCTGTCGGCTTTTTCATGGAACGATTTCGGGCGGTGCTTGCAAAGTATGATAAGAAGCTATGGGAGACAGATTCCAGGTTGTATCGAACAGAGCTTTTGATGCGTGTTTTGACTCTTCTGGGATATCTCGGAGTGCTCTTTCTTCTGGTGCGGTCGTTGCTTTCCGGGAACATCTCGGCTGGGGCGTTTGCGGCGGTGTTCACTTCCATTGATTCCATTTTCCGGTTCATGGAGAACATCGTGGCGAGAAGCGCCGGAAATATTTCACGACACATGGCGTCGGTAGGGAATTATCTTGAGTTTTGCCGGCAGAATGGGTTTGCGGCCGACGATGGCCAGGTCAGAGGAGCTTCTGACGGCTGCTGTATTGCAGAGGAAAGTGAAAGCGGCAGGGAAAGCTGTGCCGTCATTGTGGAAGACGTTTCTTTTGCCTATCCCAATGCCGACCGACCGTCTCTCGATAGAATATCGGTTCGGATTCGGAAGGGGGAGACGGTTGCGGTCGTTGGTGAAAACGGAGCTGGAAAAACTACCTTCGTAAAGCTTGTTCTGGGACTGTATGAGCCTTCCTCTGGGTGGATTTTGCGGGAACGGGACAGTTTTGTCTCTCAGTCTGCAGTCTTCCAGAATTTCCAGAAATACCGGATGCGACTGGATGACAATATTTGTTTGAAGGAGCTAGAATGTCGGGATGCGGAGGAGATGGAACGGGCTGCGTCTCTTGCTGGAGTGGAGTACGGGAACTCCGATCTGTATCCGGAGAAATTCGGGACGCTTCTCGGCCGGGAGTTTGGTGGTGCCGAACTTTCGGGTGGCCAGTGGCAACGGATCGCCATTGCCAGGGGACTCTATAAGGAGCATGACATGATTGTGCTGGACGAGCCGACGGCCAGTATCGACCCGCTGGAGGAAACCCGTTTGTACCGCATGTTTGCAAGGATGGCGGAGGGGAAGACGGCGTTTATCGTAACCCACCGAATTGGCTCGGCCCAACTTGCCGATCGGATTCTTGTGTTTGACAAGGGAAAGATCGTCGAGCAGGGAACGCATGAAGAACTGATAAAGTCTGGTGGGAAGTATGCGTTTTTGTATCGTGAACAGGGAAAGTGGTATTAGATGAGGGCTGCGGATCGTTCTTTGCCAAAGTGGGACAACTGACTGGACATGTCAGTTGAAAACTTTATTTCATATGTAAAGATGATGGTTTTGAAAGCGATTTGAAAAAGGCATATGTCAAAAAGAGTTATTGACATATGCCTTTTATAGAACTAATATATAAGAAAAGCGAAAAAGGAGCAGTTTATGCCGAGACCAGTAAAATGCAGGAAAGTCTGCCATTTCCCGAATGTTTTAGAATTCTTTCCGGCAGATGATACTGAGAAAAAAGTACCCATTGTTCTGACGGTAGATGAATACGAGACAATTCGTCTTTTGGACAAGAAAGGTTATAGTCAGGAGCAGTGTGCAGCATCTATGCAAGTCGCAAGAACAACGGTTCAACGGATTTACGAGATTGCCAGGAAGAAAATAGCAGATGCACTCATAGATGGACATCCGCTCAGAATCGAGGGCGGGGATTTTAGGATCTGTGATGGTCAGAGCAGCAACTGTAGCCTTGGAGGCTGTTACAAGCAGGAGATTTACCAAAAATATGCAGTGAAAAAAGGAGAAGATATCATGAGAATAGCAGTAACATATGAAAATGGACAGATTTTTCAGCACTTTGGACACACAGAGACATTTAAGATCTACGATGTAGAGGAAGGAAAAGTGGTACATTCAGAAGTAGTAGATACGAATGGAAGCGGACATGGTGCATTGGCAGGAGTTCTTAATGCATTAAATGCAGATGTTTTGATCTGCGGCGGAATCGGAGGAGGTGCTCAGACCGCGTTAGCGGCAGCAGGCATTAAGCTTTTCGGAGGAGTTTCAGGAGATGCGGATAAAGCGGTAGAAGCTTTTATCAATGATACACTTGATTATAATCCGGATGTGAAGTGTTCTCATCATGAGCACAACCATGGGGAAGAACATGCATGTGGTGAGCATGGATGTGGAAGTCACAGCTGTCATTAGGAAGGATATAATTATGCTAGTACGAAAGGATGCGTCAAGGTAATGGAAGAATTATCGTGATACATTCTTTTGTATTATTTGATAAAATGGCAGATTACATTTTCAATATGGCAGTTAAAGCCCGTGAATGCTGTATCAATCGCTACAGTGATTAAGTATTTTGCATGCAGCTCTCTTATATGTATGATTATGTCTATGTATACGGGACATAAAATGATTTCAGGTAATAAAAAAACAAGAAAACAGGCGGAAAATACAGAAGCGGAGGAATAGTAAATGTTAGAGTCAGGAATCAAAGCACCGGATTTTGAACTGCCGGATCAGAATGGGAAAATGCATAAATTAAGTGATTATGCAGGAAAAAAAGTAATTTTATATTTTTACCCAAAGGATAACACGGCAGGCTGTACAAAGCAGGCATGTGGTTTTTCCGAGCGTTATCCTCAATTCACCGAGAAAGGAGCAGTTGTTCTTGGGGTAAGTAAGGATTCCGTAGCTTCTCATAAGAAATTTGAGGAAAAATATGGATTGGCATTTACACTTTTGGCAGATCCAGAGCGCAAGGTGATCGAAGCATATGATGTATGGAAAGAAAAGAAAAATTATGGCAAGGTTTCTATGGGTGTGGTAAGAACGACATATCTTATTGATGAACAAGGGATTATCATCAAAGCCAATGATAAAGTCAAAGCGGCAGATGATCCTGAAAATATGCTTAAGGAATTGGTATAATGAAGATTATATTGTCACCTGCAAAAAAGATGATTGTAGATACTGATAACATAGCACCGATTGAACTGCCTGTCTTTATTGATAAGACAGCAGAAGTATTGAGCTGGATGAAAAGCAAATCAAAAGAGGAACTGAAGACTATCTGGAAATGTAATGACAAGATTGCAGAGCAGAACTTTAACAGATTGGAAAAAATGGATCTTTACAGTAGACTTACTCCGGCTGTTTTAGCATATGAAGGGATTGCATTTCAATATATGGCACCATCTGTGTTTGAAATCCAGCAGTTTGAGTATTTACAAAATCATTTAAGAATCCTGTCTGCGTTTTATGGCATTTTAAAGCCGATGGATGGTGTGACTCCTTATCGTCTTGAAATGCAGGCAAAAGCTGAGATTGAAGAAAAAACAAATCTATATGATTACTGGGGGGACCGGTTATATCATTCAGTAATTGATGACAGCAGGACTATCATAAATCTGGCATCCAAAGAATATTCAAAATGCATAGAAAGGTATCTATCGGATAAAGATAACTACATCACGATTACATTCTGTGAATTGTCAGGTGATAAGCTGGTTACAAAAGGTACCTATGCGAAGATGGCCCGCGGTGAAATGGTTAGATTCATGGCAGAGAATAATATTGAAAATCCTGTAGATATACAAAAGTTTGATAGACTTGGATATACTTTCAGAGGAAATCTGTCATCGGAGACGGAGTATGTTTTTGAGCGAAAAATCATAAAGTAGAATCTGCGGACAAAATATAAAACGTCTGTTTGTTTACCAGAGCTAAAGGTGCCAGAAGATTCGCAGCAAGAAGCCGGATACTGAAAGATAGTGTCCGGCTTTTTTTACGAGGTGCGCCAGACGGCGCACTTCGCAGATAGATATAAGCTTCTGGGAGAACGTTTTATTTCTCACGGCAATATTCCCGGATCATTTCCAAAAAATCCCTCGCATGCTGCGGCAGATACCGGTTTTTCCGATAGGCGGCGATGGTAGTTGTGAGGGCCGGTTTATGGCCGACGGAAAAGCAGAGGGCGCGGTTTCCGGTGTACTGGTTTTCATGGTGGAAATAGCTCTCCGGGGCGAAGGCAGCGCCGACGCCGTCCATAGCCAGATGGATCGACATGGAGGAGTTTCTCGTGTGGAGAGAGACCGGTGGATTGATGTTGTACTCTTTAAAGAGATCCAGGGCGATGCCGCCGGTGTTCTGGTCCGGGTAGAGGAGAATGAAGTTTTCATCTCTTAATAGGGAAAGGTCCAGCCACGGGTAGCGGAAGCCGGGGCGGGTGATGGCTTTTGCGGCGAGAGGATGGTTTTCATGCAGGATCAGAACGATCTCCTCGGAGCGCAGGATCTGGTAATCCATGGTCTCGGGAAATTCATGGATATTGTAAAGGGTCAGGTCGATGGATGAGGTCTCCAGACTGTTCTCCGCAATGAAATTTACTGCTTCCATGATATTTAAGGTCACATAGGGGTATCGTTTATGAAACGGCGCCAACATCGGTTCGATCAGCGTGCTGCCCATCATGATCGGCACGGCGATGTTTAAACGGCCGCGCTGGCGGTGAGCGATATCGTCGTATTCCTGCATCCACTCATCGCCGCAGGCAACGATCTGTTCGGCGTAGTGGAGGTAGCGTTCACCCATGTAGGTTGGATAGTAGCGGTTTTCGTGGCGGCTGAACAGCGGAGCGCCGAGACGTTCTTCCAGGTTCTTTAAGTACTTGCTCAGGGACGGCTGGGAGATATAAAGGGATTCGGCGGCTTTGCCGATGCTCTGGTGGCGGGCGATCGCCAGGATATAGCGGGCTTCTTTTAATTCCATACAGGGCCTCCTCATAGCTTTACTGCATAAAAATTATAGATAATATGTATTTGACGTATAGTATATCACTTTTTATAATGAATGTAAAATATAAGTGTAATTGATGAAAAAACAAATATTTATAAGAAACGCTAATTAAAATTTATTACGCACAGTTAAGAAAGGGGCAAACCAATGAAAAAGAGCAGTGCATGGTGCATGCTGGTTCCGGGACTGGTGATCTTATTTCTGTTCCTGATGATCCCGCTGCTTCGCGTTCTGGTTCCAAGCGTGTTTACGGGAGATTACCCGTTCAGCGCGTACGTGGACTTTTTTAAGGACGAGTATTACAGAAAGATCTTTTTGCGAACCGTGAAGATCGCGGTCATCACCACCTTTGTCTGTATGGTGGGCGGTATCCCGACGGCGTATTTCATCAGCCGCTGTGATAAGAAGTGGAGAGGACTTCTCCTCTCTGCATCGATCTTCCCGATGATGACGAACTCCGTTATCCGAAGCTTTGCATGGATCAATATTCTCGGCAGCAACGGGATCATCAACAAGGCAATGATCGCTATGGGACTGATCGAGAAGCCGATGAAGCTTTTATACACCGACTTTTCTATCATCATTGGTTCTGTCTACCTGTTTCTTCCGCTGATGATCGTGACAGTTGCCGGTGTTATGGAAAATATCGATGATGACATGATGGAGGCGGCACAGAGCCTCGGAGCTTCAAGAAGCGAAGCATTCATGAAGGTCATTTTCCCGATGAGTCTTCCTGGAATCATCGTCGGCGGTATTCTGGTATTTACCGGAACCCTGACAGCTTACACGACGCCGCAGTTATTAGGAGGCAACAGCAACATGGTCATGGCGACCCTGATCTACCAGAGAGCGATGTCCGTCAGTGACTGGACCGGCGCGTCCGTGATCGCCCTCATCATGATCGTTGTAACCCTGGTTGTGATCAAAGGATTTAACGCTCTGGCCGCACGGCTGGACCGCAGAGGTGAAGATTATGCGTAAAAATAAAGTGCTGACCATCTGGGCAGCGATCGTATTTGCATTTTTGATGATCCCGTTACTGATCATCACCGTAACAGCATTCGGCGGCGGAAGCGCCATCACATTCCCGATCGAGTCCTTCTCGACGAAATGGTTCGCGAACGTGTTCGCGCTAAAGTCTTTCCGCAGATCATTCCTGACCAGCCTTGAGGTTGCGCTCCTCGCGACATGCATCTCTCTTCTGGTCGGAATCCCGGCGGCTTATGCGCTGGCGAGATCCGGTTTAAAAGGAAAGCAGTTATTAAAGTCCATCTTCCTTTCCCCGACCATCGTTCCGGGAATTGTAATCGGCTTTATTATGTACCAGTGCCTGATCCTGACACTCAGGATCCCGGTGTTCGCGGGACTTCTCGCAGGACACTTTATGGTGACACTTCCGTATGTGATCCGCGTAGTCGGTTCTTCGATGGAGCAGTTCGACTTTTCAATCGAGGAGGCGGCGTGGAGCCTCGGATGCCCGAAGGGAGCGGCGTTCTTCAAGGTCGTTCTTCCAAATGTGACCTCCGGAATTTCCTCAGCATTCATGCTGGCGTTCATCAATTCCTTCAACAACATTCCGGTGTCCATGTTCTTATCCGGACCGGGAGTTTCCACATTCCCGTCAACACTGATGAACTATATTGAATACAACTATGATCCGACCGTATCGGCGGTTTCCGTACTTTTAATGGCAGCTACCGTAGTCATCATGGTGATCGTAGACCGCACACTGGGTATCGCAGCCCTGGCGAAATAAGGAGAATATGACCATGGCTTTTATGAGTTTAAATGGAATCGACGTAAGTTACGATAAAAAGAAACAGATCTTAAAGGGGCTGAATCTGGAAGTCGAGGAGGGCGAGCTCGTATCCCTCTTAGGACCCAGCGGATGCGGTAAGTCCACGACACTCCGCGTCGTTGCAGGCTTTATCGACCCGCAGGGCGGAACCTTCACATTAGATGGTGAGGACATGACAAAGGTCCCGGTCCACAAGCGTCAGTTCGGTCTGGTATTCCAGAGCTACGCCCTGTTCCCGCACTTAAGCGTTTATGACAATGTAGCGTTCGGACTCAGAACAAGAAAGATGGACAAGGATGTGATCGACAAGAAGGTCAGGGAGATCCTTGAGGTCTGTGGTCTGACAGAGCTTGCCGACCGTTTTCCGAAGCAGATGTCCGGCGGACAGCGCCAGAGAGTTGCCCTCGCGCGAGCGCTTGTCATTGAGCCGAAGTTACTGCTCTTAGATGAGCCGTTATCCAACCTTGACGCGAAATTAAGACTTTCCATGCGTGTTGAGATCAAACGTCTTCAGAAACGCCTTGGAATCACCACATTATTTGTTACACATGATCAGGAAGAATGTTTCTCCATCTCCGACAAGGTAGCCGTTATGAACGGCGGTGTCATCGAGCAGTTCGACACACCGGAGAACATTTACAGGAGACCGGCGACAGAGTTCGTCGCAAGATTCATCGGTTTCGAGAACTTCCTGGAGCTTGCGAAAAAACAGGACGGCGTCTACACAGCGCCGGACGGAAGTGAGTTCTTAACTTCCATGGATCTTGATTGCGAGAAATTCGCGGGAACGATCCGCCCGGACGATATCTGTTTGGCAGATGATGTTCAGACAGAGAATGTCTTAAGCGGTAAGATCGGTGTCCGCACATTCCTTGGGAAGAGCTACCAGTACGAGGTTGAGACTTCCGCCGGTGTCCTGAAGGTAAATATGGGAACTGACCATGTTTATAAAGAGGGCGAGGAGATCCGGCTGTATCTGCCGAAGGATAAACTGATCCTGGTGAGAAAATAAAAATTTAACTTAGTGATCCATCGCGGGGGCAGAGATTCTGTCAACGCGAAGAAATATTATCTCAAAAGAGAGAAAGAGGAGAAAAACCATGAAAAAAACAGCAGCAGTTGTACTTTGCACAGCAATGATGCTTACCGCTTGCGGCGGCGCATCCACAACAGAGACCACAGCAGCAGGAAGCCAGGCAGCAAGTTCTGAGGCAGCTTCTTCCGCAGAAGAGACAAAGACAGCTTCCGGAGATGCACAGAAGCTCGTATTATCCACATACGGCCTCAGCGAAGATATCTCCGAAGAAGAGGTTTACACACCGTTTGAGAATGAGTTTAACTGTGAGATCGTAACTGAGACAGGTGGCACAAACGACCGTTATACAAAGTTAGCGGCAGACCCGAACTCCACCATCGATGTGATTGAGCTCTCCCAGGCTATGACAGCGAAGGGCACTGACGAGGGACTTTTCGATACGATCGACTTAAGCAAGATCCCGAATGCTGAGAAGCTGATCCCGGCTGCAAAGGAGATTGCAGAGGCAGGACAGGGTGTTCCGTACACTATTAACAGCATCGGTATCATCTACAACCCGGAGCTTACAGGATTTGAGCTCACAAGCTTTGATGACCTTTGGGACGAGCGCCTTGCAGGCATGGTTTCCATCCCGGAGATCACAACAACATTCGGACCGGCTATGGTTTACGTTGCAAGCGACCACGCAGGCGTTGACGTAACAACAGACAACGGCGAGGCTGCTTTCAAGGCACTTGCTGACTTAAAGCCGAACCTTGTTAAGACTTACACAAAGTCTTCCGACCTGATCAACATGTTCACATCCGGTGAGGTTGCAGCAGCAGTTGTCGGTGACTTCGGCGTTCCGACGATCGTAGCCGCTAACCCGACACTTGTTTACGTTACACCGGACGGAGCTTACGCTAACTTCAACACCATCAACGTAACAAAGAACTGTGCGAACAAGGAGCTTGCTTACGAGTACATCAACTACCGTATCAGCGAGGAGCTTCAGACAAAGACTGGTAAGGCATTAAACGAGGCACCGACAAACAAGGACGTTACATTCACTGAGGAAGAGTCCAAGGATATGACCTACGGCGACAAGGCTGCAAAAGTTAAGGTTGTTGACTATGCTTTTGTAAACCCGATCTTAAATAACTGGATCGACCAGTGGAACAGAACGATCAACAACTAATAACGAGGAATTTTATATGAGACCCGATTTCATTCTGAAAAATGTCATGGTCTATCAGACCTTCAGACAGTGTTTTGAAAAGCGGGATGTGGCAGTTGCAGGGGAAAAGTTTTATTGCGTTTCCCCTGCAATTTCATATCCGGGAGTGCGGGAGATCGACGGAAAAGGCAGATACATGCTGCCTGGTCTCGTGGATATCCATATGCACATCGAGAGCTCGATGACATATCCGGGCGAGTTTTCAAGGATCACGCTTCCATATGGAGTAACAACGGTGGTTGCCGATGCCCACGAGATGGCGAACGTGTTCGGCATGGACGGCATCCGGGCTTTTATGGCACAGAAGACGAAGCAGGATATCTTCTGGGCGATCCCGTCCAGTGTACCGGCGACAAATGAGAAGTTAGAGACAGCCGGGGCGTCACTTGGTGTAAAGGAAATTTCTGAGATGGCATCCTTAGATGGAGTTCTCTGCCTTGGAGAGATCATGAACTATAAGGATCTCTCAGCAGAAGGTGAGAGCCGGACGAGGGATCTCATCAATGTGTGCCGGAACGCGGGAAAGAATCTTAGGATCGAGGGGCACTGCCCGGGACTTACGGGGGCGGATCTTAACCGCTTTATCTATGAAGGTGTTGATGCGGACCACACCCAGCAGACTCCACAGTCAGTGATGGAGAAGACAGAGCTTGGGATGTTTCTGGAGCTGCAGTTCAAATCCCTGACGCCGGAGGTCGTGAAGACCGTCTGCGACAATGAACTCTATGAGAATGTGGCTCTGGTGACGGATGACACGATGGCAGATAAGCTCTTGACCGGACATCTCAATAAGATCATCGAGACAGCTGTGAAGGCGGGAATGCCGATGGAGAAGGCGATCTACTGCGCGACCTGGACACCGTCGAGACGGATGCATCTGGATGACAGAGGAATGGTCGCGCCGGGGAAGATCGCGGACTTTATGCTGCTGGACAGTCTGGACGGGATCGATCCGGTGGTGGTTTATAAGAAAGGTGAGTGCGTGTACTGCAGGGACGATGAGGCGTGCGGTGCGGCAGAAGCTGCGGCGTGCAGTTTCCCGGCTTCTTTCTACCACACGATCAACTGCCGTCCGGCGGAAATCTCCGACTTTGTTTTAAAGGCGGAAGATCCGGAGGCGAAATGGGCGGAAGTCAATGTCATGAAGATCGGCACCTTCGGAACGGCAACCACACCGGTGAAATGCAGAGTCGAGGTGAAGGACGGTGTGCTTGACTGGAAGTCAGCGGGACTTTCCCTTGCAGTCGTTTTCGAGCGGTACGGCAAGAATGGAAATATCGGATATGGTCTCGTGGAAGGAGCACTGACGAAACCGGGCGCTGTGGCCACCACGTGGTCCCACGACAGCCATAACCTGTTTGTCCTGGGAACAGATGAGAACGATATGAAACTGGCCCAGAGACGCGTCCTGGAGCTCCAGGGAGCATATGTGGTGTTCGCTGAAGGAAGATCCTTGGCGGAGGCGAGACTTACGATCGGCGGCATCGTTTCGGATCAGCCGATCGAGGTCCTCGGACAGGAACTGAAAGAAGTCCGGGCGGCGATGGAAGGTCTCGGATATGTGAACAACAACGTGATCATGTCCATGTCCACGCTTTGTCTGCCGGTTTCACCGAAGTTAAAGCTCACGGATCACGGGCTTTTGACGGTGCCGGGGCAGGAACATGTGCCGTTAGTTGAGAAGTACGGGAAGTAGTTTTACGGCCCGCCGCCGGTTTTCTCCCCGGATAGTGGAAGAGCCGGATCAGATCGAAATTATGAAGGATGAAATTAGAACGATGAAGAAGATTATCAAAAACGGCATTGTTGTGACGATGAACGCGGCAGGTGATGTCTGGGATCATGGTTATGTGATGTTTGAAGATACAAAGATTCTGGCAGCAGGACCGGAGGAAGAGCTTGAGAAAACGCTTCAGGGGCTTACTGCGCAGGGGATTTTAAAGGCTGGCGAGACCTTCGAGGAGATCGACGCAAAGCGCGCCATCGTGATCCCGGGTCTCGTAAACACCCATTGCCACCTCGGCATGATCCCGTTCCGCGGCCTCGGGGACGATTGTAAGGATCGCCTGCGGGTGTTCCTGCTTCCGATGGAGAATCAGGCCATGGACGCGGAGATGGCCAGGCTTTCCACGAGATATGCCATCGGTGAGCTGTTGCTTTCCGGCGTGACGACAGTGCTTGATATGTACTATTTCGAGGAAGTCGTGGCGAAAGTCATGGACGAGATGGGGATACGCGGAATCGCCGGTGAGACGGTGATGGAAAAGGATTCCTGCGACAGTAAGAACGCGGATGAGGCCATCGAGCGTGGAATCGCACTGATCGAGGCGTACAAAGATCACCCGCGCGTTTCCGGAGCGATCACGCCCCACGGAACGACGACCTGCAGCCCTGAGACCTTAAAGAGGGCCTATGAGGAGGATGTAAAGGCGGGAACCGTATTTACGCTCCATGTGGCGGAGATGGACTACGAGATGACCCAGTTGAGGGAACAGTATAACATGACGCCCATCGAGTTTATGGAGCATATCGGAGTCCTCGGACCGAATACGCTGGCGGCCCACAGCATCCGTACAACGGAACATGACGTGGAGATCCTCGCGAAGCACGGCGCGTCCGTGGCTCACTGCATTGCCTCCAACACGAAGGCCGCAAAGGGCGTGGCTCCGGTGTCCCTGATGCATAAGCACGGCATGTCCGTCGGCTTCGGTACCGACGGTCCGGCAAGCGGAAATACGTTAGACCTGTTCATCCAGATGCGGATGTGTGAGAACTTCCACAAAAATGAGCTCCACGACCGCAGCGCGTTCCCGGCAAAAGAGGTCGTCTCCATGGCGACCATCGAGGGAGCAAGAGCGTTAGGACTCGGTGACATCACCGGTTCCATCGAGCCCGGAAAACAGGCGGATCTCGTCCTCGTAGAGACCGACTCCCCGAATATGTTCCCGGTATACGACCCGTATTCGGCGCTTGTGTACAGCGCGATTGCATCGAATGTGAGAGATGTTTACGTTGCGGGTGAGTGCCTCGTAAAGGAAAAGAAGCTTGTCCGTGAGGACTTCGCGAAGATCAGGAATGATCTGAGGGAGAAGATGGAGTGGACGGCGTTTAGAGATATGAAGAATCTGGTGTAAAATATAGAAAAACGGCTGATTTTATGGTGAATGTAAAAGCAGTCGTTTTTTTATTACAATGAAAAGTCGGTTCCGGGTATTTTAAGAGCAAACTTATTTAAGTAATATGTAATAAACAAGTTTTGATTGAACTTATTTAAGTAATATGTTATAAATAAGTTTGAGGTGACAGGAATGAAATATAATTTTCAAGAAGATTTGAAGTCGATCCGTGAGATATTAGGTCTCTCTCAGCAAGAGTTTGCGGAGCAGATGGGAGTAGAACAGATAACAGTTTCAAGAAATGAATCGGGAAGAACAGATCCGTCCGCAAAGTTTTTAGAGAGCGTATATGCGTATGCATTTACGAAAAATATAAAGATAAACAAGTTGAAGGAGATGCTCTGGCGGGACGATCTGGTTCAAAATGAGAAGATACTTTTTCATGGAGCAAAAAGCGAAATAACTGGAAAGATCGATATTCACAGAGGCAGGTGGAATAATGATTTTGGTCAGGGCTTTTACACGGGTGAAAGCTATGAACAGGCAATCTCGTTTGTTTCTGGTTTTGAGCACTCATCAGTATATTATATTCGGTTTAATGACAGTAATTTGAAATGCCAGAGATACAAAGTAGATCAGGAATGGATGATGACGATCGCATACTATAGAGGTGCATTGGACGAGTACAGGGATCATCCAACGGTGAAGGCGCTTATAGAGAAGTCGCGGGATTGTGATTATATAATTGCTCCGATTGCAGACAATCGTATGTTTCAGATCATCAATTCATTTATTGATGGTGAACTTACGGATGAACAATGCAAACATTGCCTTGCGGCAACAAATCTCGGAATGCAGTATATTTTTATAAGCGAGAAGGCAGTATCCCAGGCAAAGCTCATAGAACGCTGTTATATTTCGGATAATGAAAGAGAATATTATAAGGATGTACGATTCGAAGCGGCAAGGCTGGGGGATAATAAAGTAAAGCTGGCAAGAAAGCAATATAGAGGAAAAGGTAGATATATTGATGAGATTTTGGTGTAAAGAGGCGAATGACAGTGAAAAAGATAAATAAAGATGGCTTACTTCTATGTGAACTTCAGGCAGCAGCATTTGAAAACTCAATTGATAAAATGGATTCAAGCTCGGAGATATTTATCAGACGGTTTATGAGAAGTAAGATTGCGAAAAATCTGGATAATGAGTCGGTTCTTGAATGCAATATTCAGGCGAATGATATTTTGCAGTTGGTGGATGAAGAATACGGTGTCACAGATTATGGGTCTGTAAAATATACTCATAATGAGATGTACTGGATCGGGTATCTCTACAGATATTTTGCATTTACTTATGAATTATCTTCTGTTCAGGTCTATAAAATTGTAAAACCAAAAGAATTAAGAGGATTGTTTTTACCGTATCATACGATGGATCCTGCCCAGGCAGTTGAGAGAATATTGGAAGCAAAGGGAATGATATTGAATGATGATAGGGAATTAGAACGGCAATATGAAATATTTAAAAAGATAAGGAGCCAGACTACAAAAAGAGGGGGAGCACACTGACTGATATGTTAATGTGTCTCCTCCATATTATGCTTGTTTCGAACGGAATTTTTAAACCCTACGCGTAATGCATGGAAGAACTCAGCAAGGTGTGCGTGTCCGCAGGCGTTATCGTTTCTGCACATACAAGATTATGTACATGGCCAATTTACAACTTCGGTACAGAAGATAAATATCTTGACGGAAACTGTAAAAGTACATATAATTCCGAATATAGGACAAGGGGATAGCTTGAGGAAGAGCTATCCTTTTTTTCGAAGGTAAAAATACCACAGACAGAGGTGCCTGTCAGGCAGCTGGGAGAAAAATAATGAGGATGTTCAGGATAAAAATGACGGCGGCGAGGACAAATCCGCAGCAGATCCGGGAGCTGGTGACTGAATTTTATAAGATCATGTGTCCGGAGCAAAATGCGGCAGAGCGGGTAGGAAGCTTCTGGAAACAGGCGATGCAGTGTGCACTCCGGCATAATATCAAAAAGATAGTGGGGATGGAAGTCTACTATGATTGTTTTGGATCGGGAGGAGATTTTGAAGATGCTGTAAGAGCATACTGCCGCCTCAGGGCGATAGGAATCGTACAGTCAGGAGAAAAGAAAGGTC
The DNA here is from genome assembly GCF_902143525.1 of Clostridium sp. Marseille-P7770. Classification (NCBI taxonomy): domain Bacteria; kingdom Bacillati; phylum Bacillota; class Clostridia; order Eubacteriales; family Clostridiaceae; genus Clostridium; species Clostridium sp. Marseille-P7770. The sequence goes on along the minus strand of NZ_CABFVC010000001.1, from coordinate 618,238 downwards.
ACGTGGCTCCATTTGATCGGTGGGAGTCATGTGACCTTTGGTTTATTTACATAAGTTTTTACGGTAAATATGCTTAAGGCATGTGATATAAATAGGTTTTAGGTAGCTGGCATGGAATTACGCGTACAGATTATGCGACAGTTTTCTCCAGAAAACGATGGATAAAAGCACCGTAATGCAGTCAGTCAGAGCTTGACCGTAGATGACGCCGTTTAAGCCGAAGAGAGCGTTTAGGAGGTACAGCACCGGGATCAGGAGGACACCCTGGCGGAGGACAGAGATGATCGTTGCGGAAAGTGCTTTTCCGGCGGACTGCATGCAGTTCATGTTCGTGAATAGGATACCGATGAACGGACCGGAGATCATATAGGCGATGAGCATTTTTATACCGTACCGGATGACTTCCTCGTCGTTGATGAACATCCGGATGATCGGGCGGCGGAAGATAAAGTACAGGGCTGTCGCAAGAACGCCGACGATCAGGCAGCATTTTTTCGTGTAGGATTCGACACCGTGGAAGCGCTTTGTGTCACCGGAACCGAAATTGTAGCCTAAGAGGGGCTGTACGCCGTTTGCAAGGCCCATCTGCAGGAAGGTGATAAACATGTTGGCCTTAAATACGATGCCGATAGCGGCCACAGGGGCGTTCCCGTAGGCCACCAGAATCTGGTTTAAAATGATCGTGGACAGGCTCATCAGCATCGAGAAGATCGCTGTCGGAAATCCGCAGGAGCAGATTATGAAGGCGAGGTGGTTTTCCGGGCTGAAATATTTTGGCAGGATGGAGAAATTCGGACTCTTTTTCATGAAGTACCAGAGATAGTAGACGCTTGCCATGATGTTTCCGATTGTTGTCGCAATGGCGGCACCGGCGGCACCCATATGGAGAACGCTGATCATGAACGGATCCAGAATAATATTTACGATGGTTCCGATCATGCTGCCGATCATGGCCTCACGGCTGGAGCCTTCGGAGCGGACAACGAAGCTTGCGGCGGCGGACCAGATGATGAACGGGGCACCGTAGGAGATATGGAAAACATAGCCTTCCGCGAGATCATATGTCTCCGTGTTTGCGCCGAAGATGTTGAGGAGCGGCTGCATGAAGAGGACTAACAGGGCGCCGAAGAGGAGGCCGACACCGAGGGAGGCGTAGGTGATAAAGGCGGAGACCTGTTTCATGCGTTTTTTGTTGTTTTCTCCCATAGCGATGGACGCAGCAGTGCTTCCCCCCATGCCGAACATGTTGGCGAAGGCCATAAATAAGATAAAGATCGGATTTGTCAGGCTGACTGCTGCAACCTGTAAGGGATCACCGGTCTGACCGACGAAGAACGTGTCCGCCATGTTGTAGACGACGGTGACCAGACTGCTGATGATGCTGGGGATCGCCATTTTGGCGACGGCCCGGGGGATGGGCATGGATTTCATTAATTCGTTGTCGTTCATGATGTTTAACCTCGTTCGCTGCATTCCAGGTTCTGCAGCATTTTTTCTGTTATTCGTATAAATTCCTTCAATTCTTCTTCTGAGATTCCACGCAGAAGCAGTTCTTCCGTCTCGTGGATCTCTTTGTTCAGCGCGTCCTTCACGGCAGCAGCTTTCTCGGTAAAAACGATCCGCTTAAAGCGTCCGTCCTGCTCATCCGGGATCCGGAGGATGAGTTCTCTGGCTTCCAGGGACTTTAACATCTCCGTCACGGTCGGCGGACGGAGAGAAAATTCTTTTTCAATATCTTTCTGATAGACCGGATGAAGCGCCGATTCCACCAGAATAAAGTTTAAGATCTTTCCCTGTGCGCTTCCGATTCCGAGCGTTGTATGTACTTCCTGTGATCGGGAACGGAGACGGCTGGAGAGATGGTTGATGATTTTTCCGATATCCATGTAAGAAATCCTTTCCTGTAGTTGGATTTTAGCTATAAGATCCCCTGGATCATGCAGCAGAAGCAGCTCCTCTACGATAAAAAAGCAAATTCAAATGTTACTTCGGAACCTAAATATATGGCAGAACCGGAGGAATGTCAAGGATAGTTCAGAAAGTGAAATATCAGATATAAAAATTAAAGGGGCTGTTGCACTAACGTGCGGCAGCTCATTTCATATTCCCAACACAAAACGCCGAGCTTCGAAAAGCCCGGCGTTCGTGGTATAATCAGTTTATGCGACTAAACAAAATAATACAGAGAGATTATACCTCTTTTTCTCTGTATTATCAAATCAAACTTCCGCTGGATTTAGAGATTTCTATTCCATCTGATGATCCGGTTCGTCTGGTAAGTGCCTTTGTGGAGGAAATGGACCTTTCTGAACTGTATAAAACTTACAGCAGGATCAGAAAAAATCAGGCAACGCCGCGTCAGATGCTGAAACTCGTCATCTATGCAGTAATGAATCGAATCTACTCAAGCAGGGATATCCAAAAGGCATGCAAACGGGATATCAACTTTATGTACCTCCTGGAAGGAATGCCGGCTCCTGACCATGCAACGATCGCGCGTTTTATCTCCCTGCATTTTTCAGCTTGTGCAAAGGTACTGCTTGCCCAAATGTCAGATCTGCTCTATCTTCTTGGTGAGATCTCAGGAAAGACCATTTTTATTGATGGCACCAAGATCGAGTCTGCAGCCAATAAATATACCTTTGTATGGAAACGGGCTATTACGAAAAATCAGGCCCGGTTATACACAAAACTATCTTCTTTTGTGGCTGAATGTGAAGAACTCTATGGAATCAGGACCGTATACCAAGACCGGATATCCATCCACACATTAAAACGGTTAAAGAAGCAGTTGTGCCGCATAAAAGTGCAGGAGGGAATTGTGTTTGTACATGGAATCGGGCGTAGAAAAACACAATTACAGAAATCTCTGGAACAGCTGGATCAATATCTGGAGAAACTAAAGGAATATACAAAAAAGCTGTATACGCTTGGGGATAGAAACAGCTATTCCAAAACAGACCCTGACGCAACCTTCATGAGAATGAAAGAGGACGCGATGCTGAATGGACAGTTAAAGCCTGCTTATAACATTCAGCATGGAGTGGATTCCGAATACATCACATGGATCGATATCAGCCCGCACCCTACCGATACACGTACCCTGATCCCGTTTTTGAAAGACATGGAGAATCACCTGGGATTTAAGTATTCAGAAGTCGTTGCAGATGCCGGGTACGAAAGTGAAGAAAACTATCTTTTCATTGAGGAAAACGGACAGACCGCCTATATAAAGCCGCAGAACTATGAGATTTCGAAGACCCGAAAATACAAAAAAGACATCAGTAGAAGGGAAAACATGGAGTACCATGCAGACAGGGACAGCTACATCTGCCTCAACGGAAGGGAACTAACTGTCACAAATGAACGCAGAAGTAAAACAACTAGCGGATATGTCAGTGTAAAAACTTATTACAGAAGCCCAGACTGCACTGGTTGCCCTTATAAAACGGAATGTATCAAGGGAAACAACTGCAAAACACCAATGGAAAAGCGCAATAAAGTGCTGATGGTTTCAAAAACGATGAACCAGAAACGCGCAGAAGATCTGGAACGGATCACAAGTGAGTATGGAACGATGCTCCGTATGAATCGCAGTATTCAGGCAGAAGGTTCTTTTGCTGACGTAAAGGAAGACATGAATTTTCGAAGATATCTGTATCGTGGAAAGGCAAATGCACTGGCAGAGAGCATCCTTCTGGCAATGGGACGAAATATCAATAAGCTTCATTGCAAGATTCAGACCGGAAGAACGGGAAGTTATCTTTTTCCATTAAAAAGGGCATAGATTTTGATAGTTGAAAACAAAACAGCCTGAAATAAGGCATGCCGAAAGGGATGCCTGGGAATGAACTGCGTTTATAAAGAATGGCATCGAAAATGTGACCGATTTCGCCCCCATTTGGGCATAAAGCAGGGCTGCCGCCCAGCAAAAAATATTTGCTAATGCGACAGCCCCTTAGAAAATGCATAAATTTAAAATTTTAAACAGAATCTGTGATGGGAACTTTTTCCATCAAATCTTCCACACTGCAGTTTAATACCCGAGAAAGCCGAAGAAGAGTTTCAGCCTGAGCCTTATTAATATTTTTCTGGCGCTGCTCGTATTGTTGAATCGTTCGTAATGGAATATTTGTCTGTTCGGCCAGTTCAGCCTGAGTGAATCCCGAAAGAGTACGTAATGCTTTTAAGTTCGTATCAGGGCTGGAATCATGATAAAGTTCATTCATTTTATCTACAAACTGGCGGATATCCATTTCATGATAAGGTGTATACAAGAGACGAATATCGCTGATATGAACTGCGCGTTCGATTTCATCGAAATGCAGCCCTGTGTCCCATTGATAGTAGGCGATAGCCCAGCCCGTCCAGTATTCCGGGCTGCGGTCACAGGCGTAGGATGGACGAATATCAGGAATTGGCTGACCTGATTCCTGCAAAACCATGCGTGCAAGTTCCACGCCGGACATTCCGGACAGAACAGAGCAGTCGCCCCGTTCAAAGCGATGAGAGGTCCTGCTCATTAAAAACCACTGCCATACAGTTTCCAGAGAATGTTTAAGATCGTTGACCATATAATCCAGCATTCGGGCAAGATTTTTTTGTGCGGAAGAGAGATAACTTTTATCGTAAGCGTGGATCATCAGGTTTCATCTCCTCATCCAAAATAGTGGTGATATATAAATCCCCCCGTTGTCTGTGGTTTCGTTCGGTATCAAAATATTGACGGCGTGCGGATTGATCACGAAACGCTTTTTTCTTGTACCATTCTTTTGCGTCTGCAATTTCATAGCCAATAAATTCAAGATGATTAAAAGCTGCCTCGCTTTTGAGTACAAACTGTTGTCCAAGTTTTCCTAAACGCATAGCGTTACAAAGCTGGCGGTAGGAGATTGCGCCATTAATAAAGTCAGATGCAAAAGAGAAGTAGCTGTCATCAGCCCGGTAACCGACAATGATATCTGCAGCTTTATAATCTGTATGAAAGGTGTTGAGCAAATATTTTTTTGATTCAGCAGCAAGTGGTGTGGAAGTATCAAATTCCCGGTTTTCCAGCAGAATCGTAAGCCAGTGCAGCATGGTGTATTTAGATGTGTTTAAATCAAAAATTGAAAGACCATCACATGTTATTTTATATTGATTGGCATAATCGTTGTGATCAATGCCAACACCCCATTCTTTTGCCATATTTGGATTTTCAGTGCAGTAGAATCCTGTTCCATAGTCATTATATGTTTTGCCATATCCGAATTCAGGGTGTTCGATAATATGATCAGAACCATGATAGATCATTTTTTCCATGAGATCCACCTCCCGATCTGATTATACTCCCACAGGAGTATAAAAAGCAATTTAAATTGCGGCAACTCTAATCCATCAGCTCATTCTGATGTCTCGACAAATGCTCATAGGGCAGGATCAGGCGTCCGCGGTAGAGGCCGCAGCCATCATTTACGAGGTCATTATTGATGGCGGAGAACATGTTTACGTCGAGGTCGGCAAGGTTTAAGGTTACGAGGCGGCGGCAGCGCTCATAGGCTTCGTCAAAGTAGACGCATTCGCCCACAGGGATCTCGTCGCGGCGGGCGCGCTCGCCCTCCTGGCGCTTCTCGTAGCTTAAGTGGTTGGCGACGCCGATCTCCGCAATGTCGTCCATGTGTTTTGTGCGGAGCTGGACTTCCATGTAGCTGCGGGAGCTGTTGTCGTAGAAGGTAATGTGGAGTGACTGGTAGTCCTCAGAAGTATTTCCACAGATATAGTCACGGTAGTAAGGCTTCACATCATCGTTTAATAACGGCGAGGTGCTTTTCTTCACGCCGTAGGCCGGTTCCGCGGTAAATCCCCGCTCTTCGAGAAAGCCCGGAAGTTCGTTGGCAATCTGGTAGAGGTATCGGAGGTCAGCTTCTTCCTGAGATTCGTCAGGTTTCAGGTAACATTTCGGCAGGGAGGTCACGATCCGGTATGCGATCAGATCCCGAAAACAGCTGAGGCGCTGCTTGAGTTCGGAGATCGACGGATAGGCCTTATTTTCCATATAGTAATCGTAGATATATTCGACGATGTAACCGTTGAACTTTGCCTCCGAGCGGATCAGGGATTTGATGCGCCCTTTAAAGTTGAAGGCCAGGAGCGGATATTCCTTTGTCATATGGATATAGAATTCCCGGATCTTCTGGGACTGGGCAGTAAGGAAATCATTGTGCTCGAGCAGCTCCCGGATCTGGAGCAGAAAGTTCGCATGCATCAGGTCGATCTCATTGCCGGTGCATTTTGCCTCTTTCTTCAGGTCCTGGCTGTAGTTTTTTAAAATTTTGAACATGGTATCGCCGGAATAAAGATAATCATTTAATGTAACCATGGCTGTCACTCCTCTGTCGTAGATAATTATATTTTATCAAAATCAGCGGCATTATCAAGAAAAATGTAACGATGTTTTCCGATGGTCGAGACATGGATCGGCAAAACAGAAATGGAAAAAGAGCTTGCCGCATGAGTTAGCTTATGCTAACATATCACACAGACAACTGTGCTGCAGCATGTACTTGTGAATGGAAAGGAAAAGGTAACCGTGAAGGTACTGAATGGTTACAGGAAAATAATAAAATGGAGATCAAACAACTGGAATATTTTGCGGCGGCGGTGGAGTATGGGAGCCTGAACCGCGCGGCAGAGAAATTATATACAACACAGCCGAATGTAAGCCGCGTGTTAAACAGTCTGGAAAAAGAGCTGCATGTGACGCTTCTGGAGAGAAGCAACAAGGGAATCAAGATGACACCACAGGGGGAAGAGCTCTATGGTCATGCGATGAGCATTCTAAAACACTCCAATGTAATCCGCTCGATGTCGGAGCGGCCGAACGGGAGAAGATTTTCGGTGTCCGGTTACAGGAGCGGCCTGCTCACAAAACTGATGGTGCAGCTGTATCAGGGATGTGGAGAGCAGATAAAATATGAATATCGGGAAGGAACTGTGGAGGAGATCACAGATAACGTGGCGGCAAGGATCTCAGAGATCGGGATCGTCTATTTCGCAGAAGCGCAGATGCCGTGTTTCCAGCATATCATGTGGCATAAAAAACTGGAATTTTATAAGCTGGCGCTTAGGGGAATCTGTGTTTATGTGGGGGAAAACCATCCGTTATATGAACGGGAGTCTATCCGATTTTCCGAATTGAAGGGCATGAAGTTCGTGACAGAAACAGAAGATTTTTTTGCAATGGAACACCATATCGAGAGGATCAGTGTCGGCGCATTTGTTTCGGAACAGCATATGAATGACAGGTTTTATACAAACAGTGATTACATGATCAATAACCTGCTCCTGCATTCTGATGTGTGCTGTCTGGGGATCGATATCGTCCCGTCAGGCTATCAGAAATACGGGATCAAAGCACTTAAAATTGAGGACTGTGAACCGTTCCTGGCATTCGGATATGTGGCGGCGGAGAATGCCTCGCTGTCTGCGGAGGCAGAGCAGTATCTGGGGAAATTGAAGACTTATTTACAGTGATGATGTCAGTCAGTAACGGTTCAGCAGGCCTGCGTATTTGAACTCCAAAATCCTGTTGACGGAACCGATCTGGAATGGATATCCGCAAGGATGCGCAGTGATTCTGTGAAGAATAAATTAGTTTACGCTGACCAGAATCACGCGCCAGACCTCATGGACGTTCGACTTGAAATGAAAAGCGTATAGCAGATGGTATTTATATGAGTGATATCATATAAAAAATCCTCATTGCTATACGCTTTTGTTATAACTGATCCCCCATGAAATAGCATTGGTAAGTTTAAACTAACCGTGGTATAGTAATTCCTGCGAAAAACAGACACAAGCGGGGATTGTAAAAATGCAAAGATCCCCCACACATACTCAAGAGGAGGACAACATGAAAAAAAGAGTACTTAGCCTGTGCCTGGCAGGTCTTATGGCGGCATCCCTGGCCGGATGCGGCGGAGCAGGAAACACAGCGGAGACAACAACGGCAGCAGGAACGGAAACAAGTGCCGCAGCATCGGAAACCGGTTCTTCTGAAGCAAAAGAAGAACTTGTATTTGTAAACTATCGCGACATCCGCGACTTAAATCCGCATCTCTATGCAGGAGAAATGTATGCCCAGGAGATGCTTTATGAGACACTTGTAAACATTACGGCAGATGGATATGAGGGATGCCTGGCGGAGTCCTGGGACATCAGTGATGATGGAAAGACCTATACATTCCACATCCGTGACGGCGTGAAATTCTCCGACGGGGAAGTTTGCGACGCAAACGCGATCAAGGCAAACTTTGACGCGATTATTGAGAACAAGGACCGTCATACATGGCTGGAGATGATGAATCTTCTCGTGGGCGTATCGGCACCGGATGATAAGACCTTCGTGATCGAACTCTCAGAGCCGTACTACCCGCTTTTAACAGAGCTTGGTGTTACAAGACCGTTCGCCATGATCTCTCCGAAGGCGATGAAGGACGGAAGCACAAAGGACGGAGTCAACGCGTATATCGGAACAGGTCCGTATGTGCTGACTGACTTTGTGACAGACGAATATGCCGTTTTTGAGGCAAATGAAAATTACTGGGGTGAACAGCCGAAGATCAAAAAGATCACAGTTAAGGTGATCCCGGATAACCAGACGAGAATCCTTGCGCTGGAGAAAGGCGAGATCGACATGATTTTCGGTAAAAACATGATCGACGCGGACGCTATCAACCAGTATACAGGAAACGATAAATTCACAGTCTCCCTGTCTGACCCGACATCTACCCGTCAGATCGTATTAAACACGACGAGAGATGTCCTTGCGGATAAGGAAGTGCGTCAGGCACTCCAGCACGCGACAAATAAGCAGGCAATTTCCGACGGCATCTTCTATGGACTTGAGCAGCCGGCAGACACTCTGTTTGCGAAAACAGTTCCATACTGCGATATCGACCTTGAGCCGTACGTATACGATGTGGAGCTTGCCCAGAGTATGTTAGACGAAGCCGGATGGGTCGTTGGAGCGGACAAGATCCGTGAAAGAGACGGTCAGAAGTTAAACATCGATCTTCTTTACAACAGTGACAGCGTAACAGAGAAAGCAATCGCTGAGTATCTGCAGAGTGAATACCAGAAGATCGGAATTTCCTTAAATATCCACGGAGAGGAAGAACAGTCCTATCGCGACAATATGAAAGCCGGTAACTTCGACATGGTATTCAATATCTGCTGGGGTACGCCGTATGATCCGCAGTCTTCCCTGGCAGCGATGCGCGCACCGGTTTACGGTGACTATGCAGCGCAGCTCGGACTTGAAGATAAGGCGGATATCGACCAGGCGATCACGGATATTCTTGTATCCACCGATGAGACAAAACGCCAGGAACTTTACACATTTGTCCTGACAAGACTTCATGAGGATGCGGTATACATTCCGCTCACTTACGAGTGCAACAAGGCGATCTACCGCTCAGACCTTCAGGGATTCCATTTCACACAGACCCAGTACGAAGTTCCGTTTGCGGATTTCTATTTTGAGTAAAAATTCAAGTCGAACGTCCGTGAGACTTGGCGCGTGATTCCGGTCAGCGCAAGCTGACATATTCTTTACAGAATCACTGCGCATCCTCGCGGAGCGTTTATCTCAGTCGGAGACTGAGATAAAGCCCGATCTGACAGGCCGTCCATCCGGGCGGCTTGTTGTGCATATACCTGGAGTTTTTTTGATGTTCGAAAAAGGAAAGGAGATTTTCATTTCATGAAACAATACGTCATTAAGCGAGTCCTTTCAGCGATCCCGCTTCTGATCGTGATTTCATTTGTATGCTTTGTATTTATCAACCTGATCCCGTCAGATCCGGCGGAGGTAGCGCTGCGTGTCCGTCAGGTGCCGATCATAACAGAAGAGGCTATTGCGGAAGTCCGTGCGGAATTAGGACTTGATAAGCCATATCTTGTGCGGTACTTTTCCTGGCTTGCGGATTGCCTGCGGGGAGATTTTGGGATCAGTTATGTAAATCCGAAAAGAACTGTGGCGGGTGAACTGGCAAGATGCATGCCTGCGACACTCCAGCTGGCGGGAGTTTCCTTCGTGATGGTGATCCTTTTAAGTCTGCCGATCGGTTTCCTCTGCGCTGTCTATAAAGATGGATGGTTCGATAAGATCATGAGAGCCATCGTCTTTATGACAACGGCGATGCCGGCATACTGGGTGGGACTTCTTCTCATGTGGCTTGTATCGATCAGGCTGGATCTTCTTCCGACAAGCGGAAACGGAACATGGAAACATCTGATCCTCCCGGCATTTACGGTGTCACTCAGCTATATTTCTACATATATCCGTCTGATCCGCAACAACATGCTGGAAAATATGAAGCAGGATTATGTCCTTTACGCGAATGTCAGGGGACTGCCCCAGAAGCTGATCCTTGTAAAACATATCCTGAAAAACTCCATGCACACCTGTATCGTTGCAGTCGGAATGAGCATTCCGCAGCTGATCTCAGGAACGATCGTGGTGGAAAATGTGTTTGCATGGCCGGGACTTGGAACACTCTGTATCAGCTCGATCTTTAACCGGGATTATCCGGTGATCCAGACATACGTGCTTCTGATCGGAGTCCTGTTTGTCGTTTTCAATCTGTTATTCGATATTTTACAGACGGTATCAGACCCGCGTATGAGAAGGGAGGAACATTAATGCTTCAGCGCTTTTTACATAACAGGACTGCAATGTTCACCGTGGCGATCGTTCTCCTCACAGCGCTTGTGGGGATCTTCGCCCCGTTTATTGCGCCGAACGATCCGTATGAAACGGACATCCTCAACAAATTTGCCGGATTTTCGGCTGAATATCCGCTTGGAACGGACAATCTTGGCCGCTGCATTCTTTCGAGAATGATCTATGGGATCCGCCCGACACTGGGGCTGGCAGTCCTGACGATGCTTGGAACCATCGGTCTTGGGGCTCTTATGGGACTTTTGGCGGGATATTTCCGTGGAATCCCGGAGGAGATCATCATGCGGACGGTCGACGTCATGCTTTCCTTCCCAAGCCAGATCATGGTGTTTGCGGTGGTGGCGCTTCTCGGCATCAATGTCCAGAATGTGATCCTTGCAAATGTGTTCATCAAGTGGGCCTGGTATGCACGAATGATCCGGACCGGAGTCATGCAGCACAGAGACCGCAATTTCGTCCAGTTTTCCAGATGCGTGGGAACTCCGGAGAGATTCATCCTGTTCCGCCATCTGGTGCCGTCCATCGCGGCAGATCTTGCGGTTCTCGCGTCACTCGATGTGGGCTGGGCGATCATCAATATTTCCACGCTTTCATTCCTGGGACTCGGTGTACAGGCACCGACACCGGAGTGGGGGGCGATGTTAAATGAGGCAAAAAATGTCCTCACCAGCAATCCGACCCAGATGATCGTTCCTGGTGTCGCGATCGTGATCCTGGTATCTGCCTTCAACCTGATGGGAGACGCGCTGAGGGATGTTCTTGATCCGAAGGAGGTGAATGTATGAGCACAGTGATGCGGGCGGAAGACTTGTGCGTAACGTTGAAGATCCCGCGCAGACCGGAAAAAGAGCTTGTCCGCCATGTAAACTTTGAGGTTCAGCGAGGGGAATGCCTTGGAATCCTGGGAGAATCGGGAAGTGGAAAGAGCATGAGCATCAAGGCGATGCTGGGACTTCTCGATAAGAATTTCTCCGTCTCCGGTCATGCCTGGTTTGGGGAAAAGGATCTCTTAAAGGAAAGTGGGGAGTCCATGAGAAAGATCCGTGGAAGCGAGATCGCTGTCGTCCTACAGAACCCGATGACGTGTTTTGACCCACTCTACCGAATCGGAAGCCAGATCGGGGAGACATTTGCGACACACACGGACTGGAATGCGAACGAGATCCGAGAGAAGTCACTGGAGACACTGGAACGCATGCGGATCCGCAATCCGGAGGAGGCGCTTCAAAAATACCCGCATCAGCTCTCCGGCGGCATGCTGCAGAGGATCATGATCGGGATCGCGATGGCATTAAAACCGGCACTTCTGATCGCGGATGAACCGACAACGGCCATCGATTCGATCACCCAGTATGAGATCCTGGAAGAATTTGTCCGGATCAAGAAAGAGCATGATACGGCGATGATCTTTATCACCCACGATCTCGGTGCGATCTCTAAGGTTGCGGACGACCTTGTGGTCATGAACAGCGGAATGATCGCGGACCGGGGAAGCTTTTCCCATATCCTGCATCATGCGTCAGATCCATATACGAGACTTCTGGTGGAAAAACGGTCGGCGGTCATGAAAAAATACAGGGAAAGCATTGGACATGAGAATGGAGGTGCGGCATGATCCAGATGAGAGATATCTGCGTCAGCTTTCGCAGTGAGCGGCAGGAAAAGATCTTTGGTGTCAGCAGGACACAGGTACTGTTTGATGTGTCACTCTCGATCCCCAAAGGAAGCTGCCTTGGAATCTTAGGTGAATCTGGAAGTGGAAAATCGACGCTTGGACGGGTGATCTGCGGTCTGTTAAAGCCGGACAGCGGGGAATACCTGCTGGAAGGGAAAAATGTGTATGCGTCACGAGATGGAAAGAAGAATCTTCAGAACATGCTCAGCGTTGTATTCCAGGATTATACGACATCTGCAAATCCGCGGTTCAGGATCCGGGATATTCTGGCGGAAGGAATCCGGGTGAAGGAACGGAAGAACGGAAAAAAAACGGACCGGAGCGCGGAATACTGCAGACTTTTGGAGTTAGTCGGCCTGGATGAGACGTTTCTCGACCGTTTTCCGCATGAGCTTTCGGGGGGACAGCTTCAGCGTGTCTGCATCGCCCGTGCCGTGGCGTGTGAGCCGGAGTTTATCCTGTTTGATGAGGCGATCTCATCCCTCGACGCGCACACGCAGGTACAGGTGATGGATCTCTTAAAGGAGCTGAAGGAGAAACTGGGGCTGACGTATGTGTTTATCACCCACGACCTTACATCAGTCACATATCTCTGCGACGAAGTCATGTTCCTATATAAAGGACGGATCACGGAACATATCCCGGTATCCCGGATCGCGCAGACCACGGATGTGTATGCGCGAAAGCTGCTGGATTCCATTATTGAGTTTGATGAAGAGTACGATGGTGAAATGGACGTAAAAGAAAGTGAAGAAAGTGCATAGTAGCTGTGAGGGCATTGAACAGTTACAGTGCGCAGCAGAAAATATGCTCAGGAGGTGGCAGAAATATGCTGGAGATCGGAATGATCTGTGCAGAAGCAGGAGAAAAGAAGACTGGGTGGCTGGAAATAGAAGGCGGCGGACAGAAACTTCCGCTAACACTTATCTGCGGGGCAAAGGAAGGACCTACAATGATGATATCAGCGGGAGTCCATGGAGCGGAATATATCGGCGTGCAGGCGCTTTCCGAGCTTTCCAGAGAGCTTGATCCCAAGGATACTGCGGGGAATGTGATCTGCCTTCATGTGGCAAATCCTTCAGCATTCCGGGATTATGTGCGCTTTTTCGTGCCTGAAGATGGAAAAAATCTGAACCGGGTATTCCCGGGGAAAAAGGATGGGACATTGTCGGAGCGGATCGCGTGGACGATCACGGAAGAGTTGCAGGCGAAAGCTGATTTTTATATCGATCTTCATGCGGGTGATACCAGTGAAGAGGTTATGCCGTTTGTCTATTATAATGTTGCGGCAGGAGAAAAGATTGCCAGAGTCTCTGAGAACATGGCAATGGCAGCGGATATGGAAGTGCGTGCCAGCTCCACAGCGACCACCGGCGCGTATAGCAGCGCTTGCCAAAGAGGTCTTCCTGCGATCCTCATGGAGCGCGGAGGCGGCGGAAGATTTACGGACAGCGAAGTTCAGGCATATAAGCGGGATGTGAAGAATATTATGATCCGCATGGGACTTCTTTCCGGTGAAGAGGTTCATACTGTGCAGCAGAAAAATGTGACCAGAGCAGAGTATCTGGAGGCAGAGACAGATGGATTGTGGTATCCGGTATTTTCCGCAGGAGATACGTTCGCGGGAGGTGCGGTTCTGGGAACGGTGAGAGATATCTGGGGAAACCTTTTACGGGAGTATCGGGCAGACTATCCGGGAATCGTTCTGTATCAGACGGTAGGTCTTGGCGTGAAGACAGGGGATCCGCTGATCGCCTATGGGGAATATGTGGATAGATAAATAACAGATGTGAAATAAAAATGTCGTAACTATTCAGTACCTTCATAGTTACACGCAAAAATCCATTCCAGATCAGCTTCGCTGATGGGATTTTTGCCCTTCAGCCTATGTTTTCTTACGGTCAGCGCAGCAAGTGCGCAGACCTACTGAACAGTTACAAAATGTCAATAAAAAGCCATTTTATGGGAAAGTCCTGAAATTCAGGAGATATCCATAAAATGGCTTTTTATGCTGCCATGCATACGAAAGAAGCTGCCGGGCGGCAGGTTTCGCAGGCGCGCACTGGAGCAAACAGGATATTAAATCTTAAAGCATTTCTGCAGATCCCGATACTGTCCGAGAACCAGGATCGTATCGCCGTCTTCAAAGACGGTTTCCGGCTTGACGGAGAAATCCAGAGTGCCGTTTCGCCGGACGGCAATGATGTTGATGCCGTATTTTTTCCGGATATCGATCTCACCTACGCTCATACCGACCCAGCGTTCCGGAAGATCTACCTCATAGATATCGTAGTCGCCTTCCAGATTGACAAAATCAAGAATGTGGTTGGAGCTGAAGCGGATCGCAGTCCATTTCGCAAGCTGCTGTTCCGGGTAGACGACCTGATCGGCACCGTTCCGCAGAAGAAATTTCTGGTGAACATCACTGGAAGCGCGGGAGACAACGAGCTTTGCTCCGAGCTCCTTTAAGAGTGACGTTGTTTCAAGGGAACTCTGGAAGTTATCGCCGATCGCGACGATGCAGGCATCAAAATTGCGGATTCCCAGAGAGGAAAGGAAGGACTCATTTGTACTGTCACCGATCTGTGCTTCCGTCACATAGGGAAGGACTGCGTTGACGCGTTCCTCCGTACTGTCAACGGCCATGACCTGATGTCCGAGGTTGTGAAGATGCATGGCAACATGTTTTCCAAAACGGCCGAGGCCGATCAAAAGAATTGATTTCATAACTTTCTCCTTAAATATATTATCTATTATCCGACGGAAATTTTTTCCTGCGGGAATTTTCCGCACCGGATCCTGTAACCGGACATGGTCGCGTAGATGATCGTGAGCCCGCCAACACGGCCGATGAACATAAATGTGATCAGGATCAGCTTCGATGGAACGGAAAGTGTCGGGGTGATCCCGAAGCTCAAGCCTACCGTAGCAAGCGCAGAAATCGCCTCAAACAGACACGGTATAAGAGGCAGGCTTTCCAGAATGCTGAGCGTCATGGCACACAGGATACCGAGGCTTGTATACATGAAAAGGATCGCGATCGCTGTGGCGACAATATCGGGGATAATGCGCCGTTTAAACATTTCCGGGCTGTCCTTTCTGGCAAAGACAGCAGTCGCGCAGGAGATCAGAACGGCCAGAGTGGTCGTCTTGATTCCGCCGGCGGTGGATCCCGGACTTCCTCCGATCAGCATGAGAAGGATCATAAGGAACTGGCCGGATTCCCGCATGGAGGAAAGATCCGCTGTATTAAAACCGGCAGTTCGCGTTGTCACCGACTGGAATAAGGATACAAGGATCCGTTTTCCGGCCGGGATATCCTGAAATTCCAGAAAAAAGAAGAGGATAGCCGGGATAAAGATCAGTGCCAGCGAGTAGGAGAGGATGACCTTACTCTGCATCCGGTATCGGGAAATATGGTGCCGGTTTCTGTAAATATCATCCCAGGTCAGAAAACCGATTCCGCCGATCACGATAAGCAGGATGATCACGAGATTGATCAGCGGGTCATATGCGTAGGATGTCAGGGAGGAATATGCTCCCCGGACACCAAGCAGATCGATTCCAGCGTTGCAGAATGCGGATACGGAGTGGAATAAAGACATCCAGAGTCCCCGGAAAAGACCAAAATCGCGGCAGAATACAGGTGCCATCAGGAGAGCGCCGATCAGTTCGATACCGAGAGTGACTCTTACAATAAAACCGGTCAGGCGGACAACTCCTCTGAGCTGAGGGGCAGCGACCGATTCCGCCATGATACTCCGCTGGGAAAGACCGATCTTCTTTCCGGAGAGGATCGTAAAGGAAGCGGAGATCGTCACAACGCCGAGACCGCCGGTCTGGATCAGAAGCAGAATTACGGCATGTCCAAAGGAAGACCAGTAGGTTCCGGTGTCACAGACCACAAGACCGGTCACGCAGACGGAGGTGACGGAAGTAAACAGGGCGTTTACAAATGGAGTCCAGCTTCCGTCCGCGGAGGATACCGGCAGCATCAGGATGCCGGCGCCGAGCAAGATCACGAAGGCAAAGCCTAAAACAATGATCTGAAATGAATTTAACCGCCTGAAAGCGGAAAGAATACGAAACATAATCTGAATCCTTTCATAAAGCATTTGTTCCATTATAAACGTTTATGGATGTAAAGAAAAGCGAAATTTATGGATTTTAAAGTTCTGAAAATTCCTGATTTGCACAGGAAATTATAAAGAGCGGCTGGCTCCGTTCTGGTCTGCGAAAAGTGTGAGAGGTGGACGTATGGAAATTATTTCCAGGTGGTCTGTTTAAAAATGTTGTAATTACAACATACGAAAGCTGATTTCGCGGATATAATGCGTACATGGTTCGGCGGTGCCGGACAGGGAAACATGATGACTTATCGGTTATGGCTGCCGCAGGGACGGCAGGCGTGTCAGGATAATTTGAGATCGGCAAAACTGCGAAGACAATGTTGGCTGCTTGTATGGGCTGCCTGGAGTCACGCGGGAAGAGTCGGGGAAATATATGGAGGTATATGAAATGGATCAAAAAATGTTCTGTTATCAGTGTGAGCAGACCGCAGGCTGCGCGGGATGTACCGGGAGCACGGGTGTCTGCGGAAAGACGGCGGAGACAGCAAGGCTGCAGGACCAGCTTGTAGGTGCGATGATCGGGCTTGCGAAAGCGGCAGAAGGCGTGGAATGTCCGGGAGATCGAGTGTACCGCACGGTGATCGAGGGGCTTTTTACGACACTTACGAATGTAAGCTTTGATGATGACGCGATCCGGGCGCAGATTGAGAAGACGCACAGGGAGAAGGAGCGGCTGCTCGCAGCGCCGGTGAAGAAAAGTGCAGGACCGCGCGAAAAGGCAGCGGGAGAGTCAGGTGCGGCAGCAAGTGTGCAAGATACGGATGATTATAATCTCGGTCTGCTGTGGGACATGGACCCTGATATCCGCTCCCTGAAATCCCTGATCCTGTTCGGATTAAAGGGTATGGCGGCGTACGCGTACCATGCGCTGATGCTGGGGGCATCTGATGAGACGGTAAACCAGTTCTTCTTAACGGGACTCCGGGAGATCGCAAAAGACGGCACCGTCGAAAGCCTGCTCCCGACGGTCCTGAAGGTCGGCGAGGTGAACCTCACCTGCATGGCGATGCTGGACGCAGCAAACACGGGAACTTACGGGACTCCGATCCCGGTCAGCGTACCGCTTGTAGTAGAAAGAGGACCGTTTATCGTTGTGACGGGACATGACCTCAAGGACCTGGAGCTTCTCTTAAAGCAGACAGAGGGAAAAGGCGTTAACATCTACACCCACGGCGAGATGTTGCCGGCCCACGCTTACCCGGAGCTCAGAAAGTATCCGCAGTTAAAGGGCAATTTCGGAACTGCATGGCAGAATCAGCAGAAGGAATTTGCGGATATTCCGGCTCCGATCCTCTTTACCACAAACTGCCTGATGCCGCCGAAGAAATCCTACGCGGACCGCGTGTTCACGACGGAGGTCGTAGCATATCCGGGAATGGTTCATATCGATGATGAGAAAGACTTTACCCCGGTGATCGAGAAGGCGCTGGAACTCGGCGGATATCAGGAAGACCGCCAGTTTACGGGAATCAACGGCGGAACTCAGGTCATGACAGGATTCGGCCATGGAACGATCCTTTCCATGGCTGATCAGGTCATCGACGCGGTAAAATCCGGCGCGATCAGACATTTCTTCCTCGTTGCGGGCTGCGATGGCGCGAAGCCGGGAAGAAACTACTATACGGATTTTGTAAAGCAGACTCCGGCGGACAGCATTGTCCTGACACTGGCGTGCGGCAAGTTCCGCTTTAATGATCTGGACCTTGGAAATATCGGCGGTCTCCCGCGGATCATGGACATGGGCCAGTGCAACGATGCCTACGGTGCCATCAAGGTGGCTATGGCGCTGGCTGAGGCGTTTGGGTGCGAGGTGAACGAGCTTCCGCTGTCCTTCGTGCTCTCCTGGTATGAGCAGAAGGCAGTGTGTATTCTCCTGACACTCCTGCATCTTGGGATCAGGAATATCCGCCTCGGCCCGTCCTTACCGGCGTTCCTCTCCCCGAATATCTTGAATTTCCTTGTGGAAAATTATGGAATCGGGCCGGTGACAACGCCGGAGGAGGATTTGAAGGCGTTATTGGGATAAGATAAAAAGCCCCCGGATAGGGAATGTGCCATCGGCCAGTTGACCAGCTGCAGTAGTTCCTTATCCGGGGACTTTACTTATGTACTTAAATTACAGTGATCCGCATTATCTGCGGTCAACCGAATTTTACAGATGCTGTAAAAGCTCCAGCTGTTCTCCGTTCGGTCCGATAAAAAACGCGTTGCGGATGCCGCCGAAGATCGGGAGGTCAGCTGCCTTGTCGACACCGCCCCGGAAGCTTGTGATCCCGGCTGCCTTTAAGTCTGCGATGGCAGCGTCGATGTCATTGACTTCGATTGCGATGTGCGGGAAGAGACCGCCCTGGGCGGTCACATCAGTGCCGTCATGTGGCTCGATGATCTCGAGGTCAAAGCCCGGCATGCTGACGATCTTGATGTGGTTAGTTCCAAGCGGCTTCTGGACATCAGCCTGTCCAGTGACTTTTCCACCGAGACATTCGTAGAATTTTATGGATGTTTCAAGATCCTTTGTGAAAAGCGCGATATGCGCAAGTCCTGTGATGTGTTTCATGATAAGAATCCTTTCCGCGTTCCAGCGCAGCAAATCTCCAGATAAAAGCACCAGATCAGAAGCAGATGGTCTTACCTGAGTGATCCTACAGAGGCGGAAACGCTGTTGCTGTAGTTTTTCTATCTCAAACTATGCTTATTATAGGATTATTTGAAACAGAGTGCAAGAAAAAAGTAAGCGACTGATCCCTGCCCGTGTACAGCAACAATTTTCTCAGTGACGGGCAGAAAAAACTGTGCTATACTCTTGTATTATGAAAAATTTTATTGTATTTGATTTGGAATGGAACCAGAACCCGGGCGGTAAAGAAGCGTCTGTGGAGCGGCTTCCTTTTGAGATCTTTGAGATCGGAGCAGTAAAACTGAATGAAGAGCGTGAGAAGGTCGCGGAGTTTCACCGGATCATCCGTCCCTGCGTGTACCGCCAGATGCACCGGATCATCTCTGAGGTGACCCATGTTTCCATCGAAGAGTTAGAGCGGGATGGAGAGCCGTTTGCGGCGGTAATGGAGGATTTCCTTAAATGGTGCGGAGAGGACTGCATATTCTGCACCTGGGGAAGTATGGACCTTACGGAACTGCAGAGGAACATGGTCTATCATGGGATGACGATCCCGTTCCCGAAACCGTTCCTTTTTTATGATGTCCAGAAACTGTACAGCCTGTGCTATCAGGACGGAAAGGCGAGAATTTCGCTTGATGAAGCGGTGGAGTCCTTTGCGCTTGATGTGGACGCGCCATTCCACCGGGCACTGGGGGACGCGGAATATACGGGGCGCGTGCTGCAGGCGATGGATTTTGATTCCGTGAAAGATTATGTGTCCGTAGATTATTATCTGCCGCCGGAGAGCGAGGATGAGGAGTTCACGCTGCGGTTCCCGGAGTACACGAAGTTCGTGTCACAGATGTTTGACACGAAGGAGGAGGCGATGGAGGAAAAGCGGGTGACGGATATCATCTGCACGAAATGCCGTCGGATGCTGCGGAAGAAGATCCGCTGGTTTTCCTCAGGACAGCGCTATTATCTGTGTCTTGCAACATGTCCGGAACACGGTATGATGAAAGGAAAAATCCGGATGAAAAAGTCGGAGGACGGCAGAGTCTTTGCTGTAAAGACAGTAAAACCGGTGGATGAGGAAGGTGCAGAAGCTGTTTTCCTGAAAAAAGAGGAGGCCCGGATCCGCCGTGCGGAGAAAAGCAGGCAGAAGAAACTCCATGGAGTGGAATAAAGGCTGCAGCCCGGAAGATATGGCAGCAATGGAGCACTTTGCTCCTGAACAAACGGATGTGAAAAGATAGAAAAAGAGCAGAGGTATTGCTTCGAAAAGCATACATCTGCTCTTTTAGTTTACATAAAATAAAACTTATCGTCTCCGAAAACGATCTCTGAGCCGCTCCCGGAATCCCGGCTGCTTAATCCCAGACTTGGATCTTAAGTGCTTTTCCATGATCATATCAAATTCTGTGGAAGAATATCCCCATTCCTTTAAACGTTTTTCGCGCCGCTGATGACGGAGAAAACGCTCGTTCTGGGCCTTGTTTTCCTGATAGATCATGATTCCGAAGACGGCGCCGCCAATGACTCCGATGACAGCGGCAGCGATCAGGACTTTCTTAACAATGCCGAAAGCAGGAGAGGAGGTCCAGGATGTCTTATTGCTGCCCGTTTTTTTAGAGGAAGGTTCGGTTTCCTTGTCAGGTGCCTTAGAAGGAACGGTTTCAGCCACAGTCTCAGTCTCCGCGGTATCCGTGCTCTGATTCACTGCTCCGGGTACATATCCCTGTGTCACAGTCGCCTCCAGATAAGCCTGTCCCACAAGCTTATCCCCATAGCGGTAATCGATCCGTGCAATCGCCCCATCCGGTGCATCGTCAGTCAGGTCGTAGTCCAGTGTGGAAGTCACATCGGAGAAGCTCCCATCCGCAGGTAAAGTCACCGCGCTGTTTTTATTTACCGTGAGTCTTGTAGCACTCCCGGAAAAGATCCCGGAGATCGTCAGATCATCAGCCACCTTGCTGTAAGTGCTGTCCTGATCCGCAACCGGAACGGACTTGAAATTTTTAAATCCATAGTCAAACAGTGCTTTTGTGTCGGAATAATGGGTCTGGTGACCATTGAGAACGACAGCTATGAGCTTCATTCCATCGCGCTCCGCGCATGTCACCAATGTATTTCCCGCAAGCAAGGTGTAACCGGTCTTTCCGCCGATGGCACCGTCGTAATAAAGGGAATCATTCCGCCGCAGCATTCTGTGGTGGGCGTAGTAGCGCCAGCCATCCGGGTACTGCTTTAATTTCCCGGCAGGAACGTCATAGTACGTTGTGGAATCAACCTCTACAAATGTCGGATTATTAAACGCCGCCTTCGCGATCAGTGCCATGTCATAAGCGGACACATAGTGGTTCGGATCATTCAGACCGCTCGGGTTTGCGAAATGGGAGTCCGTACATCCAAGCTCCGCCGCCTTCTCATTCATCTTCTCCGCAAAAGCATCAATACTGCCTGCGCAGTGTTCGGCCAGAGCGTTTGCAACCTCATTCGCGGACTGTAAAAGCAGGGCATAAAGACAGTCCCGGACACTTAACGTATCTCCGGCGCGGGCCCCCAGAATGGAGGAGTTCGGCTCAAGAGAGTTCACCGCTGTGTTGGAGAACGTCACGGTCTCATCAAGCCCACAGTTTTCAATCACGATCAGTGCCGTCAGGATCTTTGTGATACTTGCCGGATAATACGGTTCATGGCTGTTCTTCTCAAACAAAACCGCTCCCGAATTGATGTCCATTAAGATCCCGCCGTCCGCCGAGATCGAGATCTCCGACGGCCACTCAGCCGCCGCATATGCCGTCTGTCCTGGACAAAAGCCGAGGATCAGCGTCAGACAGAGAAAAATACTTAAAATTCGTTTCATGGAACTCCTTGAAAAAATTGCCGCCATGTTTACCCGACGTGGCGGCTGTTTTGATGTCTCAAATCCCATCGGCACAGCCGATCAGGAATGGATTTTTGCCTGTAATTGTGAAGGATTGAATGATCACAGTACTCGTACTATGGATTATAGCAGTTTGAAGACCGGGCTGCAACCGATAAATGATATAAAAAGAGCCGACAGATCTATCTGCCGGCTCTTTTATATAATACCAGATTTCCAACAAAAAATACCATAACGATCCCTGCAAACACCATCGCGATCCGGGCGGCGGTATCGAAAAAGAAACCTTCCGGAACGATGTTGATGAGCATATCGGTGCGTGGATCGAGGACCCACAGATCATTGTTGAAAAAGATTTTGTGGAAAACAATAAAATATTTCGTAAAGTCTGTGGATATAATGCCGATCAAAACTAAAGACACGGCAAAGACTGCGCCGGTGCCGATGCAGAGGGACTTCGGGATCAGGCGTTTTAACGCCGCGGTCCGCTCCGCACTCTTATGTCCCCAGAAATAAGCCAGGGACGCGAAGCATAGGGTGATCAGGATCCCGATCCGGCGAAGCCACAGGCCGCCAATGAAGAGTCCCCGCACGTCCTCCATGTGGGCAATCTCCCGGTCATTAAAAAATTCCCGGTATTCCCCGCCCATGGTGGTGTATACGTGAAGGTTTTCACGCTTTCCGCGAAGAAATGCCATCATTTCATCGGTAACATCTAAAAGATCATCCATGTTCATCTCAGGAAGATCATTCAGAACCTGATATTTCGTGTATTCCTTCTCATAATATCCTGGTGTCCAGTAGGTGACTGCCTCAACGGACGTGATAAGGAACGCGATGATCAGCCAGAACGCAGTAAAAATTCCGGCGGCATAAGTAATAGCCGTTGCTTGTTTTGTCATTTCGTGGTACTCCGTTTGATTACTTTTAGTCTTGTGAACTCCTCGCGGTCCTTTTCCTCCAGGGCGTTGGTGATGTCCTTCACAAGTGCCTGGTATGACGGGATCGTGATGTTCTTTAGTGCATTAGCCCGCTTCTGGGTCTTCTTAATGCTCTCGGCAAGACGGTAGGCGGATGTCTCCACGGTTGCGAGGTCTGCGGTCAGTTCCTTCACGCGCTCGAAGGCGATCCGTGCCTCGTCCAGCGAATCGCTGGTGCTGTAAAACGAATAAGGCGGTTTTTCATCTTTTGACGGTGTATACTCGACAAGCGGGATCTCCGTTCCCATGATGCTGCGCGCCTTGATCCGGATATCATCCGTGACGGGAAGTGAACCTGCGATCTCCTCCACATAGTGGATTCCCATCTCGATATTGGCCTTTTGGAGTGCCTTGTAGGCGGCGGTAAAAGTGGAATCGATCTCGGACTGGATCGCTTTTGCCTGATCGATCAGGCCCATAAGTTCCCGCAGCAAGATGTTCCTCTTTTTATCCATCAGTCCGTACCCCTGAGTCGCAAGGGCGAGGGAGTTTTTCGCAAGGATCAGATTTCCCTTGGTGGGGAATGTGTTCGGATTCATGAGATCCCCTCCTTATGAAGCGTCTGAAGCGGCGTCTGCAGGTTTATAATACTTGTCTAAGATCTTCGTGTCAATACGGTCGAGCTCTTCTCTCGGAAGAAGTCCTAAAAGCTCCCAGCCGATGTTTAAGGTGTCGATGATGGTACGGTTGTCATGGATATCCTGTCCGATGAACCGTTTTTCAAATTCCCGGCCGAATTCCAGATACTTTTTATCGATCGGGGAGAGCTCATCTTCACCGATAACAGATGCGAGGGCTCTCGCGTCGCCCACCTTTGCGTAGCAGGAAAACAGCTGGTTTGCCACATCCTGATGATCTTCACGGGTAAATCCCTCACCGATGCCGTCCTTCATAAGACGGGACAGGGACGGAAGCACGCTGATCGGCGGGTAGATGGACTGACCGTTTAAGCTACGGTCCAGAACGATCTGACCTTCTGTGATGTAACCGGTAAGGTCTGGGATCGGGTGGGTGATATCATCGTTCGGCATGGTAAGGATCGGGATCTGTGTGACAGATCCGTTGACTCCGGCGACGATTCCGGCGCGCTCATAGAGAGATGCCAGATCACTGTATAAGTATCCCGGATATCCCTTACGGGACGGGATCTCGCCCTTTGAGGAGGAGACCTCACGCAGCGCCTCAGCGTAGGAGGTCATATCCGTCAGGATGACCAGGATATGCATGCCCTTTTCAAATGCCAGATATTCGGCGACTGTGAGGGCAACCTTCGGTGTGATCAGACGCTCGACGACCGGATCATTTGCCAGATTGATAAACATGGCAACATGGTCCAGAACGCCGCTCTCGCGGAAGGTACGTTCAAAGTATTCGGCAACATCGTACTTGACGCCCATAGCTGCGAATACGACGGCGAATTTTTCATCGGAATTGTTTCCCAGAGAGGACTGCATGACGATCTGCGCTGCCAGCTGGTCGTGGGGAAGTCCGTTTCCGGAGAAGATCGGGAGCTTCTGCCCGCGGATCAGGGTCATCAAACCGTCAATGGCGGAGATGCCGGTACGGATGTAGTTACGCGGATATTCACGGGCCACCGGGTTTAACGGCTTTCCGTTTACATCCAGTTTTTTATCAGCTAAGATCGGTCCCAGACCGTCGATGGGATTTCCAAGACCGTCAAAGGTACGGCCTAACATATCGGCGGAGACGCCGATCTCCATTGGATGTCCGGTGAGACGGGTATGAGTGTTTTTCAATGCCATGTTTCCGGTGCTCTCAAACACCTGGATCACGGCTTTATCCTCGTACGCCTCGATAATGCGTCCGAGCTTCTTTTCTTTTCCGTCGACGGTCATTTCCACGATTTCATCATAAGATGCCCCGGAAACGCCTTCGAGGACGGCAAGAGGGCCGTTTAAGGAACTAAGGCCAAGATATTCGACTGCCATTGTGATCTGCCTCCTTATGCGTTGCGTTCGATGACGGAATTGTAGAAGTCATCGATCTGCTTCTTATAGTCGTCAAACATGTCGAGACGGTCATTCGGGACGTCATATTTGATGGCAATGATCTTCTCAAAGATCTTTTCTTCTTTGAGGACGGATACCGGCATGCCCATGGCAACGAGGGCACGGGATTTTTTATAGAGATAAAGGATGATCTCCATCATCTTAAACTGCTTTTTCAGCGGAACGCAGGTATCTTCCTTATGGAAAGCGTTCTGCTGAAGGAAACCGAGACGGATAACCTTGGCGATCTCGAGGACGAGCTTCTGGTCATCAGGGAGAACATCGGATCCGATCAGTTTTACGATCTCCATCAGGCTGCTTTCCTGATTCAGGATCGTGACGAGCTGGTTACGGTAATTGACAAAGTTTTTATCCACATGCTCAGAGTACCAGGAAGAAAGATCCGTGAGGTATTCCGAGTAGCTGGTCAGCCACTGGATCGCCGGGAAGTGTCTCGCGTAGGCGAGGTTCTTATCAAGTCCCCAGAAGCAGCGGACGAAACGCTTGGTATTCTGTGTGACCGGCTCAGAGAAATCGCCGCCCTGCGGGGATACGGCTCCGATGATGGATACGGAACCTTCCGTTCCGTTTAAGTTCTGGACCATTCCGGCACGCTCATAGAACTGGGACAGCCGGGATGCCAGATAAGCCGGGAAACCTTCCTCGGCCGGCATTTCCTCCAGACGGCCGGAGAGCTCGCGGAGCGCCTCAGCCCAACGGGAGGTGGAGTCTGCCATGATCGCTACGTTGTATCCCATGTCGCGGTAGTATTCTGCAAGTGTCAGGCCGGAGTAAAGACTCGCCTCACGGGCGGCAACCGGCATGTTGGAGGTATTGGCGATCAACGTGGTCCGTTCCATCAGTGGGTTTCCGCTCTTCGGGTCGATCAGCTCGCTGAATTCCTCCAGAACCTGTGTCATTTCATTTCCACGCTCGCCGCAGCCGATGTAGATGATGATATCGGCATCGGACCACTTGGCGATCTGGTGCTGGGTCATGGTCTTTCCGGTACCGAATCCGCCCGGGATCGCCGCTGTGCCGCCTTTTGCGAGCGGGAACAGGGTATCAAGGATCCTCTGGCCGGTGATCAGCGGCTTGGATGCCGGATAACGCTTTACGGTCGGACGCGGGATACGGATCGGCCATTTCTGGGTCATGGTGATGGTTTTTTCTGTTCCGTCCTTTGTCATAAGAGTGATCAATGTATCATTGATCGTATATTCACCGTCGGAGACAACGGAGAGGACATCGCCCTCCAGATCCGGCGGGATCATGACTTTATGGGTGATGGCTCTCGTCTCCGAGACCTCCGCGATGATGGTGCCGCCGTAGACATGATCACCGCGCTTTACGGTCATGTGGGTCTGCCATTTCTTTTCTGTATCAAGGGATGTTACATGAACACCGCGGTCAATATAATAGCCGCTGGATTTTTTGATAGCGGCTAACGGACGTTCGATTCCATCAAAAATATTTGTGATAATGCCGGGGGCAAGTGTGACGGAGACAGGAGCTCCTGTTCCTGTAACCGGCTCTCCGGGCTTCAGACCTGTGGTCTCCTCATAGACCTCGATCGTTGTGCGTTCGGAGGTCAGTCCGATGACCTCGCCGACGAGGTTTGCCTCTCCGACGTAGACCATCTCATTCATCTGAAAACCGGAATCACCGGCAATATAGACGATCGGGCCGTTGATCCCGTAAATTGTGCCTTTTGCAGCCATGTTGATTTCCTCCAAAAATGTTATAAAAAGTAACTGTCCGGCAGGTCTGCGCGTGTACCGCGCTGCCCGCGGAAACGTATCGCACAGTTACAGTGAGAACTGGAAGTCCTGTTCAGCTTCTTTGAGCTTCGTCTCAAAGGAGTTATCGATCAGGATATTTTTCGAGGCGATGACGGCCCGCGTGCCGCCGAGAAACGGGTACTGGCTGACGCGGATGTCGCAGTCGGTCCTTAAGGATAAAAGATTCTGCTTTTCCTTGTCGGACGGGTCGATATAGATGTGGATCTCACTGGATCCTGCAAATGCTTTTTCTTTTTTGATCTGCGCCTCTAAGAGTGCGTCATATTTCGGGGTCTCCATGAACCGCGCCAGTTTGTCGCGAAGCTCGGAGAAGACTTTTCCGCGGAGTTCCTCATCTTTTCTGCTATAGGAACGGCGGATCTCGATCTGGCCTAAGGACAGGTTTTTGTTGGTCTCCCGTGCGATCCGCTCTTTTTCGGCAGCGATCTGCAATGCTGCCTGCTTTCTGGCGTTTTCTTTATGCTCATTCAGGATTTTTTCCTCATAAGCGGTATAATCAGAGACTGCCTGCTCGTATTTCTTTAATGCGTCGCCTGTGCAGATGTCTTCAAAATGCTGTAACTTTTCTTCGGTTGTCAAAGCAGCCACCTCCTTGATTCCAATATCGATCTGCAGCGGTTCCGGATCGCTGTTGCCTGCGGACGGAACCGCTGTGTGCATACTATAACTTTAGTCCGATCGCGTCATTTACATATGCCGTGATGAAATCGGGCCGCCGTCCTGTTCCGTGGCGGTCCGGGATTTCGATGAGAAGCGGCTTTTTATGTTCTGTGCGTACCGTCTTAACCAGCTCCGGATACTTCTTTCCGAGAGCTTCGGTGAGCAGGATGATCCCGATATTTTTGTCTTTTAACACTTCGTTCAACGCCTTTTCCAGCGTTCCTTTTTCATTTGCGATCACACCGTCCACGCCCGCCAGCCGCATGCCGGTCAGCGTGTCAGTGTTATCGCTGATCAAATACATTCTCATAGCCGGTCTCCATTCCTGGTAATAGTTCAGCCATGTTGTCAGGCATTAAAGTTTACCGATGATCATGAAGGAAATGATAAGTCCGTACAGGCAGACACCTTCGGCAAGACCTACGAAGATAAGAGATTTACCAAGAATGGAGGAATCCTCACTGATAGCGCCAAGTGCTGCGGATGCTGCCGCGGAAACGGCAACGCCGCCGCCGATACAGGAAAGTCCGGTGGAAAGAGCAGCTGCGATGTAGCCCATACCGGTGGAGATGCCGCCGGCTGCAGCTGTGGATTCGGCTGCGAATGCAGTGCCGCCAAAGAGTACGCAGACAGCGAAGAGCATGGTTCCGAAGAACATTACGGTGTTGGCAGCGAGGGCTGTTTTATAGCGTCCTTTTGTCTTTTCACCTGCGGCGAAAGCTCCGAAGGGGACTGCAATACTGAAGATAAGTGCAACGGTTAAAAGAAGTTTTACTGCGATTGTCATGACGATGACCTCCTAAAATCTGTATTTTACCATTTATTGTAACTATTCAGTGCCTTCATAGTTACACGCAAAAATCCATTCCAGATCAGCTTCGCTGATGGGATTTTTGCCTTCCAGCCTATGTTTTATTACGGTCAGCGCAGCAAGTGCGCAGACCTACTGAACAGTTACCATTTATTCTTATTTCTCGTAGAACGGTTTAAATTCCCGGCCGCTTCCTTTATAGAACCGGCTGAACAGCTCGTAGTACTCGAGACGGAGTACCTGGATCCCGACGATCAGGCCCTCCATGCCGCACACGAACAGGTTTCCGAGAACAATGACCGGTATGGACGGTGTTCCGGACTCTGCACCTGCGAGCATTAAAACAACCTGCATCATGGCTGCGTGGCTGACGGCGAAGGCGCCCACACGGACGAAGGAAAGCGTGTTGGAGAAGTAGCTTAAGAGTACTTCAAACAGCTCGAAAAATCCCTGTGTGATGAACATTCCCACGCCACCGGAGATCTTCTCAGATTTCTTTTCTAGAACTGCTGTGAGCGGTTCCTTAAAGAACATCACGAGAAGCGGCAGGACGAACATGATGATCAGGATCGCTGCCGCCGGAAGTGTATGTCCGCTCATGAACATTACGATGGTGGCTGCAAGACTGAAATAAAAGACGAAGCCTGCGAGACCGTTTGTATCGAACCAGGTCTTTTCAGTGTCATGGTTCTTAAAGCTCGTAATCATGTTTAAGATCATCGTAAAGAGGATGACTCCCATGCCGAGAGCAATGGCAACGACGAACACGGTGTTCAGACGACCCACAAACGGAAGATCCGTCATGGCTTCGGTCGGCTTTAACCACAGCGCCGGAATCACATCTTCAAATCCGAAGACGCTTCCGAAGAGGCATCCGAAGATCGTCGAGAAGAATCCGCAGCAGGAGATGATGGCTGCCAGATCGATTTTTTTGAACTTATAGAGCAGGAAACCGCCGATCAGAAGGACAAGTCCCTGTCCGGCATCTCCGAACATGAAGCCGAAGAAGATGGAGTAGGTGATGGCGATCAGAAGCGTCGGATCAAACTCGTCGTAGGACGGAAGTCCGTACATCTTTACGAACATCTCAAACGGCCGCAGCAGCGGAATGTTTTTTAACTTGGTGGGCGGAATGCTGGTCACATGCTCTTTGCTGTCCTCTAAGACGAAGAATGTATCCGCGTCCTTTGCGAGATCCCTGTGGAGAGCTTCCGCGTCCTCTTTTGTCATCCAGCCGCAGAGAATGTAGAACGGATGATCCTTATCATGGGTGCATGCCGCATACTTTCTCACATTGAAGTTTGCTTCATAGGATTTCAGCACCTGGCTGGCATCCCAGAGACTGGTCTGTCTCGTCAGCAGGTACTCGGAATCCTTTGCGTCCAGGGCCTGTTCCTTTGCTTTCAGATTTGCAAGCTCGTTTTCCAGACGTTCGACCTCGGTCTTCGGGGTTCCGGCGTACTCATCCGGGAGATAGATCCTCTCGAACTGCAGGGACGAGAAGACGGTGTCGATCCGGTCGGAGGTGATATCCGGTGTGAAGTAGAGCAAAGAAATATAGTGGTCTGATTCGTGGCATTTGAACAGGATCGTCTCATCCGAGCGGTCGGCGAATGCCTGAAGCTGCGGGAAGCTTTCCTTTCTGATACGTCCGAACCGGTATTTGATGTGCTTCAGCTTCAGAATTGCCGGAATATCGAAGTCCAGTTCCACATACAGGCGTACCTGCTCCAACAGGGAAGAGACTTCTTTTTCTTTTGCCTTTAAGGACTCCCGCTCCTCATCGGAGGCGGCGAGCTCCGTATCCATGTCATTTACAAGTGTGATGGCGTTCTCCACAGGCATTGTTCCGGTGGAAATCTCCTGCTGTTTTGCGCCGGGACAGGAAGCGAGAAGTTTCTGCGCTTTCTGAAGCGGTTCCCGGTATGGATTGGTTCCGGGATATGGTTCTAATTTTGATGCGGATCTTAATTCGGTCAGCGCGTTTTCCAGCTGGATCTCATAGTGGGAGAGATACTGGTTGACCATTCGGTCCAGATCGTTCTTTGGCCCGGAGATGCTGACGAATTTCATTTTTTCGATCACAAAGCATACCCCCTTTTCTAACTTTCTGCCAGGCAGGTGAGAATTTCTGAACTGCCAAGGCTGTAACGGATCCCCTCAACGGTGGTGATGATTTTTCTGATCTCTTCTTCCTTAAAATAGAAGTAGCTGTTTAACGCAGCCGCGGAATACGGATCATTCCGTCCGGATTTGCTGTACACAGCATCCAGAAGCGCCCGGAACAGGGAATGCAGTTCCGGATTCTCCTGCTGTTCGCCGGATGCCCGAAAGATCCGGTTTCCGTAGCGGGTCCCCTTTAGGATCCGGTCAAATTCCTCTATAGACGGCGCTTCGGCAAGCTCTCTTGCCTGAGATTTTTTTAAACGGTGCCATACGGGGATCAGAAGCTCCATAATGGCATCGGCAGATAATTTGTAGTGGCGTTTCGCTCTTGCGAGCCATTCAATATTTAAAAGATCGATCTTTTCACCGGCACAGTCGGCGATGGCCGCCCGGTCGTCTTTTGAGAGCTGGTCTTTTAAACTTTTCCAGAAACGGATGAAGTACAGGGTGTCCAGAGCAGATTCGAACTCAGACAGGGAAGTGATGCCCTGATCCTTTAAGTCCTTTAACGGGCCATAATAAGGGGTGTTCTGAATGCTGTCCAGATATTCGTCCAGATCTTTTGAATCAGTCAGGGCGGTGAAATCCAGGTGGGAGTGCTTTCGGAAGAAGGGCTCAAAGCTCTTAAAGTTCAGATCTGAGCGTTTTCCGGAAACCGCGTCCCTCAGACACCGTTTCATGACATCGATCTCGAAATGGAGAAAGTAGAGATCCAGAAATTTTCTCTGGGTTCCGTTTGCGAATCGGAACAGCCTTGAGAAATCACCGTAGAGGGAGTGCCACAAAAGCTCTTCAATCTTACTTCTGTGGAGTTCCTCATTTTCGACACCGGAAAAAACATCCCTGTAGGCGGGAGAACTTTTCAGGTATTCGACGGCAGCCGGTACATTCTCCATTCCCGCGAGGACCGAGAACTCATCATCCGTGAGGAAATGCCCGCGCATCGCGGCAAGCTTGGCAGCAATCGCACTGTAAGTGATGAGACTTCCCATAGATCACACCTCGGTCATAGAACGGAAGAGGGAGTCCACATACCAGGAATGCTTTTCTTCGTAATGCTGTTCCAGGCGGGCGATCTGGTCACCGGCGGCGGTTTTCTGCCTGTCAAGCTCCGCGGCGGCTTCTGCCTCCATTTTCTGGCGCATGGACTGGATCTCCAGTTCGGTTTCATGATTCAGCTCCTTGTCAAACTGTTTCGTCTTTGCCTCATATTCTGCTGCAAGAGTTTTTTTCTTGTCAGCAGCGCCGTCTAAGATCGCGACAGTCTTTTCTTCAATCTGGGAGAGCTGATTGATGATATTGTTCATTGATTTGTCTCCTTTCTGAGAAGGATTTTCCCTCATCCGGGGGGAGGGGGCCAGAAACCTCGGAGTTTTATGCGGTAAAATTCAAGTCAGGTTTTCCTGGGTGTCTGACCCCGGTAACATTATAATATAGCTTGAAAATCAGGAATTTCAAATATATAATAATTATGCTGTTATAACATGAATGTTATAATAATCGGAAAATGCTATAAATGAACAAAAAATTAGCACAAAATTAACATGATCGTTAAGGCGCGAAAGAAAAAGGGGGAATGATATGGAAATCCAGCAGTTTCGGTATTTTTTGGCGGCAGCGCGGTATGAAAATCTGACAAAAGCGGCAGAAGATCTGCATATCGCCCAGCCGGCATTGTCCCAGTCCATCAAACGTCTGGAGACAGAGCTCGGCGTAAGCCTTTTTGACCGGAAAAATCACCGGATCGAGCTCAACGAACAGGGGAAACTCCTGAAAAAACGCCTGATCCCGATTCTGGAATCCATCGATAATCTAAAGGATGAGCTCTGGGAGTCAGTTTATTCATCGGAGCGCACGATCTATTTAAATTTCCTGTCCGCGTCGAACCTCATTACGAACAGTATTATTTCCTATCGGGCCCTGAAACCGGATGTCCAGTTTCAGGTATCCCAGCTTGAGATGACGGAGAGCTGTGATATCCATATCGAATCAAGGATTGCTATATCTGTGACGCCTCCGCATCCGCAGGAACTTCCGGATGGTGTGGTAAGACGGGAATATCTGCGGGAGGAGATTTTTCTGGCAGTGCCGCCGGATTCAAAGTTTGCGAAGCATAAGACCGTTGATCTGCGGGAAGTGAAGGAAGAAAATTTCATCCGTCTCGGAAACGGCTGGCAGCTTCGCGGGATCTGCGATGATTTCTGCAGGAGAGCCGGGATCCGTCCTCAGGCGGTGTTCGAGAGCAACAGTCCGGAGTCGGTGCGCAACCTGATCGCGGCAGGGCTTGGAATCGGCTTCTGGCCGGAAAAAGCCTGGGGTGGAAAGCCGGGGCACGGTGTTGTCCTGATCCCGATCCGTTACCCGAACTGCAGGCGTGACCTGGTGGTCACGGTGTTTGAGCAGGCAGGAAATAAGTCGGTGGTGGATGAGTTTGTGAATTATTTCTGTAAGTATTTTGAGAAAGACCCGTCGGGGATGGGAGATGTGACGGTGTAAGAATGTAGTATAAATGAAAAAAGAACTCTGAAGCCAGCAATAGGGCGGGATCCATCGGAATCCCGCCCTAAATATTGGCTTTAGAGCTTTTTTGAATTTGATATTCCAATAAGTCATTACTCCGCTGTTAGAAATTCCTTCGCGACATAGGCTTCCTGTCCGTTGTACTTGATGACGGCCCAGGTATCGTCGTGGTCGCGGAGATATTCAACGGATGCGCCCGGGTCCAGTTTTCCGATGCGGTCCGCGTCGGTGGACGGTTCTTTGCGGACGTTCAAGGTCGTTGTTGTCTTGTAGGAGGAGCCGGAAGCTGTGCTCTCCGGTTCAGTCTCCGGGGCTGTGGTCTCTGCTGTTTCCGTTGTGATCACTGGTGCGGAGGTCTCCTCTGTAGCCGGTTTCTTCGGCGTGAGGACACGGATCAGGACGATCAGGATGATCACGAGGACGATCGGAACCACAAATTTTAAAAGATCAGCCGGCTGCATGCCGCTTCCGGACTGCCGGGAACCGGCGCTGCGGTTTCTGGACTGCTGGGGACGGCTACCGGCCGGGCGTCTTCCGCGGGGGGCTTTCCCGTTGTCTGCAAAGGAGTAGATCTCCTGGGACAGCACGTGGTAGGCCTGGTTTGCATTGTAGGCACCGTTATCGCCGTTTTTTGCGGCTTTTGTGCCGATGTCGTAGATCTGTAAGTAGTGCTCGGCGGTGGATTTTGAGATCCAGCCGTTGTTGTAGAGCTCGTGGATCATAGAGTCCATGGAGCCTTCCATGATCCCCGCCTGTTCACATTGGAGCTTAACCATGTATTCCACGGTCTGTTTTGCTTTGATCATGGACTGGTTGTATTGCTTTTGTCCCATGAGACGCTCGGTCTCCTGAACATTCTGACGGATCTTATCCCATCCGTTAGGAATGTCGTTTCTTGCCATATAAATCCCTCCGTTTTATGTATTTTAACGGTCTGTGAGGATGCCAGATCTCATAGGCCGCTTTTCTTTGTGTAATGCTGTGCATCTGCGGAAACCTCCGCGGACGCGAAAAGAGCGATTTTGTCAGCCATTATCTTTATTATACTGGAATAATAGGAAAATTGCACGAAATATTTTTGAACAAATTAAGAATTTTCTGTTTCCAAAATATATATTTAGGGTATATAGAGGGAAAACATAGTCTCCTTGCAAAATAAGGTTTTCAATGATAAAATGAGACACAAGCAAAAACAGGATCATTGTGCAGGAGGAAATATATTATGAGATTACGCCATATCAAAGGCGCGGAAGAAGAGATTGCTGAGAGCCCATATGTGGTCCAGGATCCGCAGTCACTGAAAGGAAAGTGGCATGAATTCTTCGGAAACGATAACCCGATCCGCATCGAAGTCGGAATGGGAAAGGGGAAATTCATCATGGAGCTTGCCCAGATGAACCCGGATATCAACTATGTGGGAATCGAGCGCTATTCCAGCGTCCTGCTCCGCGGACTCCAGAAACGCGCGGAGCTGGAGCTTTCCAATATTTATTTTATGAGAATCGATGCGTTAGAGCTTGCGGACGTGTTCGCGGAGGACGAGGTGGAGCGGATCTACTTAAACTTTTCTGATCCGTGGCCGAAGGACCGCCATGCGAAGCGCCGCCTGACATCAGACCGTTTCCTTGCGGTGTATGATAAGATCTTACAGCCGGACGGAATCATCGAGTTCAAGACGGACAATCAGGATCTGTTCCGCTACTCCTTAGAATCCATCCCGGAAGCCGGATGGCAGGTCACATCCCATACGTTTGATCTTCACCACAGTGACATGGCGGAGGGAAATGTCATGACAGAGTATGAGACAAAGTTTTCTGCGGAAGGGAAACCAATCTGCAAGCTGACGGCCTGTCGCGACAAGAAGGTTACCGCAAAACAGGCTGAATAAGCCGGGAATGTCTGCATATATTAAATGAGAAATGGCAAAAAGGCTGTGTGACGGATGAGTATGTGGACATGTCTGAAACGGTGGCTCGCGCAGACAACCTGCGACAAGACAGAACTGAACCGGAAGATTATCCGGGTCAAGAAGTGTTTTGACGAGGCGAACGCTGTGGTCTGCGGCAAAAAGAAAAAATAATAAAGGAGAAAATAACATGGAAACAGTATTTACAAGCGCAAATTTTGATGCTGATGTTCTGGGCTCAGAGATCCCGGTAGTTGTGGATTTCTTTGCGACATGGTGCGGCCCGTGCCGTATGATGGCTCCGGTGATCGAAGAGCTCGCTGAGGAGTACGACGGAAAAGTAAAGATCGGCAAACTCGATGTAGACGAGAACAGTGATATTGCTGCCCGCTACGGAGTTATGTCTATCCCGACGATCATCCTTTTTAAGAACGGCGAAGTTTTTTCCAAGAGCGTTGGACTTCAGGATAAAGAAGTTCTGGAAAATGCGATCAAAGAGATGTTGTAAGAAACAGGAACAAAAAAGCCGGCAAACCCGCATGTTTGCTGGCTTTTTTAATCGTTTCATTTGTACCTGTTTTTTGAAAAACAAAAAAATTAAAAAAATTTCAAAAAAGGTGTTGACTTTTTCCTTGGTTTATCCTATAATACAAAACGTGCCACGGATGAGGCAAACAAAACAAAGAAAAACAACAAACCAAGCACCTTTAGCTCAGCTGGTAGAGCAGTAGACTCTTAATCTATTTGTCCAGGGTTCGAATCCCTGAAGGTGCACGAAAAAAAGCACTGTTTTAGCGGATGATAAGCCGCCGGGACGGTGTTTTTTGTGTAATAGGAAAGCCCGGAGAAGTGTATGAAAATTTTACCAACAGGATCCTCATTTAGGGGATCCTGTTTCGGAATCACAGGTAATTAAAGGGAGATTAAAAGGATGAAAGAAATCAAGATCACAGAGATCGAAAACATCAGGATCGGCAGTGCAGAGAATAAAGAGGCGGGGACCGGGTGTACGGTTATTATCTGCGAGCGGGGCGCGGCAGCCGGGCTGGATGTGCGTGGGGGCGGCCCGGCATCCAGGGAATCGGAGCTCTTAAAGCCCATGGCGGCGGCTGACATGATCCAGGCAGTTTTACTCAGCGGCGGAAGTGCGTTCGGTCTGGACGCGGCTGGGGGCGTTATGGAGTATCTGGAAGAACGTGGGATCGGCTTTGATGTGGGAATCACGAAGGTACCGCTTGTATGCGAGTCCTGCCTGTTTGACCTGATGGTCGGGGATTTTAAGACGAGACCGGATAAGGCCATGGGATACGCGGCATGCGAGGGCGCGGAGAAGAATAATTATCAGGATGGAAACTTCGGCGCTGGAACAGGCGCGTCCGTCGGAAAGCTGGGTGACAAGTCTCTCTGCATGAAGGGCGGAATCGGAAGCTATGCGGTGCAGATTGGGGATCTGAAGGTCGGCGCAATCGTTGCGGTGAATGCGAGAGGCGATATCTATGACTGGAAGGACGGAAAGAAGGTCGCCGGTCTTTTAAATGCGGACAGGAAGACATTTGCGGACACAGAAGAAGCCGTTTATAAGAGCTATGAAGTGATCAAGAACAAGTTCACCGGCGCGACAGAGAATACGACCATCGGTGCGGTGATTACGAACGCGGCATTCCCGAAGAGCAGCCTCTGCAAGATCGCCGGAATGGCCCACGACGGCTATGCGCGGGCGATCCGTCCTGTTCATACCTCTTCCGACGGAGACAGCATCTACGCTCTGTCTGTGGGCGATGTGAAGGCAGATCAGGATATGGTCGGAACCCTCGGTGCCCAGGTTATGGCGGAGGCGATCCTGAGGGCTGTGAGGAGCGCGGAGTCGGCCTACGGACTTGTTGGAGCGAAGGATTTGTAAAAAAGAGTGAAAAAGAGCGGCTGCCCGGCAAAGCTTTGCCGATATGACAGCCGCTTTTTCTATACGGTTACATCTGTCCTGTCACGCGCAGGTACAGACCAAGCTCCATCTCAAGCGCCTCTGAAATTCCGCGCTCATCTAACTGGAAATGGCAGTTATGGTGCGGGGAAGAGGTAATCGGGCGTTCGGGATCAGCCATTCCGATCTGAAAGTAGGCACCCGGCTTCTCAAGAAGATAGTAGGCAAAATCCTCACCGCCAAGGGCATCCGGGCGCTCGTAGACGGTATATCCGAGGTCTCTTGTGACACTGCGGACCGTTTCGATCTCCTCCGGCACGTTGATGGCTGCCGGATAGCCCAGAGTCGTGGTCACATCGCAGGTGAGGCCGAATCCGGCGCAGATCCCCCTGCTGATGGAGTGGATGGAGTCAAAGACTTTGTCGATCAGGTCATTGTTTAAAGTGCGGACATTGCCGCCGAGAGTCACAGTGTCCGTGATGATATTCGGATACTGGCCGCCATTTATATAGGAAACCGTAAGAACACCGCCTTCCAGCGGATTCTTTTTCTCAGCCAGGATCTGGTTTAAAGCAGATCCGACCATGCAGGCCACGGGGACCGGGTTCAGGGCATTCTGCGGATAACCGCCATGACCGCCCTTTCCATGGATCTTCACTTCATAAATACCGATCGCTGCGGAATACGCCCGGGGAGTCACGGCGATGGTGCCGAGCGGAAACGCGGAAGCACAGTGGAAACCATAGATGAGATCGACATCCTTCATGGCACCTTCCTCGCAGAGCGCCTTGGCGCCTCCCGGGAGCTTTTCTTCGGCTGCCTGAAAGATTAGCTTCACAGTTCCACGGACAAGCTCCGGATGGGCTGTGAGGACCTTTGCGAAGGTTAAAAGGACTGCGGTATGGATATCGTGTCCACAGGCATGCATAACGCCGGGAACCTCGGACTTAAACGGGAGATCATTTTCTTCCTCCACCGGGAGCGCGTCGATGTCCGCGCGGAACGCGATGCATGGACCGGTTTTTTCGCCTTTTATGACAGCGACCGTGCTGGTTCCGGAGATCCCTTCCATCAGCGGGATGCCCAGGGCATTCAGGGTGCTGCGGATGTAAGCGGCAGTGTCTGTCTCCTGAAAGGAGAGCTCCGGGTGTCGGTGCAGGTAACGGCGTGTTTCGATCAGTTCTTTTTCATAAGGGCTTGTGATGGACTTGACAAATTCTTTCATATAAAACCTCCGTTTTTCTCGTTTATACTATTTGTAGGAACAACTTATAGGAACAACAGCTTATTGGTCTGTGGCTGGATCAAACGACACATTTGCGATCACGACTTCATTGTTAGTCCCGACCCGCATCGCCGGTCCCCAGACACCGGCACCGGAGGTGACAATAGACGTCATAGACCCCTTTTTCAGGACTCCGCAGGCATTTTCCCAGAGAAAATGGACCACAAGGTTTGCCGGAAACATCTGACCGTCATGGGTATGGCCGGAGAGGTCCAGATCGACACCGGCATCGGAGGCTTTTGACAATTCTCCCGGCTGGTGATCCATGACGATGATGGGAAGTGAGGGATCGAGAGGTTCGGTGATCTCAGCAAAGGTTTTCCGCGGGAGCTGTTCTTTTTTTGCCATATCCTTATCCCGGCGGCCGACAAGATAGAATGCATTATTGATGCAGACGGTCTCGTCCTCCAGCATCGTGATACCGGCGTGGTGCAGAAATTCCGTAAACCGCCCGTCCCGGACGATCGTTTCCTTCTGTGGAAATGTGAATCCGGCGAGGATCTTCTCGCTTACGTCATGGTTGCCCCAGCAGGCGTATGTGCCGTACCGGCTCTTGATACCGGATAGAATGTCAGCCACCTTATCCGGGTCCTTGATCGCATCGTAATCATTGTCGAAGAGATCTCCGGCAATGCAGACGAGATCGACATTTTGGGAGTTAATGGTGTCTACGATCTTTCTTACATGGGACTTCGTGGAGTTGTATCCAAGGTGAAGATCCGCGATCAGGGCGATCTTAAGTCCCGGAAGAGAAGAACTCTTTTCGATAACGACCGGATCCTGCCGCACATAGACCCGTCTTGCATGCAGGACACCGTAAATGCTGACCATAAGGATCAGGCCAATGGCAAAGCCGCCAAAGATCACGAGATTTTTCGGCATGGTATGCAGCATGGCCGGATACCGGTATTTCATAAAGAAGGAATGGCCGGTGACACGGCGGATCACGTCGAAGGTGATGATAAAAAGCAGGATATATTCCAGAGTGCCGAGCCAGTAGTTGCTGATCACCCGGAGAAAATGGTGAAGCGGTTCTTTTGTGATGAGAAATCCGGTCAGCGGGCTGACGGCAAAAAACAGGTAGAGGACTGTGACAGGGATCCTGAAAAACAGTGAATGAAACGCCGGGGAGCAGGAATCCGCCCAGGCGTAGAGCCATAAAAGAATGTATGCCTGAAATAACAGGTAGATCGGAGATAAAAATACAGCTAACATGAGATACTCCTGATGCTTCGTGGACAGGAATGGTGTATAATGATTCCTGTACGGTGGTTTATGGTGTAAGTATAGCGAACACTTTAACAATTTGCAATGGAAAAGAAGAAAAGAGGTTGTTATGATCGATCTGACAGGAATGATCTCCATTCCATACTTAAAGAAGACAACATTTACCGGAAGTGAAAAGGGAACGAATTTTATGATCCGGAAGATCAGCGGAGAGGAAGGCGAGCCGGATAAGATCCAGGCGGTCACCTGGCCGGGACCGTTTATTTTTTCTGTGACGGAAGATGAAAAAAAGACGTATCAGGAATTTAAATTCAGCGAGGACGGGATCAAAGCGGCAGTAGCCTGGCTGAATGAGGTGACATAGAGAGGAATCCTGTATACAAAAAGGCCCGGAAGTTTTCGGGGTGAAAAATATTTTAAGAACGAGTATGACCGGTGAAGTTAAGCCGGTTATACTCGTTCCCTGTTTTATAGACTTTAGCCGATCTGCGTATACAGAGCATTAGATCTGGTGTACAGATGTGGGAGACGTTCCCTACATCGACGGTGTTCTCGCCACAAGATCCAGTGTCACATCCGTAAATCTCTGCTTTAAGAGCGCGCAGATCTCCTTCCGCTGCTCCATAAGCTTCGGGATCATGTCCTCGGTGAGCTGGAGTTTTGCGCACCACGGCGCATTGGCCTTTGGGTCCGCGGCAGCGGGATCCGGGTACACGCGGACGCGGAAATCGCGGAATCCAAGGTCGGAGAGGGATTTCTCCGCCCATTCCACATCCTTTAACACAGAAGCTTCGATGGAAATTCCCGACGGAACTCTCGTCGCAAGACAGGCGTAGGCGGGCTTGTTCCATGTAAATAATCCGGCATTTCGGGAATATTCCCGGAGTGCCGTTTTTGTTATTCCGGAAAGGCGCAGCGGGGACAGTACCTTCATTTCTTTTAAAGCGCGCATGCCCGGGCGGTCACCGGCGTCATCGGAGGCATTCGTTCCGTCCATGATCTCGGTAAAGCCGTCCTCCTTTGCGGCTTTCAGGATTCCGCTGAATACCTGATTCTTGCAGTAGTAACAGCGGTCTTTCGGATTGCTCTTTACGACTTTATCCGTCAGCACATCAAAGGGCAGGACCGTCATGTCCGCGTGTAATGATTCAGCGAGAAGCTTCGCGTCATCTAACTCAAATTGCGGCTGGAACGGCGTGGAGACATAGTAGGCATGTACATTTGCTCCGCAGGCCTTTGCGGCATAGAGAAGATAAGAGGAATCCGTTCCGCCGGAAAAAGCCAGGGCGATGGTGGAATGCTCCGCAAAAAATTCCCGGAGTGCGGCCGGAACGCAGTCTATGGAAACGTTGATCGTGTTGTTCATAAGGAATTCTCCGTCCTTTCATATTCAAGTTGAACGTCTGTGAGACTTGCCGCGTGATTCTGGTCAGAGAAGCTGACATATTCCTATCAGAATCACTGCGCATCCTCGCGGAGCGTTTATCTTAGCAGCCTCGTACGGGCGGCCATACCTTCATAGTAAAATGGTAGGTTTAATTCACTCATTATAATTCGCAGAGACATAGAAGTCAAGCTTGTAACCGGGAAGGTGTTACCGTCAGGCGGAATTCCCGATTTTTATAGATTTTCAGTATTTTCATTTCAGTATGTTTGTTATATCATAGATGAATAAAATGACAAGGAGGATGCAGGCTATGGAAGACAGAGGACTAATCGTGAAGACATCCGCGTATATAGACCGTCACAGGGACGAGATGCTGTCGCTATGGGAAAAGATCGTTTCTATCGAAAGCGGAACCCCGGATAAAGAGGGCGTTGACCGGGTAGGTGCGGTCTTAAAGGATGAACTGGAAAGTGCCGGAGTGGAGACAGCTGTGATTCCGATGGAACGTTTCGGAAACCTCCTGACAGGTGTATGGAATAAAGAGGCAGCAGGCCAGCCCATCGTTCTGATCGGACACATGGACACGGTATTCGCGAAAGGCACACTGGAGAAAAATCCGTTCCGCATCGATGCGAACGGAAATGCCTACGGACCGGGAGTTCTGGATATGAAGGCGGGACTTGTGATCGTTGTCTACGTTTTAAAGGCGCTCCATGAGTACGGATATGGGAAACGCCCGATCCGCGTTGTCTTTGCGGGAGATGAGGAGAACGGACACCGTCAGACAAATGCGGAGTCAGAGATCCGGAAACTCTGCGCGGGATGCGCGGCGGCATTCAACTTTGAGACGGGATTTATCGATGACGGACTCGTTGTCGGAAGAAAAGGTTCCTGCCGCGTGACACTCACCGTTCACGGGGTCGCCGCTCACGCGGGAAATGATCCGGAGCGCGGAAGAAACGCGATTTTGGAGATGGCGCATAAGGTCATCGAGATCCAGAAGCTTCACGATTTTGAACATGGACTTTTTGTGAATGTAGGTGTGATCCGGGGCGGAACGGTTGCAAACGCAGTGGCTGCGTCCTGTGAGGTTGGAATCGACATCCGCTACGACAGCTTTGAGCGCCTTGAGGAAACACTTCAGGCGATCAAAAGGATCGCGGAGACGAGAACTGTCCCGGACACGACGGCAGATGTGACCTGGACGAAGCCGAGCACGGTAATGCCGGTATCGGAGAAAAATCTGGAACTTTTCCGCCATGTCCAGAAGGCGGCAGACATGATCGGTTACGGAAAGCTGCAGACAAAGAAAGTTGGCGGCTGGTCCGATTCCTGCCTGGCTGCGGCGGAAGGCGTTCCGGTAGTTTGCGCCATGGGCGTCAAGGGCGCGAACAATCATTCAATGGAGGAGTATGCGGTAGCTGAGACACTGTTTTCCAGAGCGAAACTGGCGTTGGCTTCCATCATTACGTTTTGACAGACATGAAAGAGACAAGAAAAAAATATGACATGCTGACGGACAATCCGGGAAAATCCCTGCTTTTCTTCGTGCTTCCGATGATACTCGGAAATCTATTTCAGCAGTTTTACAACATCACGGACTCAGTAGTGGTAGGAAAATTCGTCGGGGAACAGGCGTTAGCGGCGGTTGGCGCATCCTATGCGATCACGAACGTCTTTATTGCCATCGCCATCGGCGGCGGAATCGGAAGCTCCGTGGTGATCTCCCAGTTTCTGGGAGCGGGAAAACTCGCGAAGATGAAGACGGCAGTCTACACAACGATGTTCAATTTTCTTGGGATTGCGGCGTTTCTGGCAGCAGTGGGGCTCCTGTTCAACAACCGGATCCTGAATCTCGTCAACGTACCGGAGGATATTTTCTCGGATGCGGCGCTGTATCTGGCGATCTACTTTCTCGGACTGCCGTTTCTGTTCATGTATAACGTTCAGGCATCGATCTTCAACGCACTGGGAGATTCAAAGAAGCCGCTGTACCTTTTGATCTTTTCTTCCCTGTTAAACATCGTGCTGGACATGATCCTCGTGATCATTTTCAAGCAGGGCGTCCGTGGCGTTGCGCTGGCGACATTGATCGCACAGGGAATCTCGGCGGTGATCTCGTTCCTGCTTCTGATGCGGAAGCTAAAGGGGTATCCTGCCGAGGAACCGGTGCGTCTCTACAGCGGAGAGATGGCGGTCTCCATGGTGAAGATCGCCGTTCCGTCCACACTGCAGCAGTCCATCGTCCATATCGGAATCCTGCTGGTCCAGTCTGTGATCAACAGCTTCGGCTCCACGGCGATCGCCGGATACTCCGCGGGCATGCGGATCGAGTCCTTAAGCATCGTGCCAATGCTCGCCATGGGAAATGCCATGTCAACCTTCACAGCCCAGAATATGGGGGCCGGAAAGATCGACCGGGTGAAGGAAGGTTACCGGATGTGCTATGTGATCGTCCTGACGGCGGGTGCTGTGCTCTGCATAATGTACCAGCTGGCAGGAGGCGCATTTGTGTCCCTGTTCCTTGACAGCGGCAGCAGTGAGGCGTATTCGGTGGGACTCAGTTATGTGAAGTTCTTATCGTTTTTCTACTCATTTATCGGCCTCAAGGCATCCACGGACGGTCTGCTCCGCGGCGCGGGTGATGTGACGGCATTTACGGTGGCAAATCTCGTGAATCTCGCGATCCGTGTCAGCGTGACGAACCTGTTTGCTCCAGTCTACGGGATTCAGGTCGCATGGATGGCGGTTCCCCTTGGCTGGGCCGCGAATTATGTGATCTCGTTTGGATGGTATCTGACAGGGAAATGGAAGAAGATCCGCGTGATAAAGAAGTAAGATACAGATAGGTATACAGTATCAATTACAGGAGAAAGGACAGAAATCATGGAACAGAAAATACTTGCTTACTTAAAAGAACATGAGACGGAGATCTTTGAGGACTTAAAATCTCTGGTCCTGACAGAGGCCAGCACTTCAGATATTGAGGCTCTGGCAAAGGTGCGGGAAAAGCTGGTCATGCTGATCAAGGAGCGCACAGGAGAGGACTGCTTTGTCTACGAGGCGGAGAATGGACACTGTCCGGTGCGGTTCCAGTATGGAAAGGGTACGGAGAAGATCCTGTTTATCGGTCATTATGACACCGTACATCTCATCGGTGCGCTGAGGTATTATACAGAAGGAAATGAGCTCCACGGACCGGGTGTTTATGACATGAAAGGCGGGCTTATTTCCGCGATCTGGACCGTAAAGGCATATAAGGATCTTGGGATCGATCCGGGAAAGAGACTGGAATTCATCTTTAACGGTGACGAGG
This sequence comes from Clostridium sp. Marseille-P7770, assembly GCF_902143525.1. Taxonomy (NCBI): domain Bacteria; kingdom Bacillati; phylum Bacillota; class Clostridia; order Eubacteriales; family Clostridiaceae; genus Clostridium; species Clostridium sp. Marseille-P7770. The sequence goes on along the minus strand of NZ_CABFVC010000001.1, from coordinate 574,237 downwards.
AGACCGGAAGTGCTGAGTCTACCGATATCATTTGTGAGCTTGCGAAGGACGCGAAGGCGGCGCTTGTCTGCGAGCCGTGTACAGCGAACGGAGATTTAAAGACAGGAAGAAAAGGCCTTGTCCGTTTTACCGTAAGGATTCACGGAAAGGCATCCCATGCGGGAAATGCCCATAAAGAGGGGATCAACGCCATCGAGGAGCTGGCACATGAGATCCTCGCAATCCAGAAACTGACAGATTACGAGGCTGGAACTACCGTCAATGTGGGCGTTTGCAGCGGCGGTACAAAACCGAACGTTGTTCCGGCAAAGGCAGAGATCGAGATCGACTGCCGCGTAAAGACAGCCGCCGAGGGCGATAGGATCCGCAAGGCGATCAACGAGATCAGGACGACGGTTCCGGGGACTACAAGGGAAGTCATCGAACGGGACAGCAAGATGCCGATGGAGGAGACGGAGGCGAACATGGCGCTCCTCGAGAAGGCGAAGATCTGCGGCGAGAAGGTCGGGCTTAAGTTTTCCCATCAGTTTGTAGGCGGCGGCAGCGATGGAAACGAGGTGTCTGCTCTGGGTATTCCGACCCTTGACGGTCTCGGCGCAGCCGGTGACGGGGCCCACTCCGCAAACGAGTACATCCTGATCGACCAGTATATTCCGAGGATCGCGATGCTGGCTTCGTTTGTAGTGACGATCTGAGAGATTTCAATACATAAGATATAAACAGAGAGCGTATTGCCTAAAAAAGGTGGTACGCTCTCTGTTTATAAGAAGCTATTTAGTTTTTGATCGGAAACGTGATCTGCGCCTTAAACAGGTCGCCATCGATGATCAGCTCGAACTTTCCTCCCTGAAGAGTTGTCAGGTCTTTCGCGATGGAAAGTCCAAGTCCGCTTCCCTCCGTGGTTCGGGAAACGTCACCGCGGACGAATCGCTCGGTGAGCTCATCCGGGCTGATGTTTAACGGGTTTGCGGACACATTCTTGATCGTGAACACAACGTCTGCGCCATGGTCCTCGATCGTGACGTAGACGCGGGTTCCCTCTAACGCGTACTTGAATGCGTTATTATAGAGGTTTTCAAGGACACGCCATAGCCTTCGTCCGTCTGCCTCGATCATGATGACCTCGTTCGGAAGTGTGTTGACGATCTCCAGATGGCGGATCGCGTATTTTTCCTCAAATTCTCCGGTCGTCTGCTGGACAAGTTCTACGAAATCGATATTTGTGATCTCCAGCTTGATATTTCCGGAGCTTGCGCGGGAAGCTTCCACAAGATCCTCGGTCAGAGTCTTTAACCTCTGGGATTTCTGATCCAGAACCTCCAGATATTTCTGAACCGTCGGGTCTTCAATGTGCTGGCGCTTGATGAGGTCCACATAGTTAATGATGGAGGTCAACGGTGTCTTGATATCGTGGGACACGTTCGTGATCAGGTCGGCCTTCAGGCGTTCGCTCTTTACCTGTTCGGCAAGAGCTGTCTCCAGACCGTCACTGATACGGTTCAGTCCTTCGGCGAGTTCCGCCTCCAGACTCGAGAAATCATTGACATCCACCTTGTAGCTCGTCTCCCCGGAGGCGAGTTTTTCGATGGCGGCATGGATCTTGTCCGTCTGGTCCGCATTCCGGTAGATAAAGTAGAATACCAGAAGGTTTCCGGCGATCCAGGCGATCATCACGAAGATGAACGGCATGAACTGGAAAACGGAATTTTCATGATGGAAGATCATGAATGCCCCCACGGTGATCATGAATACGTTGTATGCAAGATACAGCACAAAGCCTATTGTGATCCGGTAGCGGAACGTGCTCTCGGAGAGTGTTTCTGTAAGATCATGCAGAAAGCTGTTCTTCCAGAGTGTCTCCGCCTTGTATCTGCGGATCAGGCTGAAGAAGGTAAGGATGACGCAGAAATACAGGTATCCGAAGGCCACCAGCAGGTTCGCGCGGTCCCAGTAATCTGATGTCACTACCAGGTGCAGGAGCTTTGATGTCACCGGCGCCATGATGTGGATGCAGAGGTAGGACACGAATGCCATCAGGAGCAGCATGAAATCCGTTTTTGTCCGGTCAAACGGGTAAAGCGTGATGGTCCGGTCAGAGATCGACGCATGTCCGGACAGGAACAGCAGGAATGCGAAGGTCACGAGGGAACCGGCAAGTCCCGCGATCGTAATATAAAGTCCGTTGGAAAAATTCACGCGGGACTTATTATAGGCGGTATATGCCTGGGCATAGTCATCGTTCGCCTTATAGGATGTGTCGAGACCGATGACCACATAGTAGCTGTTGCCGTTGTACGGGTTATTTTTCGACATCAGCGCCGGGATACTCGGAAAGTTGGATTCGAAGTTCGTCCGGACCGCAAGGTCGTTGGAGTCTCCGGAATAGTAGATATATCTTCCCATGGCCATAATGTCATCGTTGGACATCTCCGGCGCGTTGGTATGGATCTCATAGATCGCATTATTTTTTGAGTAGTACGCCACGCGGAAATAGAGATTCGTAAAGTCGCTCATGAGTCTCGAGTAGATCGAGTAGTAGGAAGAGAAACGCCTTAAGATCTCATACGTCAGGTCCGGCATCGTCGAGAAAGACTGATCCGGGCTCGTTAAGTCTTCCTCAGACTGGTAGCAGCGGTAGCGGACATAGACCTGTTCCTGGTCTTCCTCGGACAGAGTCTCCGGACCACCCTTTAACGCGTAGTTGTCGGACTCGTCCATGTAGTAGCCCAGGGATTTTCCGTACTGGATAATATCGTCCAGAGTGTAGGATTTCTCACCGCCAGGTCCCGTGGTGACTTCCAGGACGACCTGGGAGTAGTCGACCTCACCGTTTACCTCGAAAATATCCTGATACTGGACATAATCGAAGATATTTGTGATATCTGCCTGGACTTTTTTGCTGAAATCCGGGGACTGTTCAAAGGTCTCCGTCTTGATCCAGTCGAGACCCCGGCCGTAGTTGCTGTTTAAATACATGAACCCGATTCCGACGAGTGTCACGCAGGCAAAGAGAAAGTGAAGGAAGCCGACGAGACGCTTGAAAAATGAGTTTGTCTTTTTTTCTGCCATCTGGACTCTCCTTACTGTTTCTCGATCTTATAGCCGACGCCCCAGACTACCTTTAAGTAGCGGGGTTCTTTCGGGTTGATCTCGATTTTCTCGCGGATGTGGCGGATGTGGACGGCAACTGTGTTATCTGCACCTATTGCATCTTCATTCCAGATTTTTTCGTAAATTTGGTCAATAGAGAAAACTTTTCCGGCATTCTTCACGAGAAGCAGCAGGATGTTGTACTCGATCGGTGTCAGCTTGATCGGCTCGCCGTCAACCGTCACTTCCTTGTTCTCATCGTTGATCATCAGTCCGCCGCACTTGTAGACCTGGGAGCTGCCCTGCTGGTTCAAATTGCCGAGCTGGGTGTAGCGGCGGAGCTGGGATTTCACGCGGGCTACGAGCTCTAATGGGTTAAACGGCTTTGTAATGTAGTCGTCAGCGCCGATATTTAACCCTAAGATCTTATCGGTATCCTCGGATTTCGCGGAGAGGATGATGATCGGGATACTGCTGGTCTCGCGGACCTTAAGTGTGGTGCGGATCCCGTCGAGACCCGGCATCATGACATCCACGATCATTAAGTTTACTTCATTCTTCTCCAGAAGCTCCAGCGCTTCGTAGCCGTCGTAGGCCTTAATTACATTGAAACCTTCGCCGGTCAGATAAATATTGATCGCTTCTACGATCTGTTTGTCGTCATCGCAGACGAGAATGGTTGGCATAATTGATTCCTCCTCATATCAGACATAATAAAAGATGAAAAATCGTAACTGACCATGTTTCCAGTTACGAAAAAATCAAATCAAAGAAAAAATATATCATAATTCAGTATAGCATAAAAATGATGCAAAAACATAAGGAACGTTCTTAAATTTTTATGTAGAGATGTAAAGGGGTTACTGTATTGTACAAAATTTTCAGCTCAGAAAAGCTTTTGATGCGACGCGGCGATTTAATACAGTGACATAGGTAAAAAAATACGAACGTAAAAATTTGTGTATAATGTTGTAAAATAAAAGAATAAATAATCGCGCAAGAGGTTAAAACAATAAAAAAATATAGAAAACTTTGTGAGAATTGTACAAAATACATATTTTGACGCGAAATGGTTGATAATAATTGTGCAATGTGCTATAATTGAGTTAACTTAAAAAAGAAGCCGTGATAGGAGAGCAAGACGTATCAGCTAATGAATAGCTGTTGCTTGGTGCGCTCCTTTTCTTTTTTGGAAACGAGGAAAAAGCTTAGTGAAACATACTTTTTATGAAGCATTGGAAGAAAATCCGATCATTGCGGCGATCAAAAATATGGACGACCTGGAATTATGCTGTTCCCTGGAGGAGATCCGTGTGGTATTTGTCCTGTTCGGCGATATCTGTACGATCCAGTCGATCGTAAAACGGTTAAAAGAAGCTGGGAAGATCGTGATCGTGCATGTGGACCTGATCGTGGGGCTGAGCAGCAAGGAGATCGCGGTGGACTTCATCAAAATGTCAACAGAGGCAGATGGGATCATCACGACAAAGGTCCCGCTGGTCAGACGTGGAAATGAACTGAACTTTATCACGATTCAGAGATGTTTCCTGCTGGATTCCATGGCGTATGAAAATTTAAGACAGCAGCAGCGGCAGGTAAAACCGGACTACATCGAAGTCCTTCCGGGGATCATGCCGCAGGTCATCAGCAAAATGTGTAAGGTATCAAAAGCGCCGATCATCGCGGGCGGGCTGATCTCTGAGAAAGATTCCGTCATGAGCGCGCTCTCAGCGGGAGCGATGGCTGTCTCATCTACGAATCATGAAGTCTGGAAACTGTGAATAGACTAATAACACAAGCTATTTTAATGCCGGAAAAGGCGATTGAAATAAAGCGTGGGGAAAATCAAAATTGAAGGAGGAAAATGGTATGGCAAAGTATGTAATGGCACTCGATGCGGGGACAACCAGCAACAGATGTATCCTGTTTAACGAAAAGGGTGAAATGTGCAGCGTAGCTCAGCGGGAGTTTACCCAGTACTTCCCGAAGCCGGGCTGGGTAGAGCACGATGCAGACGAGATCTGGGCAAGTATGCTGGGGGTTGCTGTAGAGGCAATGAATATGATCGGCGCCACCGCGGCGGACATCGCGGCCATCGGTATCACGAACCAGCGTGAGACAACGATCGTCTGGGATAAGAATACCGGAGAGCCGATCCATCACGCGATCGTCTGGCAGTGCCGCAGAACATCGGAATACTGCGACACCTTAAAGGAAAAAGGCCTGACTGACAAGTTCAGGGAGAAAACGGGTCTCGTGATCGATGCGTACTTCTCAGGAACAAAGGTAAAATGGCTGCTTGACAATGTGCCGGGCGCAAGGGAAAGAGCGGAGAAGGGCGAGCTGTTATTCGGTACAGTCGAGACATGGCTGATCTGGAAACTTACAAAGGGCGCGGTTCATGTTACAGACTATTCCAACGCATCCCGTACAATGCTCTTCAATATCAATACTTTGCAGTGGGATGATGAGATCTTAGCGGAACTCGATATCCCGAAGTGTATTCTCCCGGAGCCGAAGCCGTCAAGCTGCATTTACGGCGAGACAGATCCGTCTTACCTCGGCGGACCGATCCCGATCGGAGGAGCTGCTGGTGACCAGCAGTCCGCACTGTTCGGACAGACCTGCTTCAATCCTGGCGAGGCAAAGAATACATACGGAACAGGCTGCTTCATGCTGATGAACACCGGTGAGAAGCCGATCTTCTCGAAGAATGGCCTTGTCACAACGATCGCATGGGGATTAGACGGCAAAGTCAATTACGCTCTCGAAGGTTCCATCTTCGTTGCAGGCGCTGCGATCCAGTGGCTCCGAGATGAACTGAGGATCATCGACTCCGCACCGGATTCCGAGTACATGGCAAAGAAAGTAAAAGATACGAACGGCTGCTATGTTGTACCGGCATTTACAGGTCTCGGAGCTCCGCACTGGGATCAGTACGCGCGCGGAACGATTGTAGGGATCACCCGCGGCGTTAATAAGTACCACATTATCCGTGCAACACTGGAATCTCTCGCATACCAGGTAAATGACGTTCTGGAAGCGATGAAGGCAGATTCCGGTATCGAGCTTGCGGCTCTTAAGGTTGACGGCGGCGCAAGTGCCAACGACTTCTTAATGCAGACACAGGCCGATATCATCAACGCACCGGTGAACCGTCCGCAGTGTGTAGAGACAACCGCTATGGGTGCCGCTTATCTTGCAGGTCTCGCAGTTGGTTACTGGAGCAGTAAGGAAGACGTTATCAAGAACTGGGCGATCGATAAGACCTTTGAGCCGAAGATCGAGGCTGCTGAGAGAGAGAAAAGGATCAAGGGATGGAATAAGGCTGTGAAATACGCTTACGGCTGGGCAAAAGAAGATTAAACCAGATATTAAATGAGGAAAAGGTTTTGGGTAAGACGTGCGGCTTGTAAAAAATGGACTTGAATGGGAATCATTACCCGAAGTTGCGGGAACAAATCAGAAAGTTTTGAAAAAGCAGAAAACTGTCTCCGGCTTTTGAGGGGAACGAAAGCCGGAGATGCCTAAAACAACAAAAAGGGGGATTTTCTATGCTGCCTTATATTGCAGAGTTTCTTGGAACCATGATGCTTATCATCCTCGGTGATGGTGTTGTTGCAAACGTAAACCTTAACAAGTCCGGAATGAAAGGTGCAGGAGCTGTCCAGATCACACTGGCATGGGGCCTTGCGGTCCTGGTACCGGCATTTATCTTCGGAGAAGCTTCCGGCGCGTCCTTTAACCCTGCGCTCACGATCGCTCTTGCGGTTGACGGAAGTTTCGCATGGTCCATGGTGCCCGGATATGTGATCGCACAGATGGCAGGTGCATTTGTCGGCGCATCGATCGTTTACCTGCTCTTCAAGGGACAGTTTGACGCTACAGAAGATCCGGGAACAAAGCTTGGCGTATTCTGTACAGGTCCGTCGATCCCGAACACAGGATTAAACATTTTGAGCGAAGCAGTTGGTACATTTATCCTCGTTTTCGCGATCAAAGGTATCGGCAATGTAACAGGACTTTCCACAGGTGTTGATAAACTCTTCGTATTCGGAATCATCGTTTCCGTAGGTATGTCCCTCGGCGGACTTACCGGTTATGCGATCAACCCGGCAAGAGACTTAGGACCTCGTCTTGCACATGCAGTCCTTCCGATCAAGGACAAAGGCGATTCCAACTTCTCTTACGGTCTCGTAGTTCCGATCGTTGGACCGATCATCGGCGCAATCGTGGCGGTTCTCCTTTATGGAGCGATCCCGTGGTAGGATAAAAAACAGAGGGCTGTGCCCGGTGCAGTACAGCTTGACAATCAGATAATTATGGCATGAGATGAGAGAGCCTGACAGGATAACCGCATAAGGGTATGCGTTTACTTGGCGGGCTCTTTTTTCTCAAGGACGGACGCCGCCGACTCCTCAAGGTTGTGGGATATGGCGGAAAACTTCTAAAAGAGACAGGATGTAAAGGAGTGAACGGTAAATGTATGATGTGATCATAATCGGAGCAGGGGTAGCCGGGGCGGCATCTGCGAGAGAATTGTCGCGCTATCAGGCAAAAATCTGCGTGCTGGAGAAAGAGGAGGATGTCTGCTGCGGTACTTCCAAGGCAAACAGCGCCATTGTCCATGCGGGCTATGACGCGGCAGAAGGCTCCCTGATGGCAAAACTCAATGTACGCGGAAATGAAATGATGGAACAACTGTCGAAGGACCTGGATTTTCCGTTCAAGAGAAATGGTTCACTGGTGGTCTGCCTGCATGAAGACGAGATGCCGGGGCTGAAAGCTCTTTATAAAAGAGGAATCGCAAACGGAGTTCCGGATCTCAGAATCTTAAACCGGGAAGAACTCCGGGCGATGGAGCCGAATATTTCCGATGAGGCATGCGCAGCTCTCTACGCACCCACGGGCGGAATCGTATGTCCGTTTAACTTAAATATCGCCATGGCGGAGAATGCCAACGCGAACGGCGTGGAATTCCACTTTGATACGGAGGTCACCGACTTAAGACCGGTGGAAGACGGCTGGGAGATCCGGACAAGCAAGGGCACATATAAGACACGGTATGTCGTGAACGCGGCGGGGGTCTACGCGGATAAATTCCACAACATGGTGAGCAAAAAGAAGATCCACATCACCCCAAGACGTGGAGATTACTGTCTGCTCGATAAAACTGCCGGAAATCATGTGAGCCATACGGTATTTGCTCTTCCCGGAAAATACGGAAAAGGCGTTCTTGTGACTCCCACGGTCCACGGAAATCTTTTAGTGGGACCGACAGCAATCGATATTGAGAACAAAGAGGGAACGAACACGACGAGAGAGGGCTTAAATGAGGTTATTACAAAGGCAGAGATGAATGTGAAGAATATTCCGATGCGTCAGGTGATCACTTCTTTCGCCGGACTCCGTGCCCATGAGGACGGACATGAATTCCTGATCGGTGAGCTGGAGGACGCAAAAGGCTTTATCGACTGTGCGGGAATTGAATCTCCGGGTCTGACAAGCTCCCCGGCGATCGGCGAGATGGTGGCAGATATCCTGAAAGAGAAGATGGATCTCAGGGAAAAAGAGAACTTCATCGCGACGAGAAAAGGCGTTCTGAACCCGAATACTTTAAGTAAGGAAGAACGGATCCGGTTAATTAAGGAGAAACCGGAGTACGGAAATATCATTTGCCGATGCGAGATGATCACGGAAGGTGAGATCATTGATGCGATCCGAAGACCTTTAGGCGCAAAATCCTTAGATGGAGTGAAGCGCAGAACGAGAGCCGGAATGGGGCGCTGCCAGGCAGGCTTCTGTTCCCCGAGAACTATGGAGATCCTTGCGAGAGAATGCCATAAGAGCATGTTTGAGATTACAAAATCCGGCGGAAACTCGCAGATCGTCAAAGGCATCAATAAGGATTCGTTATAAGAGGGAGGTGTCAGAGCATGAAAACGTATGATATTGTGATCATTGGAGGCGGACCAGCGGGTCTTGCAGCAGCAGTCTCCGCAAAGAAGAACGGGATCGACAGTGTCCTGATCTTAGAGCGTGACCGGGAACTCGGCGGAATCTTAAACCAGTGTATTCATAACGGATTTGGACTCCACACCTTCAAAGAAGAGCTTACGGGTCCGGAATACGCGGGGCGTTTTATCAGACAGGCGGAAGAACTGAACATTGAATACAAGCTGAACACCATGGTCATGGACATCAGTGAGCAGAAGATCGTGACGGCCATGAACCGGGAGGAAGGTCTTTTTGAGATCCAGGCAAAGGCTGTGATCCTCGCAATGGGATGCAGAGAGCGGTCGAGAGGCGCTTTGAACATTCCGGGATACCGCCCGGCGGGAATCTTCTCAGCAGGTACGGCGCAGAGACTTGTCAACATCGAGGGATATATGCCGGGGCGCGAAGTCGTGATCCTGGGATCCGGAGATATCGGTCTCATCATGGCGAGACGTATGACGCTTGAGGGCGCGAAAGTCAAGGTTGTCGCGGAGCTGATGCCTTATTCCGGCGGTTTAAAGAGAAATATCGTCCAGTGTCTCGATGACTACGGAATTCCGCTGAAGTTAAGTCATACGGTTGTAGACATCAGAGGAAAAGAACGGCTGGAAGGAATTACGCTGGCGCAGGTAGACGGAAAAGGAAAGCCGATCCCGGGAACGGAGGAGGAATACAGTTGTGATACGCTGCTCCTCTCTGTCGGACTGATCCCGGAGAACGAGATCTCAAGAGGAATGGGCGTGGACATGAACCCGGTGACATCCGGTCCGAAGGTCAACGAGAGCCTGGAGACGAACATCGAAGGCGTTTTCGCCTGCGGAAATGTGCTTCATGTACATGATCTTGTGGACTTTGTATCGGAGGAGGCGGCGATTGCCGGAAAGAACGCGGCAGCTTATGTGAAACAGGGCGAAAACCGGACATCGGGAGCTCAGGAGATCGTTTTAAATCCGATCGAAGGTGTCCGCTATACAGTTCCGGGAACCATCGATCCGGCGAGAATGGATGAGGAACTTACGGTCCGTTTCCGTGTCGGCGGTGTGTATAAGAACTGCTATGTGAGCGCGTACTTTGGCGATGAGCGTGTGATCCACAGAAAACGCCCGGTCGTAGCGCCGGGTGAGATGGAAGAACTGAAACTTAAAAAAGCGGATCTTTTGAAGTATCCGGATCTGAAGACGATCACGATCAAGATCGAGGAGGCATAGGCGATGGAGGAAAGAAGATTAACATGTATCGGATGTCCGATGGGCTGTCCTCTTGTCGTGACGATGGACGGCGGTGAGGTCGTAAGCGTGACAGGGAATACCTGCAAGCGCGGCGAGATCTACGGGCGGAAAGAAGTGACAAATCCGACGAGGATCGTGACTTCCACTGTGCGGGTATCCGGCGGAAGCATCGATATGGTTTCGGTGAAGACGAAGGAAGATATTCCGAAAGGAAAAATCTTCGACTGTGTGAAAGCGTTAAAGACGGTTGAGGTCGCAGCTCCGGTCCACATCGGGGATGTGATATTGAAGGATGTTGCCGGAACGGGAGTGGACGTTGTGGCGACAAAGAATGTGGAATAGGGTTTATTGCGATCAGTAAATGCAGATGGTATGGGTTATGAACAAGGTGCTGTCCGGCTGGTTTTCATGGAAAATGGACAGTATTTTGGGAAAAGGACCTCGCGGATCCATGATTCAGGATTTTGCGAGGTCCTTTTTTGTCAGAAATTGTCTCACCATTGTGAAGGTGAGACAATTTCTGATATTTTAGTTAAATTTAAAGATCGCAGCCCCATACGCCGGCAGCGGATACGCAAAGGAGTATGGCTGGCCATCGCACTCGCTCTTCTTGGAGCGGGCGGAGAATGCATGCTCGCCGCGCTTGTAGAGCCCATGCTCGGAATCCAGGATCAGCGAGTAGGTTCCGGATTTCGGAACACCTACACGGTAATCGTCACGGGCAACCGGAGTGAAGTTGATGATGAATAAGAGATTCTTCTTTCCGGTCTCATCGCGGCGGATAAAACTGAAGATGCTGCGGTCGCCGTCATTTGCGTTGATCCACTGGAAGCCGTTCCAGTCGGAATCGAGCTGCCATAATGCCGGATATTTCTGGTATACATGCAGCAGATCGCTGTAATACTTCTGCAGATCTTTGTGGAGCGGCTCGTCGGCGAGATACCAGTCGAGGGCGACTTTCTCATCCCACTCGTGATACTGACCGAAATCCTGTCCCATAAAGAGCAGCTTCTTGCCCGGATGTCCCATCATAAACGTATATCCGGCCTTTAGGTTCGCAAACTTGTCACCGTTTAAGCCAGGCATCTTGTTGATCATTGAGCATTTCAGATGGACAACTTCATCGTGAGACAGGGTTAAAATATAATTCTCACTGGTGGCGTATGTGATACCGAAGGTCATCTTGTTGTGGTTGAATTTCCGGAAATACGGGTCGAGTTTCATATACTCCAGGAAATCGTGCATCCAGCCCATGTTCCACTTGAAGGTAAAGCCGAGGCCGCCTTCCTCCGGTGCCTTTGTGACGCCCGGCCACGCGGTGGACTCTTCGGCGATCATCATGGCGCCGGTGAGATGTCCGGTCAGGACGCTGTTTAAGTGGCGGAAGAACTCGATCGCTTCGAGGTTTTTGTTCTCGCCGTATTTATTCGGAACCCAGTTTCCATCGCTGCGGCCGTAATCCAGGTACAGCATCGATGCAACGGCATCCACGCGAAGCCCGTCGACGTGGAAGTTTTCCACCCAGTAGAGGGCATTCGCGATCAGGAAGTTTTTAACCTCATTTTTACTGTAGTCAAAGACCTTTGTGCCCCAGTCCGGATGTTCTCCCTTTCGCGGGTCCGCGTACTCGTAGAGCGGCTGTCCGTCAAAGTCGGCAAGTCCATGGGCGTCTTTCGGGAAGTGAGCCGGAACCCAGTCCAGGATCACGCCGATGCCCTTTTTATGAAGGTAGTTTACGAAGTACATGAACTCCTTCGGAGTGCCGTAACGGGAGGTCGGTGCGTAGTATCCGGTGACCTGGTAGCCCCAGGAACCGTCATAAGGATGTTCTGCAATTCCCATGAGCTCTACATGGGTGTAGCCCATCTTCTTCACATAGTCGGCCAGCTCGTGGGCTGCCTCCATATATGTATAATAACCTTCCTTCTGCGGGCGGTCTTTCTTTCTCCAGGAGCCGAGATGAACTTCGTAGATCGCCATCGGGGATTTTACAGGATCAGCTTTTTTTCTCGCGTCCATCCAGCCTGCATCCTCCCATTTAAAACCGCTGATGTCTTCCGTGATGGAAGCGGTTCCCGGACGGAATTCTGCGTGGACTGCATACGGGTCAGCTTTGAACAGGATCTTTCCATCCTGTGTGGTGATCGCAAATTTGTAGAGTTCTCCAAGGCCGACGCCCGGAATAAATGTCTCATAGATCCCCGAGTCGGCTAACGGTGACATTGGTGCGGCATCCGGATCCCAGCCGTTAAAATCGCCTACAACGCCGACCGCTTTTGCGTGCGGAGCCCAGACGGCAAAATACATGCCGCTTTTTCCTTTATATGTTTTCTGATGAGCACCGAGTTTTTCAAAGATTTTATAATGAGTCCCCTGACCGAAGAGGTAACGGTCCAGTTCGGTGATGAAACCGAGACCGATTTCTTTTGTTTTGGCAGGAGCCTTGGTTTTCTTTGTTCTTGTCATCACTTAAACCTCCTGAAGTTTAAAGATCGCGCCGCCGTTTGCCGGGAGCGTGACGGAAAGTCTGCCGTTTTCAAGGGAGAATGGGATTTCCCCGGGCAGCAGGGACACGGCATCTGAAGCCGCGCATGGCAGCGGGATCGAGATGGATGCCGGCTGCTCATCATTATTGACGGCGGAGATGAGAGTGCCGTGTTCTCCGGACCGGCTGAATGCATACTGCCGGTTGGTGAGGAGAAGTTCTTTATAAGAGCCACTGTGGAACGCGTCATGTTCCGCATGGATCTTTCCGAGCGCCGCGATGTGGGAAATAAGTTCCGGAGCTTTTCCGTCCATGCCGGATAAAGTGAGCGCCGGGCGCAGGATTTCATCGGATGTTCTGGAGCGCTTTCCCTCGATCCCCCACTCGCTTCCATAGTAGATGGAAGGGATTCCCGGAAGTGTAAAGAGAAGCTGGTACACCGGAAAGAGGTTCGCCGGATGAGTTAACTTGCTTGCGATCCGGTCCTCATCGTGGTTGTCCACGAAGGTGTAAAGCGATTTCCCGACTGCCTCCAGGCGCCTCACATTGTGGGCAATCTCAAAGTAGTTGTGGTCGTTGTGACCAGAGTAGAGAGCTTTGTGGAGCTCGTAATTTGTGACGGAATGCAGCATTTCCGGATTGACCCAGCGGCTGTATTCGCCGTGGATCACCTCGCCCATGAGCCAGAAGTCCGGTTTCATGGCGGAAGTTTTTTCACGAAGCTCTTTCATGAACCCGAAATCCAGGACATTCGCGCAGTCCAGACGGATCCCGTCGATATCAAAATTGTCGACCCAGAAGCGGATCGAGTCGAACAGATACTGGCGGACATCCGGATTCCATAAATTTAAACACGGAAGTTCGAAATGCCCCTGCCAGGCTTCGTAGCCGAACGGATCGCCAAGAGGACTTCCCCAACCGAAATTGACGCCGCGATACCAGTCTTTATAAGGGGAAGCTTCGCGTTTTTCCCGGATATCCTGAAAGGCGAAAAATTCGCGTCCGGTATGGTTGAAGACACCATCCACCACAACGCGGATCCCGTTTTCGTGGCAGAGCTGCACAAAATGGGCGAAATCCTCGTTTGTGCCCAGGCGCCTGTCGACAAGGCGGAAATCTCTTGTGTCGTAGCCGTGTGTGGATGACTCGAAGAGCGGACCGATATAGATCGCGGAGCCGTTTAAGGCGCGGATATGCGGGATCCAGGTCTCAAGATCACGGAGTCGGTGGGCGGTTTCTGTAAGTGTATTCGTTTTCTCAGCCCCCAGAAGTCCGAGGGGATAAATATGGTAAAAGACAGCCTGTTCGTACCAGGTATGCATGGTTATCAGACCTCCTGAAGCTCCCGTTTTTTCAGGCGTCGGAGAAGAAACTGATACCGGAGCTGCGCAGCGTTTAGCTCATAGATGTAACAGTCGACCAGAGTCGGGTCAACGACCTGTTCGAACTGGTTCTGGGCGGATAGGATCGCCGTTTTGCTGAGTTCGATCTGGCGCTTCAGTTCATTTGTCTCCCGGCTGAATGCCTGTTGGGAAGCTGATTTTTTAGAGAAAAACATCGTATCATACTCCAATTCCTTTATTTCCGGCGCGTATCGCTGCCAGATCCGGGCAGCTGCGCCCCTGTTTTGTCAGATCCTGTCTGAAGACCGGTTTGCCGCACGGCGTGCCTGTCCGCGGAAAGATCTGTGGTTCCTGTAATTGGTAGTATGAGGTCCATTCATCCGGAATATTCAGGATTCAGGATATTTTTCAAGCTCTTTCTTTAAGCGGCCGAGCTTATCGATGGCGCTTTTGTTTGTAAGATAGTAGTAATTGCAGACGCCTTTTTTTAAAACATCGATCAGGCCGGTATCTTTTAAGATCTTTAAATGATGAGAGACAGCCGGACGGGAGAGACTTGTCCGGTCTGTGATCTCATTGACGTTCAAACCGGGGATCCGGCTTTCGCCGGTGGTCTGCGTCTCAAAGAGACACTGCAGGATCGTGAGTCTTGTCCGGTCTCCGAGCGCGATGAATAAAGGAATGCACTCTTCGAAGATATCGCCCAGAAGATTGTCTGAGGTCATGAATTCTCTCCTTTCCTGAAGGTTTTGGTTTAAAAATTTAAACTTAATTGCATTTTACCATTTTTCATGAATCACGTCAATGAATTGTTCAACATTTCTGGAAAATGAAATATGACATAATAATTTTTGGTGAAAATTGACGAAAAACGGCACCTTGATTTTACGAAAACGAAATTGACTTTCGCTCAAAATTCAGAGATAATAGTGGCACATTCAGAGATGAGTTCTTCATTTCTAAATAGCAGATGTATGACCGGTAGCTTCGCCGGATGCCCGTTTTCAGGGCATGAAATCCTTTTTATGTTACGAAGACCAGTACCGCCAGTCTGGCATCAGTGAAGATATTTTCACAAAGGATCTATATGGAAAAAGTACTGGGAATTCTTCACCTTTTTGAGAAAGGAGATGATCCTGTCATGATATTATTTACGATTTTACTGTCTGCGGCCGTGACGGACTGAAGGTATGGAAAGATCTTTCACGTCCAGATCTTTTTGGGGATCGCAGCCGGGATCGTGTCGGTCTGCATGGGCAACAGAGTGGACGGACAGACACAGATAAACTCTGTGCTCATTCCCGCGGGAGTCTTCGTTCTGCGGTTTGCCGGGACATGCGCTGTGTTTTATCTCTTTTTTCTCTGCCGGATGATCGGCGCGGGAGATATCAAGCTTATGGGGCTGATTGTCGGATTTTCAGGACTCTGGGACGGGATCTTTATCTTAGGTCTTGGATTTGTGATCGCGGCTGTATCTGCAGCCTGCAGGATGACAAGACAGGGAACCGTCTGGCTGCGGTTAGAGAGGATCGCGCGGTTTGCGGTGGAGTCCGGGATCAATGGAAAGATCACGGAATATCCGGGATATTTTGAAAAGGAAAGTCTTATGCGGCTGGGGCCGTATCTGTTCGCAGGCTACTGTCTGTTTCTGCTGATCCGATAGCAGGCAGGACCGCGAGTCTTGAAGGCTGGGAAACCAGTCCTGTCGATCATATGCCGGGTCTGCTCCGGCAGGGGAAAGGAAAAAGTATGAAAAAAATGATGGCGGTTTATGACGCGGATACGAGATACGCGGAACGATTGTCGGATTATGTTAACAGAAAAGAGCGGGGAGTATTCACTGCACAGGCGTTTACCTCGAAAGAAAAGCTGGCGGAATATGCCGCGAAACATGAGATCGATGTCCTGCTTTCCGGGGAGCGGACGGATTCCGGGGATATCTCCGAAATTCCGTCCGGACAGAAGATCTATATGTCGGAGGAAACAGAACGGCAGATGGAATCAGGGAAAGAAATCTATAAGTTCCAGTCCGGGGACGATATTATCCGGGAGGTGATGGCGGTCTACAGTGAGATCCCGGGGATCCGCCCGAATACCGCAGGAAGCGTGGATCAGTCCAGACGGATCATAGGCGTCTATTCGCCGGTCGGAAGATGCGGAAAGACCTGTCTGGCGCTGGCGATCGGTCAGATCCTGGCAAAAGAGGAAAAGGTGCTGTTTGTGACGCTGGATACTTTTACCGGTTTTACCGGTCTGTTAAATGAGCGCTGGAAGCGGGATCTCTCGGACCTTATCTACTACTATAAGCAGGAACGGTTTCATATAGTACGGCTGAACTCACTTGTCTACTACCTGGGAGATATGGCATGGATCCCGCCGATCCGGATCCCCCAGGATTATGCACAGCTTACCGCGCAGGAAATGGCGGATCTCATGGAACGGATCCTTCGGGAAGGAAATTATACGACACTTGTCCTCGACATCGGGGATTACGGGCGGGACGCCCTGCCGCTGCTGGAAAAATGTCAGGTCGTTTACGCACCGATCAGAGAAGATCCGTTTTCTGCGGAAAAAATGCGTGAATTTGAGGAGTATCTGGAAACAACGGGAAATAACGCTGTCGCAGAAAAGATCCAGAAGATCCATGTGCCGATGGTGACCGGAGGGAGAAGGATGGAACATTTTCCACAGGAGCTTCTGTGGGGAGATATGGGAGATTTTGTCAGGAGCCTGCTGAAAGGACAGAGGAACTTATGGGACAATTAAAGAAGATCCTGCGGGAACAGATCCTGGCGGAGATGACATATGACCGGCAGATGTCGGATGAAGAGATCGCGGACCTCATCGACCGGAAGATGGATGCCTGTCTGGAGGAGCAGCTGGGAGAATTCCCGCTGACTCTGGGGGAACGGCTGAAACTCCACAGGGAGTTATTTGACTCTTTCCGGCGTCTTGATATCCTGCAGGAGCTGGTGGATGATCCGCGGGTGACAGAGATCATGGTAAATGGTCCGGACCAGGTATTCGTAGAGACAGGGGGAAAGATCGGGCGGTGGGAAAAGTCTTTCGAATCCAGGGAACAGCTGGAAGATCTGATCCAGCAGATCGTCAGCAGTGTGAACAGGATCGTCAATACATCAACGCCGCTTGCAAATGCCAGATTGTCAGACGGATCGAGAGTCCATGTGGTCCTCGAACCGATCGCATTAAACGGACCGATCTTGACGATCCGGAAATTTCCGGAGCCGGTGACGATGGAACGGCTCATGGAATACGGAAGCATCTCAAAAGAGGCAGCGGATCTCTTGAAGACGCTTGTTGCGGCGCGCTACAACATCTTTGTCAGCGGCGGCACCGGAGCGGGAAAAACGACACTCTTAAATGCACTCTCAGAGTTTATCCCATCCGGTGAGCGGGTGATCACGATCGAGGACGCGGCGGAACTGCAGTTAAGCCATATCGAGAACCTGGTAAGGTTAGAGACGAGGGACGCGAATGCGGAAGGAGCCGGGGCCATCGGGATCGGGGAGCTGATCCGGGCGGCGCTCCGCATGCGGCCGGACAGGATTATCGTTGGCGAGGTGCGTGGAAAAGAGGCGCTGGACCTTTTGCAGAGTCTCAACACGGGCCATGACGGTGGCTTTTCCAGCGGTCATGCGAACAGTGTAAAAGACATGCTCGCACGCCTGGAAACGATGGTGCTGATGGCGGCAGATCTGCCGCTTCCGGCGATCCGGAGTCAGATCGCGTCGGCGGTGGATGTCATGGTGCATGTGGCGAGAATGCGGGATAAGACGAGAAAGATAACAGCGATCGAGGAGGTGGACCGGTTTGAAAACGGCGAGATCATCCTCAATCCCCTTTTCGCTTTCAGGGAGACAAAGTGCCCGGAGAGCCGGATCGGGGACAGGAGGAAAGTGGAAGGAAGCCTTGAACGGGTCGGAGCACTCAAACACAGGGAAAAGCTCCGACTTGCAGGGTATGATGTATGAGACGTATGAGTTGAGCAGAAAAGAATGGGGGATCTACGGGGCGGAGGGGATTCTTGGCATTGCGGTACTGGATTATGTTTTTTACCGGAATGTGGGACTTTTTCTGGTATTGATGCCGGTTGGAATACTGTTTCCTCTTATGTTGAGAAAGCAGTTGAAGAAAAGGCGGCTGGAGACCCTGCGGGGGCAGTTTAAGGATGCGATCCTGGCGGTGGCCTCGGGACTGAATGCCGGATATTCGGTGGAAAATGCGTTTGCGGTGAGCTTAAAGGAGATGGAGGAGATCCATGGGAGTGATTCCATGATCGCGCAGGAAATCCGTCTGATCCTGCGGAAAGTGCGCCTGAATCTGACGTTCGAGGAGGCATTGGGGGATTTTGCGAAGCGGAGCGGCCTGGACGATGTGAAAAATTTTTCAGATGTTTTTCTTGCAGCGAGAAAAAGCGGCGGGGAACTGATGAAGATCATCGCCAGGACCGCGGAGATCATCGGAGAAAAAATCCGGATCCAGGAGGAGATCCTGACGGCAACCGCATCGAGGCGGATGGAGCAGAAGATCATGAGCGCGATCCCGATCCTGATCGTGGTGTACATTGAACTTACGTCACCGGGATTTTTTGAGATTTTGTATTCGACCATGGGAGGACGGATCCTGATGACGATCTGTCTCGGGATCTATCTGGTATCCTGTCAGCTGGCAAAAAGTTTCCTGGAGATCGAGATATGAGTGAGAAGGTGGAAAAAGGCAGGTTAAAAAAGTACGGGAAAGAGTATGGAAAGTATGCGGCATGTGTCGTGACCGGATTTGCGCTCTATGGAGCGGCGGAAGTGAACAGAAAGCTGGGGGATCCGGCGCGAAATGCGGTTCTGGAGCGAAAACGATACGGCGAAGGAGACCGTCAGTATGATCTTCTGGTGGATGGACTGGGAGAAAGGGAGGAGGAAATCTCAGTCACGATCCCGGAGCGAAAAATGTCGGCAGATGAAATGCAGGAAAAGTTTCCGGAGATCATGGAATGCCTGATCGGAGAGATATTGGGGGAGAATGAGTCTCTCTCCGAGGTGCGCCATGATCTGGAGCTGACAGGCAGGCTGGAACCGTATGGATTGTCGGTACAGTGGGAATCCGGAAAACCGGAGCTTTTGAGCGATATGGGGCTGATCGGCTCTGAAGTGCCGGAATCGGGGGAGGAGGTGGTCCTTGATGCCGGGATATCCAATGGAACCACAGTCCTGCGGGCAGAGATAAAGGCTACAGTTTTTCCTGAAGAAAAGACGGCGGGGGAGAAATTTGAAGCGTTTCTGGAGAAACTCGCGGGGGAGAACCTGGAGAAGACTACGGTCAGTCTTCCTGAAAGCTTTGAGGGACAGCCACTCCATTACCGTCTGGCATCCGGCGGCGGAAATGGAGGTCTGATCTTTCTTGGGATCGCGGCAGCTTTATGTTTATTCTTAAAGGAAAAAAGTGATGAAAAAGAAAAGCGGAAACAGTGGGAAGAGCACATGATCCTGGACTATCCGGAACTGCTGTCTGGTTTCCTTGTATTAACGGGAGCCGGATATCCGGTGAGACAGGCCTGGAAGAAACAGGTCATGGATGGAATGAAGAAAAAACAGCAGGAGCGTCATCCTGTGTACCGGGAAATGCAGACGACATTAAACCAGATGGAGACGGGAACACCGGAGATCCGGGCCTATGCGGAATTCGGGCGTCGGATCGGGATCGGCAGTTATATGAAATTTGCGTCTCTGCTCGGCAACAGTGTGAGCACAGGGGGAAAGGATCTGAGGAGGCTTCTTGAGGACGAGATGGAGGCGGCATTCCGCCAGAGACAAGATCTTGCGCTCAGAAAAGGCGAAGAAGCGTCCACAAAACTTCTGATCCCGATGTTTCTCATGCTGGGAGTTGTGATGGTCATGGTAGTCGCACCGGCGTTTTTGTCACTGTAAAAAATGTTTGGAGGTAAGTGTATGCAGTTGAAAAGATTTCTTATGGAAGAAGATGGCGTCGGAGTCATAGAAGTTGTGCTGATCCTTGTTGTGCTGATCGGTCTGGTCATTGTATTTAAGACCCAGATCAACAAACTTCTGACCGGAATTTTCACTGAGATCAATAAACAGGCGAAAGAGGTATATTAAATGCGGTACCGGGGAGAGATCACAGTGTTTCTGAGTCTGACGATCCTGTGTGTGATGTCGCTGATGCTGGGGCTTTTAGAATCAGCCAGGACGGCCGGAGCAAGACTGTATCTGAGGATGGCGTCTGACTCGGCAGTCTCATCGGTGATGAGCTATTATAACCGAAATTTATGGGATCGCTATCAGCTCCTGTTTCTGGAATATGACTCGGAGGCGGCGATCCAGGAGACATTCGGGCGTTATCTTGATTTTTATCTAGAACAGACCAATATGTATCCGGCAAGACGGGAAAAGGTTTCTCTCTCCGGGGTACTCCGCATGACTGATGAGGATGGACGGTGGCTGGAGGAAGAGATCGCGGATTACATGAAGTACCGGGTCCCGGAACTTTTTGCATCCGGCAGCGGGCTCTTAAAAGAGGCGGAACAGGTAAAGAAAGCGGGAGATTTCCGAAATCTGTATGATTCCTGCCGAAAGTCCGGACGGGCAGTACGGAGACTGGAGAAGGCGGCCCAGGAGGTTGAAAATTCTTTGCTGGAAATGGAAACTTGTAAGAACCGATTCAGCAATGCAGCATCTGATGAGAGTGCGTCTGCACTGAAAAGGAGTGCCAGGAAATTAAAGAAAGAATTCCAGGATTTCCCAAAGCTTGTGGAACAATTTGAACAGGAGATCAGACGGCTGGAGAAAGAGAATGAAGAATCAGGGTTCAAGACTGTGGAGGATGAAACAGCAGCGGAGACTCTCGGGCAGGAAATTTCCGCATGCGGAGAGGTCG
The DNA here is from genome assembly GCF_902143525.1 of Clostridium sp. Marseille-P7770. Lineage (NCBI taxonomy): Bacteria > Bacillati > Bacillota > Clostridia > Eubacteriales > Clostridiaceae > Clostridium > Clostridium sp. Marseille-P7770. Next base: position 553,184 of record NZ_CABFVC010000001.1, on the reverse strand, counting down.
TAAAAAGCGCGAAGGAGCATCTGCAAAGGTATCGGGAAGCAGAAACACAGGTGGAACGAAATCTGGAACTTTTAGAGGAAGCATGTGGGTATCTCGAGATGGAGCCGGACCCGGATGAAGAGGACGACGTGGACTGGGATGCGATCAGCCAGTGTGCTGATGAAATGGAGATCCCGGAGTCAGAGAACTCCGGACCGAAAGACGCGAAAAAAGCGGCTGCCCTGGAGAGACTGGAGGAGCTTTTTGACAAAGAGCTTTTTGAACAGCTGCTCCCGGCGGGAACGGAAGTTTCCGGGCGGGCAGTATCCTTAAACGGGATCCCATCTGCGGGAAAACATGAGGCAGGATCTGAAAATACCGGGGCAGGAGCGATGGGAATCCTGGAGACGGCAGAAAAGGAACTGCTTGTCAGCAAATACATTCCGCTTTATTTTGGATCATTTACGGACGGAACAGGGGAGGCGGATGCTGCTCTTGATTATGAGATGGAATATCTTCTCTCAGGGAAAAGATCAGACCGTGAAAACTTAAAAGAAGCGGTAAACAAGGTGCTTATGCTGCGCGGATCGATGAACCTTCTGTATCTGCTCAATTCTCCTGATAAAAAGGCGGAAGCAGAAGCGTTGGCAGCAGCAGTGACAGCGGGGATCATCCCGGCACAGATGGCAGTCTCATTCCTGATCCTGACGCTCTGGGCATTTGGGGAAGCAGTGCTGGATGTAAAGACACTTCTGGCCGGAGGCAGGGGCTCGTTCTGGAAAACGGATGCGACATGGAAAACAGGACTTTCCGGTCTGCTGGATCAGTCGTTTTTGGGAGAAACGGCAGAGAGCGGACAGGACGGGAGAAATTATACGGAATATCTGAGCTGCATGATGTTCCTTATGGACCGCGGGGTACGAAATTTCCGCATGATGGATCTCATCCAGTGGAATATCCGGATGGGACAGGCTGATTTTTCCGTAGCGAGCTGTGCGTATCAGATCGAGATCGAGGCGGAGGTCATGCAAAAGCATATGTTTTTTCAAAAAGAGGAATACAGAGGAACAGTACATGCGGCGGGATCATATTGACGGCTGGAACAGAATGCCGGGATCATGCTGCCGGAGCAGATCTGGAGTGAGGTTTGCGGGTTGCTGTAAAAATGCTGAGAAATTAAAGAAAGGAGGTGTGTGGACGTGCTCTTCTTTGCCGGCTTTTTTATGAAAATCAATATACGAAAACTCTTCTTTCATCAAAAAGTGTCTCTCCAGGTACACGAATATACGTTTTTAACCCCGCCGGCAAGGAGAGTACATCCATGCGCCTCCGGATTTCAGGCATCTATGACGGCAGAGGCAGCCATTGCGCTTCCGCTCGCGATATTTTTCTTCCTGGCACTTCTGCAGCCGGTATCCTGGCTTGACCGGCAGAGAAAAGTGCAGACCTGCACCGAGCGGATAGGGGAGGAGATCAGCCAGTATGGTCTTCTGATGGATACGGATCCTGAAGAAGAAAATAGCGGATTTCCCGCATTCTGTACAGACGCGGCAGCAGCACTCTGGATCAGGGGAAGAGTCGGGCAATATGCGGATCATGTACTGGTAAAACAGGCAGAGGTGTATGGAGAAAACGGGGATATCACATTCGAGGTGGAGTACCGGGAAGATGTGCCTTTTTATGGGAGAATTCTTGGAAAACAACAGAGAAATGCAGCTGTAAAAAGGCGGACATGGATCGGATTGAGGGGAAAACTGAGAGGAAATGGGACCGGATTGGAGACGGACCGAGATTCGGACGATGAGATCGTCTATGTGGGGGCCGGGATGGGGCGTTATCATCTTTTTCGTGACTGCCATTATATTTCCAATGAGTACCAGAGCGTGACGCAGATGGAAGCGGAAAAAGGCGGGAGCTATGGGAAAAAGCGAACGCCCTGCGCAGTGTGTGCGGGAAAGAAAAACGGATCCGGGATCGTCTATGTCACAGCAGCGGGGGAACATTACCATTTCGATAAAAACTGTGCATCTATGATCTCTTATGTCCGTGAAATGCCGCGCGGGGAAGCGGAACATATGGGACTATGTTCCTATTGTGCGAGAAAAAAGGGGGAATTGGAATGAGTCTGTTTTTTCTGCTTTTGGGGATCGCTGCGTGGCAGGATCTCAGAACAAGAAGTATCAGCCTGGAGGTATTGACTGCGGGTGCGGCAGCAGGGATGGCTGTTTGTGTGCTGGAAGGCCGTGGACTTGAAGAAATTGTTCCGGCGATGATCCCGGGGATTGCACTTTTGCTCATAAACCGGTTTGCGGATGGAATTATCGGGGAGGGAGATGGATTATTTTTTCTTGTGGCCGGTTTTTTCCTTGAATGGAAGGAGATAGTCTTGCTGTTGATCTCCGGACAGTTCTTTTGCGGTATTTTCGGACTTGCGATGGCGGTAAGTGTAATGACGATAGGAGGCGGAAACGGGAATCTGCGGAAAATGCGGCTTCCATTTTTGCCATTTCTGCTTCCGACTGCGTTGTGGATGGCGGTGATGAGAGTTTTATGAGAGAAAAAAGGCAAAAGAATCAAAAATACGATGGAAGTATGACTGTTGAGGCATCCATAGTCATGTCGGTGGTCATCCTGTCGCTGGCCTCATTGATCCGGTATGCCTATACCGTTCATGATACTGTGACAGGGGGTATGATCCTGGAAGAGACGATCGAGAGGGTGAGAAATAATGTTGATAAGAAAAAAACGCCAGATATGTTCGAAGCGGAAGGAACCCGGATGGGAAATCCGAGACTTTTTCTTGGAGAGTACACGATCGGCCTGAAAACGGGGATAACCGGGATTACAGGAGACGCATCGGCAGGAGACTGGCATCTGAGTATGGAGCGGACCGATTTTCAGCCGGCAACTTTCCTTAGAAAACAGGATGCCGCAAAGAAGATCATGGACAGGCTGGAGGACTGATGAGGACGGAATTTAAGAGAGAAATGAACCGGAATTATATGGTCCTGCATCCGGAAACGGAAATGAATGAAACATATTCGCTGCGCATGCTGTCAGAAAACCGGATCACAGGACTGCTTCCTTTCCGGGAAAAACGGGTCGATGGGGAAAGCTATCTTTATTTTAACATTACTTCAAAACAGGCACTTTCCAGGATGATGGAGTACCGCTTTTTTACAGCGAAAGAGATCCGGCAGATCATGGAAGATCTGCTCATGGCAATGGCAGCTTTAGAAAAGTTTTTGATGGATGGAGACCAGCTTGCCCTGGATCCCGATCTGATCTATGTGGATCCGGATGATCTCAAGGCAAATTTTTGTTTTATTCCGGGAACGGAAGGATCGTTTGAAATAAATTTCCGCAAACTCTCCAGATATATTCTGGACCATGTGGATCATACGGACGGTGATGCGGTGATCCTTGCGTTTGCGTTGTTCAAAGCAGGAGAAAAGGAGAACTTTGGGATCGCGGATCTGGAATCATGTCTGAGGGCGGGTGGAAAAAACGACAGGGAAGCAGGAAAAATGGAAACATATGAGAGAAAAATTCAGGGAGGATGTATAGATGATAAGAGAGAATTACGGGCAGATCAGGAAGAAAAGCAACCAGATCCGGGAGAATTTTATGTGGGAAAGCAGGAATGCAGAGAAGGAAAAAAAACGGGAAAATATATGGAACAGGTCCGGAAATCAGAGCAGGAAAAACAGGAGGACGCCGATGACACGGAAGAGCCGGACATAAAATGGAGAATTTTGCAGGTTTTGCTGGGAATATTGCTGCCTGCAGTTCCGGCGGCTGTATTTCTTGCCGGTGGAATGGAACTGGTGATCCGTTTAAAATGGGGCATCTTAGCTGCATGGGGAATTCTTCTTGCCGGGATCTTTGCTGTGGGAAAAGAAACGGGCGGGAAGAAAGGAGAAGATGAGGAGGAGAACGGAGAGGACTGGGAGATCATGTTCCGGGAGGAAGAGGAGCTGGAGCGGGGAGGAATCCCGGAAGCGGGATATTCAGGCGCAGCAAAACACTTTTTTCAGGAAGAACGGGATCAGAATGATCGCGGGTCACAAACCGAGGAAAAGACCGGGCGGAAAAAAGATGCGGATGAGATGCATACGGTCCTTCTTACCGGGCGGCAGATCTATCCGGTGACAAGGCGGCTCGTACCGGAGAACGGAGGCGAAGATGTTCAGGTTGGATATTTTCCCTTTTTGATCGGGAAGAACCGGGAAATCTCGGACCTCTGCCTGAATCTTCCCCAGATCAGCAGGATCCATGCGAAGATCGAGGAAAGCGGGGACGGATATATCATCACGGATCTCAACTCCACGAATGGAACGAGTGTGAACGGTCATTTTCTGGAAACAAATGAAAGCATGACGATCTCTCCGGGGGATCAGTTATCTTTTGCGGATCAGAGATATCGTTTCTTATAGAAAACGGACAAGCATATATTGAGCCATCGTGGATTTTGCCGGTTCGGAATGGGAAGCATCGGAAAAATCCTGTTATAGTGAGGAGATATGGAGTGCCCGTGTACTGTAACAGTGAAAAAATAAAAACAGGGGTGGTGTTTTTCTGACATTTGGTCTATGATAAATCCATCAATAATGAAAGGAGGGGGTATCATGGCATTTCAGATACCGGAATATCATCATCCCGATTTTTCACAGGAACAATTTTTGAAGGCTCCTGACGCAAGATGGGAAGTTGTGGAGATGGATGGGGTAGCTCCTGAATATTTTCACAGCACATCCATGTTCCCGGAATATTTTAAGATCCAGGGGAAATGGGTTTTGGCGGAAGAAAGCCGCATGGATTCCAGCGTAGTGATCTGTCCGGATGGACATCTGGAAGTGGTTGAAAACCGGAATCTCAAAAAAGGAGATAAGGTGATCCTGGGACGGAGTGAAGGCTGTGAAGAGGGCATCTATGTCCACAGCACCGGATTTCAGACAGAGGAAGAGGCAGCACTTGCGGATAAGTTTGTGTTTCGCCAGGGCCGGAGCAGAGAGACCTCCTATGCGAGAGACTATGACCGCCTGATGGATCTCTTGCGGTATGAGAAAGAACATGGAAAGATCGTCTGGGTCATGGGACCGGCGTTCTCCTTCGACTATGACGCGAGAAACGCGATGCAGTCGCTGATCGAGAATGGATACGCACATGGTCTGATGGCCGGAAATGCGCTTGCAACCCATGATCTGGAAGGTGCATTGTTACATACTGCGCTGGGACAGGATATTTATACACAGGTTTCCCAGCCAAACGGACATTATAACCATCTGGATGTGCTGAACAAGGTGCGGAGAAGCGGATCGATCCCAAAGTTCATCGAGGAAAATCATATTGACAATGGGCTCATCTACGGATGCGTAAAAAATCATATTCCATTTGTTCTGACCGGTTCGATCCGTGACGATGGTCCGATGCCGGAGGTGATCGGAGACGCGTACCAGGGGCAGAGTGCAATGCGGGATATGGTCAGGGACGCAACCTGCGTGATCTGCCTGGCAACTATGCTCCATACGATCGCGACGGGAAATATGACACCGTCATTCCGCGTGATGAAGAACGGAACGATCCGACCGGTCTATCTGTACACGGTCGATGCAGATGAATTTGTTGTGAACAAGCTCATGGACCGGGGAAGCCTTTCGGCGACGACCATCGTGACGAATGTACAGGACTTTATCACGATCATCGCAAAAGGACTTGGCGTCATGAAATAACAGCATGGAAAGGATGGAACCCATGGGAAGCCAATATGGAAAAAAGGCTTATGTAAATGGACTCCTGATCGCTCTGAATGTGCTGTTTTTCCTGTATCTTGAGATCACAGGTTCGTCGGAGGACGCGTATTTCATGTATACAAAAGGCGCAATGTACGCGCCGGCGGTCCTGGAGAACGGTGAGTATTACCGGCTTTTGACGGCAATGTTCATGCATTTCGGGATCCGGCACATCATGAATAATATGCTGGTCCTGTTTGTTCTTGGAGATAATCTGGAACGGGCACTTGGGCATGTGAAGTATCTGATCTTTTACCTGCTCTGTGGAATTGGCTCGAACTGGGTGTCGATGATGGCGCATACAGCTGATACAATGACAGTATCAGCAGGAGCGTCCGGTGCAATTTTTGGAGTGGTCGGTGGGCTGCTTTACGTGGTCACGATTAATAAAGGAAGATTGGAGGATCTGAATACAAGACAGCTTGTGGTCATGATCTTCTTTTCCTTGTATCTGGGCTATACAAGTACCGGTGTGGACAACAGTGCACACCTGTCTGGCCTTGTAATCGGCATTATTCTTGCTATAATTTTATATCATAGGCCTAAGGGAGACCGATGGCCGAACGGAGGTATCATATAATGAAAGACTGTAATTGCATTTTCTGTAAGATCGCAAATGGTGAGATCCCGTCTTCAACGGTATATGAGGATGAGGATTTTCGTGTAATCCTGGACCTTGGTCCGGCTTCAAAAGGTCATGCCCTGATCCTTCCGAAAGAACATTTTAAGGATGTTACCGAACTGGATCCGAAGATTGCCGCAAAAGTACTTCCTCTCGGGGCAAAGCTTGGAACAGCAATGAAGAAATCTCTCGGCTGTGCCGGTTTTAACCTGGTTCAGAATAACGGTGAGGCAGCCGGCCAGACGGTATTTCATTTCCATGTACATGTAATTCCGCGTTATGAGGGTGGTCCGGTCATTGCCGGTTGGACACCGGGAGAGGAAAAACCGGAAGTGCTCGCTGAAACTGCAGAAAAGATCAAGAGTGCACTGTAAACGGTAATCAGAAAAGAGTTGAAGGAGATCATATGCCGCAGGACAAAGATGAACTGCTGCAAGTACTGATTACGCAATATGCTCAAATGTATATGAAGCTGGCGTATGCGATCGGAGTGCCGTTTGACGATGTAGAAGATATCGTCATGGAAGCATTCTGGTCGTTCTACCGGGCGGATTATGGTGGGAAGCTGGAGAATGAAAAAGTCGTAAAGGCAATGTTGGCCCGTATTGTTGAAAATAAATGCATCGATTATTTCAGAAAAGAGAAACGAAGTATCAGGCCGAATGAGGATGAAGATCTGAGCGAGCTGGAGATCATCGCGGACTTTTCTGCACATGACCCGCTTCAGGCTGTGATCAGCAGAGAAAGCTGTGGTCAGATTTATGAGATCCTGGATGGATTACGAGAATCGTGGAAAGACGTTACGATCATGTATTTCATTCAGGGGCTGACGACTGAAGAAATTTGTGAGCGTCTTGAAATCACGAACGACATGTGTCGTTCGCGAATTTCAAGAGCGAGAAAATACTTAAGAGAAGAACTGCAAAGTCATATTGACAAAGGTCATCTGTGATCCGCACAGTCGTTGATCAGTTTCATGATCGTATCGATCGCGTTATTTAAATGACTCTTTTCCATATTTTCAATAAATGTCCGGCGATTTTCATAAGTATCATGGATCGCGTCAAAAAGAGTATCATCCGTTACTTTCTCTTCTTCCAGGACTGTGGAATACCCCTGTTTTGCAAAAGAATTTGCATTCAGGATCTGATCTCCACGGCTGGCAGCGGCGGAGAGCGGGATCAGGACGTTTGGCTTTCTGAGCGCAAGAATTTCACAGATGGAATTTGCGCCCGCCCTGGAGACGATCAGATCAGCTGCTGCGAATAAGTGCTTCAGCGGACTGTCAACATATTCATACTGAACATAACCGGAAGTCCCGATCAGGGATTCATCCAGGTTTCCCTTTCCGCAGATGTGGATAACCTGGAACTGCTCTAAGAGCTTTGGAAGAATGCTGCGGACTGCGCCATTTACCTTGACGGAGCCGAGACTTCCACCGATAACCAGGATGATCGGTTTTGCAGCGGAGAGGTTGGTGTATTGGAGACCGGCAAGTCTGTCTCCCTGAAGAAGTTCTGCACGGATCGGGGATCCTGTGAGGACTGCTTTTCCTTCCGGAAGATATTTTAAAGTTTCCGGGAAGTTGCAGCACACCCACTTAGCGGATGGGATACAGAGTTTGTTTGCCAGACCCGGGGTCATATCTGATTCATGAATGATCGTCGGGATATGGTAGTGCTTAGCGGCGAGAACAACCGGAACCGCTACAAAGCCGCCTTTTGAAAAGAGAACATCTGGTTTGTATTTTCTTAAGAGTTTTAACGCCTCCGCGTAACCTTTTAAGACGCGGAATGGGTCGGAAAAATTTTTAAGATCGAAATATCTGCGCAGTTTTCCAGAAGAAATTCCGTCATAAGGAATCCCTACGTTTTCAATCAGTTTGCGTTCCATACCATTGTAGGAACCAATGTATCGAATATCGTAACCGGCTGCCTTGAGGGACGGGATCAGGGCGAGGTTCGGTGTAACGTGGCCGGCTGTGCCGCCGCCGGTGAGAATAATTGTTTTCATAAATGCCTCCATGGAATTTCCGGATAATTGTCCGGAGTTTCGGCTCCGGCAGGTTATGCGGGAACCCATGTGCGGTGATCAAGATACACGAGATTACCGATATTTTAATAGTAACGGCTGAAAAAGAAATGTCAACCCCTAAAAGAAACGAAGGAAAAAAAGAAGTGAGGTGCTGAATCATGGCAGACATGGAAAATCAGGAAGATCAGAAAATAAGTGAATGCCTTCAGGAAGCATTTGGATACTCCGATGAGCAGCTGTTAAAACAGCTGGATCATGTGAATGAAAATTTTAAGGATGTTTCTTTTGCCGGAGCCGAGGAGCGCCTTATGAAGCGGTTCATGGAGCGGAAAGCCGAAATGGAGAAGAAAGCCGCTGAAGCAGCACCGGAAACGATAAAACCGGATGCACAGGCTGGAGCAATCCCGGAAATAACGGCAGAGGCTGAAGATTGTGCATCGGGAGAAGAAAGTAAAACGGAACCGCTGGAACTTGAGAAAAAGCAGGGTGAAAAGCAGAATAAAAAGAAGATTGTCCGTTTTGGGAAAAAGAAGGCTCTGGCTACGGCGGCGTTGGTTGCAGTGATCGCGGGGATGCTTGGGGGGACGGCGATTGGGAAGAAGAGTTATTTCTTTAGGAAATCAGATATAAGTGCGCCTAAAATACTCTTAAACAATGATAAAAACAAGCGTTCAGAGTCAAAAATGGAAGTTGTATATGAAGAAATAGAAAAAAAAATGTCTATTTCGATGTTAAAATTGGGATATTTGCCAGAGAAAATGGAGATAGACTCCTACAATGTTTTTAAGGGTGGGGCAGAGCTTAAGTTCTTATATCAGCAACATATATTAATGTATCATATATTTGAAAGCGATAGAAGTAGTTCATTAAATTGTGAGTCTGATTGTAAGGAAAAATGTTCTGTATATAATAAGTGGTTAAATGATAAAATAGAATATTATGTAAATCGTTATGATGCGGGAGAAGTTGAATGTGAAGTCAATATAATAAAAAATAATATAGTATACCGTATCTCTGGTGTTATTGATGAAGCGGAGTTTAAAAAAATATTAGAAAATCTCTTCTTTTTTTAAAATTATGGTCACATTACCCCCAAAATTACGTTTATATTGATAAATAAAAGTAAAGGAGAGATTGTAATGGTGAAAAGAATCAAGAGGTTGCTTAGTGTTTTATTAATGTTGGTAATAATGACATCTAATGTGTCATATGCCAGAGAAATTGATTGGGGGGATTTTGCAATACCAACAAGGACGAGCGTATGCTTACCGCAATCTATTCTTGAAGCGCAAGATATAGATAATACACAACGGAGAGGACGTATATTGTCTACAGCAATGTTGTCGATTACCAATGAGCAGGATGGAACACTTTACATTGCGGTTAACACTTCTGCGCATAAGAATGTTGACAAAATATATCAAACGGTTTTTTTAGATCAGTGGGATGAAGAAAAAGAGGATTGGGTTCAGATAGGCTATTGGGAATTTGTTAGAGACAAAGAAGAAGAAAGTGATGGACAATTATCCTCGTTCCCGTTAGGATTTACGGTTAAAGATTGCCAATTAAATAAGTATTATCGCGCACGAGCAATGCATCTTGTAGAAATTGGCGATAACATGGAAGGAAAAGCTACTCAGACTGATGGCGTTCTTCTCACCGACCACGAGGTATAACTCGTAAATTTCGTATATTATTTCGGCCGAATAATATAAATACAATTTTGATAAAGGGAGATGGTTGATGGAGGAGACTGAGGATAAGGCCGACCGAGGTCAGTAAGAACAACGCTTCAAAATTTATAAACTGAATGAAAAGAAGTAGCCCCGCTCAATACAACCTCTTGCGGGGCTATTTTTGGCTCTATATCAACCGATGGGGGAATTGCTTAGAATCCTGTTTCGTTGTTGACATAGAGCCTTTTGATATTTCTGTGTATAAAAGCGATCAGATAAATAGTATACGGTCTGATCAATATGTTCGAAGATGGATTACGCCTGCTGCTCTTTATACTGCTTTAAAGCTTTTGCAAGCTGGTCTGGACATGAAGTTGGGCGGCCGTTGCAGCTTACGCCTTCGACTCTTTTGATCACTTCGTCGATATCCATGCCCTCAACAAGAAGGCCGATACCCTTTAAGTTGCCGTTGCATCCGCCAACGAAGCTTACGTTTTTGAGTTTGTTGTTCTCTACGTCAAAATGGATTTCTCTGGAGCAGGTGCCCTGTGTCTTGTATACCATATAAAAACCTCCGTTTGTAAAAGTCTGGCCGTATGGCCGAATTGAAAGTATCCTTATTATACTCACAGCAGAGAATCATTGTCAAGAGAAGCACTGAAGTCCATTTTGTTGGAGATTCTGCCCGTACTATTCGCGGGACGGAAATTCGTTAAATGAACAATCCGCATCATACAGCTGCGGATGCGGATTTTGCCGATCCCTGATTCGGTGTATCGGAAAATTCCCGTTGCAGTGTGAAGGCAGGGTGTATCAGAGACTTATATTAGTTCGCCAAAGATAACGATGAAAAGGAACTTTATTTGACCTGCGCCCCATTATCCCGTATAATGAAAACGATAAAGATGGTGAGAATCTGTCTGAAACTCAGACAGGATCGATATTTTGGTAAAATAATGTTATAACACGGAGGAATTCAAATGCTTGGTATTATCGGAGCAATGGAAGTAGAAGTTGAGAAACTTCGCGCAAAAATGACAGAGACAGAAATGAAGACAGTGGCCGGAATGAACTTTTGCAAGGGAAAACTGGAAGGCAAGGACGTTGTCATCGTTCGTTCCGGTATCGGTAAGGTAAACGCTGGTATCTGCAGTCAGATCCTTGTAGATCTCTATCAGGTTGATGGGATCGTGAATACAGGAATCGCGGGATCCCTGAGAAATGAGATCAACATCGGGGATCTCGTTCTCTCCACAGTGGCAGTACAGCATGATGTGGACGCAGGCGGATTCGGATATCCGGCTGGAGAGATCCCACAGCTCGGTGTAAAGGAATTTCCGGCTGATGAGAGACTTTTAACTCTTGCGGAAGAGGCGTGCAAAGAGGCAAACCCGGACATCAGCACCTTCAAAGGACGCGTTGCCAGCGGTGACCAGTTTATTGACAGTAAGGAAAAGAAAAAATGGATCCGTGACACATTTGACGCGTACTGCGCAGAGATGGAAGGCGCAGCTGTTGCACAGGCGGCATACTTAAATAAGATTCCGTACCTGATCGTCCGCGCGATCTCTGATAAAGCAGATGACAGTGCCCATATGGATTACGGTGAGTTCGAGGCAAAGGCGGTTGAACATTCTGTAAATCTCATGCTTGCTTTAGTAAAAAGACTTTGATCTTGTCATTACCTTAAGAACTCGTTTCCTGTCCACATTTGACGAACGATTCTTCCGTTCTCAATCTTCTCAAAATCATTCTAGCCCGCTATAATTAGTGGCATCATCTGGAATGATCCGGACGGAGAAAGGGGAACTGATTATGCTGGAATTTTTACAGACAGGGAGAATGCTCTATGTTCTGGCGGCAATCTGTGCGCTCGGGACACTCAGCAAGCTCGCAACAGGAAGCCTCTACAAAAGATTGATCAAAGAAACCGGAAATATGGCGCTGACGAAAGATAAGAACTTAAAGACGCTGAAACAGCGCATGGAAAATGTGTTCCTTATCAACCACGGGATCCGAAATGTAAACGCATACATAGAAAAACAGCTCTACGGATTCCGATTCCTCCATGTAAGTCTCGATGGCTGGGACAAACTGTCCGTGCAGGCGATGATCCTCTGCTTTATGGTCGGAGGAGTAACGGCATTTGGCGCATACTGGTACCGATGTGACAATTCCTATATCGTATTATATGGTGCGGCAGGCGTCTTTAGCGGATTGTTTCTTGCATTTGTGGACAATTGGATCGGGACGGGAATGAAACGGAAACAGCTTGCGGATCATTTGGTGGATTATGTGGAAAACTCACCGCATTTCTATAAAAGTGTGGATAACATCGTTTATGCCGGACAGGAGCGGAAAAAGGCGGTGGGAGCTTCTCCGGCTGGAGATTTTTCCGGCAGTGGTACAGGCTATGGGAGAACTCAGGAAAGTGTGAGAAATGGCAGAGGAAATGGACGTTTTTCTGTTCTCAGAAGGAAAAAAGACGCACAGATTTCTGATGAAAGCGATGAAACAGAGAATCTGGAAAATGAAAACATTACAAGAACCGGGGATGCCGTGAAGCTGTCGCAGCTGGACGGAAAAACATCTGTGTCTGAAGGGAATGGAACCGGTCCGGCCGTAAATGGAAATAGTATCGGCAGTTTATCAAAAAAGCCAACAGGAAAAACCGACTATAATAGAAGTACGGGCCAGAATGCCCGGGATGCCGGCTCAAAAAGCATGGGGACGGGTGGAAAAGTATTGACGAGTGAGACGGAACTTGCCCAGAGCATCAACCACCTGAGCGAAAGCCTGAGACAGATCGCCGCAAGTCGGGAACAGCCGGGAGAAAGTCAGAAAATGCCGGATGATCTTGAGCTGATACGGAACTCGATCCCGGCGGAAGAAATGGCGCTGCTGAAAACATTATTTAACACACTGATTTAGTATGCGAAGCATTGTCAAAGGTTTCACGAAGTGGTATAATAACGGACAGAGATTGTGAATCTCACACAAGAAAAGGAGACAGGGTTATGGGTAAAGAAATCGTATTTGATTATTCCAAGACAGCCGGATTTATCAGTGAAGAGGAAATGAAAAACATGAAGAGCATCGTTATGGGTGCAAAAGATGTCCTGACAGCAAAATCCGGTGCAGGCAATGATTATCTTGGATGGATCGACCTCCCGGTTGATTATGATAAAGAGGAGTTTGCAAGGATCAAGAAAGCGGCAGAGAAGATTCAGAACGATTCAGATGTACTTCTTGTGATCGGTATCGGCGGATCTTATCTCGGTGCCCGCGCTGCGATCGAATTCTTATCCCACAGCTTCTACAATGTGCTGCCGAAGGGAAAGAGAAAAACTCCGGAGATCTATTTCGTAGGAAACAGCATCAGCAGCAAATACATTCATGATCTTCAGGATGTACTGGAAGGAAAAGATTTCTCCATTAATATTATATCCAAGTCCGGCACGACAACAGAACCGGCGATCGCATTCCGCGTATTCAAGGAAATGCTGATCAGCAAGTATGGTAAGGAAGAGGCCAACAAGAGGATCTATGCGACCACAGACAAGGCAAAGGGAGCTTTAAAGAATCTGGCAAACGAAGAGGGATACGAGAGCTTCGTTGTTCCGGATGACGTTGGAGGACGTTTCTCCGTGCTCACAGCCGTAGGTCTTTTACCGATCGCAGTCAGCGGCGCAGATATCGATGCCCTGATGACGGGGGCAGCAGATGCGAGAAAGGTTGCTCTTGAGACAGAATATGAGAAGAACCCGGCTCTTTTATATGCCGCAGTCCGCAATATCCTGTTAAGAAAAGGAAAACAGGTAGAGATCGTAGCAAACTACGAACCGAGCCTTCATTATGTATCTGAGTGGTGGAAACAGCTCTTCGGCGAGAGCGAAGGAAAAGACCAGAGAGGTATCTTCCCGGCAGCCGTAGATCTGACAACAGACCTTCACTCTATGGGGCAGTTCATCCAGGATGGTGCCCGCATCATGTTTGAGACAGTTCTGAACGTGGAAGAATCCCCGGCGGAGATTGTTCTCCAGAAAGAGGACGTCGATACAGACGGCATGAATTATCTGGCAGGAAAGACCGTTGATTTTGTAAATAAGAGTGCCATGAACGGAACACTCCTTGCGCATACAGACGGCAGTGTGCCGAACCTTATGGTAAAGATCCCGGCGCAGGATGCTTACAGCCTTGGTCAGCTGTTCTACTTCTTCGAGTTCGCATGCGGCGTCAGCGGCTACATTCTCGGAGTCAACCCGTTCAACCAGCCGGGTGTTGAGAGCTATAAGAAGAACATGTTCGCGCTGCTCGGAAAACCGGGTTATGAGGAGGCAAGAGAGGCGCTTCTCAAGAGATTATAATAAAGAAATATAATATTAGACGTATTCGGCAAAATGTTGCCGGATAGGATGAGAAACGATAAAATAAAAACGGCTGATCTCCATGTGTCAGGGCAGAAATGACACAACGGGCAGATCAGTCGTTTTTTGATCACTCCTCGATCACCTGAAACTCCAGATAATCAAAGTCGATGGATTCGATAAAACTGTCTTTCGTAAACCGCGTCTTATCATGCAGCTGAAAATCGCGGATATTGGAATCGAGCCAGATCGGCTGGCTTAAGTCGAATTCGTGACAGATCTCATCCAGAGCCTGAAATACCATGGCGGTTCTCGACATGGAATAGTCGTTGTTGCAGGACACCATATCTTTGATCAGATGATTATCTTTCCATATTTTTCCCCAGATTTGGAACATAAAACAGTCCTCCATTCTTTTTCGTTCACGGTCATGATTTGAAAAACAGTATAACGGATTTTTTTTAGAAAGTAAAGCCACGTGAACAGCGGTTGTGAATTTTTGAAATTGCAAAAGTCCATTTTTGCATCGCACAGGGCGGACATGCGAATTTTACTGAAAATGCCTTGTATCGCCTGAAAAATTGTAGTAATCTATACCTATATGGACATTTGATGACATACTTGAACCAAAGCCAGGAGGACAAAAGATGGGACAGCCAATTACAGATCATGCTGCCTTTTTTGCCAGTGCAGGACAGGCAGTTGAGGAACTGGAAGCTCTGAATACAGAGGTGGAGCAGCTCGAAGCGGATGAGAAGAAGTTAGAGAGTTCCCTCAAGGGAAAACAGCGTTCTGTTACAGAAACCATCAGCCAGACGGTGAAGCAGCGGAAAGAGGAGATCACAAAAAGCTACGATGCGGAGCTCGGGAAGGCGCAGGATCGCCTGAAAAAAGTAAGAGCGAAGCGTGAAAAAGCGAAAAACCAGGGTGTCAAAGAGCGGATCGAGGAAGATACCAGGGGGCTTGTGCGGGAGAATAAAGAACTTGCGGACCAGATGAAAACTTTGTTTAAAGCAAACCATGTTCCGGGATTCTGCCGTGGAAGTTACTATTACGCGCTCTATTTTACGAGAACATTTAAGGATTTTCTGGCACTTCTCATGACGATCATGATCTGCTTCCTCGCGATCCCGTGCGGAGCATATTTCCTGATCCCGGAGAGACGGACTATGTATCTCGTGGGAATCTATGTTGCGGCGATCCTGATCTTTGGCGGGATCTATGTAACGATCGGAAACATGACCAAGGTGCGCTATATGGAAGTGCTGAAAGAAGGACTTGGGATCCGGGCGAAGATCCGCACGAATAAAAAAGAGATGAAGGTCATCGCGAAAACGATCCGACGGGATAAGAACGAGACGGTCTACAATCTCCAGAAATTTGACGATGAGATCGCCCAGCTCGATCAGGACGCGGCGGAGATCAACCGGAAAAAGAAGGAAGCACTTACGACCTTCGATACTGTGACACGGACGATCATCTCTGATGAGATCACGGCAAACAACAAAGAGGAGATCAACCGGATGGAGGACGAGCTTTCTTCTCTGTCAGAAAAGCTCCGCGGTACGCGGACGGCTGCGAAGGAAAAAGCATTGTTCATTACGGATCACTACGAGGTTTATATAGGAAAAGAATATATGACGCCGGAGAAACTCGCGGCGCTTGCGGATATCGTGAGAAGCGGTGCGGCATCCAATATCAGTGATGCGATCTCGGTCTATAAGAGTCAGGGAGATACGGCGAAATAACAGCTGATGCACTGGCCGCAATAAAATATGGTCAGGAAATACTGAGCAGTTACAAAAAGGACAGAATTACAGGGAAATGGACAAAAGATGAAAAAGTATGGAATAAAACTTGCGCTTGCTGCCGCTGTATTTTGCATGGCGATGCCGTTCGCATCGTTTGCCGGGACATGGAAATCGGATGCAAACGGAATGTGGTATCAGTTTGACGATGGAACATATCCCAAGGGAAGATGGGCATGGATCGATACCGATAATGATGGAATGGCGGAGAGCTTTTACTTTGACTCCAACGGATATGTTCTTAGAAATACCACCACACCGGATGGTTACCAGGTAAACAGGATCGGTGCCTGGGTCGTTGGAGGCGAGGTAAAGCAGAAAGCCGGCGGCGAGACAAAGAACAGTACGTCAGGGAACGGCAGCAGTTCAGAAAATCAGAAGAATTCTAACAATAGCTACAGTAATGACCCGGAATGGTATTTGAAAGCAGATGGATTAAGCGAAATAGACATAGCGCAGTATCGTTATTACGAAAAATACTTTATTCTGGGCGCTCATAGTACAGATCTGGAGACAAAAGTAAAAGAACAGGTTGAACGGATCTCAACAAATCCCAATGATGCCACGGCATCCATGGAGATGGTCAGTGTAGAGATTCCTGTCTGGAGATTGAAGAATAATCAGAAAGTTGCCGGAACCGCCCATGTACAGGTTTTGAGTTCTATTGCAAACGACGTAAAAGAGATTTTTACAGAAATCTATAATGGACCGGAGAAGTTCCCGATTGAGAGTGTCGGTGGATATAACTGGAGAAGCAACGGTGTGAAAAGTAAACATAGCTTTGGGCTGGCCATTGATATCAATCCGGACGCGAATCCGCAGATCGATACAGACGGTACGACTGTACTTGTCGGAAAAAAGTGGGAGCCGGGCGTAAATCCGTATTCTATTGGTCGTGACAGTGATGTTGTGAAAGCATTTGGAAAACATGGATGGAGATGGGGGATCGGAGCCAGCAGAGCAGATATGATGCATTTTGAGTATTAAATTAAATATGGGATGTTATGAAGGATCGGGTATCTGAGATACCTGGTCCTTTTTTGACATGTATAAATTGCTTGAATCCCGCCTATAATGTCTCATAGAAACCAACCAGGAAACGGAGTGTTCACGATGAGATTCGGGAGGCGGAAGATCACTTATTATGATACGGAAGCGGGATTTGAGGCGGAGAAATTTGCAGCGAGACTTCTGCTTCTTCTGATGAATGAGATGCGGGCATCCGGGCGCCGCAGGATCGTATTTTTATGCATCGGGACAGACCGGTCCACGGGGGACAGTCTGGGACCGCTCATCGGCTCAAAGCTGGCGGCGGAGATGACCGGCGATGTGACGGTGATCGGGACACTGGAACATCCGGTCCATGCGGTGAACCTTGACCGGACGATCGAGGAGATGGAAGAACATTACCCGGATGCGATCATTGTAGCTGTGGATGCCGCCGTGGGCCGTTGGGATCATGTGGGGCTTGTGACGCTGGAAAAAGGGCCGCTGCGCCCGGGACTCGGCGTGCGAAAGGAACTTACCGCCGTTGGCGACATTTCCATCACCGGGATCGTCGGCGGGGCGGAGAGCGGAGACCCATTATTTTTACAGAGCATACGCCTGTCCCAGGTCATGCGGCTTGCGGACTGCATCAGCCGCAGCATCTGCCTTGGATTGCGGATCATCGGGAGACGTGTCGAAAACTTTTCCGGTCAGACTGTGCCGTTTTGACATGTTTTGCAGATCTCCCATGCTATACTTCGGAAAGAATTCGACGAAGCGCGTTTACGTGGTTCGCGTAAATAAAGAGGCGGCCGGCCTCTGTCTGGACATGCCGGCTGCCTGAAGATAGAACGAGGTGGCAGCATGGGAGAATTATACAATCCGTTTCCGAAACTTCCGAAAAATATCCGCCAGATCGGTGATACGGACCAGGTGGTCCGGCTGTATGTGGAGGACTATGTAAATACATATTTGAAACGCCTGTATCCGGCAGGAAATCAGACGCTGCGTGTGGGACTTTTGCTGGGAAATACGGAAAACTATGACGGGACTCCGTATATCTTTATCGATGGCGCCATCGAGATGGAGGACGTGGAAGTATCCGGGGAGAAGGTGGAATTTTCCGAAAATGCCTGGAAAAAGGCGTATCGTGGGATCGAGGAGTCGTTTCCGAAGCGGACCGTTCAGGGATGGTTTATCTGCGGCACTCCGTCGAGCCAGCTGAGTCCCCTGAATTACTGGAAACTGCACAACCAGTACTTTAACGGGAAAAACAAGCTGATGTATTTAAATCATGGCCTGGAAGGTGAGGAAGCAGTCTATATCACTTCGGAGGACGGCTTTTACCGGCTGAAAGGACATTGCATCTATTACGAGAGAAATCAGATGATGCAGGATTACATGGTGACCAGGAAAGACGTGCGCCGGGTGGAATCCGGCTCGCATGAGAAGGTCATCA
Source organism: Clostridium sp. Marseille-P7770 (assembly GCF_902143525.1). Taxonomy (NCBI): domain Bacteria; kingdom Bacillati; phylum Bacillota; class Clostridia; order Eubacteriales; family Clostridiaceae; genus Clostridium; species Clostridium sp. Marseille-P7770. Next base: position 534,460 of record NZ_CABFVC010000001.1, on the reverse strand, counting down.
AGGATTTCCGGCAGCGGATGACGGTCAGGAAAGAACAGGCGGATGCAGGGCGGCATATGTCCGGGATCCTGGGGACGGCGTGCGGAGTCCTCACGGTGGCGGTCCTGGCAGGAGGTGTTGTGCTCGTCAACAATTATCACAAGATGCGGCAGATGGAGACGGTGCTGACTTCCGTGGTGCCTGCCGGGACGGCAAACTGGAGCGATTATCTGGACAAGCTGAATCAGGAACCGGATTTTGTCATTGAAGAGCGGCCGGGAAATGTATTTCCGACGGATGAGAGCAGGGAGACCGGGGAAAGTTACGCGGCGGAGACGATGGAAGCGACGGAGGCAGGCACGAACAGCAAATCTTCAGAAGTATCAGAGAGTACAGGAAATCCGGAGACAACCGGCGTGTTGGGGCAATCCGCTGCTTCAAGCCAGCCAGACAATCCAGATACAGCTGCTTCAACAGGAAAGCCCGGCACTGACGGGACCGAGACTGCTGCAGCGTCCGGAGCCGTGGAGGAAGCAGTTCCACCCACCAGTGCTGAAGCTCCGACCTCGCCACGTGTCGGTATGGGAAAAGAGGAAGGACAGGGCGACGCATCCGGTCAGGGAAAAGAGCCGGTGGACTACGCCGCCGCGGTCGCGAACGGCTATCGGATCTATGAAATCGGTGACGGTGAGACGTTATATGGGATCTGCTGGAAAGAGTACGGAAATTTAAAGCGGTTGTCCGAAATCTGCGCGCTCAATCACCTGGACGATGTGAACCATATCGTAGCGGGGCAGAAGCTGGTCCTGCCATAGAAAACAGGTATTTCCGCCTGCCGGAATGAACTGGAATAAAAACAAAGAATTTAATGCGCATCTCCTGAAAATGGTGTATACTAATCTATATATGTCCATTTTTCAGGAGATTTTTTATGAGTGATATGCAATCTATGGACAGAGAGAACAAAAAAAGGCAGCTCAGACAAAATATCGTACAGATGCCGGACGCCGGATCGGATGAACCGATGGATGACGAACGGCTTGCCAGATATAAAAAGAAAAAGCGGATCATCGCAGTTGCAGCCGCATGTTTCCTTGCAGCATTGGGATTTACCGGATACAGATATATGAATGAGTATGAATATACCAGCTACAGTGTTCAGTGGGAGCGCTCCATGCGGTATACTGATACGTCCAACGCGGATAAGGAAACACAGGCGCCGGAAACAAGTGCGGCGGCCGATGAGGGAACAGATGGGACCGATGAGACCGCTGCGGCAGAAAGCGCTGCCGGTACGGACACCGGAAACTCCGACTCTGCGGCAACTTCCGCGGCCGAAGTCTCAAAGACAGTCAGTGACAGCAGTTTTATCCGATTTGCCGTGTTCGGTGACAATATGATCAAGTACACAAAAGACGGTGCTTCCTACATTGACGCCTCCGGCAAGACGATCTGGACACAGAGCTATGAGATGAAGACCCCGATCATCAATATCAACGGGGATTATGCCGTGATCGCGGATCAGCAGGGAAATGAGATGTACATCTGCAACAAAGAGGGATGTACCGGAACCGCGAAGACACAGCTCCCGATCACGAAAGCGGCGGTATCGGCCCGCGGCGTTGCGGCGGCCGTAGTCGAGGACAGCACGGCGAGCTACATATTCTACTTCAAGAAGGACGGCGAGTCGCTCGGGATCAACATCAAGATGCTCCTTTCCGGTGACGGTTATCCGGTGGACATTGCACTTTCCCCCGACGGAAAACAGATCGTCATGTCCATCATGTACATGAAAAACGGCGCGTTAAAGAACAAGGTAGCGTTCTACGATTTCTCTGAGATCGGAAAGAATGTCAACAACCGTTTTATCGCCGCGTTTGAGGAAGAATTTGATGATAAGATGGTGGGGCGCGTCCGATACTTAAATGACCAGACCGTCTGCGCCTTTTCCGATAAAGGACTGACCTTTATCTCTGTAAAAAATGTGATACCGGACACAAATGTGATCTATGTTCCGGTAGAAGAGGAGATCCGAAGTATCTGCTACTCGGATAAATACGCGGCTGTCATTGTTGACAGCACATCCGGAAGTCCGTACCGGCTTGATGTATACAACACGGATGGAAAGAAAGTTACAAGCATTGATTTCGACTACGCCTACACGGGCGCTCTCATTGACGGGGACAGGCTTATCCTGTATAATGAGGAATCATGCAGGGTCTACAACCTGGACGGGCACGAAAAGTTTAACGGACAGTTCGATTATTCCGTATCGCTCGTCAGGGCTGGAAAAAATCGTACCAATTCTCTGATCACCGCAGGCAGCGAGGTGATGAAAGAGATTAATTTAAGGTAAATGGAACTGTGAAACTTCAACAGTTCCCAACACTTATGGATTATCAGGAGGAATGAAACAATGAACACAATCGACAATCTGGCGATCAATTCCATCAGAATTTTATCCGCAGATGCGATCCAGAAGGCAAATTCCGGACATCCGGGACTTCCACTTGGCAGCGCACCGGCTGCTTATGAGCTCTGGGCACACCACATGAACCACAATCCGGCAAACCCGGAGTGGGCGAACCGTGACCGTTTTATCTTATCCGGCGGTCATGGCTCCATGCTGTTATATTCCCTGCTTCATCTGTTCGGCTATGGTCTGACAAAGGAAGATTTAATGAACTTCCGTCAGGTTGGTTCCCTGACTCCGGGACATCCGGAATACGGTCACACCGTAGGCGTTGAGGCGACAACAGGACCGCTCGGCGCAGGTATGGGAATGGCAGTTGGTATGGCGATGGCTGAGAAACATCTGGCAGCTGTATTCAACAAGGAAAACTATCCGGTTGTCGATCACTTCACATATGTACTCGGCGGAGACGGATGCATGATGGAGGGAATCTCCTCTGAAGCATTCTCCCTTGCAGGTACACTTGGACTTGGAAAACTCATCGTTCTCTACGACTCCAACCGTATTTCCATCGAAGGAAGCACGGACATCGCATTCCGCGAGAACGTAGAAGAGCGCATGAAAGCATTCGGATTCCAGACGATCACAGTCGAAGACGGAACAGATATCGATGCGATCGGCGCTGCGATCGAAGTTGCAAAGGCTGATACGGAGCATCCGTCCTTCATCACGATCAAGACAGAGATCGGCTTCGGCTGCCCGGCAAAACAGGGCAAAGCCAGCGCGCACGGCGAGCCGTTAGGCGTTGACAATATCAAGGCAATGAGAGAGAACCTCGGCTGGAAGTATGAGGAGCCGTTCTTCGTACCGGAAGAGGTTTATGAGCATTATTCCCGCCTTGCAGAGGAAAAAGCAGACACAGAGGCAGAGTGGAACGCAATGTTCGCTGCATACTGTGATGAGTACCCGGAGATGGAGAAGCTCTGGGAGCAGTACCATACAGCTCCGGATGCGAAGGCACTGATCGAGAACGAGGCACTCTGGCTCACAAAAGACAAGGCAGAGGCAACACGTTCCCTGTCCGGCAAGATGATCAACATCTTAAAGGACATCATGCCGAACATGATTGGCGGTTCTGCTGACCTTGCTCCGTCCAACAAGACAGCCATGAAGGATGCGGGCGACTTCTCCGCAGAGAATCCGGCAGGCAGAAACCTTCACTTCGGTGTAAGAGAGCTTGCGATGACAGCGATCGGAAACGGCATCATGCTTCACGGTGGTCTCCGCGCTTACGTTGCGACATTCTTCGTATTCAGTGATTATGTAAAACCGATGGCAAGACTTTCCGCTCTGATGGGAGTTCCGCTGACCTTCGTTCTGACTCACGACAGCATCGGAGTTGGTGAGGACGGACCGACCCACGAGCCGATCGAGCAGCTTGCAATGTTCCGCGCAATGCCGAACTTCCATGTATTCCGTCCGTGTGACGCGACAGAGACATCTGCAGCATGGCTCTCCGCAGCAACATCCAAAAAGACACCGACAGCGCTTGTTCTTTCCAGACAGAATCTCAATCCGATCCCGGGAAGCAGCAAGGAAGCGTTAAAGGGCGGCTATGTCATCGACGACTGCGAAGGAACACCGGATGCGATCCTCATCGCAAGCGGTTCTGAGGTTGATCTTGCGGTCAAGGCAAAAGCAGAGCTTGCAAACGAAGGAAAGAAGATCCGTGTCGTATCCATGCCGTGTATGGATATCTTTGAGGAGCAGAGTGCGGAGTATAAAGAGTCCGTACTTCCGAAAGAGGTCAGAAAGAGAGTTGTCGTTGAGGCACTTTCCGACTTCGGCTGGGGCAAGTATGTCGGTCTCGACGGCGCTTATGTGACAATGAAGTCCTTTGGCGCAAGCGGTCCGGCAGCGAAGCTGTTCGAGAAATTCGGATTTACAGTTGAGAACGTTGTAAATACAGTAAAGACACTGTTCTAAATAACCCGAACGTGACGGTTCAGTCATGCAGCGATCCACATCGGAAGACCGCATGGCTGAACTGACACGGTTTTAAGGGCACGCGGGATCTGAAAACGTGTTTGAAATGGATCCGGCAGATTCAGAAAAAAGGGGAACACACATGAGCTTAAAGTGTATTGGGATCGATATCGGCGGAACAAGCGTGAAGCTTGGTATCTTTGAGGAAGATGGGACTCTTGTAAAAAAATGGGAGGTCCCGACAAGAAAAGAAGAGGACGGAAAGTACATCCTGGGCGATATTGCGGCTTCGATCCGCAGAACAGTGAAGGAGAGCAGACTTGAACTCTCTGATTTTTCCGGCGCGGGAATGGGATTCCCGGGACCGGTTCTTCCGGACGGACACTGCGAAGTGTGTGTAAACCTTGGCTGGAAAGCCGGAAATCCGCAGCAGGAATTAAGCAGACTGCTGGACGGAATGCCTGTAAAGAGCGGTAACGACGCAAACGTGGCGGCTCTCGGTGAGATGTGGCAGGGCGGCGGAAAAGGATATAAGAACCTCGTCATGGTGACGCTCGGAACAGGTGTCGGCGGCGGCATTATCCTGAACGAAAAGATCTGGACCGGCGAGCAGGGCGTTGGCGGCGAGATCGGTCATATCCATGTGATGGAAGGCGAGAAAGAGGCCTGCAACTGCGGCGGCCATGGCTGCCTGGAGCAGGTTGCTTCCGCGACAGGGATCGGGAGAACTGCAAGAAGAATGCTGGCGGCGGACAGCCGTCCATCCAGCCTCAGAAGCTTAAAGAATATCAGCGCGAAGAATGTGCTGGATGCAGCAAAAGCAGGGGATGAGCTTGCGCTCGATTCCCTCAACAAGTCCTGCTATTATCTTGGCTGGGTCCTTGCAACACTGTCCATGGTCCTGGATCCGCAGGCTTATATTATTGGAGGCGGCGTTTCCAAAGCCGGGACATTTCTGACTGACATGATCAAGAAATATCACGATGAATTATCTCCGATGGCGACAAAGAAAGCGGACATCGTCCTTGCAAAGCTTGGAAACGATGCCGGGATCTACGGAGCTGCGAAGCTGATCCTCGGATAAAAGAAGAGAGAGTCCGGTAAAACGGGCTCCCTTTTTACTGCCGGAAAAGGATACGAAGCGTGCCTGATGTGCATAGGCCTTGACTGTATGGGAGATAAAGAAAAATGTCCGCCATAAACGGACATATAAGATCCCTAAACATGAGGAGACCCCGGTCGCGACAACCGGGGCAATTATGAAAAATCTATGTGCAATTTGTCTAGTTAGCGAAGTCGAATGACTTTTTGTTTATGCAATAAGTATAAAAAACAAATATGAATAAATTATGAACGCACTATGAAGTTATTGTAACACATTCTCATTTGTGCGTCTGAGAAAAACGCATAAAGCTCCAGAAAAGGATATAAAGGGAAAACTTGCAAAGGAATGCGACAGAGAAACTTTCTGGGGATATGCGCATGGAATGGAGAGGAGAAGATCAATGGCAGTTGAGGGACTGAAAAAAACACTTGTCCTTGGACACAGAAATCCAGATACGGATTCCATCTGCTCAGCCATCTGCTATGCAGGTTTCAAGCATCAGCTTACCGGCGAGAACTATGAGCCGTGCCGTGCCGGAAATGTAAACCCGGAGACACAGTATGTACTGGATTATTTTAAATTAAAGGCGCCGCGTCTTGTTGAGAACGTAAAGACGCAGGTCAAGGATATCGAGATCCGCAAGACAAAAGGCGTATCCCGAGGAATTTCCTTAAAGAACGCATGGGGACTCATGCAGGAGAACAACGTCGTAACACTTCCGTGTGTGACGGAGGAAGGTCTCCTGGAGGGCGTTATCACTATCGGCGATATCACCAAGTCCTACATGAACTTATATGACAGCAGCATCATTTCCAAAGCGTGCACAAAATATGCGAACATCCTGGATACGCTGGAAGGCAGCATGGTAGTCGGCGACTCCGAAACATATTTTAATCAGGGAAAAGTCCTGATCGCGGCTGCAAACCCGGATCTGATGGAAAACTACATCGAGAAACATGACCTTGTCATCCTCGGAAACCGTTATGAGTCCCAGCTCTGCGCGATCGAGATGGAGGCAGGCTGTATCATCGTTTGTGAGGGCGCGGGCGTTTCCTTAACGATCCGCAAACTGGCACAGGAGCGCGGCTGCGCGGTCATCACGACACCGTATGACACATACACGACCGCCCGTCTGATCAACCAGTCCATGCCGATCAGCTATTTCATGACGAAAGAGAATATCATCGAGTTCTCCGAGGAAGATTATCTCGACGATATCCGCGAGATCATGGCGAGCAAGAGACACCGTGATTTCCCGGTCCTGGATTCTGATGGAAAGTATATCGGTATGATTTCCAGACGTAACCTCTTAGGTGCAAAGGGAAAGAGCATCATCCTTGTGGACCACAATGAGAAGAGTCAGGCGGTAGAAGGTATGGAGAGCGCCGATATCCGTGAGATCATCGACCATCATCGTCTCGGAACAGTTGAGACCATGTCCCCGGTATTCTTCAGAAACCAGCCGTTAGGCTGTACCGCGACCATCATCTATCAGATGTATCAGGAAAATCATATGGAGATCGATAAGACAACTGCAGGACTGTTATGCAGTGCGATTATTTCCGATACATTGTTATTCCGTTCCCCGACCTGTACAGCAGTCGATAAGGCAGCCGGCCTTGCGCTTGCACAGATCGCCGGACTTGACATTGAAAAGTATGCGATCGATATGTTCTCTGCGGGAAGCAACCTGAAAGGAAAGTCTGACGGCGATATCTTCTATCAGGATTTCAAGCGCTTTACGGTAGGAAATTCCGTATTCGGAATTGGACAGATCACATCCTTAAACGCAGTGGAGCTGAAGGATCTGAGATCAAGAATGTCCGTATACACGGAAAAAGAACGAGAGCAGCATGAGATCGACATGATGTTCTTCATGCTCACCAACATCCTGACCGAGTCCACAGACCTGATCTGCACCGGACAGGGCGCGGAGCAGCTGATCACCACAGCGTTCCATGTGGCAGATGAGGATGTGGAAAATGTGAGTGCGCAGACCGGAATCGTGAAGCTGCCGGGCGTTGTTTCCAGAAAGAAACAGCTTGCACCGCAGATCATGATGGCATTGCAGCAGTAAAAGTTGAATAAAGGCGGGATCTGCAAATGGAAAAACGACAGTTTAAACCAGGAAATATGCTCTATCCGGTTCCGGCGGTCCTTGTGACAGCGGCCGACCGGGAAGGAAATTCGAATATTTTTACGGTGGCATGGGCGGGAACCATCTGCACAAACCCGCCGATGCTGTCGATCAGCGTTCGGCCGGAACGCCACTCTTACCATATGATCAGAGAGACCGGGGAGTTCGTGGTCAATCTGACGACGGAGTCCATGGCGTGGGCGACCGATTACTGCGGCGTGCGCTCCGGGCGCGATACAGATAAGTGGAAAGACACGGGACTGACGCCGGAGAAGGCAAATGTTGTCAATGTGCCGGTGATCAAAGAAAGCCCGGTAAACATTGAGTGCCGTGTTGTGAAAGTCGAGGAGCTCGGAAGCCATCACATGTTTATCGCTGATGTCGTGGCGGTGGATGTGGACGAAGAGTACATGGATGAGAAAGATACGTTCCATCTCTCTATGGCAAAGCCGCTTGCCTATTCCCATGGAAGATATTACGGGATGGGCGAGGAGCTGGGAAGCTTCGGCTACAGCGTGAGAAAGGCGGAGAAAAAGAAGATTCTGATCGGAAAGACCGCAGGAAAACAGGCTGGAGGAAAAGCGCCGGAAACCGGAAAGAAGACTGCGGAAAAAGAACTGCAGCCGCGCAGGAAAGCCGGAAATAAGGCCGGAGGAAAGACACCGGAAACCGGAAAAAAGACCTCGTCCGAAAGGAAAAACATCGGAAATCCAGGACGGAAGGCCGGATCAGGAGCCGGAAAACCGCGCAGACAGTAAAGATCCGGTGATCGGATCATGATGCGTGAACCGGAAAAATGACAGGATATGTGACAGCAGAAAGGACTTTAGTGATGAAGAAGAAAAATATTCTGATGATCGGAATGCCGGCATCCGGAAAGAGCACCATCGGCGTACTGCTTGCAAAGCGCCTTGGCTATTCCTTCGTGGATGTGGATCTTGTGATCCAGGAAAAGACCGGAAAACTTTTGAAGGAGATCATCGCGGAAGAAGGGGATGACGGTTTCCTTCGCGTTGAGGAGCAGGCGAACCTTGATCTGGATGTCGAAAAGTCTGTCATCGCGCCGGGCGGCAGTGTGATCTATGAGGCGAAAGCCATGGAGCACTATAAAGAGACCGCAACGATCGTGTATCTGAAATTAAATTACGAAGATCTGGAATCACGTCTCGGAAATCTTGTGGATCGCGGGGTTGTCTTAAAAGACGGAATGACACTCAGGGATCTCTACAATGAGCGCCTTCCGTACTATGAGAAATATGCGGATATCACGCTTGATGAGACCGGAAAAGAGTTCGGTGAGCTTGTAGACGAGCTGAGAGTCTATTTTGAAGGTCTGGAAAAATAAAAGGCGGATTTTTATGCACAGGCGGGGTCTGTATGATCCAATAGAAAAAGAGCCTGTATTGAGATTTGGCGAATAAATGGAGAAGCTCCGGTAAAAAGGCAGAAAGTGTTGATGCCTTTCTTTACCGGAGCTTTTACTTACGCGAACAACGAGCCAAAGTCCGCGCTTGCGCGAGACCTTGGCGACTGTCGCGATGTTTTGGCTCATTCGCACAGAAATCATGCAGAGCAGTCATAAAAACAGAAGAGCATGGAGACTGCGCTCAGAGTCCGAGACACTCGACACTTCTCTCCAAAATCCCTTTCATATATGCGATCGCGATTCCGTAATTTGTCATCGGGATCTCCTGGTCGGCGGCATTCCTTAAGCGGCTTCGCATTTCCCGTTCATTTAACATACAGCCGCCGCAGTGGATAATGAGCTTATAATCGGAGACATCTTCCGGAAATTCGGTGCCGGAGGTGAAATGAAATTCCGGCTGTTTTCCGGTGTATTCCCGGATCCAGTTTGGAAGTTTTTCGGTTCCGATGTCCCCGCACTGGCGATGGTGGGTGCAGCCCTCAGAGATCAGGATCTTATCACCATCCTGGATCGTATTCAGAGCCCGCGCGCCGTGGACGGCCTGGGTGAGATTTCCTTTATATCTCGCAAACAGGATCGAAAAAGAGGTCAGGCGGATCTCTTTCGGAGTCATGCGGTCCACGAGAGGAAAGACCTGGCTGTCCGTGATGACGAGAGACGGCTTTTTCTTTAAGGAATCAAGCGCTGCAGCAAGTTCCGACTCCCGACAGACGATCGGCATGGCGCAGGAGTCAAGGAGATCCCGGATCACCTGCTGCTGCGGCAGGATCAGGCGGCCTTTCGGGGCAGCTTTGTCGATCGGGACGACCAGGATAACAACGTCCAACGGATGTACGAGATCGGCGACAAGGCGTTTCCCGCTTCCATCCGGGGCAACGAGGCGTGCCATGCGCTCCTTTAAGTCGTGGATGCCAAAACCGGTTTTCGCACTGACATAGACCATATTGCTGTGACCGGATCCTGAAACTGCCGGATCTGATGCCGGAGAGTCCCCGGTCGCAATTCCGGTGGGAACGCCAGCCTGTGAAGCATTCCGGCTGGTTTTCCTGTCTGACGGGGCGGGATCCGGGAGCAGATCTGCCTTATTGTATACAACAAGATATGGAATCTCTTTTTTCTCAAACAACCGGATCATCTCAGTTTCCCAGCTGCCGGTTCCGGTCGTTGCATCCACGACCAGGATCGCGAGATCGGTCTTGTTCAGTACCTGGCGGCTTTTTCCGACACGTTTGATCCCAAGCTCCCCCTCATCATCGATTCCGGGCGTATCAATGATCACGACCGGCCCTAACGGAAGAAGTTCCATGGACTTTGAGACCGGGTCGGTGGTCGTTCCCCGGACTTCAGAGACGATGGAGAGGTCCTGACCGGTCACTGCGTTTACAAGACTTGACTTTCCGGCGTTTCTTCTGCCAAAGAATCCGATGTGGATCCTCTCGCCGGACGGCGTCTCATTCATTCCCATATATACACCTTCTGAATCTGTTGTCACAAACAAATCCATCCCTTTCTTTTTTCTGGATTATCCTATGTGATCCCCGCGGTCCACAACGACATGATATCCGACGCTTTCCATCCGCCGTTTCATGCAGTTCACACATTCTGCTGCCTCATCGCCAGTGCAGATCTTATTGTCATAGAGAAGATATTTTGCACGGACCTGTACCGGGGAAAGATTCGGCATGACAACGTTTCCGCCAGCAAGGATCCCGAGCTCGCGCCCGAACGGATGGATCGTGCCGAGCGCCGTCGTTGCGGGAAGCAGGACATTCGGATCCTGAAGACGGAGAAGTCCCATCATAAACAGGGTGAGTTCCATGGTCCCTGCAGTCTGGTCTCCAAACGGCGTGTCATGCTGCGGGATAAACGGCCCGATCCCAACCATTTCCGGTTTGAGATCGCGGATAAAGATCATGTCCCCGGCGAGACATTCCGATGTCTGGTATGGGGAGCCGACCATAAAACCGCAGCCGGTCTGGTAGCCGATCTCTTTTAATGTTCTCAGACAGTTCATACGGTGCTCAAAGGACATTTCCGTCGGATGAAGTTTCTGATAGTGTTCTGCGTTTGCCGTTTCATGGCGGAGCAGATACCGGTCTGCACCAGCGTCAAAGAATCGTTTGTAGCTCTCGTATTCCATCTCACCCAGGGAAAGCGTGATCGCACAGTCCGGGAATTCCCTCCGGATCATGGAGACGAGCTCCGTGATCTTATCTTCGGTCATGAATGGATCTTCTCCGCCCTGAAGGACGAAAGTGCGAAATCCCAGCGCGTAGCCGCTTTGGCAGCAGGATAAAATATCCTCGGTGGAAAGCCGGTAGCGGTTTGCGTTCTTATTTCCGGCCCGGATCCCGCAGTAAAGACAGTTGTTTTTACAGTAATTGCTGTACTCGATGAGTCCGCGGACATAGACGGCCGTGCCGTACACGCGCTCCCGGATGGCCCGCGCCTTTGGAAAGAGGTAGGCCGCAAGTTCTGGGGAACGGCCGTCGATGAGACGGACCCATTCGTCTTTCGTGAGCGCTTCGCCTGCTTCCAGACGGTCGATCAGCGCTTTTAATTCATTGAGACAGACCGGATCAGTCACGCCGTTCCGGACCGGCTCTTTCCACCAGCATTTCGGGTTTAACTTGTTTTCCAGCAATGCGGTGTTCATAAAATCAGTATCCATGAGGTCCTCCTGTGGGAAATATGACCGGAAGAAATGACAGAGAAAAGAAATAAGCCCGTACAAGTGTATGATACAGACCGAGTGTTAAATATGAAAGACTCCATGCAGTTCAAGAAGCTGCAGCGAGGGGATCAGACTTTCTTTTGCAGGGCATATATGTATGCCGGATAACAATTTCTTCCCTGTCAGAACATTCTTAAGGTCAGTAATAGCGAATTCGACTCTTTCCCGAAAGAATAGGAAACTTCTCGCAGGTCAGAGAACATAGAACTATCGTAACATATCAGAAAATAAAAATCAATTCCAGCCGAGCGAACAGGAAAAGATGTGGGAGTGATACTTTTTAAGGACAGAAATTTCCTGAATAAAAATCCCCGCCGCAAGAGAGAGGAAGTGCGGCGGGGCTGGTGCTGGTCCGGAGCAGGATTGGAGACCCGGATCCAGTATTACAAAATAAAGGGAAAATCATAACGATCAAGCAGGCGTGAACAGATATTAAATATCTTTGCCGATACTCTTCATATATTCCACGAAATCATCCCCGAATTTCAGCTTCATGCAGTCGAGTGTGAGCTTCACGCAGCGCTCATCCCCGAGTCTCGCATTGTTGAACGTCAGGTCGTAGTTGACCGGGTTAGTCCAGTAGTTGCCGCCGGTGTAATACTTGTAGTAATCCGCGCGGTACTTGTCTGTCTTCGTGATCAGGTGATGCGCCTCCTCGACCGTGATATCATCCATCCGTTCCATGACGCGCCGCAGTGTGTAGCTTCTCGGCGCCTCCACGTAGATGCTGACGACATTGTCATAATCCTTCAGGATATAATCGGCACATTTTCCGACGATGACGCAGGACTCGGAGGCGGCAAGTTTTTCGATGATGATCTTCTGATAGTCGAAAAGCCGGTCATCGGAAGTAAACTTTGAGAGCTCTCCGGTCGGTGCATGATGTTTCGGCAGTGCCTGAAGCTGTTTGGTGATCAGACTGCCGTTTAAAGTCTCGTCAGCTTCCCGGAAAAAGTGTTCCGGATAGCCGCTGTACTGGGACGCAAGTGTCAGGATCCGTTTATCATAGCTGTGGACGCCCAGCTCGTCAGCAAGCATAGCGGCGATGTTACGCCCGCCGGATCCAAATCCCCTGGCAACCGTGATAACAAAGTTTTTCATACAAGATCTCCCGTCCTTTCTGAATGGTGCATTAGTGAGACACATTATTTTGTGAATTTCAGAGTGATCGTTCCATCATCATTATATACAACAGCATCCTGATCCATCGTGATCGCGTCGATGGCAGCCAGATACTCTTCTTTTGACTTGAAGTACGGTTTTGCTTCCGCGATTACTTTCTTTCCGAGAGCAGCATCATCGGAGAGCAGCTTTGCAGCAGTCAGAACAAGGCATTCTGCCGGGTAGAGGCAGCCGAGCTTCTTATCCTGCACATAGTAATCCTTTCCATGACCGGTTCCGACAGACCCACCTGCGTGCGGGTGAACGACCGGCATGATCGCGGACACATCGCCCATATCGGTGCTGCCGGTTCCCCAGCCGCCCTCAACGACGCTGTCAGGGCCTGCAACGGTCTCCATCGCCTCTTTCATGACAGCGGCCATATTTTTATCGTTGTTTAACGGGAAATAGCCCGGATGGTCATCCAGCTCCACGTTGCAGCCGATCGCGGCAGCGGAAGCGGCAAGTGCCTGGTTGACCTTGATATTGTATTTGCGGATCGCGTCGAAGGAAGCGCCGCGCACATAGGACTCCACTTTTGCAGTCTCCGGGATCGCGTTGACGGCGAGACCGGCTTCCGTGATGATCGGATGGAAGCGGATGTGGTCATTGTCGGTAAAGGTCTCGCGGAGTGCATTGACGGCGTTTAAAGCGCAGGTTGCCGCATAGAGTGCATTCCGGCCATTTTCCGGAGATCCGCCCGCATGTGCGGAAACACCTTTGAATGTAATGTTCTTTGTGACGCAGCCATTGCAGCCGTCGCTGATAGAGAGCGCTTTTCCTTCCGCAAGCTTTCCGGAGTGGATCATCATCGCCATGTCCACACCGTCGAAATATCCGCGGTGAATGAACTCGACCTTGCCGCCGAAATATTTGATGATGCCCTGTTTCCTTAAACCTTCACGGAATCCGAGCTCGATCAGCTCCTCCGCCGGAACGGAGATAAAGCGGATCGATCCGCAGAGACCGTCGAGAGCGCCCGGCTCCTTCAAGGCAGCGGCTGTTCCGAGAAGAACCGCACACTGGGCATGATGGCCGCAGGCATGGACATAATGGGTTTCCGGATCGCAGCACGGGTGGTTTGCGACGATCAGGGAGTCGAGCTCTCCGAGGATCGCGATCTTCGGACCCGGCTTTCCGGTGTCGAGATCTGCGTAGAATCCCGGGATATTTCCGGCCTTTGTCAGGGTGTATCCGAGCTCTTCAAAGTGTTTTTCCATGTAAGCGGAAGTGTTCCACTCGCGGAATCCCGTCTCCGGGTGTGCCCAGATATAGTCTGCAGTGTCATAGATCAGTTTTTCATATTTTTCGACCATTGCGATCAGTTTTTTAGAATCGATCATCTTACATTACTCCTTTATGAAAGTATTCAGCCGTAAAGCTGTCCGCAGAAAACCCGCAGCAGGCAGGTTATTCGTATAAGAAACATGCCACCATATGTCCGTCTCCGGTGTCGACGAGTTTCGGGATCTCCTTTTTGCAGCGCTCCGTGCAGTGCGGGCAGCGGCCTGCGAGCGGGCAGCCGACCTGATCCCCGATCGGGCTCGGGATATCGCCGGTGAGCGGCAGGCGCTCTTTTTTCTCAAACGGGCTTTCTGGCGGGATCGCGGAGAGCAGAGCCTGCGTGTACGGGTGCTTCGGATCTGCGTAGATGCCTTCGGAGGTGTAGAACTCCATGACGCGCCCGAGGTACATAATCATAATCCGGTCACTGATATATTTGATGATGCCGAGGTCATGGGAGATGAACACATAGGTCAGGTTGAACTGCTTCTGCAGACGGCGGAAGAGGTTGATGACCTGCGCCTGGATCGAAACGTCCAGGGCGGATACCGGCTCGTCACAGACGATGATCTTTGGCTCCATCGAGAGGGCGCGCGCGATGTTCACACGCTGCCTCTGGCCGCCGGAGAACTCGTGCGGGTAGCGTTCCATGTGCTGGATGTCGAGTCCGACCTCCTGAAGATACTCTAACGCTTTCTGGCGGCGTTCCCTTGCAGTGTCACCGATGTGGTGGACCTTCATCGCCTCCTCGATCGAGTAGGAAGCCGTTTTTCTGGGATCCAGGGAGGAATACGGATCCTGGAAGATCATCTGGATATCCCTGCGGGCCGCTTCCCGGTCGTAGACAGGCATGTTCCAGAGATCCTTTCCGTTATAGGTGATCGTTCCGCCGGACGGCTTGTGGAGCTTTACAAGGCAGCGGCCCAGTGTGGACTTTCCGCATCCGGACTCACCGATGATTCCTAATGTTTCCCCTTCATAGATATCAAAAGACACATCGCTCAACGCGTGGAGAAGTTTATTCTTTTCCCCTAACTTTTTTCCGCGGATCACAAAATCCTTACTGAGATGATCGACGCTCATGATTACATTTTTCTGCATGTCTCATTCACTTCCCCTCGTGTTAATCTGTGCTCTCCGTCCTGTCTGTGGCATGCCACGAAATGTCCGGGAGCGACCTCCTTCAGCGGCGGTACCTGATTTTTACAGATCTCCGTGGCATAAGGACAGCGGTTATAAAAGTTGCAGCAGTAACCGGTAAGACGGAGATCCGGCGGTGTTCCGGGGATCGTCTTCAAATCCTCTTTCGCGGAGCTGCTGAGTTTCGGCATGGAGTCCAAAAGACCCCAGGTGTACGGGTGAAGCGGCTCTTGATAGAGAGTCTTTGTGTCCGCATATTCTACGGTATTTCCTGCATACATGACCATGACGGTGTCGCACATCTCCCAGACAACGCCGAGGTTGTGGGTGATGAGCAGGATCGCGGTATTGAGCTTCTTCTGGAGGTCCTTTAAGAGCTCAAGAACCTGTGCCTGTACGGTCACATCCAGAGCGGTCGTCGGCTCGTCGGCGATGATGAGCTTCGGATGTCCGCAGACGGCCATCGCGATGATGACACGCTGGCACATGCCGCCGGAGAGCTCATGCGGATACGCGTCCATTCGTTTCTCAGCCTCCGGGATGCCGACAAGCTTTAATGCCTCAACGGCTTTGTTCCAGGCGTCCTTTTTGCTGATCTTTTCGTGTTCTCGGATCATCTCGACCATCTGGTGGCCGATCTTGAATACCGGATCTAAGGAGGTCATCGGGTTCTGGAAGATCATGCAGCACTCATCGCCGCGGAACTTTTCCATCTGTGACTCGGAAAGATTCCGGATGTCCACACCGTCAAAGATTATGGAGCCGTCCACGATCTTTCCTGTTTTTGCCGGCATGAGCCGCATGACGGAGGCACTGGTGACGCTTTTTCCGGAACCGGATTCGCCGACGATCCCCATGGTCGTTCCTTCTTTCAGTGTAAAGCTGACGCCATCGACCGCTTTGGAAACGCCGCTCGCCTGGTAGAAATATGTTTTTAATCCATTTACTTTTAAGATTGCATCGTTTTCACTCATAGCCTGCACCTCCTACTGTTTCATTTTCGGATCCATGACATCGCGGATCCCGTCGCCCAACAGGTTGAAACCGATGACGGTCACAAGAATGAAGGCGCCTGCAGTTCCGGCTACATGGGGAGCTGTTGTCAGACAGTCACGGCCGACACGGAGAATGCTGCCCCAGGATGCGGTCGGAAGCGCGATGCCGAGTCCGAGGAAGCTTAAGGAAGCTTCGGAAATGATAGCACTTGCGATACGGAGTGTTGCGTACACGATGATTTGGGATACGCAGTTCGGTAAAATATGTAAGAATAAGAGTCTCACCGGGGAGACGCCGACAACGCGGCAGGCGTTGCAGTATTCCTCTTCCTTTACGATCAGGACCTGACCTCTCGTGACACGGGCAAATCCCGGAACACTCGCGATACCGATGGCCAGAATGACGTTCATGACGCCGTTTCCGAGAACGGTGATCAGGATCATGGCTAACAGGATAAATGGGAAAGAGAACATGCCGTCCATGACTCTCATGAGAACGGAATCGATCCATCCACCGAAATATCCGGCAGTGAGTCCGATGAGCACGCCGATGATGGCACCGACGATCGTGGCACCGACTGCGACGATCATGGATACGCGGGAGCCGTAGATGATACGGGATAAGATGTCACGCCCGAGATCGTCCGTTCCGAAGAGATGTCCCGGCGTTCCGATCCCCTTAAACGGCAGAACAGGATTGATCGCATTCGGGTCATACGGCGCGATGAGAGGAGCAAACACGGCGAGGATGACCATGAAGGCAACGATGAAGAAGCCCACGAGAGCGGTCTTGTTTCTGGCTAATTTATGCCATGCATTGTTGGCATTTCGTTCTTTTAAGAGCATTGCGATGTTGGCGTCTTTTCCAAGAGCATCGCCGGATGTGGAAGAAGCTGCGGCAGCAGCAGGTTTTTTCTTGAAGAATGTCATGGCATATCACCCCTTTTCCAGTTTTACTTTCGGATTCAGGATCGCGTAAGCGATATCGACTAACATGTTGCAGAAGACGAACATGATCGCGGAGAAGAGAACGGTTCCCTGGATCAGGGAATAATCGCGGTTGTTGATCGCGGTGTTGATCATGGTTCCCATGCCCGGCCAGGAGAAGATTCCCTCTGTGATGATCGCACCGGTAAAGGTTCCGGCGATCTGAAGTCCGAGAACGGTGATCAGCGGCGGGAGTGCGTTCTTTAATCCGTGGATCAGGATGACTTTCATTTTCCGGATGCCGCGGGCTCTGAGACATCGGATGTAGTCACTGCTCATGATGTCGATCATGCTGGAACGCATGGTTCTCGCGAAAGTCGCCATCGGGATCGTCGCGAGACAGAAGCCCGGCAGGATCATGTGGCTCACCACATCCCCGATGCCTTTGGAGATGTCGCCCATGCCCATGACAGGCAGGAGATTCATTTTAACGGAAAACTGGAGGACCAGCATAAGAGCCAGCCAGAAGATTGGCATGGACACTCCGACGAGCGTGATGACCATGACAATGTAATCGAAGATCGTATTCTGCTTTAAAGCAGCGATGATGCCGACGCTGGTTCCGATGATGAAAGCGAAGAAAAGTGCTGTCAGCGTCAGAGTCAGTGTATTCGGGATCCTGGAAGTGATGAGCGGAAGAACGTCCTGGCGGTAACTGTAGGAGTAACCGAAATCACCGTGGACGAGTCCGTTTAAATAGAGTGCGTACTGTTCCGGGAGCGGTTTATCGAGGTTCATCTCGGCTCTCATGGCTTCGATGTCCTCCGCATTTGCCTCAATGCCCAGGATCGCCACAGCCGGATCGCCGGGCAGCATTCTTGTCAGGCAGAAGGTCAGTGTAACGACGACCAGAAGTGTGGGGATCGTCTGCAATAATCGTTTGATGATGATCTTTCCCATAAAAATCCAATCCTTTCATGACTGTCCGGATCCATCACCGGGACTGTGAATGGGGGAACAGTCGGTTTTTTGCGAACATTTCTACAGAAAAAGGGAAACAAATCAGATTTGCTTCCCCTTTCTGCAGATTTTGTAATAGTTTTATTCTTCGATCCAGATATTGTTGAACGGTGTTGCGACTAACATCTGGTTATCAGCACGGAGAACCGCGTTATGTACTTTCGGGGATACTGCCCAGTTCCGGCACTCGTATGCGTAGTAGATACCGGTGTATTCGTTCATAACTTTCTCAATTGCTTCCTTGTAGTATTTGGCACGCTCAGCAGTGTCAGTGGAGCCAAAGCCTTTGTTGAGGAGGTCATCCATCTCCGGATCATTGTAGCCGCCTGCGTTGGAGGAAGCGTGGATGGTCTGGGAACTGAAGAACTTTCCAAGGAAACCGTAAGGATCCGGGTTGCTGTTCCAGCTTACGCCGTAGCTGTTTACGGTATCAGCCTGCCAGGAATCGACAACGGTTGCGGACCAGTCGGCCATCGTGGAGGACTTGATATCAAGTGTGACTCCGATCTGGCTCCAGTAGTACTGTAACATCTGCGCCATCTTCTCACGGTATGTAGTGGATCCGATGTAAAGGCTCATGGTGAAGCCATCCGGATAACCGGCCTCCGCGAGGAGTTTCTTTGCACCTTCCGGATCGTAGGAAGGTACGAGGTCATTGTAGGCAGTGTCATATGCGAAGGAGTATACCGGTAACGGCTGGTAAGCTCTTGTGCCCTCACCGTACTGATAAATGCCGGCTACCATGGAATCGATGTCGACTGCCATTGTGAGAGCTTTTCTGACATCTGCATTTGCAGTCGGACCATTCTGCATATTAAAGCGGACGTAGGTGACAGCGGAGCTTGCGGTCTGGAGTAAGAGACCTGCATCCTGGGCACGCTTGATCGCTTCGCCCTGGAGATACATCGCGATATCGACCTCACCGGTCTGTACTGCGTTGATCGCCTGATTGGAGTCGGAGATGATGCGGAATTCAATTCCATCGACGTTCGGCTCGGTCCCCCAGTAATTGTCATTCTTCTTTAAAACAACCTTTTCATCGGTTACCATCTCTTCGAGGGTGAATGGACCGGTACCAACGATATGGGAACCAAACTCATCTCCCCAGCCTTCGACTTCCTCTTTCGGAAGAATGACGTTTCCGATCTCAGCTAACTGGTTGATGAACGGTCCTGCAACGGACTTCATATGGATCACGACCTGAGTCGGACTTGTCACTTCGCAGTAATCGAAGAAGTCACGGCAGATACGGTCTGTGGTACTTTCATTTTTGCTTCGTTCGAGAGAGTACTTGACGTCCTCTGCAGTCATCTTTCTTCCGTCCTGGAACTTTCCTTTCTGGAAATAGACATCGTCTCTTAAGTTGATGGTGTAGGTGAGACCATCATCGCTGGCGGTGTAATCCGTCGCAAGACATGGAAGAAGTTCTTTGTAATCCTGATCCCAGATAAATAAAGTCTCCATGACGTTGTACATGATGTGGTTTTCATACATCGTGGAGTAGGATTTCGGATCGAGAGTCAGCGGGGAAGATGGCATGGACACTACCAGTGTTCCGCCCTTTACGGCTTCTCCGTCGGAAGAACCAACTGCGATACCGGAAGCAAGTGTCTGATCTGTGGATTTGGCATCCGGAGACACTGCGTTGGATGAGGCAGCAGCCGTCTCAGCGGTGGAACCGGCTGTTGTCTGGGAGGTCGTCTGGGAACCGCTGCATCCTGCCAGGGAAGATGCTGCCATAACGGCTGCGGCTGCAAGTGCGATCAATCGTCTTTTCTTCATAAGAATCTCTCCTCTCTCTTTTTTTACGAACGATCCGCCGGATCCTGGTACCGGTGAAATAAAACCGGCAGTCGCTTTGGAAGATCCGGGTAAAAAAGAAAGGCGCACTTCTGACAGAAGTTATCGCCTTTGATAAATGGGGGATCGTTAATAAAATTATGTGCTTAAGAATAAAACCAGAACTTAAAAAAGTCAAGTATTTTTTACTTTTACTTTACTTAATTCGGCGAAATGTTCAAAAAATAATAATTTTGTAACTTATGTATGTACATAATTGGAAAAGTCAGAATATTTTTTGGCATATAGTGCGATATGGTTACTTTTTACGGGTAGGGATTGGAGCTCTTTGACCAGCCCGCGAAAAAGATCACACTGATCGGCGGCGGAGCGAGAGAGCGGCGATGGTGCCAGATCCTGAGCAATGTCATGGGACAAAAGATTTTTGTATACAAAGATCCGGACCTTCTTCCGGCGCTGGCGATCGCTTCGGCGGTATTCCTTGCGGAAGGCGTGATCCCGGACTATCAGGCGTTTATCAGCACGCTGGAGAGCCGCGGACACTGCGATACCGTGGAACCGGATCCGGAGATCTCGGCGAGGTATCATGGGATCTACCAGAGATATAAGGGGATCTACCCGCTGGTGCGTGAGTTTTACTCGGAGAAATACTAATCAGAACGCAAAAAATGATCGACAAAGTCGATCTGAAACAATATCAGGTTACAAGAGGAGGAAACATCTATGTCAAAAGGCAGATTTGGCGCACATGGCGGTCAGTATATTCCTGAGACGCTCATGAATGCGGTACTGGAACTCGAAGAGGCGTACAACCATTACAAGAATAACCCGGAATTCCAGAAAGAACTCACAACACTTTTAAATGAATATGCGGGCAGACCGTCAAGACTCTATTATGCGGAGCACATGACAAAGGATCTCGGCGGAGCGAAGATCTACTTAAAGAGAGAAGATTTAAACCACACCGGCGCCCACAAGATCAACAACGTACTCGGCCAGGTCCTTCTCGCAAAGAAGATGGGAAAGACCCGTGTCATCGCAGAGACCGGAGCCGGTCAGCACGGCGTGGCGACAGCGACGGCGGCGGCGCTCTTTGGCATGGAATGCGAGATCTATATGGGCGAGGAGGACACAAAACGTCAGGCATTAAATGTTTACAAAATGCGCCTTCTCGGAGCAAAGGTGCATGCGGTGACAACCGGAACAGGAACCCTCAAAGATGCTGTTTCGGAGGCAATGAGAGAGTGGACGAACCGGATCGAGGACACCCACTATGTTCTCGGCTCCTGTATGGGACCACATCCGTTCCCGACTATCGTCCGTGACTTCCAGGCGGTTATCTCCAAGGAAATTAAGGAGCAGATGTTAGAGAAAGAGGGACGTCTTCCGGATGCAGTTCTTGCCTGTGTCGGCGGCGGATCCAATGCCATCGGCGCATTCTACAACTTTATTGAAGATAAAGACGTTCAGCTCATCGGGTGCGAGGCAGCAGGACGCGGTGTGAACACGGCAGAGACAGCGGCGATCATCGCCACAGGACGTCTCGGAATCTTCCACGGCATGAAATCTTACTTCTGCCAGGATGAGTACGGCCAGATCGCCCCGGTATATTCCATCTCTGCAGGCCTTGATTACCCGAGAATCGGACCGGAACATGCGAACCTTTACGATACCGGACGGGCCCAGTATGTGGCGATCACTGACGACGAGGCAGTCGATGCGTTTGAGTATCTCTCCAGAATCGAGGAAATCATCCCGGCGATCGAGAGCGCCCATGCCATCGCATACGCAATGAAGCTCGCACCGACGATGGGAAAGGATAAGATTATTGTCGTCAATGTTTCAGGAAGAGGAGACAAGGACTGTGCGGCAATCGCAAGATACAGAGGGGAAGATATTCATGAGTAAGATCACAAACGCCTTTAAAGGCGGAAATGGAAAGGTATTTATCCCGTTTATCACCTGCGGAGACCCGTCTTTGGAGGTCACAGAGCAGCTCGTATATGCAATGGAGGAGGCAGGAGCGAACCTCATCGAGCTTGGGATCCCGTTCTCCGATCCGACGGCAGAAGGTCCGGTCATCCAGGCGGCAAATATCCGCGCCCTGTCCGGCGGCGTGACCACCGACAAAATTTTTGCAATGGTTGAAAAAATTCGGAAAAATACACAAATTCCAATGGTATTCATGACATACGCGAACGTTGTGTTCTCCTACGGAACAGAGCGCTTTATTAAGAAGGCGTCTGAGCTCGGCATGGACGGAATCATCTTACCGGATGTTCCGTATGAGGAGAAAGAGGAGTTCGATGTTGTGTGCAAGAAGTATAACATGGACATGATCTCCCTCATTGCCCCGACCTCCCATGAGAGAATCAGCATGATCGCGAAAGAGGCATCCGGCTTTGTATACTGCGTATCTTCGCTCGGCGTCACCGGAACGAGAAGCGAGATCACAACCGACATCGGCGCGATGGTCGACCTCGTGAAGAAAGCGAAGGACATTCCGTGTGCCGTCGGCTTCGGGATCTCCACCCCGGAGCAGGCGAAAAAGATGGCCGGTCTCTCCGATGGTGCGATCGTTGGATCGGCGATCGTGAAATTCTGCGAAAAGTATGGAAAAGATGCGGTTCCGTATGTGAAGGAATACGTGAAGTCGATGTGTGATGCGGTGCATGGGATCTAAGAATCGTCCAGGAAACGCTCCGCGAGGATGCACAGTGATATAAGCCAGCTTCGCTGACCAGAATCACGCGCCAAGTCTCACGGCCGTTCGACTTAAATGCAGAAGAATGTTGTCGAAATGGTAATTGGGAACATGCACTTTTGCGAGGTAAAGTGTTTGCGCTATACCGTACTTTGTGCTAAAATTAAATAACGAACTGTCAATTCTGCGGTGCAGGGACTCCCTTGCACCGCAGTTACTTGTGCAAAGGAGAAGGATGTATGCCAGTAGGAATTATCATCAACGCCTTGTCCGTCGCCATCGGTGGTGTGATCGGGGCTTTATTTGGGCATAAGCTGCCCGCAAGAGTCAATTCAGAACTCACAAAGATCTTCGGCGTCTGCTCGATGGGAATGGGGATCAGTTCGATCGGACTGATGCAGAACATGCCGGCGGTCATCTTTGCCGTGATCATGGGAACCGCATTCGGTCTGGCGGTCAATCTCGGCGGGATCATCAACAAAGGCGCCGGATGTATGGAAAAACCGGTCGGAAAGATCTTCCCGAATAAGAACAAAGATATGTCGAGAGAAGAGTATATGACGATGCTTGTGACAATCATCGTGTTATTCTGTGCCAGCGGAACAGGAATCTACGGTTCCCTGGACTCCGGAATGAGCGGAGACCACACGATCCTGATCTCCAAGTCGATCCTGGACTTCTTTACAGCCATGATCTTTGGCGGAACGCTCGGAATGGTGGTTGCGGCCGTTGCGATCCCGCAGTGTGTGATCTTCCTCGCGATCTTCGCAGCTGCAAAATTCATCTTCCCGCTCACAACGCCGGATATGATCGCGGACTTCAAGGCCTGCGGTGGTTTTCTTCTTCTGGCCACAGGTTTCCGCATCGCAAAGATCCACAACTTCCCGGTCGCCGATATGATCCCCGCGATGGTGCTCGTCATGCCGGTGAGCTGGTTCTGGGGGAATGTGGTGGTGCCGATGCTGTAAATAAAAAAGCTTTTTCAGTATATGTTTTAGAGGAATAAAACTGATGCTGAAAAAGCTTTTTTGTTTGCGTGGAAGTTCAAATAGAACTTCCTATGTATGAGAAAATGATATAAAAAAATGGGAGGACTCAATCGACCGGAAGAAATTCTGCTGGGAGTATGATTCTTTGAATCGGCATATCAGGATGGGAAAGGCGTTCCAGAAGCTGCTTTCCTGTCGCGCGCCCCATTTCGGCAACTGGCTGCTTGATCAGGCTCATATGCTGAAGACCATACTGTGCCTGCTCACTGTCTTTATAACCGATCAGATCAATATCATGGTGGGGGCGGATTCCACGCTGATTTAAGATCATCATAGTCTCAATCGCCATAATGTTGTTGGAAACAACCAGAGCAGTACAGCCAAGCGCCAGAAGCGCATCCAGATTCTCAACTACCAGTGAAGTCATAGATGTTCCGGTACGGATCAGGGCTTCAGAAAAGATTCCATGTTTTTCCATCGTATCGCGATAGGCATCGAGACGTTCTTTTGTTGTGGAAATGCGGGGAATCCCGGTGATGAATCCGATTTTAGAATGTCCTTTCTTTATAAGGTATTCCACTCCATCGGACATGGCCTGATAGTTTGCGGAGATCACGGAATCATAGGGAGCGCCTAAAGGGGAGCGGTCAACTAAGACAACAGGAATACTGGGAGGAACGATTCCTGAAATATCAGAGTAGTTTTCAACCGTAGAGGCCAGAACAAAACCATCGACAATACCGCTGGATAAAATTCTCAGGTTGTCGATCTCGCGCTCTTTCGTTTCCTTTGTATTAATAACGAGAAGCTTGAAGCCTTCTTTGGAGATAACGTTTTCAACTTCCTCGATCATTGTCGCAAAGAAGGGATTTGAAATATCCGGTACAATAAATGCAATTAAATTTCTCTTTCCCGTCTTAAAACTTCGTGCAGTCGCATCAGGACTGTAGTGAAGTTCTTCGATACTTTTCAGAACGAGCCGTTTCGTTTCTTCTTTTACATAACGAGTATTATTGATGACATGGCTGACGGTGGCAGTAGATACGCCGGCAAGGGCAGCGACATCACGAATACTAACTTTTGACATATGCATTTATTCCCCCTTCGCAACACTGTAAAACGTTTAACATAAGTATATCACCCCAAAATATTGATGTCAATTAAATAAAACAAGACAAATTAACCATAACGTAAAACTGAGGAATATGTAAAAAGTACACAAAAAAGCGAAAAAGCATTTGTAAATTAGTAATAATTGACAATACATATATGGCGGGGGTATAATGAAACCACAGAACAAGTTAAACGTTTACGCAAACGTTTGACAGAACGAGTAATGGTCCATCTGGGACTAGATAACAAAAAAGGAGAGGACGATATGAAGAAGAGTGCGAAACGAATTTTTGCAGGCGCTATGGCAGCGGCAATGATGCTTTCGTTGACAGCATGCGGCGGAGGCAGTTCAACGGAAACAACGGCGGCGGCAACAACGGCAGCAGCTGGAACTGAGACAGCAGCACCGGCAGGTGATCAGGAGAAGGTTGTTAAAATTGCATATACTTCAGACCCGGGTTCCCTTGGAACATTCGATGAGGGATCTTCCAGCGGACGTTGGACAGTTCTGGCGTATACATATGAGAACCTGATCTATATGGGTGGTGATGGTGAGTACTACGGAATACTTGCGAAAAACTGGGCAAAGAACGAAGCGGAATCTACTCCGACAAACGTGGTAT
Organism: Clostridium sp. Marseille-P7770; assembly: GCF_902143525.1. Classification (NCBI taxonomy): domain Bacteria; kingdom Bacillati; phylum Bacillota; class Clostridia; order Eubacteriales; family Clostridiaceae; genus Clostridium; species Clostridium sp. Marseille-P7770. The sequence continues at coordinate 508,924 of NZ_CABFVC010000001.1, read as the reverse complement.
GGGATATCGAACTTTACGATTATATTAAAGATACAGCGGGAAACAATATTACCGCAGACGATGTAGTATTCAGCTTTAACGAGTGTCTTGAAAATGGTAAAGGAAACCAGCATACAGCATTGACCGGTTCCCTTGTATCAATTGAAAAGACCGGCGATTATACAGTAAAACTTGTGTGCAATAGTGAGGCAGCAGGAGAAGTTGAGAATATGCTGACTCAGGTTATGATCGTTTCAGAGAAAGCATACAAGGACAGCGGAGACTGCATGAGAACCATGCCGGTTGCAACCGGTCCATACAAGGTTGAGTCCTGGGTAACAGGTTCTTCCCTCACTCTTGTAAAGAATGAAGACTATTGGCAGAAGGAAGATCTTCGTGTTGAGTGTCAGGAGCAGAATGTCGATAAGATTGAATATTATTTCGTTACAGAGTCTTCTCAGATCGCAATCGGACTTGAGACCGGTATTTATGATGTTGCGACCTCTCTGAACTATTCAAATGCAAGCCGCTTTATGGAGGGCGGAGAGAGTGCTGCGAACTTTAATGTAGAAGAAGCCCGCGATAACTATATTCAGCAGATGTGGATCAACCGTTCTACAGAAAGTCCGTTAAACGATCTTAAAATTGCGCAGGCTGTTCTTTACGCGATTGACCAGCAGGGACTGATCAATGTGGTTATGGAAGGCCATGGTGAGCCGGTTTACTGCTATGGCAGTGATTTAAACATTGGATTCCAGGAAAAATGGAAAACAGAGGATTATTATAACTATAATCCGGAAAAAGCAAAAGAACTCTTAAAGGAAGCCGGAGTTGCTGATGGAAGTCTGAAACTTACAATTCTTTGCGATACAGATGAGGTTCGTGTAAAGACTGCACAGATCATTCAGGCATACTTAAAAGAAGTTGGAATTGACAGTGAGGTTACATCCTTTGAACAGGCTCTCTGGAATACATACCAGACAGACCCGGCTAAGTTCGATCTTAATATTTCCTATAACGGGGCAACCGGTTATATTACCCGTATCTGGAACCAGTTAAACAGCACACGTTACGCAGAGCATAACATGGCAATGGTAAGAGATGACAAACTGGACAATCTTCTGATGACAGCAGCCGTTTCTCAGGACGCTGCGGACATTGATGCCGCAAAGCAGTACATGGTCGAGGAAGCTTACCATTATGGTCTCTTCCATAAAGACAACTACTATATTACAAATAAGAATAAGATTACAGGTGCAAAATACAGCATCCGTTCCAACTTCCTTCCGGGCGCATCTACTTACGTTTGGAACTAAGCTTATGGAATAAAAATCAATGAAAATTGCAATGCAGTTTTTATAGTTACATGACAACAAGCATCGGCGTGCAGGAACCATATATTTGGATTCGGCACGCCGATTCCTAAAAACAGAGGTATTTGGGAGGAAGAAGAATGATCAGATTTATTGGCAAACGAATTCTGCAGATGATACCTGTAGTACTGCTCGTTGCGACATTGATCTTCGGTATTCTGTACCTGGTTCCCGGTGATCCGGCGCAGATCATGCTGGGGAGTACAGCGTCGGAATATGAACTTGCGGAGATGAGAGAACAGCTTGGCTTAAACAGACCATTTATCGTGCAGCTTGGAGAATTTTTATCGGATGTATTTCTTCATTTTGATTTGGGTGAATCTTATCTGACAGGTGCTCCGGTTGCGGGAGAAATTATGCAGAGACTTCCGAGAACATTGATTCTGGGAATTGCCTCAATGGTATTAGCGTTTGGTATCGGAATCCCGCTTGGCGTAACGGCAGCGGTTCACCAGAATGGCTGGGGAGACAGAATCAGCATGATCATTGCACTTCTCGGCGTTTCGATTCCGACATTCTGGCTTGCAATGCTGTTTGTACTCTTATTTTCATTAAAACTTGGCTGGTTCCCGGCAAGCGGAATCGGCGGTTGGGAGTATTATGTACTTCCGACAGTTTCACTTTGTTTCGGTGGTCTTGCCACTCAGGCACGACAGGCGAGATCAAGTATGCTTGAGGTCATCCGTGCGGATTATGTTGTCACAGCGCGTTCAAAGGGACTGACCCAGCGAGAAGTTATCTTAAAACATGCACTTCCGAATGCATTGAACCCGATCATTACACTGGCAGGAACAAACCTCGCGGTTATTTTTGGTGGTTCCATTGTTATCGAAAACGTATTCTCATTTCCGGGAATCGGCCAGTATATGATTACAGCGATCAATCAGCGTGACTATCCGATCGTTCGTGGCTGCGTTGTCATGCTTGCAGTAGTATTCGCGGTAATTATGCTGTTAGTTGATCTCTGTTACGCGTTTAATGATCCGCGAATTAAGGCGCGTTACGAGAATCAGGGCAAAAAGAAGAAACCGAGCAAGGAGGGAAAATGATGGCGAAGGACAATACATATAAAAAAGAAAATGCGTTTCTGGTCCTCGCAAAACGGATGTCCAGAAACAAAAACGCAATGTTTGGTCTGACATTATTTGTGATCCTGGTTCTGGCGATTATCATTGTCCCGATCGTTTCTCCGTATCAGTATGATAAGATGGACGTCATGGCAATCAAGCAGGGACCGTCATCTGCGCACCTGTTTGGCACAGATGATCTCGGAAGAGATATTTTTACCAGAGTCTTTTACGGTGGAAGATATTCCTTAAGTATCAGTATTGCGGCAGTATTATTTTCAACCGCTATCGGTACAGTCGTTGGAGCAATCGCAGGATATTTCGGTGGTGCAGCCGATACGGTCATTATGAGACTTCTGGATGTTATCCAGGCAATTCCGTCGATGCTTTTAACGATCATTATTTCCGCGGCTCTCGGTGTTGGAATTGATAAAACAATTATTGCGATTGCAGTCGGAACGATTCCTGGCAATGTCCGCCTCTTAAGAGGAACGGTTATGCAGACACGTGAAAACCAGTATCTGGAAGCTGCAGAAGCAATCGGCTGCAGTACCGCAAGAAGAATTATGAAGTATGTTATTCCCAACAGCTGGTCTCCGTTGATTGTCTCTGCGACAATGGGCGTTGCAAAAGCGATCCTGGAACTGGCAGCTTTGAGTTACATAGGTCTTGGCGTACAGCCGCCGACTCCTGAATGGGGAGCAATGCTGGCAGGCGCAAGAGGATTCCTTCGTGATTATCCGTACATGCTGATTTTCCCTGGATTATTTATCGCAATTTCAGTTCTCTGCCTGAACATGTTTGGTGATGGACTGCGCGATGCACTTGATCCGAAGTTAAAGGACTAAAGAGGGGGACATGTTATGAGCGAAAAATTTTTAAAAGTGGAGGATCTCGTTGTTGAGTATCGTACAGGTGGAAAAGTTGTACATGCGGTCAACAATGTTTCCTTCGAATTGGAAAGAGGAAAAACATTAGGACTTGTGGGCGAGACCGGCGCAGGAAAGACAACCATTGCGAAAACGATTCTTCGTGTTCTTCCGGATGCTCAGGCGAAGGTCAAGAGCGGAAAAGTCATTCTGGATGGTGCGGATCTTTTATCTCTCAGCGAGGCAGCAATGAGAAAGGTCCGCGGCGGGCAGGTTACGATGGTATTTCAGGATCCGATGACAGCGTTAAACCCGATCATGAAGGTTGGAGAGCAGATTGCGGAAGTAATTCGAAAACATCAGACAAGAGAAGATAAAACCGCAAGAGAGATGGCGGAAGATATGCTGGCAATGGTTGGTATTCCAAGAGAACGTTACGGAGAATACCCACATCAGTTTTCAGGTGGAATGAAGCAGCGAGTTGTTATCGCAATGGCACTGGCCTGCAATCCACATCTTCTTCTGGCTGATGAACCGACGACCGCGTTGGATGTAACGATTCAGGCTCAGGTTCTCGACATGATGGATGACCTGAAGAAGAAATACAATACAGCCATGATCCTGATCACTCATGATCTCGGTGTTGTTGGAAGAATGTGTGACAATGTGGCAGTGATCTATGCCGGTGAAGTTTTGGAATATGGTTCAAAAGAGGAGATATTCCTTCACCCGCAGCATCCATACACCATCGGTCTTTTCGGAGCCATTCCGGATCTTTCTGTAGATACGCGGAGACTTGCCAATATTGAAGGACTCCCACCGGATCCGACAGATCTTCCGACAGGATGCTGTTTTAATCCGAGATGTCCGCATGCGACGGATAAATGCAGAACGATAAAATTCCCGCTGACAGAAGTAAGACCGGGGCATTTCTGCAGCTGCCCATATTGTGAAGCAGCAGAAAAGGAGGATTAGTATGGCACTTGTAGAGGTAAAAAACTTAAAAAAATATTTCTATGGTCCCAAAGGTGCTGTTCATGCGGTAGACGACGTAACGATGAATATTGATGCCGGAGAGACAATGGGTGTTGTAGGAGAATCCGGCTGTGGAAAGTCAACTCTTGGAAGAACGATCATCCATCTTCAGAAGAGTACGGGGGGATCTGTTCATTTTAATGGAAAAGATATTACAAATCCGACACCGCAGGAACTGAAAAAATTGAGAAGTGATGTTCAGATCATTTTCCAAGATCCGTATTCATCCCTGAATCCTCGAATGACAGTCGAGGATACGATTAAGGAACCGCTCTTAATTAGTGGAAAATGCGACAAGCAGAATGTAGATGCAGAGACAGAACGTCTGATGGATATGGTGGGTATTGCGAGACGAATCAAGATGAGCTACCCACACGAACTGGATGGCGGAAGAAGACAGAGAGTAGGAATTGCGAGAGCGCTGGCTCTGGATCCAAAGTTCATCGTATGTGATGAGCCGGTATCTGCACTGGATGTTTCCATTCAGGCACAAATTTTGAATCTTTTGATGGATCTGCAGGAAGAACATGGACTTGCGTATATGTTTATTACGCATAATATGTCTGTAGTACGCCATATTTCACATAATATTTCTGTTATGTATCTGGGGCAGCTGGTAGAGACAAGTCCGACGAAAGAATTGTTTGCGGAGCCGCTTCACCCGTATACAAAAGCTCTTTTGTCCGCAATTCCGACAACAGATATTCTGCATCCAAAGGAAAGAATCGTATTAAAGGGAGAGATCACATCACCGATCGATCCGCCGCCGGGATGCCGGTTTGCAGATCGCTGCGTTTATGCGACAGAAAACTGCAGAAAGCCACAGAAACTTGAGGAGATCAAACCAGGACATTTTGTATCCTGCTGCAGAGTACGTGAGATCAATTCTCTTTAGGAGTTGTGAGTTGAGATAAACAGGGAGGTCATCATGGAAAAATATCAGAGCTTTCATTTCAGTCCGCTTAATAACCGTTCGATGCTGATGCCTAGAATTCCAAAAGGAACAGAGTATCATGTGGACAGCAGCAGGCTTGTAAACCCGTTTGAACCGATTCCGGAGGAAGTACTGAAGGGAAGAGATCCATATAGCCTGTTGAATTCCGGATTTTTCAAGAAGGAGATAGAACTGGAAGGCGCAAAACGGCCATATGGACTTTATGCACCGCAGAATCTTTGGTCAAAAGGTGCCTGTGCAGTGATTTTTGCGGAAAGTGGTGTTACAGCAGAAGAATTTATAAAGACAGGAAACTGGAAACAACTAGCAGATAAATATCTTGTCTCGCTGCTGATCCTGGAGAGCCCGAAGTGGGAAAAAGAACAGATTGAAAGAGAATTTGACTATGCATGGACGACTGTTTATCACGAATTCAGTAAGAGACCAACGGTCGATATCTGTGAGTCGTTTTTCTATCCGATCGGTTTGGGGGACGCCGCTGGCATAGCTGCCGCGTTTGCGCTTACATATAGTGCGACATTTCCGGCATTTGCGGTATGCGGAGACTGCAGCGTGGATCCAGAACTCCTTAATGTGTTGAGAAAATTACCGTCCGATGGAATTGATACATGGAAGAAAACAGAAATTGCAATGCCGGGATTTCTCATTGATAAGAAGGGAAATGCTGAAGCTGTATTCGAGTATATAAAAGAGATCAACCGCGTGAAAGAAGAAAATCTGATCAATCAGTATGGAAGCGTATATCTGGAGCAGCCGAGACGCGGAGCTTATTATGTAAATGAGCAGCCGATTTCGCAGGTATGGCTTGCGGATGAAAATAGTACAAAGAAATTTGACCAGAATGAAATAAATGAAGCAATGCTTCGGTTTGTCCTTCGTTTTTCCCTGTGGGGCGGATCTGGAAATAACCATCTGCGGCCGAAGAGAAGCTGGGAGGCAATCGGAGTAATAAGAGTAGAGAAAGAAATCGCAGGACTGCCAAGGTACTGGGATATCTATGTACCTTCCTGCTATAGGCCGGATGACAAAAAGGAATATCCGCTTGTTGTAGCAATTCATGGATTTTCCTGCAGCCCGGAATATTTTGAACAGACAAGTGACTGGCACCGGCTTGCCGAGGAACGTGGATTTTTTGTAGTTTATCCAGCTGCGTATCCGAGAAATGTAGGGAGAAGCAGATTTCCACTTCCAGGCTGGTGTGTTTGGCCGATGGATCAGGAAGGTGTGGACGAATCCGAATATTTCAAGGTAATGCTGGATGATATGGAAGAAAAGTATCCGATCGATAAGAAACGGATTTATGCAGTTGGACATTCTAATGGCGGCCGGATGACACAGAGGCTTTCAAGGACAATGCCGGAACGATTTGCGGCATTTGGGCCGACGGGTGCACTGGGCGGCAAGTCGGCGGACGCAATCGAACCGATCGATGATCATATGAAATGCCCAATTGCGTTTATGATGGGCGAGTATGATATGGCTTCTCCGTCAGTGGAGGAAGGAAGTATTGCCCGAGAGACTTTGAAAGCATACTGCCGTGCAAACCATATGACGCCGCAATTTGAAAACTGGTATGATAATGGAATTTATCATACGTTGGTGATGTATGATGAGGATCATGTTCCTATGATCCGATATACGATCATGAAAGGCTGCCCGCATACCTATACCGGAGAGATGGCACAGCTTACCTGGGATACATTCTTATGCCATTTTACAAGAGAGGCTGACGGAAGTATTCAATATCATGGATAATGACTGCTGCAATGCAGGAAGAGGTAAAGATTATGGGAAAATATGAGAGCTTTCATTTTAGCCCGGAAAATAACCGATCGATCTTAATGCCACGGGCACCAAGAGGAACAGAATATCACCCGCCGAAACGGAACAGACACAGAGAATTGTTTCCGCCGATCCCGGAAGATAAATTAAATCATAGCAGCCCGTATTATCAGTGCAATCTTGGAATTACAGAAAAAACGATCGTGATAAATGGCCAGGAGCGGAAATATGCAATCTATGTGCCGGATGGAATGATCTCAAAGGGAGCAGGGATTTTTGTATTCCCGGAAAATGGGACGAACGCGGAAGCATTTATTCATTCTGAAAACTGGATCGCACTGGCGGAAAAATATCATACAGCTTTGGTAGTATTTGAAAGCAGCCAATGGGACAGAGAACAGATTGATAAAGAATTTGATTATGCGTGGGAGATCATCACATTAGAGTTTGTGCAGCGGCTGACAGTCGATATCTGTGAATCCTATATGTATGTTATGGGATTCGGTGCCGGTGCGGAAATTGCCGCGGCATTTGCACTGACGTACAGTGCGACGTTTGCAGCTTTTGCGGCTGATGGAAACTGTGCGGTAGATCCTGAATTGCTGGAGATACTCGGAAAACTTCCATCGGATGGAGATTTGACATTAAAGAAAACAGATATTGCGATTCCCGGATTCCTGATTGACCGAAGTGGAAAAGCAAAGGAAACATTCGAATATATGAAGACGATTCTTCGGGCTAAAGAAGAAGGTCTGGCAAATGCATATGGAGAAGTTTATCTGGAGCAGCCGGAGCGCGGACAGTATTATGTTAATGCACAGCCTGTTGCACAGGCATGGCTTGGAAATTCCGAGAGTGTGAGTGAGGTATCACGGGAAACACTTAATGAAGAAATGATAAAATTTGTCCTGCGGTTTTCACGCTGGGGCAGTTTTGGAAATAACTGTTTAAGGCCTATGAGAACGCAGGAGGAGATTGGGGTTGTACGAGTAGAACAAATCGTAGAAGGTCTGCCAAGATATTGGGATATCTATGTTCCGTCCGGATATCGATCTGGAGATGGGAAAAAGTATCCTCTCGTTGTGGCGATTCACGGCATGTCCTGCAATGCAGAATATTTTGAACGTACCAGTGACTGGTATCGCCTTGCGGAAGAGAGAGATTTCTTTGTATGCTTTGCGTCGGCATATCCTTATAATGACGGACTGGCAAAATTTCCGGTTCCGCACTGGGCGTTGAAATCAATGGGAGTTCCGCTTCATGATGAGGTGCCTTATTTTGAGAAAATGCTGGATTACATGGAAAAGACATATTCGATTGATCCATCCAGGATCTATGTGACAGGACATTCTAACGGTTCACATATGACGCAGGAACTGGCGCGGAGGATCCCGGAACGGTTTGCAGCTTTTGCACCAACCGGAGCAATGGACGGTTGGGATCCACAGGTACGGCCATTGGAAGGCTGCGCACAGAGACCGGTATGGTTTATGCTTGGAGAATATGACATCGCTTCCGTATCGCTGGATCCGGGCACAATTGCGAGAGCAACACTTGAAAATTACTGCCACAGCAACGGAGTAGAACCGAGGTTTGAGAACTGGTACGATAATGGAAAATATCATACATTGGTAATGTATGATCAAAATCATGCTCCGATGGTGTGCTTTACAGTCATTCGAAGCTGCCCGCATACCTACACAGCAGAAATGGCGCAGCTTACGTGGGATCACTTTATGTGCCATTTCCGCAGAAATGAAGACGGAAGTATCCGCTATGACGGCTGAAACAGAAAAATAACAGAGAAGGCAGGCTGACAGAGAATATAGAGGTGAAAGTGGATGGGCGACAGGTACATTTGGGGAGTGCAGCTTCTGGTAGAAGATGTGCCCGGTGCGAAAAGATGGCTTTGTGAAAATTTGTTTTTTGTGGAAGAAGATCATAAAGGGATGATTTGTCTGCGTAATGGAAATTTCCGGTTGGTTTTAAGAGAAGACAAAGAACATCTTGCAGACAAATACGGGCCGGATGATATGTGTCTGGGATTCCGACATATTGCGTTGGAGACACATGACATCGAGGCGGCGATTGCATATTGCGAAAGCCGGGGATTAAATCTGCAGCTCGGAGAAAACGGAGGACCGCGGTATAGTGGAAAAGTATATGGAACAGGAATGAATTATTTCAACATTATATCGGGATATGGATTTACGATAGAGGTCAGCCAGAAGCTGCACAAAAAGATTCCGCCGAACAGGACACCGATCTGTGGTCTTGAACATGTGGGACTACAGGTTTCAGACCTGTCTGCTGCAATTCAATTTTATGAGAATCTGGGATTCACCGCGTGCTTTGATCCGGTTGTAAATCATGTGGACGGACATACGATTCTCTGCTGTATGGTTGCTGCCGGTGAGACGGTAATTGAGATTTATAAATTTCATGATTTACCGGAACTTTCTGTCCAGAGACATCCGGTAATTGAGAGGCTTATTCTCGGAGGAAATGACTACTTGTCCGGGACAGCTCTGGAGAAAGTAAAATTTATGGAGGAGAAGGCATGTACGATATAACAGCACTGGGTGAAATCCTGATTGATTTTACGTATCAGGGAATCAGCAGAAACGGACAAAAACTATTTGCACAGAATCCAGGTGGAGCGCCGGCGAATGCGTTGACATCAGCGGCTCGTTTTGGGGCAAAAACCGCATTTCTGGGAAAAGCCGGAACGGATATGCATGGACGGTTTTTAAAGGAGATTTTAGAGAAGGAACAGATCGATACGAGAGGCTTTATTCTGGATGAAAGATATTTTACAACGCTCGCGTTCGTGGATCTGTCACCGGAAGGAGAACGTACCTTCTCATTTGCGAGAAAGCCAGGGGCAGATACGCAGATCACAGAGAAAGAACTGGATATGGAAATTCTTGGGAACACGAAGATATTCCATGTTGGTTCTCTGTCTTTGACGTCGGAACCGGCACGCAGCACTACGTTTGCAGCAATAAAGGCAGCCAAGTCAGCAGGCGCAGTCATCTCTTATGATCCGAACTACAGAGCAACGTTGTGGGAGAATGTGGAAACAGCAAAGCGCGAGATGAAAAGTTTGATTCCATTTGTGGATGTAATGAAAATTTCGGATGAGGAAACAGAACTTCTAACAGATGAGAAGAAACCGGAGCAGGCTGCAAAAGTGCTGATGGAGAAGGGAGTAAAACTTGTAGCAGTTACCCTTGGAAAAGATGGCGCATATATAGCAAATGCAGAAGGCGGAAAGAGAGTTCCCGGATTTGAAAGCAATGTAGTAGATACGACCGGAGCCGGAGATGCATTTTGGGGAACATTTCTTTATAAACTCAGTCAGTCAAATGAATCCATCGAAAAAATTACATTAGATATGGCGGTAGAATATGCCGGATTTGCAAATGCAGCGGCATCACTATGTGTAGAAAATTTCGGTGGAATTCCATCGATGCCGTTGCTTGCAGATGTAGAGAAGCGAATGAAAATGAAATAAGAATGTTGGGTGCGGGAGTCTCTGAAATGTGGGACTCCCGCTTTTATGCGATGAGAAAATAATGAAATTAAAACAGATGACCATTTTGCTGACGTCAGCAAAATGGTCATCGCTGGGAAGAAGACTTTTTTATTGTACAAATAAGCGTTACGACTGCGCACCCAAAACAGTCGATCAGCACGTCTGTAAACCGCCCTGCGCGGCCAGGGACGAAGAGCTGGTGGAATTCGTCGGTGCAGGCATAGAGGAAGACGATGGCGAGAGCCGCGAGAAGACGGCGTTTCACGTTGGAGGTTCGGTACGTAAAGCGGAGTCCAAACCGGACGGTGCAGTAAAATACAAGATATTCGGTCATATGGGCGGTTTTCCGGACGGGGAAACTCATGAGTTCGATGAGTTCGGCATACTGTGCCGGATTCCCGCGGAAAAAGCCGAATTTCGTCCCGATCAGCAGGATCAGTCGGCTCACGGAATCGCTCATTTCCGTGGATTCGACGGCCGGCTTTGAGGAGAACCAGAAGATCGCGGCGGCGACAAAGAGTGCCGGAATCCAGGCGAGCAGGCGAAGATAGATTGATCGGTTGTTGTTGAAAGCATGTTCTGATGAAAATGCAGGAGTCGTTTTTGGTTGCTTGTTATTCATTATCATTTCTATATAAAATCTTATTTACAGTCTGTATCGTTCGCAGCAATGGCCTTGAGGGCAGGAAATTCGAAGCAATACAATGGTTACATTGTTTCATGGCAGATGCCAGCCGAGGTTTTTGCCCCAATTTCTTACAGGGAAACATCCTCCTTCGCCCGCGCCCGTCGATCCATGATCGAGTGGATCACTGGGACCATGAAAATTGCAACAATTCCACCTGCAAATCCATTATTATATAAATTCATGCCTCCATACACAATTCCGACATTTAAGGCGACGGAGGAGTGAAGGAATCCGGCGAGAAGTCCGACAAACACACCGAATTCTCCGGCGATGGGTGCCAATGTGGTCGAGAATAAAAGCGCCAGGATCGGTGACGGGGCATTGATGGTCCAGTGTTTCGTAAAACTTGCGAGGAGAACGCCGAACATGATCGGAGCGATGTTTCGGATATGTTTTCCGGTTGCGGAGAAGCCGATGATCGTGAAGATCCCGCCGATCGTCGGTCCGTTTAACTCGCCGCCGACTCCGAGAACAAAGATTGTTGCGAACAGCCCGTTGAGCGCCATGTTGAGGACGGTTGCAGCGCCGCCGTTGTCACGGAGATAGTCGGTTCCGCCGATCCCGGAACAGGATAAGATCTTCCAGTAAGAGTCTCCAACGTTCTTTCCGCCAAAGAGGAACGCGGCTGCGATCATGGCAATAAAGAGACCGCAGAGGATCGCAAACAGAAGCTGGTTGTTGCCCTCAGACCAGATCAGGCGGGATTCGGTGGTGATCCCGAAGGATTTCAGCACGGATACGATAACAGTGGCGATGATACCGGAGGAGAATCCGACGTTATAGAGCGAGTAGCCCTTATGCGCATAGTGGACATGGGTGGATAACGGCGGCAGCACGAAACCGATGATGAGCCCGATCGCGAGACTTGCAATGAGCCGGACTGCATAGGGCAGATCCGAGATATACATGATCTGCGTGATGATCGGGGACAGGCTGGTGCCGTAAAAACCGATGTAAATGTAGCTGGACATGTGTTTTTTGTGATAGTGGGAATAGAGGTATACGCCCAGAAGAATTGCCCAGATATTTAAAAGGTTCTTTCCAAAAAGGGAAAACCCGAACATCAGGCAGCTCGACGTGATCGTGTGTCCGTCCATCTCCATTCCGATAAAATAGATCGTCCAGATGCAAAGAAGAGTCAGCAGACCGGCGTTAATAAAGGAAGTCCCGATCCCGCCGATCAGAAAGTAGTCTGTGATTAGGAAATCCGGTTCTTTGATGATCGTGATGAGACCGGGGATGATCTCAGTGACAGGCTGCAAAAACAGGCCGACGATCATGAAATAAATAGGGATCAGAGACAGAAGCCGGAACTTCTGAAGTCTTGTGAGTGGGTGGGAAATTGTCATGTACGTGTCCTTTCGAGAAAATAATATATGTGGGAGTATGTGAATGCACCATGTGTATCTTGAGATCATGAAGAAAATCTGGAAAACAGTGAATGCACGTTTTTTAGTATACCGTAATAATGGGAAAATAGGAAGAGTTTCCGCAGGGGACGGATGGAAAATGTGGATATTTTGCTCCGGGTTTCAAAAAACAAAAATAACCGCCCCTGTCCTTAGAAAACAGGAGCGGTTATTTTCGATAAACGTGTGAAATAAAATAAGATGCCAACAGAACATCAAACAGAGAACATCTTACTGGATAAACAGCGTATTCACATCCAGCTCGTTCTCGATCATGCCGGACTCATACATGAAGTCAGCAGTCTTCTGGAAACCTTCTTTGTCGGCGTCGGTGATCTCTGTGGAGAAATCGTAGTAGCCGTACATCTCTTTTACAGCGTCCACGTCGAGGTCAAGAGCTGCGGCAACAGTCTCCATGGTCTTATCCTGACTGTCAGCCATGTAGGATGCGATCTCATCCTGTGCAGCGGCTAATTTCTCGATGACATCCGGATGCTCGTCGTAGAACTTCTGAGTTGTCGCAACCGCGATCAGGGCGCTGATCAGGCCCTCGCCGTCTGCAACAAGGTGGTAGCCCTGCTGTTCTGCGTTGTAAGCAGTTGCGCCTGCGAGCAGGGCAACATCAACGCTGCCGCCGTCAAGACCTGCCTTCGCGTCCGGGATGGTCATGTTTACATAATTTACATCGTCAAGAGTCATGTCTGCCTGAGCAAGGTAGGAGACAAGGAGCTCATGAAGGTTGGTACCGGTCGGTCCTGCGATCGTCTTGCCCTTTAAGCTCTCCGGAGTTGTCAGAGTCTCATCTTTGGAGTACATGCAGAATGCCTTCGGGGAACGGCTATACATGTTTAACACCTTGATGTCAGCGCCGTTTGCAGCAGAAAGGATCACGGAAGTTGCGCCTACTGCGTAAAGAACCTGAACATCGCCGGAAGCAAGAGCCTGTGTCTGGTCAGCACCGGAAGTAAGCTCTGCATACTCAACCGGAACGCCGAGCTCTTTCTCGAAGATTCCCTGGTCTTTTTCGATGATGGTCGGTACGTTTAACGGGGATGTCACATAAGTAACGGTGAGTTTGTCGATGGAAGTCGCTGTGTCAGATGCTGCAGCGGAAGTTTCCGCTTCTGTGGAAGCAGCTGCGGTTGTCTCTGCTGCAGAAGCAGCCTCTGTCTCTTTGCTTGTGGATCCGGAGCAGCCCGCAAGGGAAAATGTCATGCACGCCGCAAGTCCTAATGCGATCAGTTTTTTCATTTTGTGTTGTCCTCCTCATAATAAGTAGAAAATTAAATGTATGTGATATGCCTGGGTTGCAGGCGGATATCCATAAGAAGTCAAGAGATATTCGCAATCTGCTTTTGTTGCTTGTTCATAATCAAATAGCTGTTGCGCAACTTGTCAGAGATGGCTTGCTCCATCCCGATATAAGTAAGTCCCCGCCCATTGCTTATGCAATGCAGAGGTGTCCCTGACTTTGTTAAATTGAATTTTATATAAAATATATCTAATTAAGAAAATTCAACTGCTCTATAATCTCTCTCTTGAGCGCAATAAACTCCTCATCCAGCAGATTCCGCGCTCCGGCCGCTGCCTTCACCGGATAGACATGTTTCACGAGACCTTTTTCGATCACAACGATCTGGTCACCCAGGATCAGCGCCTCATCGATGCTGTGGGTTACGAACATGATGCTGGAATGTTCCTTCTGCTGGACGCGGAGAAGCTCTTTCTGCATCTGCTCTCTCGTAAAATAATCGAGAGCGGCGAACGGCTCGTCCATCAGGATGAAAGTCGGCTCATAGGCAAGCGCCCTGGCGATCGCCGCGCGCTGCTGCATGCCGCCGGAGAGCTGGGACGGGTATGCTTTCTCGAAGCCGGAAAGATTTACCGTCGTGATGATGTCCTGAATTTTGGCCCGATCGACCTGATTCTTTTTCAGCCCGAAAATAATGTTGTCCCAGACGTTTAACCATGGCATGAGCCGCGGTTCCTGGAACACAAAGGCGGTTTTGTGATCGCCGTCCCAGAGGATCTCGCCGTCGTCGGCGGATTCCAGACCGCCGGTGAGCCGCAGGAGTGTTGTTTTTCCGCAGCCGCTCTGACCGAGGATCACGGTGATCTTTCCAGCAGGGATTTCAAGATCGATGCCGTTCAGGACAGGAAATGCCCGGCCATCGACCTGATATGTCTTATGAATGTTTTTTAACTTAATTCCAGCCATTTTCACCGGCTCCTTTCAGAAAGATGCTGATGAGAAGACCGAAGAGCCGGTCTGTCACATAGCCTGCGATGCCGATCGCGAAGATGCCGACGATGACTTTGTCAGTCCGGGACATCTGCTGGGCGAACAGGATCATGTGTCCGAGTCCGGTGGATGCTGCGACCATCTCCGCACCGATGATGGCACGCCAACTGTAACCCAGACCGATGCGCATTCCCACGAGAATGTCCGCCATGGCGTAAGGCAGCATGATGCGAAAGAATTTCTGCCGGTCCGTGTAGCCGAACATGGTTCCGACTTCCAGAAGTTTCCGGTCACAGCCGGTAAAGCCTTTGACGATGTTTAAGTACATCGGGAAGAAGGACGCCAGAACGATGATGACTGTCTTTGTAGTCTCACCGATCCCGCACCATAAAATAAGAAGCGGGATCATGCTGAGCGGCGGCACGTTCCTGAAGAACTGCACCAGGTACTCATAGTAACCTGCGGAGGCAGGAATCATCGCCCGCAGCATGCCGAAGGCAAATGCCAGGATAAAGGCGATCACAAAGCCTTTTCCGACACGCAGGAAGCTGATCCTTAAGTCGCGGAAAAGCTCGCCGCTCTGCAGCATTTTGCAGAAGCTCTGGAAGACCCGCCCCGGGGACGGGAGCACATAGGAACTTAAGATGCCTGCGCGGCAGACGATATACCAGACGGCAAAGACCGCAAGGATGCCGATCAGCGGCGGGAAATATTTTTTAAATTTCTGATTCATCGCACTCCATCTCCTCTGTGGCAGCCCTGAACACAGCACAAAAGCTCGATCAGCTTTGCGTTTTTCCAGTCATTTCCGGTCACATAGGATTCAATAGCCGGACGACCGGATCGGCTGACAACGGAAAACGGCAGATTCTTAAAGAATCCCGGTGGGATCGGGCTTGCGTTCGGCGCGGGTTCCATCGGTTCGCCGATCGATGCGAGAAAGCGGTTCCATGGTACAAAATGAGTGTCTTTTAATTCCAACTTATTTCCCATGTCGGCTAAGATCCGGCATGGCGTTGTGATGATCTTTTCACCGTTCGCAAGATCCGGACGTTCTGCCAGTTCTCTCGCACAGTGGATCAGGATCGGCTCAATATCCGCGATCCGGATTTCAGGCTGCAGGGAATGTACCAGAGATACCGCTGCCGGACATCTCGCGTCCGCAAAAGTTCCATCTGCATGTTCCAAAAGCTCCCGGTACTTCCGGAGCACGATCTCGCCCCAGCTTTCCTGACAGACCACTCGCGTCAGGTCATGCTTCTTAAGCAGCTTTTCAAGTGCCGCCACCGAGATCATCCTCTCCGATACCGGATTGATCCATAGATATGTCAAAGTAAAATTCCTCCTAATTAGCCACAACTAACCAACATTGTTCAGCATAGCAGATTAGTGGGGAAATGTCAATTGGGAATATAGGGGAGATGAAATATAGAGGAATAGACATTACATTTTTATAGAAGAGATTGATTGTGAAAGTAAAAATGGGTACAATATATATAAGTAAAGGAGGGGCGGTCATGGCAATTGAGATGCAAAATCTGATTTCGGAATATGTCAGAGCTGTGAGAAAAATATATGGTCATCACTTAAAGCAGGTGATTTTGTATGGTTCATATGCGCGTGGGGATTATACAAAAGATTCCGATGTGGATCTTATGCTGTTGGTGGACCTGGATGAAATGGAATTAGAAAAATATTCTGACGAACTGTCAGAGTTGGGTTTTGATTATAATGTCGAATATAATATCTGGATGATGCCTATCGTAAAAAACAGGAAAAATTTCTTTAAATGGAGCGACGCCTATCCATTCTACAAGAATGTAAAAACAGAGGGGATTTCATTGTATGAAGCAGCCTGAAGAGTTTGATATGGGGGATCAGTGGGATTTGGTTTATCACCGTTTGCAGATTGCGGAAGAAGATTATGAGACCGCAGAGTTGTTAATGCAAGGTGAGCGATATCGTGGTGCAAATAACCGGGCATATTATTCGATTTACCACACGATAGATGCGGTCTTATCGATACATGGTGTTGCATTTAAACGTCATAAGGATACATTGGCATATTTTAATAAGAATTTCGTGGCAACAGAAATATTTCCACGATCAATGGGGAGACAGATCGTTCAGGCAGAAGAAATCAGGCATGCAAGTGACTATGATCCGTTTTATATTGTGTCAAAGACAGGAACACAGAAACAGATTGAAACGGCAAAGCTTATGCTGGAATATGCAAGACAATATATTGATGAACAGAGAAATAAATAATATTAACAATTGATTTCTAAAGAAAACAGTTGAAATATAAGGAATGCAGTGATATACTTTCAAACGTTGCAAAGCCCACAAAAACCAAGGTCCTAAAGGGCTTTTCGCCGATTCCCGGCGTAAGGTCATATACTTGCAGTATATGCCTTCCGCGGCATTCGTCAGATGTACATACTTGCATGTCCGCCTGACTCATTGCTGCGCGAAAATGAATCGAGTGTTCGTGACCTTCCACTCGTAAAACAAAACTAAAGGAGAAACTGAATATGAAAAACAACGCAACAAACAGCCCGGTACTGACACTTGTATACGGGGCGGCTATCGCGGCAATCTATGTGGTGCTGACGATGGTGTTCCTGCCGATCAGCTTTGGACCGATCCAGTTTCGGATCTCTGAGCTTCTCTGCGTACTTCCGTACTTTACCCCGGCGGCAATCCCGGGACTCTTTATCGGATGCCTGCTGGCCAACTTCCTTGGCGGCGCGGCGGCTCTCGATGTGATCTTTGGAAGTATTGCGACCCTGATCGGTGCGGTAGGTTCCTATCTGCTTCGGAAAAACCGCTATCTGGTATCCGTTCCGCCGATCCTCGCGAACATGATCATTGTTCCGTGGGTGCTCCGTTTCGCATACGGTTCTGAGGACATGATCTGGTTTTCCACGATCACAGTCGGAATCGGAGAGATTCTGGCTATCGGTATTCTTGGACAGATCCTGTTATCCGTTCTGATCCGGTATCAGAATGTGATCTTTAAAAAGGCTGCAGCGTAAAAGTTGATCCTGTATCTGCCGATTGTGTGGCAGGTACAGGATCTATTTGTATGTGAGAGAAGATATGCCTTAATAACGGGATAGATTTTTTATAAAGAGAAATCTATATTTATGCACTATATAACGGAGTGTTACGCATGCCCTCTGGAGAGGGCTAAACCGCCTATTATAATGGTGGCACTGATTAGTATTGGTACTATATTTTTTTAATGTCAAAAGCTCTTTTTTCTATTTTAATCTGTTTTCATAGAGAAGAACGAATCATTTATTCTGCCCATAGAGTGTTGTCTTCCAAAATTTTCTTATTTTCTTGTACAGAATCAGTAATCAGCATAGTAGGACATGCATTTGGAGTAATCCTTGTTGTCTGGTAGAGTGTTCTAAGCCTGAGCATACGAATACATTGACCTTAGCAGAGATGGCCTTATCCTATCGCCAGACTTTTTTATAAGTTCATAATATTCAAATAAATGGAAACTGTTCATTTACAGACATTTTTACCATATCGATTAAAGACAAGGCTGCTTTAGTTAGATGCTTTCCTTTTTTATATACCGCGTAAAATGTTGCTGTAACAGGAGGATTTACAACGGAAAAAATTCGTAGATTTTCGATGTGGGCACTTCTGTCGATGTAACCTGCCAGAGAAAAACCAACTCCGTATCCGATGTTTACCAGATTGATCATAATAAATATCTTTTTTAAGAGAAAAATATTTTTAGGAAAAACATTACATATTTTTAATACTTGGTCACTATATTTGCGAAGACTTTGCGATTCATTTAGCAACAAAAAACGTTCATTTTCAAAAAGTTTCAAATTAATATATGGAAATGTATGTCCTGAAGATATCTGTGCATTGTCGCAAAGAGGATGATCTTTGTGTACTATAAAAACCACCTCGTCATTTAACAGTGGAATATATTCAAAATCTTTACAAAGAGTATTACAGTTGCAGAAAAAGATATCTAATTCGTTGTTTAAAAGCATTTGCTCCAAGGGTGTATAATTACCTTCCATCCAGACCAGTTTCGTTCGTGGATACATTTTATCCATTTTGGGAAGTATTATCGGCGTAAGAAAATGGGAACGTATGTCTTGAATTCCTACTCTTAATCGTTCATCCTGTCCATTGACAATTTCGGAAAGATCATAATCAAAACTTTCTTTTAATTTCAACATTTGTGAGGCTTTCTCTACATATAATTCGCCTGCTTGTGTTAAAACAAAGGATTTGCCGATTCTCTCGAAAAGCCGGATTCCAAGAATATTTTCTAAATTACTTATATAAAGACTTAATGCAGGTTGGGAAATAAAAAGAAGTTTAGCAGCTTGCGTAATATTTCCAGTCTCTGCTAACGTGCATACATATAATTGTTCTTTTAAGTTCATTTGCACCTACCTTAACCAATCCTCAAATTATTTTTAATGCGTAATAGCTTTCTATGATAGCATAGAAGATTATATTTTGTGATAATATGCAACTATATTTATATTAACCATTGAACCGTATCCATCATTCTCGGAAATAAATTTGTTTGATTTTCAGTCGGTTATCAGTGTCTTTTATTTTACTACAAAAACATAAGAAAAACAAATGATTTTAATAATTTTAATAAAATTTACAAATAATCAATAAATGATTATAATACAAAATATAAAGTGATTCATTTAATTCAATGGCTTTTAAATGTCTGTGTTTTACAAAAAGGAGGAAGATTTATGAAAAAACGGTTTCTATGTTTAATGCTGACCCTGTGTATGGTTTTGATGGCCTGCGGAAAAGGCGGTGATGAAAAGCAAAATAATGCTGAACCTTCATTAAATTCTTCTGCGGCATCAAAAGAAGCTGCATCAGTTGGAGTGGAAAAGGGACCGATACAGGCGATAGCTGATGAAAAAGTCTCTTCTAAAGATATTCTGGTAGTCGCTTTTGACAGAGAGCCGGCAACTCTGGATCCTCTTGGAAATAATGTAACAGTAAAACGTATGATTGAGGGTGGCATTTTTGATACGTTATTGGAATTTGATGAAAATATGAAGCCATCTCCTTGTCTTGCTGAAAGTTGGGAGCAAATAGATGATTTAACTTGGAAGTTTAACCTTAGACAGGATGTAAAGTTCCATAATGGGGATTCTTTGACCTCTAAAGATGTAAAATTCAGCTTTTTAAGAGTTAACAATGGAACAATGGGAAATGATGCTGCTGCAAAATTTGATCCAGATGGATATGAAACTCCTGACGATTATACATTTATTTTGAAAACTATAGAGCCATGGGCATTTACGGAAGCGCAGGTTTGTTCTGAGGCTCTTGGAATCGTTCCGGAAAAGGTAGTAACAGAAGTAGGTGATGATGCATTTGGACGTGCTCCGATTGGAAGTGGTGCATATAAATTCGTTTCCTGGACTGCTGGGGATAATATTACGGTAGAAAGAAATGATGATTACTGGAGAGATAAATCTATTTTAAAAACAATTAAATTCCGCATTATTACCGAATCAGCCAGTCGTACTATTGATTTGGAAAGCGGAGGTGTTGACATTACCTTAGGACTTCCTACTACAGATGCTGATCGAATTGATGAGAATCCGGACACTCAGCTCATTGTCAGTACAGGCGCTACAGATCGTTATATTGCTTTTAACTGTCAGAAAGATGTTTTTAAAGATAAACGTGTTCGTCAGGCATTAAATTATGCAACAGATAAAGAATCTATTCGAGTAGTATGCTATGGGGAAAATACTTCAGAAACTATGGACAGTGTAGTTCCAAGTACACTTCCAGGACATATTTCTACTCTTAAACAATACGATTATAATATTGAAAAAGCGAAGGAACTTTTAAAGGAAGCTGGAGTAGAAAATGGTTTTGAAGTGGAGTTTATGTATCTCGCAAATTCTACTAATAATATGTTAGCAGAACTCTTACGGCAGATGTGGAGTCAGGTTGGTGTTACCCTTATATTAAAACCTACGGAGTCAGGCGCGCTAACTACATCTTTAAATAAAGGAGAGCAGGAATTGTGCTGTGCAGGAACAAGTTATGGCCTGTTTGAAGCAGGTGCTGGTTTGTATAATATGTTCCATACCGAAAGAATGTATTCTGGAAGTGCTCGTTCAAACCTTTCTAATCCTGAAGTGGATAAGGTTCTTGATGAAATTAACATCACTTCGGATGCGGAAAAACGAGCAGTGCTTGTAGGAACGGCGCAGGAACTGATTCATGAGGAGTCTCCATTTATTTATATTGCCTTTACCAAGAACATCATTGGTGCTGGAAGCAAAGTGCGCGGATTTGTTCCTACTCCTACGGCCATGTATGATTTCAGAACTGTATACTTCGTAGAATGATATTATTAATTTACTCAGCCTACTGATGCCGGGAGCCTTTTGGAATGAATGTTATTATTTCATACTGGAAGGTTCCCGGTTGTTATAAAGAAGGAGGTTTCGACATGCTGAAATATATTGGTCGACGATTGCTTATGATGATTCCAGTTATGCTAGGAGTTATTTTGATTGTATTTACTTTAATGTATATTACTCCTGGTGATCCCGTAGACACCCTTCTTGGAGATGATGCAACACCCGAAATGGCAGAACAATTAAGAGAAGAGCTAGGCCTCAATGGTACGTATATTGAACGCTTAGGTAAATATGTGGTGAATTTGGCACATGGTGATCTTGGGATTTGTTATTCTACAAAGCAACCGGTTATGGATCGGGTTCTTCAGACGTTTCCTAATTCTCTGAAGCTTGCAGGATGCTCTGTAATTCTTTCTGTTGCAATTGGACTGACATTAGGTATCATATCTGCTGTAAAACAATATTCTCTTTTTGATAATATTGCTATGACGTTGGCTATGATTGGAAATGCAATGCCGAATTTCTGGCAAGGGCTTCTTCTAATGTTACTGTTTGCATTACACTGGAAAATACTTCCCGCTTCAGGGTTTGACGGATGGACATATATGATACTTCCTGCGGTTACTATTGGTACTAGTTCTGCAGCGGCTGTTGCCAGAATGACTAGATCCAGCATGTTGGAAGTCATCCGGCAGGATTATATTACAACTGCTGAAGCAAAAGGTCAGACTGAATTAAAGATTATTATATTTCATGCTTTAAAAAATGCGTTAATTCCGGTTATTACCACTATTGGTATTCAATTCGGTCATCTTCTGGGTGGAGCAGTATTGACAGAGTCTATTTTTGCGGTTCCTGGTGTTGGGAAAATGATGGTTGATGCAATTAAGGCAAGGAATTATCCCGTCGTACAAGGCGGTGTACTTATGGTAGCTCTTACATTCAGCCTTGTAAACTTAGTTGTGGATATTCTATATGCTTTTGTTGATCCACGAATTCGCTCACAATATAAGTAAGGGGGGACAATATGGAAAAAACAAAAGAATTAACGCCATCCATTGATGGTGATTCTATAAAAAAACGCAGTCAGGTTAAAGAGGTATGGAGAAGATTTTGCCGCAATAAACAGGCGATGGTAGGGATGTGTATGCTTCTTTTACTAGTGTTTGCTGCAATTTTTGCTAACATCATAGCGCCCTATGATCCGGTAGAACAAGATATTGTTAATCGTTTAAAACCACCGTCTTCAACCCACTGGTTTGGTACGGACGAACTCGGACGTGATATTTTTAGCAGAATTCTTTATGGGAGTCGTATTTCTCTTACGGTTGGTCTAATCGCAGTTGGCCTTTCTAGTGTTGTTGGTTGTGCTCTTGGAGCAGTAGCTGGATATTACGGAGGCGTACTTGATAATATTATTATGCGATGTACGGATGTGCTTATGGCTATTCCCAGTATCCTTTTAAATATTTCCATCGTAGCGGCTCTTGGAACGGGACTTCAGAATGTAATGATCGCCATAGGAATTTCTAGTGTTCCTGCTTATTGTCGTATTATGCGGGCTTCTCTTTTATCGCTGAAAGAGCAGGAGTTTGTAGATGCATCTCGTGCTGCTGGGGCTAGTGATGTTCACATTATTATTCAACATATTCTTCCAAACAGCCTTGCACCGTTGATTGTTCAAGCAACTTTAAAAATTGGTGGTGCGATTCTTTCATGTGCTAGTATGAGTTTCATTGGACTCGGAATTGTACCTCCAACACCCGAGTGGGGTGCGATGCTCTCCACTGGAAGAGATTTTTTAAGAGATGCTCCGCATCTTACAGCATTTCCGGGAATGGCAATTATGTTTGCTGTTTTTGCAATGAACCTAATGGGGGATGGATTGCGTGATGCGCTAGATCCTAAGCTGAAGAATTAGGAGGTGAATTAGAATGAATGAGTGCTTAAATCTTTTAGAGATTAAAGATCTTACAGTACATTATGTTACAGTGGATGGTACAGTTCATGCTGTTGAAAATCTGAATCTTACGCTTCCTGAAGGAAAAACTCTTGGATTAGTAGGGGAAACAGGAGCGGGAAAAACTACAACTGTTAAAGCAATCATGCAAATTCTACCAGATCCACCAGCTAAGATTTTAAGTGGGGAAGTATTTTTCAATGGAGAAGATATACTGAAAAAAAATAAAAAAGCCATGCGTAAAATCCGCGGAAAACAGATTTCTATGATTTTTCAGGATCCGATGACTTCACTGAATCCTGTAATCACTGTCGGAGAGCAGATTATGGAGGTAATTAGGTTACATGATAAAAAATTGAGTAAAAAAGACGCATATACTAAAGCATGCGAAATGTTAGAACTTGTAGGTATTAAAGCAGATCGGGCAGGCGATTATCCACATCAGTTTTCTGGCGGTATGAAGCAGCGCGTGATTATCGCTATGGCTCTGGCGTGTAATCCAAAACTTCTTATTGCGGACGAGCCAACTACAGCCTTAGATGTGACAATTCAGGCACAGGTATTAGAATTAATGAGGAAACTCAAAGCACAGTATCAGACCTCTATGATTATGATTACTCATGATTTAGGAATTGTGGCAGAAATATGTGATTATGTGGCTGTTATGTATGCAGGAGAGATTGTAGAATATGGAAATAGGGAACAATTATTCCATCGCCCATCACATCCATATACAAAGGGCTTATTTGCATGCATTCCAAATTTAATGGAAGAGGAAACGGCATTGATTCCGATTGAAGGCATGACTCCAGATCCAACAAATCTTCCATCGGGTTGTCGTTTTCATCCTCGCTGCCCATATGCAATAGATGAATGCTCAAAAACTAACCCTGATAGCAGGGAAATTGAGAAGGGGCATTATGTTAAGTGCCTTATAAAGGAGGAATAAAGCATGAGTGAAAATATATTGGAAGTTCGTCATCTAAAAAAATATTTTCCAACTAAGCGCGGCTTGCTTCATGCTGTCGATGATGTAAATTTCTCCATCAAAAAAGGAACTACAATGGGATTGGTTGGGGAGTCTGGATGTGGAAAATCAACAGTTGGTCGTTTAATTCTAAGACTTACGGAAGCAACGGATGGCGAAATCCTTTTTTATGGTGATGATATAAGAAAGTTTGATCGTGAAAAAATGCGACACACGCGTAGGAAACTGCAGATAGTATTTCAGGATCCATATGCTTCATTAGACGGAAGAAAAAGTATTTTTGAAAGTATCGCAGAACCGCTTCAAGTCCAAAAAATCTATCGTAATAAAAAAGAATTGGAAGAAAAAGTTTTTGAACTTATGGCTACAGTTGGTCTTGCCAGACGTCTTGCTAATTCGTATCCTCATGAATTGGATGGTGGAAGAAGACAACGTGTGGGAATTGCACGGGCTTTAGTTTTAAATCCGGATTTTCTTGTTCTTGATGAGCCAGTTTCTGCATTGGATGTTTCTATTCAAGCACAGGTCCTGAATTTGATGGAGCAACTTCAAGAGCAGATGGGGCTTACATATTTGTTTATTTCCCATGATTTGAGCGTAGTAAAACATATTAGTGATGAAATTGCTGTTATGTATTTGGGACAAATTGTGGAGAAGGCTGAGAGTAAGGAACTATTTAAGCATCCATCGCATCCTTATACTCAGGCATTGTTAAGTGCAGTCCCGATACCATCAATTGATTATCATGTGGAACGAATTGTGCTGGAAGGAGATGTTCCAAGCCCTATCAATCCATCTCCAGGATGTCGTTTTGCTGGAAGATGTCGCTTTTGTCAAGAAAAATGCCATCTTGAAACACCTGAATTAAAGAATATTGGAAATGATCATATGGTTTCATGCCATTTTATAGGAGGATTTTAAATCGTAGGATTGAGAAAGGAAGAAAATATGGAATTGCGATTGGAATCATTTATTCAAGATACAATTAAAAGGAAATTAGATTTATATCATGTTGTTGTTCGGCAGCATGGGGACATTATTGGAAAGTTTGACTGGCGTGAGAATCGACGGGATGATATTCATTCCGTGAGTAAAAGCTTTCTCAGCATAGCGATTGGAATGGCTATTGATGAGGGAATTCTGCGTTTGGATGAAAAACCAGCAGAAATTTTTTTTGATAAACTTCCAGAAAAACCGTCAGAAAACTTACTGTCTATGACGATTCGTGACATGATTATGATGGCGACAGGACATGATCATTTTATTTTGCAAGGTTATTCTGCAGTAGATGACAAACCAGTTCGAGATGCTATTGAAAATGATGATTGGGTTCAATATGCATTGGAATTTGATGTACCTTATAGACCAGGTACATACTGGAAATATAACAATTTTGGTCCTTATTTGGCTTCAGTTATCATTCAAGAAAGAACAGGAGAACGTCTAGTGGATTGGTTAAAACCCCGCTTGTTTACTCCTCTTGGGATACGTAATCCTCAGTGGTTGGAATCTGTAAAAGGATATACATTAGGATGCGGAGGTCTTCATCTTTCTACAGAAGAATTATCCAGATTTGGGCAACTTTGTCTAAATAAAGGTCAATGGGAAGGAAAACGTTTGATTTCAGCATCTTGGATTGAAGAAGCTACATCTTGTCAGATTTCCAATAAGATAGAAGGAAAAAACCAGCACCCAGATGAATGTGCGGGATATGGATATTTTTTCTGGAGATGCTCTAGGAATAATGCATATTGCGGAAAAGGCTATGCTGGACAAAGAATTTTTGTTTTACCAGAACAGGATGCGTGTATTGCAATTACAGCCCATGAATTTAATTCTGGATCGATTTCAGACTGCGTATGGACCCACATAGTTCCTCAACTAAATTAAAATATTTCAAAATCATGAACATGTGGTGTATGAATTCAAAGATATTCGGTATTAAGTATGCGCTACATTCATAAATGTTATTGGAAATAGTTTTTATAACAGGTGTTGTTTCTGTGATAGCCGAGAAAACAACACCTGTTATCTTTTTTTATATCCAAATGCGATGAGAAAAGCATATTCTGCGTAAATTTCGCCGCATGTTAATTTTTCCACGAGGATAGATTTTCTTTTGCTTTTGTGATATCATGTGTAAAAGACCGTGCATATTTAAACACATATTTTTTATGTGCTTAAATGTATACAGTATAAAAATATCTAAAATAGAGATCAAATATCCGAAAGGAGACTGCGATGTATCAAATCGATTTTAATAAACCAGAACATATTCACTTTATCGGCATTGGCGGAATCAGCATGAGCGGACTGGCTGAGATCCTGCTGGAGAGAGGATTCACAGTAAGCGGCTCTGATGCCCATGAGTCCGAGCTCACCAACAAGCTCACCGCCCACGGCGCAAAGATCGTCTACGGGCAGCGGGCGGAGAACATTACCGACGATATCGACGCTGTTGTATACACAGCGGCGGTTCACCCGGACAACCCGGAGTACGCGGCGGCAGCGGCAAAGAATCTCCCGATCCTCTCCAGAGCGGAGCTTCTCGGACAGCTCATGAAAAACTATGAGAAATCCATCGCTGTGTCCGGAACTCACGGAAAGACAACGACAACTTCCATGCTGACTGAGATCCTGATGGATGAAAAGAAGAATCCGACGATCTCCGTCGGCGGAATGCTGGATTCCATCGGCGGAAATATCCGTGTCGGCGGACCGGAACTTTTCGTGACAGAGGCCTGCGAGTATACAAACAGCTTCCTGTCCTTTTTCCCGAACATGGAGATCATATTAAATATAGAAGCAGACCATCTCGATTTCTTTAAAGATATCGAAGATATCCGCCATTCATTCCGCAGATTTGCGGAACTTCTCCCGGAAAACGGAATCCTCATCATCAACAGCGATATCCGTGACTACAGAGAGATCTGCGACGGACTTCCGATCAAGGTGATCACCGTCGGAAGCGACCCGGAAAAGAGCCATTACAGCGCCGCAGACGTGACATTCAACGAGAATGCCTGCGCAACCTACACTCTTTTAGAGGACGGAAAAGCCATTGACACGATTACTCTCGGTGTACCGGGGATCCACAATGTATACAATTCCCTGGCGGCTATCGCGGCAGCCCATGAGCTCGGGATCCGCGGTGAGGGGATCCGGAACGGACTGTTAAGATTTACCGGCACTCACCGGAGATTTGAGAAAAAAGGCGTGCTCGGCGGTGTGACCGTGATCGACGATTACGCGCATCATCCGCAGGAGATCGCAGCGACTCTGGCGGCGGCAAAGAATTATCCGCACCGTGAGATCTGGTGTGTCTTCCAGCCGCATACCTACACGAGAACAAAGGCGCTGATGGACGATTTCGCAAAAGCGTTAGCCGCAGCGGATCATGTTGTCCTCGCAGATATTTACGCAGCGAGAGAGACGGACAACCTTGGGATCAGCTCCGGGACATTGGCGGAAAAGATCGCGGCACTCGGAACCGATACCCACTATTTCCCGAGTTTTGATGCGATCGAGACATTTCTTCTTGAAAATTGTGTCAACGGCGACCTGTTGATAACTATGGGGGCCGGAGATATTGTAAAAGTGGGCGAAAAGCTCCTTGGACAGTAAGTTATCCACATTATCCACAGAGTTTTCAACAGAAATCTGTTGAAGACCCTGTGGATTTTTTGATTTACATAACTGAAAATCGGGAAATGCCGGAAAGCCGGGAAAAATAAGGAATTATGGGGATTTTAAGAGCTTTTTTGACAGTTATGTAATGCGTTTATCCACGTTATCCACATTATCCACAATCAGAGTAGTGGATAATTCCGGCTATTTCATTTTTTTCAGGCGTATGGTATGATATTTGCAGATAGGACGTGAATATGTTACTTTGCACGGGTAGGAATTTTCTGAACTGAAAATTCCGTATGATACCGTTGTGGTCGCGGATTTTGCCGATTTGGAATGCGAAGCATCGGCAAAATCCTGTTACAGTGCGTGGGCACTGAAGTGCCTGTGTACTGTAACGTGAATATAAAGGGTGAAAAGAATGAGCTTGGGCTATAAAAACAACATCAATGCGGCGGTGACCGCCGTTTCCAATACTTTTATCGACGAATATATGGGGACAGCCAGCGGGGAATATGTAAAAGTGTATCTGTATCTTCTGCGCCATGAAGGTGAGAATGTGGAGATCCCGGATATCGCGGATGCGCTGAACCACACAGAGGCGGATGTCCGCCGCGCTCTGGCCTACTGGGAGCGTGCGGGTGTTCTCGCACCGGAAAGAGAATTCGTGGAAGAGCAGGAGACTGCGGCAACGCGGGAGATGACGGAAGAGACAGAGAATTCAGGTGTAAGGTTCGCGGGAAATCGGCAGACTGTGGGATCTGTGTCCGGGCAGGGAGAAATGAACGGACAGAAATCAGGGGCAGTAGTTCCGATGGACGGATGGTCATCCCAGGATGGGTCGACCATGAAAAAACCTGCGATCCCGGATGCGGGAGACACCTATGACCGGATGAAACGTCTCTCCTCCGATGAGGAATTTTCCGCACTTCTCTACGCGGTCCAGCAATATCTCGGAAAGACGTTCAGCGCGATCGAATGTGAAAAATTCGCGTATTTTTATGATGTGCTCCACATGTCCTGCGAGCTTCTCGAATATCTTGCGGAATACTGCGCCGAGGGCGGCCACACGAGTATCCGCTACATAGAGAAGGTTGCATTAAACTGGTATCAGGCCGGGATCCATACCCGGGACGAGGCGAGAGAACATTCGACAAGATACTCAAAAGACACTTCCGCCGTTATGAAATCATTCGGCATCATGGGAAGAAATGCAGGGACCGCGGAGCAGGAATTTATGCGCCGCTGGTTTAAGGAGTTCGGCTTCGATGCTGCGATCGTCACGGAGGCATGCAACAGGACGCTCACGGCCACAGGATCGGCGAGTTTCCCGTATGCGGATAAAATCCTCACGGGCTGGAAAGAAAACGGCGTGAGGACCTTACAGGACGTCGCAGCCCTGGATAAACGCCGTCAGGAAAAGCAGGCGAAGAAATCCACGGCAACACCGAAGCAGAACCGGAACACGTCCTCAAACCGCTTCAATAATTTTGAGCAGCGGTCCTATAATTATGATGATTATGTCTGGGCGGATATAAAAAGCAGAAAGTAACTTTCCGGCAGATGAGCGCACTTGCTGCGCGACACATGGAAAAGACAGGCAGGAAGGAAAAATCCCGGGGACGGGATCGACCCGGAAAAGAAGGAGGAAGTGCGGATGGCACTCAGTAATTCCCAGTATGATGCGATCATGCGGGTCTACAACCAGAGACAGTTTCAGGATAAACGGGACCAGGATCAGCGGGTTGCTGAAGTTTTTGAAAAGATTCCGCAGGTAGAGGCGCTGTCCGACGAGCTTGCGGCGACGATGGCCCAGGCGGCGAGAAAGCTCCTTGCCGGTGACCGGGCGGCAGCGGACCAGCTGAAAAAGGACGCGGAACTCTTAAAGGAGCAGAAAGCGCTCTATTTAAAACAGAACGGATATCCGGCAGATTACCTGGAACTCCAGTATGTCTGCCTGGACTGTAAAGACACCGGATATGCAAACGGAAAGAAATGCCACTGTTTCCGTCATATGGAGATTGAGCTCCTTTACGATCAGTCCAATATCCGCGAAGTCCTGGAGCGCGAGAATTTTGATACCCTGTCCATGGAATACTATGACAGGACCCATGTGGATGAGAAGACGGGAATGACCGTCTACGACTATATGTCCATGATGATCAGGGAATGCAAAGAGTATGTGGAAAACTTCAAAAATGAAAAGGGAAGTATCCTGTTTACCGGAAATACCGGCTGCGGTAAGACGTTTTTGAGCAACTGCATCGCGAGAGAACTGATCCGCAGGTACTATTCTGTTGTCTATCTGACAGCAACGGATATGTTCGATATTCTGGCGGGCAGCCGGTTTAATGGAAATGATGACGATGAGGCGAAGGACCGGGCCGCTTATATCCTGGACTGTGACCTTCTGATCATCGATGATCTGGGAACGGAGCTGATCAATACCTTTACGGCGTCGCAGATGTTCTACTGTGTGAATGAGCGCCTGAACCGGAACAAGGGAACGATTATCTCCACAAACCTGACACTGGGGGAACTCCAGGATGCATTCACGGAGCGCGTGACGTCGAGGATCATGAGCAAGTATAAGATCATACCGCTGATCGGTGACGATCTCCGCCTGGTGAGAAGAGGATTTGTGCGGAGAGGCTGATAAAGCTTCAGGAAAAGCGGAGCTGGCGCTGTGAGAAAACAGCATTGTGAGGTGCCGGATCCAGATGCCGGATAAAATTAATCGGAAAATGGGAAATCCTGTCAGAACGGGTCGGAAATCCGGTTGACGGTATGGATGGTTGGTGCTATAAATGAGATGTATCGCGAATGCCCGGTTGGATTCTGCAGAGAAAGCGGGCGGAAGTGATCCAGATGCCGCAAAAATGAAGGGGAAATCCGGAAACGCAGGATCCGGATGCGGCGGAAAATATCAAAAAATGAAAATTATCAGGGAGGAACAGGAATGCTGTACGAAGAAAAGCAGATTGAGACAATACCGGTTGGACCATTAGGTCTGATTCCGCTGAAAAGCTGTGAGGATCTGGGTAAGAAGGTAGATGCCTGGCTGGTCGAGTGGAGAAAAGAAAGAGAGAGCGAGCACAAGACCACGATCGCTTTTGCCGGATATCAGAGAGATTCCTACATTATCGGCGCGAAGACTCCGCGTTTCGGCTCCGGTGAAGCAAAAGGAGAGCTGACAGAGTCTGTCCGCGGTGATGACCTCTATTTAATGGTAGATGTCTGCAACTACAATATGACCTATACGATGAACGGCTTAAAGAACCACATGTCTCCGGATGATCATTATCAGGACTTAAAACGTGTGATCGCAGCAGTAGGCGGAAAGGGCAGAAGGATCAATGTGATCATGCCGTTCCTCTATGAGAGCCGTCAGCATAAGAGAACCGGTCGTGAGTCCTTAGACTGCGCGATGGCACTTCGCGAGCTTGTCGACATGGGTGTTGAGAACATCATTACGTTCGATGCGCATGACCCGCGTGTCCAGAATGCGATCCCGTTAAAAGGATTCGAGACCGTACAGCCGACTTACCAGTTCATCAAATATCTGTTAAAGAATGAGAAGGACCTTCAGATCGACAGCGACCACATGATGGTCATCAGCCCGGATGAAGGCGGTATGGGACGTGCAGTCTTCTTCGCAAACGTTCTTGGACTTGATCTCGGTATGTTCTACAAGAGACGTGACTACACAAAGATCATCAACGGACGCAACCCAATCGTTGCCCATGAGTTCCTCGGCGCAAGCGTAGAGGGCAAAGACGTGATCATCGTTGATGATATGATCTCTTCCGGTGAGAGCATGCTCGACACCGCCAAAGAGTTAAAGAGAATGAAGGCAAGAAAGGTCTTCATCTGCACGACATTCGGTCTCTTTACAGGCGGGTTAAAGAAATTTGATGAGTACTATGAGAATGGCATAATCGACCGCGTTCTGACGACAAACCTTGTCTACCAGACACCGGAGCTGCTCTCCAAACCGTACTACATCAATGTTGACATGAGTAAGTACATTGCTCTTATCATCGACAACTTAAACCACGACGCGTCCTTGAGCGATCTCTTAAACCCGACAGGAAGGATCAACCGCCTGTTGATGAAGTACCGCGCCGGGGAGAGATGAGAATATTGGCAGCGAATGAACTGCAGTGAATTAAAAATTATGTGACCATATAAGAATGCCTGTCCTTTATCGGAAAATTTTCCGGAGAAGGACAGGCATTTCTTTATTTCTAGGACTCTTGCGAAAGATTCAGCTTTCATCATAGTGAGATTGCGATGAGATATGGTACTCTTTGATCCTATACTGCAGGCAGCGCCTTGAGATGGCAGGATATTCGGCTGTTTTGGTCCGATAACCGGAACAGTATTGGAAACAGGAGATACTGAAAATCCCTTGGAAAATGAAGTGGGAAAAAACATTAAACTAATTCACGAATCACCCGGGCTACGAGAGTACGGGAAAGAAGGACTGGCTTTTGGGTCAGAGCCTGGATACGCTCCTTCATTTCGATGGTGTATCCGATGCAGTCTAAAAGGATCAGATCTGTATCAGCGGGGATCTCCTTTGCGGCTGCAAAAACAGCGAGAGGATCACCGTATGGGGATACCGAGGTCACGTGGAGAGAGTCACAGCAGTCTTTCCACTTTCCGGGCATCTGTTCCGCCTGCGCTTTTGTAGGAATGATGACAGACAGATTTTTCACGCCGATGGCCGGGATCAGTCCCTTTAAGATATGGTCAGGGAAGATAAGAGGGACATTGGAGTGAAATTCAGCCGGAAATTCTCCGGTGCAGAGGAAAAGGATAAGAGAAACACCCTGCTGTTCGAGATCGTCAATGCAAAGCTGCAGGCGGGGAAGAATGTAGGATTCTCCGAATGTTGCTGAGGTTCCGTCCGTGAGTCTGGACACAAGGACATTTTCACCGGGACGCGGAACAAACTTTGCGATCTCTTCCTTTGAAAGTCCGTCCAGTGCTCCTGCCTGAATGATCTCAACCGAGTCTCCGAGGATGGGCTGGATCTCAGGAATCAGGTCAACTCTGGGAGACTGGCCGACAGTGATCGCGCCGATTTTTTTCATAGTGATACCCCTTTCAGAATCATTGGTTTGAGGGCTGCCTGTGGCAGTCCGCAGGTACATGATACCTTTGCTCAGATATCATCAATATATCACATCTGCAGCCTCAAAGCCAGATAAACATTGGGCTTTCCATCTATCAATCCGCACCTTTCGTATATTTCTGTCTCTTCCGAACGAATGTGGACGGCGTCATTCCGAGGCTCTCTGCGGCCTCACGGACGTTTCCGTACTTTTCGTAGGCATGGTTGATATATTCCAGTTCCAGCTCTTCCATAGCGGTTTTCAGGTCCTTTACAGGGTCGAGGACTCTGGACTTTGTTTCCGGGGCGATCTTCTACTGTGAATAAGTGGAGAGCATCGAATGGACCGGGAGCTCTTAAGGACGCTGATCGGGACCTATGAGCCGGATTATCTGATCAGAATGCCGGAGGTTTTCTTAATGACTTGTCGCTTATCAGGTGGTGCATGTCAGGAGGTAAAATAAATTTAACAGAAATTTAGGATTTTCCGCTATCTGGATGTGGTATGATAATGGCACAGAAACGCTGATGTGCGTAACTAATGTGCGCGTCAGCAGTCTGATTGATAAGATATAAGAAATATGCTATAATGAAATGCGGCTTGCAGAGAGGAGACAGCTATGAGAAAGACGTATTTGTACATGACAGCAGTAGTAATGAGCGCAGCTTTGGCGGCCGGATGCCAGAAGGCAGAACCGGTGGAGACAACTGCGGCAGCAGAGACAGTGGCTGAGTCAACCGGGACAGGAACGGCAGAGAATGAGTCCTCTGAAACCAGTGGAACAGCGGCGCAGGACGATGAGAGGCTTGCGAATTATCACCTGCTTCAGGGGGTTGTGACGGGGAAAAATGACGAAAAAGGAACGTTTACGCTCAAAGCAGATGATGGTGGAGAATATGTGATCACGACCGAGAATATCGGTGACGTGGAGACCGAGATCGCAGATGACAGTCTTGTTGTGATCGGCTATATCGGCGTCGAGATCCATGACAATATGGATCTGGAGAAAGTCAATATGGTGATCGCGGCACCGGGAGATGATGACTGGACGATCGCATACGCAGAAGGAACGACGACGGCCAATGCGATGAGCACGTTTATGATGGTGACGGCGGATGGAACTGAGATGGGGTTCATGAAGGATGGCTGTCCGATGGATGAAGATGCTCTGGGCGGAGACAGCGGAGCGAAGATCAGCGTTGTATATATGGATTCCGAGGATGTAAGTTTCCCGTTGGAGATTAAAAAAATGCAGTAAAAAATTTAAATATGGGAATCTTTCCCGGAAAATAGCTGGTTATAACGGCCTTCAGTTTGGCTGGCCGGGAATAGGGAATGGCGGCAGGAACAAATTTTAGAATAGAATTGAAGAGCCGTGGAATAGCATGGCTTTTGAGAATCATAACATATCAAGAAGGGAAAAGAGGTCTAAAAATGGCAGATTTATTTCACCGTGTAAGTATTAGAAAATTTAAAGATGAGGCTGTATCAAACGAAGATATCGGCTATATCCTGGAGGCAGCGATGGCAGCGCCGTCCGCGAAGAACCAGCAGCCGTGGGAGTTTTATGTTGTAGAAAACCGTGAAGTTTTAAAACGGCTCGGAGAGTCCAGCCCGTTCTCCGCCCCGGCAGGAAAAGCGCCGGTGGCGATCGTGACCGCATACCGTGAGGAGTGCGATCTACCGGAATTTGCACAGATCGATATGAGCATCATGATGGAAAACCTGTGGCTTGCAGCGGATGAGATCGGGCTTGGCGGCGTATGGCTTGGCGTAGCTCCGAGAGAGGAACGGATGAAAGATGTAGAAAAGATCGTCGGGATCCCGGCGGGACAGCGTGCCTTCGGCGTATTTGCTCTCGGTTACCCGGATGAGGAGCGGACCCAGCAGGATCGGTTCGATCAGAGCAGGATCCATTATGTGAAATAAGGTAACTGTTCAGTAGGTCTGCGCATTTACTGCGCTGACCGTAAGAAAACTTAGAATAGAAGGCAAAAATCCTATCGGCACAGCCGATTTGGAATGGATTTTTGCGCGTAACTGTGAGGTACTGAACAGTTACGAAATAAGATAGAAGAAGGAAAGGGGGCTGTTGCACTAACGTGCGGCAGCTCATTTCATATTCCCAACACAAAACGCCGAGCTTCGAAAAGCCCGGCGTTCGTGGTATAATCAGTTTATGCGACTAAACAAAATAATACAGAGAGATTATACCTCTTTTTCTCTGTATTATCAAATCAAACTTCCGCTGGATTTAGAGATTTCTATTCCATCTGATGATCCGGTTCGTCTGGTAAGTGCCTTTGTGGAGGAAATGGACCTTTCTGAACTGTATAAAACTTACAGCAGGATCAGAAAAAATCAGGCAACGCCGCGTCAGATGCTGAAACTCGTCATCTATGCAGTAATGAATCGAATCTACTCAAGCAGGGATATCCAAAAGGCATGCAAACGGGATATCAACTTTATGTACCTCCTGGAAGGAATGCCGGCTCCTGACCATGCAACGATCGCGCGTTTTATCTCCCTGCATTTTTCAGCTTGTGCAAAGGTACTGCTTGCCCAAATGTCAGATCTGCTCTATCTTCTTGGTGAGATCTCAGGAAAGACCATTTTTATTGATGGCACCAAGATCGAGTCTGCAGCCAATAAATATACCTTTGTATGGAAACGGGCTATTACGAAAAATCAGGCCCGGTTATACACAAAACTATCTTCTTTTGTGGCTGAATGTGAAGAACTCTATGGAATCAGGACCGTATACCAAGACCGGATATCCATCCACACATTAAAACGGTTAAAGAAGCAGTTGTGCCGCATAAAAGTGCAGGAGGGAATTGTGTTTGTACATGGAATCGGGCGTAGAAAAACACAATTACAGAAATCCCTGGAACAGCTGGATCAATATCTGGAGAAACTAAAGGAATATACAAAAAAGCTGTATACGCTTGGGGATAGAAACAGCTATTCCAAAACAGACCCTGACGCAACCTTCATGAGAATGAAAGAGGACGCGATGCTGAATGGACAGTTAAAGCCTGCTTATAACATTCAGCATGGAGTGGATTCCGAATACATCACATGGATCGATATCAGCCCGCACCCTACCGATACACGTACCCTGATCCCGTTTTTGAAAGACATGGAGAATCACCTGGGATTTAAGTATTCAGAAGTCGTTGCAGATGCCGGGTACGAAAGTGAAGAAAACTATCTTTTCATTGAGGAAAACGGACAGACCGCCTATATAAAGCCGCAGAACTATGAGATTTCGAAGACCCGAAAATACAAAAAAGACATCAGTAGAAGGGAAAACATGGAGTACCATGCAGACAGGGACAGCTACATCTGCCTCAACGGAAGGGAACTAACTGTCACAAATGAACGCAGAAGTAAAACAACTAGCGGATATGTCAGTGTAAAAACTTATTACAGAAGCCCAGACTGCACTGGTTGCCCTTATAAAACGGAATGTATCAAGGGAAACAACTGCAAAACACCAATGGAAAAGCGCAATAAAGTGCTGATGGTTTCAAAAACGATGAACCAGAAACGCGCAGAAGATCTGGAACGGATCACAAGTGAGTATGGAACGATGCTCCGTATGAATCGCAGTATTCAGGCAGAAGGTTCTTTTGCTGACGTAAAGGAAGACATGAATTTTCGAAGATATCTGTATCGTGGAAAGGCAAATGCACTGGCAGAGAGCATCCTTCTGGCAATGGGACGAAATATCAATAAGCTTCATTGCAAGATTCAGACCGGAAGAACGGGAAGTTATCTTTTTCCATTAAAAAGGGCATAGATTTTGATAGTTGAAAACAAAACAGCCTGAAATAAGGCATGCCGAAAGGGATGCCTGGGAATGAACTGCGTTTATAAAGAATGGCATCGAAAATGTGACCGATTTCGCCCCCATTTGGGCATAAAGCAGGGCTGCCGCCCAGCAAAAAATATTTGCTAATGCGACAGCCCCCTTTTGCTTATGTCAGAAAGAAAATGCTGGCCAGATGCTCAGATGATAAGTGGAAATGTAACCCATGCTACACTGTAGCAATTCATATAGAAAATAAAACGGGATTCCGATATCATGAAGGCAAAGAAAGAGACCGGGAGGAATGATCATGAAGAAAATTTTTGATTATGTCGATCAGAATTTTGATCGCATGATGGAGGAAATGAAGGAATTTTGTTCCCATCGCAGCGTAGCAGGGGACAAGACCGGATTGGAAGAGACAAGAAACTGGATCGACAAGAAGTTAAGTGCAGTGGGAATTCCGCACGAGTTCCAGAAAGTGGAGAATGGAAATGCCTTAATCTCAGCTTCTGTTTCCGGAGAAGATGGAGATAAACATCCGTCTCTGTTATTCTATAATCACTACGATGTCGTGGAAGAGGGAAAACATGAGCTGTGGTCCAACGAGCCGTTCGAGCCGGTGATCCGTGACGGTGTTCTCTATGGGAGAGGCGTGTCGGATAATAAAGGTCCTCTTCTCTCAAGAATTCAGGCGGTGGAAGCGATTCTTGCAGTGGAGGGTAAGTTGCCGATCAATGTAAAATTCCTGTTTGAGGGCGATGAGGAGACGAGCAGCCCGTCTTTATCAAAGTTTTCCAGAGAACAATCAGAAAAGTTTAAAGAATTATCGAAAGCAGATGTCTGCCTGTGGGAAAATGGGCGCCGCGATGAAGAAGGAAGACCATGGGCGAGATTCGGCGTCAGGGGAAGTGTGAGCTTTGAACTGTCGGTAGAAACTGCGAAAAAAGATGTTCATGCCAGAATGGGGACATATGTTCCAAGTGCATCCTGGCGGCTTGTATGGGCGCTTGCAAGTCTGAAAAGTGCGGATGAGAGAATCACGATTGAAGGATTCTATGATGATGTCCTTCCGGTGACGAAAAAGGACGAAGAGATATTAAATGCATTCCCATATAATGAAAAGAGCCAGTTGGAAAAACTGGGAATTACCTCATTCCTGCGGGGAAGCAGTGGGTTGGAGCTGAAAAAGCAGATCTATATGGAGCCATCCATGTCAGTCTGCGGTTTGGAAGCCGGTGAACTTTACAATGGAGCCAGAGGAATCGTGCCGCACAAAGCATACGCGCGGATCGGATTTTATCTGGTTGCGAACCAGTCTCCGGATAAGGTGGAAGAACAGCTGCGGGAACACCTGAAAAAGCATGGTTTTGGAGATGTAAAAGTCGTACGCAGAGGCGGAAATACTCCGGTCCGTACCAGCGTGGATATTCCGTTAAAGGAATGGCTAGAACATTCCGCGGCGGAAGTTTATGACAAACCGATGGTGATCGAGCCGACAGCTCTTGGCGGTGGCCCGGCGATCTATTTTCACCGCGCATGGCCGGATATGCCGATCGTTGGCGTAGGACCAGGAAATACAAATGCAAACCATCATGCACCGAATGAAAATATGAAGCTGGATGACTACAAGGCATCCATAAAACATATGATCGCGCTGATGTATGAGATGGGGAAACAAGATAGAGAATAAGAAATAAAAGAACAGATCTGGTATTTACACATAATACCAGATCTGTTTTACTTATGGACTTTAGTCTGTTGAGCCCATTGGAGTTTTTCGCTGATCCGAAAAATGGAGATGGGCGAAACAATAAACCACCCGCTATGCGGGTGCGCGTCGATTGTTATACAAAAAATTACCTTTCCGTTTACAATAAAGTTGTTCAGGCTATATTGCAGAAAGGAAAGGTAATTTATGGCGAAGAAAGAAAATTCACTCGCACATACGAAATGGA
The DNA here is from genome assembly GCF_902143525.1 of Clostridium sp. Marseille-P7770. Taxonomy (NCBI): domain Bacteria; kingdom Bacillati; phylum Bacillota; class Clostridia; order Eubacteriales; family Clostridiaceae; genus Clostridium; species Clostridium sp. Marseille-P7770. Next base: position 470,110 of record NZ_CABFVC010000001.1, on the reverse strand, counting down.
TGTGCAAATATCATATCGTCTTCACACCTAAGTATAGACGAAAAGTAATCTATTATCAATACAGAGAAGACATTAGAGACATTATAAAACAATTATGCAGTTATAAAGGCGTACAAATCATCGAAGGTCATGTGATGTCGGACCATGTCCATATACTAGTAAGTATTCCACCGAAAATGAGTGTATCTTCATTCATGGGATATTTAAAAGGGAAGAGTGCGTTAATGATGTTCGACAAGCACGCAAATTTAAAGTATAAATTTGGTAATCGTCATTTCTGGTCAGAAGGTTATTATGTTAGTACAGTAGGACTAAATGAAGCCACAATCAAGAAATATATTCAAGATCAGGAAAAGCATGATATTGCAATGGATAAATTAAGTGTAAAAGAATATGAAGACCCTTTCAAGGGTTGAGGCTAAGTAGTATCAACACCCCTTAAGGGGTAGCGACGAGTCAAGAGCAATATGGCTTGAACGGAGCTGTGGGAAGACTGCGTAAGCAGGATTCCCATAGCTGAAAGAGAAAGCCAGCGCCTTGAGACGCTGGCCTAGTAACGGTGGGCTTATAGCCCTAGTGCAAACCACCCTTTTGAAGGGTGGTGGTGACTTAGATATCAAAGGTGGGATCACGATCAATCCGTAATATGGATGCTGTTGAGTTCCACCCGTTTATTAATGACACGGAGAAAGTCTTCGCGTGCCAGTTCACTGATCAGGCGGCTCACCGTCACACGGTTTGTTCCTATAATAGAGGCAATCTCCTGATGTGTGTAATAATGGCTCAACGGATACCAGGTGCGGTCTTTGCTGGATGCCGGATCGGACAGGAGAACAAAGAAATTTTTCAAACGTTCTTTCACGCATTCGAGAGTTACACTTTCAAGTTCCCGCTGTAAGAATGCCCGCTTATTGCTCAGACTGCGGATGATGGCATCGCGAAACACCTTTTTTTCAATCAGAATATCATATGCATTGGCATCAATTTTATATAAAACAAGATCAGTCAGCGCAGAGGTATAACGCTCTGCGATCGAAAACATTTTTTTATTTGCAAACAGACTTTCCGTAAGAAACCATCCGGCACTGAGAATGTAGGAAATCTTTTCCTGCCCGGTCAGCCCAAACATGGAGTGGGAGGTCGAGCCACTTGCAATATAAGTGATTTCTGTAAGCTTTTGACCGGGTTTAATATAGTAGGTATTAGCAGGCACCTCAATGCGGTACCCATATGTTTTTACAAGCTCGGAAAGCTCGTCGTTGATATATGGTTCGAAATTTACACAGTATTCTCGTTCCAAAGCCAAACACCTCCTTAAAATGCGGGGAATGCCGGGACTCCAGCTTAAAAATATGAAAGTGAAATACATCATACAGTTATGAAAAAGTTTATCATTATGCCTAAAAATTGTCAAGAAGTATAGCTTTATAGAGTAAAACAAGAAAAAATGTAACATTTATTACAATGTGACATTGTTTATAGCGAAATAGTAAGAAATTTTGCTATAGTTAAGCCACAAAAGAAAACCTGATCAGGCCCCTCGAGAAGTCAAGAAGAAAAGGAGTTGTATGTATGAGTCAGAAGAAAAAATTTCAAATTCCTCACGTATTTGTTATTCTGGTAATGATTGTCATTTTTGCAACAGCTATGACATATATCATCCCGGCAGGAGAATTTGCCAGAGTGAAGAATGAGGCAACAGGAAAAATGATCGTTGACGCGACCTCTTTCACATGGGTTGAACAATGTCCGGTAAGTTTCTTTAAAATTCCGAACTACATAGTGAAAGCATTGGCGGGCTCAAGTCTGATCTGGATGACGATCTTCAGCGCGGCTTCCATCGAAGTAATTCTTGCGACAGGCGCGTTCGACGCAGCAATCAATATTATGATCCACAAGTATAAAAGCAGTGAGAAGCTGCTGCTGATCGGAACAATCATCGTATTTGGTATTTACGGTATGCGCCAAAACCCGGTCAGTATGATTGGATTTATTCCGGTACTTGTCCTGTTCTGTCGTATGTGTGGATATGATGCGCTGGCTGCGGTGGCTATTGTTGTTCTTGCGGCAGGTGGCAGCCAGAGTATTGGACCGGTAGCTCCGGCAACAACAGCGATCGCGCAGGGATTCGCAGATCTCCCGATTTTCTCCGGAATCGGCTATCGTTTAGTGCTCTGCGCAGTGTTCCTTGCGCTGAATGCATACTTTATCGTTACGTATGCGATGAAGGTAAAGAAAGATCCGAAAAACAGTCTTGTATATGACTTAGAAGAAAATGCAAGAAAACAAGGACTGGATACAAGCGTAGATAAAAAAGCAACGATCACAGTACGCCAGATCCTTGTACTGATCGTATTTTTTGTAAGTGTTCTTGTTCAGGTTTACGGCGGCATCAAACTTGGCTGGGGCAATACGGAGACAGCAGTTGCGTTTGTATGGCTTGCAGTTGCCGGTGGAATTGTCGGCGGTATGATGCCGAGTGAGATTGCAAGACACTTTAGCAAAGGCGCAGCAAAGATGATGACAGCAGCTATCATGATTGGTATTGCGACAGCAATTTCCAGTGTACTTTCTGATGGAAAGATCATCGATACAATTGTACGCGCGATCGCGAATGTTCTGATGGCATGCCCGGCATTTATCCAGGGACCGATGATGTTTATCGCGAACGTTCTGATCAACGTATTTATTCCGTCCGGTTCCGGACAGGCCGCTGCCGTTATGCCGCTTATGGTTCCGGTTGCAGACCTGATCGGAATGACAAGACAGACCGTTGTTCTTGCGTTCAACTTTGGTGACGGACTTGGAAACTATATCATTCCAATGTCCTCAGCGCTGATGGCAAACCTTATGGCAGCAGGTGTATCCTATGGCACATGGATGAAATTCATGAAGAAAGTATTTGCAAGCTGGGTCGTTCTTGCATGCATTGCAATGATCGTTGCACAGATGATTCATTATGGACCGTTCTAATAGGCATCGGAGGTTAAGATGGGACAATTAAGGGAAAATCTTCTTGAAGAATTAAACAGTAAAAATATGCTTGAGACGATTGGAACATTCAATCATCTATTCCGTTACAGCGGAACAAAAGAGGGAGAGGCAGCGGTTTCTTATCTGGAAGAAAAACTCTCGGAGTATGGGATTCCGTTTGAGCATTGTGAGTATGATGGCTTTTTCAGCATCCCGGTGCGAGCATTCGCAAAAGTTGACGGAGTGGAATATCCGTTAGTCGGAGATGTTTACAGTGCAGAAGCAGACAGCCTTCAGGGAACGTTGTATTATGACTCTCTCAGCGAGGAAAAAGGACTCACAAAGAATCAAGAAAAAGATCGTTTTGAGTCATTTCGCGACAAAATCGTTCTGACGTGGGAATCCAAGGGCGTTTTTGTGAGAAGGGCAATGGAGGCAGGAGCCAAAGCAGTACTGCATATCTGTGCAACAAAAGGCGACTATATTCATCACAGCAATATTGGGACGATCTGGGGAACACCGGATTTTGATGAGGCTGCGTATATGAAATTCCTTCCGTCAGCGGGAATCAGACGTGCGGACGGAGAAGCGCTGATCGAAAAGATGGCAGCAGGAGAAATGGATGCTGAAGTCACGATTGAAATGGAGACAAAGATCCGCAGAAGTTCCATGGTGGCTGTTGATATCAAGGGAAAGAGTGACAGTTTTGTGCTTGTTTCCGGTCACTACGACTCTTGGTACGAGGGAATTACAGATAACGCGGTCAGCGATGCGATCCTTTTAGAGTATGCGAGAGTGCTTTATGCACATCGGTCGGAATTAAAGCGTGGAGTACGGATCGCATGGTGGTCTGGTCATTCAGATGGAAGATTCTCCGGATCCACATGGTATTGTGACAGCCATTACGCAGATCTCAGAAAGAACTGTGTGGCGCATGTGAATCTGGATCTGACCGGGTGCAAAAACTCAGAGCAGATCGTAGCACGGACAGCAGGTTCTGAGGGCATTTCCTATACAGCAGACCTAATCGAAAAGTACACGGGAAAGAGACCCGATGTGTATATTCCGATGATCCGTGGAGCAGATCAGTCTTTCTGGGGGGCCTATGTGCCGATCACGATCATGTTAAAATATGAACCGCTTCCGGAAAAACGCCTGTCAGACTGCCCAAGCGGCGGACCATGGTGGCATACCCCGAAAGATACGATCGATAAACTCGACGAGAAGATCATGATGCGTGATGCGAAGATCAACATGGAAATGCTGGATGATATTCAGAGCGCAAAGATGATTCCTGTAAATATTCCAGTCTTTTTAGAAGATTTGGATGGCAGATTAAAGAAGACATTGTCCGGATTGGCACCAGAGTTTGACACGACGGAGATCTGCGCTGAATGGAACAGAACGAAAGAGGCGTTGAAAAAGGCGGCCGAGCGCGCGGAAAGTATGGAGGACAGTGATCTCTTTCTGAAGGAGACAGTGGGAAAGCTGCTCCATATCGTTTACTGCAGAAAAGCACCGTATCTGCATGATTATGGTGATGGATTTGGGATCTTTGGAGCGATTGGACGCTGCAAGGGAATCACAAAGGATAATACGCCGTTAGATGTTTATGTAATGGCGGGAAGCGAGTATCTGCGAATGAAGAACCGGCTTTGCATGGGACTTAGGGAGATTAAGGAACAGGCAGAGCGGATCTGACAGCAGGTATGATAAAAAGACACGGAATAACAACGGAAATAGCAGGGAAACCTGCTTTTTCCCGTATAAGGAGACAGAATTAGAGGAAGGAGATTTGACCTATGGGAAAAGTTGTATCAGCAGAGGTGTTTTTGCTGCACAGAAAAACAATCGTATTGGCAACGGCTTATGGACGTCCGGCACAGGTAAGAGGTCACGTGATCGTAAAGCTTACAGACGAGAATGGGCTCTGTGGCTGGGGCGAGGCGACTCCACTCCCGAAATTTACCGGCGAAACGCCGGAATTTGTACAGTATGTACTTGAGAAGGAACTTATATCGGAAATCATAGGAGTAGATGCGGCAGATCTGTGGGAAGCCAGAAATCGATGGAATCATAAGCTCCCGGAGCATGCAGCGGCCAAGATGGCGTTGGAGGCTGCTTTTTATGATCTTGCAGCGAAAGAGCGGAAGCTTCCTCTTTACCAGATGTTCGGTGGAAAGCTGCGGGAGAAGGTTATGATCAATCGTCATCTTGGAATCATGGGAATTGATGAGGCGGTGGAAAAGGCGGTCCAGTATCGGGAACAAGGGTATCACAGCATAAAAATGAAGATCGGTACGGATGTTGAAGAAGATATCCGCCGGGTCTGCGCAGTCAGGGATGCTGTTGGATATGAAATGAAACTTCGCGTGGATGCCAATGCGGGATACAGCTATTCGGATGCATATAAGTTTATTCGAAAGACCTGTGATCTGGATTTAGAAGTGTATGAACAGTTGCTTGATAAACATGATTTTAATGGGACAAAGCAGCTGAAACGGGATACCGGTGTTGTGATCGGAGTCGACGAAGCGATCAATACGGTCCAGGAGGCAGTCCGGTATGCATATGAGCGGGCGGCTGATGTGTTTATTCTGAAGCTTGTCAAAACCGGCGGGATCCAGAATGCTGTTACGATTTCAGAAATTGCGGCATCCGCAGGAATTCGCTGTGTAGTGACCAGTACATACGATACACAGATCAATGGAGCTGTCTGCCTTCATCTTGCATCGTCCCTTCCGGCATCTACGATGTCCAATGATATCACCTGCTATGCGACCCAGCCGGATATGGCAGATACATGTCATGTGCTGAAGGATGGCTATTTGACGGTTGGAGATGAAGCCGGAATCGGGGTGCGAAGCCTGAAAGAGATGAAGATCGTCTGAGGTTGATTTTTTGACAAATCCCCCAAGTTGTCAATTGAGTGCCAAAGAGAAAGAAGTTATACTATAATTAATCAGCATGTCCGCGCACTTGCTGCGCTGACCGTAATAGAGTCATAGATTTGAAGGCAGAAATCTCATCGGCGCAGCCGATTGGGAATGGATTTTTGCCCGCTTTTTGTATTACTGGGGGGAGGAAAAGCGATGAAGGATCGGACAAAGGTAGATATTTCGACGGCGTTGACGACGTTGTTAGCAAAGAAGGCGATCGACGATGTACCGTGCGGGAGATCGTAGAGCTCTGCGAGATCCGGAGACAGACATTTTATTATCATTTTGCGGATACTTATGCACTGATGGACTGGACGCTGGTATTATATGGAAAGCCGTGCCGGATCAGAATGTGGAAAAATGGTTGTCGGAATCCGACGAATAAACGGAAAAGAATATTCATTTGATGTAAATGGTGCGTGTCAGACCTTGTAAGGCACAGCCGGAGGATGAAAAACAAAGAGGAAAAGGATCAGAATAATAAAGAAGACGGCTCGATGCATAGGGATATGCGGAGCCGTCTTCTTGTGTAACAGGAAATTACGGGGAATTCCCTGTTACACAAAAGGTACTGACATGCCAATGATGCGTACTCGCGCGAAGACGGATGTAAACTATAGATTTTTCCTAAAAAATTCTTCTGCGTTCCGGAACATGATTCCTTCCGCCAGATCCTTTGACATTCCCTTTTCCAGAAAATATTCGTAAAGATCAGCAGCCTTTGCCGGGGTGTTCAGGTATGTAGGAAGTGTCGTACCGTCAAAGTCAGAGCCGAGAGCGATGTTTTCATAGGCACCGAGGCTGAAAAAGTGCTCGATGTGGCGGTAGAGGTCGTCGGGAGAATCGCCGATGCCTCCGTCGGTAATGAAACTCTTACAGTAGTTGAGGCCAATGAGGCAGTTCCGGCGGACCATCTCGCGGATCATGTCATCCGTCAGGTTCCGCTTGTGGGAACAGATGGCGCGCGCGTTGGAGTGGGTCGCAACGAACGGGCGGCGGGCGGTCTCAAAGAGGTCGGCGTAGCCGGTGTCGTTTAAATGGGAGACATCAACGAGGATCCCGCGGTCTTCCATTTCACGGACTGCCTGGCGTCCGAAGTCTGTCATTCCGTGAGTGGTGGTGTGTCCGGAACCGATCTCATTTTCGCCATTCCAGGTAAGTGTCATGCAGCGGACTCCGTCATCTGCCAGTTTTTTTACGCGGGTGATATCACCGGCGAGAGCTGCTCCGCCCTCGATGGTCAGAAAAGCAGCCGTTTTTCCTGTCGCCCAAGCAGCCTGCATATCGGAAGCGGAGCGGCAGGGGGAGATGCGGTCATGAAATTTTTCCATCTGGCGGTTAAAATTGTCACGGTTTGTTTCGTAGTAATCGATGGCGGCCTGTCCACGGTGCTGATCCGGGATGAAGATGGCATAAAACTGTGCCCAGTGAACATCGGACGGAAGTGAGGACAGGGAGAGGACACGGTCCGGATCATCAAGCGTGTCCGGGGTCAGCCCCTTATGGATACAGTCTGTGAGTGTGTCGCAGTGTAGATCGATCAGAGCATAGGGATTCATGGGAAATTCCTCCTGAAAATATATTTTGAATTTATTGTAACGGAACCTTCCAGACGTTTCCGTCAATTCTGTCTCCGGATCTCGCCTTTTAAGATCATCGGGTAGCGGATCAGGGCATCGGAATCAAGCGCTTCTTTTTTCATATCCACCGCGGTGATCTGGTGGTTTTCGTAGGTCGTATAGTAGTAGGTTCCGGTCTCGGCACTGCAGCAGGAGGTGTAGATCGTGATCTCATATTTTCCTTCTGCAACCTCACAGCAGCCGCGCTGCTGGTCCACAGAGCCTAAGATATGGAAGAACTGGCTGACGCTTTCTTCTTCGCTGTCACCGGAGATCGAGTTCGCGCGGGTGAATGCCACGCGGGCAAAGCGGGACTGGGAAGAGAGATCCCCCGGAAGACCGAGAGCGCCCATACCGCGGCTGTAGGTGGCAAGCGGAAGCTCCGGAGAAAAATGATTTTCCGGCTGGCGCGGGGAAAGCCCGAGATAGTTATTTAAATGGAACATCTGCAGATCGAAGGGCGGATTGTTTGTGAGAACACCGGCAGGATCATCATGGACATGGAGTCCATCGGTCATGGATTCCACGACGATCGCCTCGTTTTTATCCGCAATGATCCAGTGGAGGCTTGCGGCAGGCATCTGTGGACTAAAAGGTGTTCCGACAAGATTCATGCGGGCAAGCGCTTCGCGGACTTCCGGAATGGTTGCACACCGGCTTAAGATCCAGGGGATAAATTCAAACTGGGCAACATTCTGCATTCCATCCGTCGGCTCTGCATAGGCAGCATTTCCGACAAAGTTGAGTCCTGCCATGCCGAGTCCCTTTTCGTTCATGGCATCATAATACAGAGGATAATTGTCTGCAACGTGCGCCATGCCGATGATGGCATAGTGGGATGCAAGTGTACCCATATGGCGGAACGGGATCGGGTAATTGCGGGGAGTGATCGTGATCTCCTCTCCGTAGGAAAATTCGTAGTCTAAGGTCCTTCCAAAATAAAAGCCTTTTGTCTTGTAAGTTGCTGCTGTACACATAAGACAGGAACCTCCTTAAAAATAGTAAATTCGCAGCGCGTTTATCTCATTCGGAGACCTGACTCCCACGGAGACAAATTTGCTGTTACTCACCACCTGAAAGAGGCGGGAATCTTCTCGCCTGAGATAAATACGGATATAGTTTCTTCTGCATAAAAAAGATTATACCGCATTTTTTTGAAAAATTCATTAAAAAAGAGCTTTACAAAAACACTTTAGTATGGTAACATGATAACACGATGAAAACAGAGAGGTGAAACCGGACAGAAAAATGCGGCCGGTTTTCGGATATGACAAAAAGCTGGTCCGGGCAGCCGGATCACGGGCAGATAAGAGGAGGAAATTATGATGAAAAAGAGATTATTAAGCGCAGTTATGGCATCCGCCATGGTACTTTCCCTCGCAGCATGCGGCGGAGCAAAGACAGAGACAACCGCAGCAGAGACATCTGCTGAGTCCAAAGAGGAGACAACCGCAGCTGATACATCCGCAGCAGAGGAGACAAAGACAGCAGGCGGCACACTGATCGTTGGTTTCGACCAGGATTTCCCGCCGATGGGATTCGTTGGTGATGATGGAGAGTACACAGGATTCGACCTTGACCTTGCAAAGGAAGTTGCAAAACGTCTTGGCTTAGAGTACAAGGCACAGCCGATCGCCTGGGACTCCAAGGATATGGAGCTTGAGTCCGGAAATATCGACTGCATCTGGAACGGATTTACGATCACAGGCCGTGAGGATGATTACACATGGACTGAGCCGTATATGGCAAACAAGCAGGTATTCATTGTAGCAAACGATTCTGATATCAAGAGCCAGGCTGATCTCGCCGGAAAGAATGTGGAGGTACAGGCAGATTCTTCCGCTGAGGCAGCATTAAAGGAAAATCCGGACCTCACAAACACCTTCGGACAGCTTTTAACAACGGCTGATTACAACACAGCGTTCATGGATCTGGAACAGGGCGCCGTTGATGCCGTAGCGATGGACGTTATCGTTGCAGGATATCAGATCAAACAGAGAAACGCAGATTTCAAGATCCTTGACGATTCCCTTTCCGAGGAAGAGTACGGTGTTGGCTTCAAGAAAGGCAACACAGAGTTAAGAGACAAGGTTCAGGCAACTTTAGAGGAGATGGCAGCAGACGGAACACTTGCAAAGATCTCTGATGAGTGGTTCGGTGAGGACGTTACAACGATCGGAAACAAGTAAAAACACGCTTTGCGAGTTTCCCCTTGTTATCGCGACAGTCGCCAAGGTCCCGCGTAAGCGCGGACTTTGGCTCGTTGTTCGCATAAATAAATGATATTTGACACATATGTCAATATCATATAAAATGAATGCAGGACTCAGATTACGGGAACCGGTTGACAGTTCCCGTAATTTGTCTTGTTTAAAAAGAAACTTTACAAAAGCACGATCAGATGATATGGACCGTGAAACCATGAAGGAAAGCAGGTAAGATCGTATGGGTAAAATGACAATCGGGCAGATGATCGCTCAGCTCGGAAGCGGTATGCTGATCAGTACGCAGATCTTTGTGATCACGCTGCTGTTCTCCCTGCCGCTCGGACTTGTTGTAGCGTTCGGGCGCATGTCGAAAAACCGCGTGATCAGCATGATCGTAAAATTTTATATCTCGATCATGCGTGGAACTCCGTTAATGCTGCAGCTGATGGTCGTTTATTTCGGACCATACTATCTGTTCCATATCAAAGTCGGGAGCAGCTATCGTCTGACAGCGACATTCATCGGCTTTGTGATCAACTACGCCGCGTATTTTGCGGAAATCTACCGCAGCGGCATCCAGTCCATGCCGGTGGGACAGTATGAGGCAGCACAGATCCTGGGCTACAATAAAGCACAGACATTTTTCAAGATCATTCTGCCGCAGGTCATCAAGCGGATCCTGCCGTCGATCACGAATGAGGTTATCACACTTGTGAAGGATACTTCTCTGGCGTTCACGCTGAGCGTTGCCGAGATGTTCTCGATCGCGAAGGCGCTGGCGGCTTCCCAGACAAACATGATCCCGTTTGTGGCAGCCGGAATCTTCTATTATGTGTTCAACCTGATCGTGGCGGTCGTTATGGAGTGGATCGAGAAGAAACTGGATTATTACCGGTAGGATGGAGGTGTTCGGATCATGAATCTGTTAGAATTAAATCATGTGGAAAAATCATTTGAAAATTTATCCGTGCTGAAAGATATCTCCATCAGCATCGGTGAGGGCGAGATCGTATCCATCATCGGACCATCCGGATCCGGAAAATCAACGCTGCTTCGCTGTGCGACGATGTTAGAAAAAATGGATGGCGGCGAGATCGTCTATCTTGGGAAAAAGGCTGCATGGACAGACAAGGACGGACGTGTCGTTTATGCGGACAAAAAGGAAATGAAGGAGATCCGGAGCCAGTATGGCCTCGTATTCCAGAACTTTAACCTGTTCCCGCATTATTCGGTCTTAAAGAACATCACGGACGCACCGATCCATGTTCAGAAGCGCGATAAGGAGACTGTATATAAGGAAGCGAGAGAGCTTTTAAAGAAGATGGGTCTGTCGGACAAAGAAGATTATTATCCGTGCCAGCTGTCCGGCGGACAGTGCCAGCGTGTGGCGATCGCAAGAGCCCTGGCGCTGAACCCGAAGATCCTGTTCTTCGATGAGCCGACCTCTGCGCTCGATCCGGAGCTGACGGCGGAGGTGCTGAAGGTGATCCGTTCCCTGGCAGATTTAAATATCGCCATGGTGATCGTCACCCACGAGATGGCGTTTGCGAGAGATATCTCCCACCGCGTGATCTTCATGGAAGGCGGCGTGATCGTGGAAGAAGGAACGCCGGAGAAGGTATTCTCCTCTGACAATGAGAGAATGAAGAGTTTCCTCGGAAGATATGGGGAGATCCTGTAGGATTTGCGATCTGGAATGTGAAACATCGGGAAAACCCAGTTATAGGATAAACTGAAAAATATGATTTACAACCGGAGATAGGTATTGTATAATCTTCGACGGGAATGAAGTTCTCCCATGGGAAACCAGAACCGCTTATGATGAGCTGATGACTTCTGTGATGACGGGCTGTCCGGGACGGCGCTTTTTAGCGTGTGTTGCGGGGCTTAAATCACAGGAGAGTCAGCTCTTTTTTTGTGCAGCAGGAAATTCCGATGGAACTTCCTGCCGCGCAAAAAGGCACATTTTTTCGGGAAAATATTTTCTCGTTAATAAAATTGGGAGCAATCGTTTCGTATGGGATAGGAACTTTAAAAATGGAATTTTAAGCATGGAACAGTTCCCTAAATAAAGGCAGAATCGTGGAAGGCACATTTTTGCAGAAAAAAGGAGAAAAATTATGTTGACATCACTTGCACTGATCTTTCTGGTGGGACTTTCCGCGGCGGCGATCTGCGGATATCTTCACCTGCCGCGCATTATCGGAATGCTGTTTACCGGCATCATCCTGGGACCGCATGTCCTGGGACTTCTCGATGATAAGATCTTATCGATCTCCTCGGAACTTCGCCAGATCGCGCTGATCATCATCCTGTTAAAGGCAGGACTTTCCCTGAACCTTGCGGATCTGAAGAAAGTCGGGCGTCCGGCCGTCATGATGGCTTTTGTACCGGCGAGTTTTGAAATCTGTGGATATCTTCTCTGCGCTCCGATGATCCTGGGGATAACGAGAATTGAGTCTGCTGTCATGGGTGCGGTCCTCGCGGCTGTTTCCCCGGCGGTCGTTGTGCCGCGGATGGTACAGCTGATGGAAAATGGATATGGAACGGAAAAGAGTATCCCGCAGATGATCCTGGCCGGGGCATCGTGCGACGATATCTTCGTGATCGTCCTGTTTTCCACATTTGCCGGCATGGCACAGGGAGGAACGGCAGATTTTATGCAGTTTTTGAATATTCCGGTGTCCATTGTGCTCGGAATCCTGCTGGGCGCTGCTGTCGGGTATCTTCTCAGCCTTTTCTTTGAGACCGCTTATGCGAAGGAACATTATGTGAGAAACAGCATGAAAGTCATTGTGGTCCTCGGGCTTTCGTTTCTCCTGATGGCGGTGGAAACATGGGCAAAACCGTATGTCTCCGTCTCCGGACTTCTTGCGGTTGTCAGCATGGCATGCGTCCTCAAAATGAAATGTCCGAAATCGGTTTCCGGAAGACTCTCAGAGAAGTTTGGAAAACTCTGGATCGCAGCGGAGGTAGTCCTGTTTGTGATGGTCGGCGCTGCAGTGGATATCCGGTATACGGCGACTGCAGGAGGCGCGGCTGTGGTGATGATCCTGCTTGCACTTATTTTTCGGGCAGCCGGAGTCTGCGTGTGCATGGCGGGAACCGCGCTGAACAAGAAAGAGCGCCTGTTTACCGTGATCGCGTATCTGCCGAAGGCAACAGTCCAGGCGGCGATCGGTTCTGTTCCGATGGCGATGGGGCTTTCCTGCGGACAGATTGTTCTCTCAGTGGCGGTTCTCGCGATCCTGATCACGGCGCCGCTCGGGGCGATCGGGATGGATATGACGTATCGGAGCCTGTTAAAAAGACAGGAATAGTAAAAACATCCAGAGAACATTTCAGGGTTCACAAAACGGGAATGATGAGATATAATGAATGGCACAAAGATAGTAGGAAAATAGATGTTCAGAAACTGACAGGAGGAGAACAATGGATTTCGAAAAATTATGTGCAGAGAGATATTCGCTTAGAAAGTTCAGCGACCGTCCGGTCGAAGCAGAAAAGCTGGAGAAGGTTCTGGAGGCAGGCCACAATGCACCGACGGCTCATAACCTTCAGCCGCAGCGAATTCTCGTGATGCAGAGCAAAGAGGCACTGGAAAAAGCGGAAGAGTGCACCGCATGCAAGTTCCACGCACCGGTGATCCTGGTTGTTGCATATGATCCGACGAAGGCCTGGAACCGCGAGGGAGATATGAAGAACCACGGCGAGATCGACGCAACGATCGCAGCGACCCAGATGATGCTGCAGGCTGCGGATCTCGGTCTTGGAACCTGCTATGTCGGCATGTTCAGCCAGGAAAAGCTTCATGAGACATTCCCGGAGATGAAGGGACTCGTTGCGACAGCGATGCTCCCGCTCGGTTATCCGGCGGAGACGGCACATCCGTCAAGACTTCACGCAGATAGAATGCCGATCGATGAGATGGTGGTTCGCCTGTAGTTCTGATGTCCGGGATTCGCAGAATTGCAGAACGGTATTAGAATAAGAATACGAAGGAAAACAGGTCTGTCAGGGTGAAAAGTGACAGACCTGCCTTTTCACCTGCGTGTGCGCGCGAAGAAAACTTTTGTACGTATAAAAAATACGCAGGAGGAGCTTTTTGTGGTACACAGGCAGACAGCATAGAACGACTGCCCATGTGTGCACACGGCAGGACATTCAAAAAATGGAGGAACACAGATATGGAATACAAAGTTTCCGAAAAGGTTCAGAAGAAATTTGACACCCTGACAAAGGATGCAAAGATCCAGAAAGCGTTACAGTTCATGGAAGAGGACCAGGATACCGTGATCGACAAACAGATCGAGCTGACATTGATCCCGGCTCCGACGAACCATGAGCAGAAGAAAGCTGCGAGACTTCTTGAGATGTTTAAGGAAGAAGGACTCACCGACTGCCATATCGACGAGTACGGCAACTGCGTTGGTATCCGGAAAGGTACCGGCGGCGGAAAGACAGTCCTTGTGGAAGGTCACATGGATACGGTATTCCCGCTTGACACGAAGCTTGAGATCGTCCGTGAGGACGGTTTTATCAAGTGCCCGGGCATCGTGGATGACACAAGAGGATGTGCGACGGTCCTCTCAACAATCCGTGCGCTGAACGCAGCCGGAATCCAGACAAAGGGAGATATCCAGTTCGTCGGAACGGTCCAGGAAGAAGGAACCGGCGCTTTAAAGGGAATGCAATATTATGTAAACCATCATCCGGAGCTGGATGCCAGCATCTCCGTTGACGGACCGGGATTTGAGGAGATCACCTACGAGGCAACCGGAATCCAGACATATGAGATCAATTTCCATGGCGTCGGCGGACATGCATGCGGAGCTTTTGCAAAGGTTGCGAACCCGATCCATGCGGCAGGACGCGCGATTGCAAAGATCGCTGAGATCCAGGTTCCGAAGGAGCCGATGACCACGTTTGCGGTTACAACGATGCAGGCAGGCAGCTTTGAGGCTGTCCATGCGATCGTTCCGGTCGCACAGATCCGCTTCAACTTCCGCTCCAACTCCCAGGAAGAACTCGAGAAACTTCGCAAGAAGATCTTTGATGCAATCGATGAGGCATGCAAAGAGGAGACCGAGCGCTGGGGTATGGACACCATCACATATGACGTAAAACATATCTGTGATGTCAATGCCGGCCACCAGGATCCGCATGCACCGATCGTAGAGGGCGCGATGGCGGCAGCAGAGTACCTTGGATGTGCGGAGCCGAAGCTCGGAAACGGCGGTTCTACAAACTGCAACCGTGCACTGGAAGCAGGACTTCCGGCCGTCTGCCTCGGAATGGGCGCAGATTACGATATCCATGCGCATATGCTGTCTGAGCAGTTTAAAGTCGAGGGAGCTTATAAGGGCTGCCAGCAGACACTGCTCCTGGCACTTCTCTGCGCAGGAACGGATGTAGTGGAAAGTATCATCGAGAAATAAGATCGTAACTGTTCAGTACTCTCGCAGTTACATAAGAATGTCAGAAAAAGGTACGGAATTGTTATATTCTGATCGAAACAGCGCAGGTTTGTCCTATGTGGACGGACCTGCGTTTCGTTTTTACGGAACAGGAAATCTAGGGATTTGTTCTGCAATACGGAATGAACTTTAGAGCCACACTTTTGCCGTAGAAAAGCAAGGAAAAAGCAAGAAATAATCACCTTGACACCCTCTTATTGGTTAGCTACAATAGATGGTAACAGTTGGGATTGCGCAGATTTTTACCCGGAATTGTGTTGCAAGCTTGCTTGCATAAGCAATTCTGGGTGAAAAGCTGCATAAGGGCGACGCCCGGAGCTTCTTGAAGGCCGCAGGCATTCAAGAAGAGAGCAATCCACCACGTTGTGGGATGCCAAAGCAAGCTTGCTTGCATAAGCCCAATTGTAAAAATAATAAAGGCAGGACAGAAACATGAAAAAATTAAGAATGCTTCTTCCGACCGGCGCTGTGATCGGTATGCTGGCGGTGGGAACCGCGTTTCCTGCAATGGCGGCTGTTGTTGATACGGACACGGTCAAGTTTGTGCGCGGCACAACGATCAATGCGGTAGATGTGTCAAAGCAGACAGCGACACAGGCGAAAGGCTATCTTGAAGGCTACTTCAACGAGCATTACGAGATTAAAATACAGGACGCGGACGGAAATCTGGAGACCTTAAAGGGAACAGATGTTGGATATCATCTGGATGTCACCGGCAGCGTTGATGATATTTTAAAGGAGCAGAATGACGCAGGAAGAAAGACAGGACCGGGCTCTGACCAGAGTTATACCGTGACTGTGAAGGCGACGGTCGACGATGAGAAGCTTGCCGCCGCGCTTGCAAATCTGCACTGTGTAACGGCGGCAACACCGACCTCGAATGCGTATATCTCTGCTTATGAGGAAGGAAAACCGTTTACGATCGTTCCGGAAGTTCAGGGAAATGAGCTTGATATGGACAAGCTGAAAGCAGCTGTCAAGGATGCGCTTTTAAACCAGAAAAAGCAGATCAAACTGACAGATCATGACTGCTACAAAAAAGTAACGGTGAAGTCAGATGACGCAGCTCTGGTACAGCTCTGTGCGACCTTAAATGCGTATAAGGACATCAAGATCACTTATGATTTCGGTTCAAAGAAAGAGACTCTGGATGGTATGGAGCTGGCAAAATGGGTGACCGGGACAAATGGAAATGAGATTCAGGTGGACCGTGAGAAAGCCGCTGCATATGTGAAATCTTTAGCGGACAAGTATGACACTTACGGAAACCACAAATATAAGACGACATCCGGCCGCGATGTTGTCGTATATGGAAAATACGGCTGGAAGATCAATCAGGCTGCAGAGACGGATGCGCTGGTAGCGGCTGTGAAAGCATGCCAGACGACCGAGCGGGAACCGATCTACGAGAGCTGCGGTGCGACCCACGACGGATATGACTTCGGACAGACCTATATCGAGGTGGATCTTGCGACCCAGCATCTCTATTTCTATAAGGACGGAAAAGTGATCATCGACAGCCCGTTCGTATCCGGAAACATGTCAAAGAATTATACGACGCCTCCGGGACTGTTTGAGCTGTATTATAAGCAGACAGACCGCGTATTAAAGGGAGAAGATTACGCGACTCCTGTAAAATACTGGATGCCGTTCAACGGCGGGATCGGACTTCATGATGCGAACTGGAGAAGCAAGTTCGGCGGTACGATCTACCAGACAAATGGTTCTCATGGCTGCATCAATCTGCCGCCGAAAGTAGCAGCGCAGGTCTATGAGAATGCGTATAAGGGAATTCCGATCATCTGCTGTAACTAGGGAAATTTGCAGAGTATGAGAGAGTGAGTGGGGTTTGAACTGAGAAAGCGGATCCTGCGCATCTGGAATTCGAAAAAATAATAGAAAACTGTTGGGATAAACAGCAGGAATGAAAATACCGGAAGGGAAAACAAAAATGGATAAACAGCAGGTTTTAAATCAGTTAAGAAACGCGAAGGAGATCTATGTGATCATGTCTCTGTGCACAAGAATGCCGTATGTGGTATGCGACAAGGAGACATTTGATGATGAAGTCCTGATCTACTTCACGGAGGAAGATGTTAAGCGCGAAGGTAAGCGCCTGGTTGAAGAAAAGATCCCGGTACAGATCGCAAAAGTGGATGCGAACCAGATGCTCCACTTCTACGGAAACCTTTACACGATGGGCGTGAACTGCCTGATGGTGGACCAGTACATGGATAGCGAGTGCCGGATCCAGCTTCCGGAACTCGTAAGCCGTCCTGGCCAGAATAAGCCGGATGCTCCGGAAGACGAGAAGAAGACATGGATCGAGAATCCGAGCCTTCATCTGACAGCCCTGTACTTCATGCAGGAGCTCCGCAGACAGAAATTTGAGACGATGCCGGAAGAATTAAAGGAAATGCAGGAGGAGATCCTTGCGGACTTCACCAAGGGAACCTACATTACCGCATTCCAGGAAGGCAGCGGCGTTCCGTTATTAAAACAGAAAAACGGCAATGCGTACCAGCCGATCTTTACAGATATCATCGAGTTCGGCAAATTCAATGCGAAAAACCAGTTTAAGGCGATCGCGGTTACAGCGAACAAGATCCCGAGCATCCTCGTAAAAGAGGCAAAGGGCGTTGTTGTAAACCCGTTCGGCGTAAACCTTCAGATGCCGATCACAAAGCGTACCGTGCCGAATCCGGAAGCGGCTGCACAGGCAGGCACACCGGAAGAGGTCCAGGCAACTCAGGTGGAAGTGAAGGCGGACAGCGAGAGAGCCGGAGCACAGGAAGAAGCCGAAGCTGAGAACAAGACTGAAAACTAAATAAAAGTAACGGTTCTGTTACGGGATCAGACTCCGGCGTGTTCGCGTCACTGGGAATAGTGCGCAGGATGCGGCGGAGTTTGTGATTGCGCGGGATGAGGAGGATGACAGCTGTGGAGAGCGACAGAAGGAAGATCGAAGAAGCATATTTAAAAGCGGTGGATATCGGTTATTCCTACCATCTGGCGAAAAAGATGGAGGAGTTTAAGAGCAATCCGGTCCTTGGTTACCGTACAGCGGGATCGAAAGCGGAATTTGATACCGGGGAATTTCTGAAAGAGGAAATGGAGCGGATCGGGCTTGCAGATATCCATAAAGATGAACTCTGCCTGGATTCCTGGGAGTTCGAGAAGGCAGTCCTGCGTTTTGCGGACCGGGATGGAAAGGAACATGAATTCCAGCTCGGCGCCTATCAGACGGAGTTTGTGACGGACGGATGGAAGGAATATCCACTGGTCTACGCAGGCCGCGGAAAGGAAGCGGACTACGACGGCGTGGATGTGACGGGATGTCTTGTGATGGTGGACATCAACCAGAGAGATGAGTGGTGGATCAACTATCCGGTCTATCAGGCTCATTTAAAGGGTGCAGCGGCGGTGATCGCAGTTCAGGATAACGGTTATGCGGAGATCGACAGCGAGGCGCTCAATGCCCAGGATATCGCGGGCCCAAAGGATGCCCCGGCATTTTCCATGTCAAAGAAAGATGCGGAGATCCTGAAGACTGCGTTAAAAGAGACTCCGCGGATTACAGTGCAGTTTGATGCAAAGTCTGTCGTGAAGGAAGATATGCCTGCCTACAATGTATGGGGAACGATCCCGGGAAAGTCGGACGATATGATCCTGCTCAGCGGCCACTATGATTCCTATTTTGACGGATTCCAGGATGACAACTGTGCGATCGCGCTGATGTTCGGGATCGCAAGGACGCTGTTAAGGATCGGCTATCAGCCGGAAAAGACCATCGTATTCTGCTGTATGGCGGCGGAAGAGTGGGGAATTGAAAACTCCAAGTACGACTGGTCGACGGGGGCATGGCAGCAGGTCTTTAAGATCCGGCCGGAATGGCAGGGAAAGGTGATCGCGGACCTGAATTTTGAGCTTCCGGCCTATGCGCATAATCCGTGGGATGCGATCCGGTCTACCTATGAATATGAGGATTTTCTGAAGGAATTTGTAAAAGAGTTTCCGGTGGACGCAAAAAAGGTCTACCCGGAAGGTCTCGGCGTCCAGTGCCCGATCGAGACCTGGTCGGATGATTTTTCCGTCGCGATCTCAGGAATCCCGTCGATGGTGAATGAATTCAGCAGTGCGGAGTTCATGGAGACACATTACCACTCCCAGTTTGACAATGACGAGTATTATAATGCGGATGTATTTCAGTTTCACCATGAGCTCTACGGACTTCTCGTCATGGCGTTTGACCGGGTAAAAGTAGCTCCGGTGAATGTCGGACGGACGCTTCAGGCGCTCCAGGAGAGCGTCAGACCGGTTACTGGCCGGGAAGATGAAAAGGGCATCAGGATCCTGCTGGAGCGGACGGCAGAGGCGAAGAAGATCGCGGATGCGGTATATAAAAGAGTGAAAGAGATTAATGAGATCTCCCGGGACGATGAATGCAATTTGCGGAACAAATATGCTGCGCTTCAGAGGCAGCTCCTGTATTTGTTCCGCAAATGCCAGGACTATTTTGTCCGTCTCAACTGGCACGATGAGGTCCTGTTCCCCCACGAGGCCGCCCAGAGCAATCTGCGCCATATCGGCGATGCAGTGCGCAGTCTGGAAAATAAGGACGTCAGAGGGGCTCTTGACGCCTTGTACCTGGTGGACAACAATCAGTATGCGTTCCAGTTTGACGATGAAGTATATCACTATTTTACGGAATATGTCCTGAACCAGGAAAAAGACCGGCTGCAGTGGGGAGCTGGACGGATCGTCCATCATGTGGATCTCTCGAAAGAGGTCAAGAGTCTCAAAAAGAAGATCGCCGAGGGCGGACATGACGTGTCGGAAGAGCTTTATGCACTGAAAAAAATGGAGGAAGAGCAGCTTGCCTGCTTTGACGATGACATAAGATATATGACCCAGGCCGTGGATACCCTGACGGGCGGGTTAAAAAAAGCGAAAGAGGTGTTGGATTTTTAGTTATGGACAGCCAGATATTGTACCGGGTACAGAGAGAAGATCTGCCCCGGCTCCAGAAAATGCTGGTAGAATGTTTTGCCAGAGACCCGCTTTATGAGACTCTGATCCCGGATGCCGAGACGAGAAAGCGGCTGATGCCGGAACTTTTTGAGTGTGATCTGAACGAGTTTTATGAGACATGTGAAATTTTTGCGGACAGCCCGGAGTTAAATGGACTCCTGGTCGTCTCCGATGAGGCGGAGGAATATGATCCGGTCCGCTTTTACCTTACAGAAGCGTGGGCGTCCTTAAAGACAGATGAGTATCTGATCAAGGAGGACAAGAGCTTAAAGACGCTCTGGAACTTTATCAAGGGCCGCGACTACTTAAACTCCCATTGGACGGCCCAGCTTCACCAGGAAAACCGCTTACATATCATCTATCTTGCGGTGAGTCCGAGTGTACAGCATCACGGGGTTGCGGAAAAACTGATGGATGATGCGATCCGGTATGCCGGAGAGCACCGGATGATGATCTCGTTGGAGACGCACAATGAGAAGAATGTGGCGTTCTACGCACATTTCGGATTTAAGGTGTTCGGGATCGTGGAGAAAGGCATGGGACTGAAGCAGTATTGCCTGGTGAGAGAAATTCAGTAACCTAAAGAGGACTTATCCGGCCATGGCGGCTCTGCGGTGCACCGGAAACGGTCAGGAAATTTCATAACAGATAAAAAACAAGGACCTCAGCGATTGGCAGCCGCTGAGGTCCTTATTTTTATGGTATATATTGAGGAATAAACTTGCCCTTATTGGCAAATTGGGCAACTATTTCATGATCGCATCACCCGATATACAGGTGATGCAGGATCAAAGATTTTGATTATCTCTGTACACGTCCGGATCCGTCGCCGCCAGCTAATTTCTTAACTTCGTCTACGGAAACCATGTTCATGTCGCCTTCGATGGAGTGCTTTAAGCAGGATGCAGCTACTGCGAACTCGATGATGCTCTGAGCATCCATGTCGCTTAAGCAAGCGTAGATCAGTCCGCCGCCGAAGCTGTCGCCGCCGCCTACACGGTCAACGATGTGCATAGCGTACTTCTTGCTGAAGTAGTAGTCCTTGCCATCGTATAACATAGCGGACCAGTTGTTGTCGTTAGCGGAGATGGACTCACGAAGCGTAATAGCAACCTTCTGGAAACCGAAACGGTCAGCAAGCTGTTTTGCAACGTCCTTGTAGCCCTCGTGGTTTACAGCGCCCTTTGTAACGTCTGTGTTGGAAGCTTTGATACCGAATACATCGGAAGCATCCTCTTCGTTTGCGATGCAGACATCAACATATTTGCAGAGCTCGCCCATAACTTCGCCTGCTTTTGCCTTTGTCCAGAGTTTGTTTCTGTAGTTTAAGTCGCAGGAAACAGTGATGCCGAGTTCTTTTGCTTTCTTACATGCTTCAAGGCAGATAGCAGCAACAGTGTCGTTTAATGCCGGTGTGATACCTGTGAAGTGGAACCAGTCAGCGCCCTCGAAGATCTTAGCCCAGTCGAAATCTTCCGGAGTTGCCTCGGAGATTGCGGAATGTGCACGGTCGTAGATAACCTTGGACGGTCTCTGGGAAGCACCTTTCTCAAGGAAGTAGATACCTACACGGTCGCCGCCGCGGGTGATAGTGGAAGTATCAACGCCGTATCTTCTTAACTCGTTTACAGCTGCCTGGCCGATCTCGTGCTTCGGAAGCTTTGTAACGAATGCTGCGTCAAAACCGTAGTTTGCAAGGGAAACAGCTACGTTAGCCTCGCCGCCGCCGTATGTTGCGCCGAAGTTGTTAGCCTGAACGAAACGATAGTATCCCTCCGGAGCGAGACGGAGCATGATTTCACCAAATGTAATAACTCTCTTGGACATGAGGATTCTCCTTAAAATTAATATGATTTATAGTCATGGACCGCGCGGAGCAGGGAAAGCGGTTAGCAGAGTCCCTGGTTACGCGGTATAAATTACGATTTTTATAACGGAAGATGAAGCTTATTTCTGTACCAGATGTACTGCGAAGCCGCCGATCTCGTCTGCGAGATAGATTGCTGTCATCTTGTCGCCTTTGAACTTAGCGGACTCTTCGTTGAACTTGTAGCCCATCATCTCAAGGTAGTTCTTTGCTCTTACTACAGAGTTTGTAGCAACAGCGATGTGACCCTTTGCGCCAAGTCCTTTGGACTTCATAGCCTCAACAGCTTTTCCTGCGAATACGGAGCTGTTGCCAACTTTCTTTGTGAATCCGAACAGACCGTCAAATGCATCAGCAGTCTTTTCAGCTTCAGCTTCGTTGTCGCAGTTGATTCCGATGTGAGCAAGCTCAAAGCCGAGCATTGTCTGAACAGCTTCCTTTGTGAGGTCGCGGATCTTATCGAACTCACCGGCAGCTACGAGGTCTTTCTTAACCATCCAGCTTCCGCCGCAAGCAAGGATCTTGTCAAATGCAAGGTAGGAGTTGATGTTCTTAGCGTTGATTCCGCCTGTCGGCATGAATTTCATCTGTGTGTACGGAGCAGCCATAGCTTTGATCATGTTGATTCCGCCAGCAGCCTCAGCCGGGAAGAATTTAACAACATCAAGACCAAGGGAGATAGCCATCTCAACGTCGCTCGGGTTGGAAGTACCCGGAGTTACCGGAATTCCTTTATTTACACAGTATTTAACAACTTCCGGATTTAAGCCCGGGCTTACGATGAATTTTGCGCCGGCGTTTACTGCACGGTCAACCTGCTCTGTTGTAAGAACAGTACCAGCTCCGACTAACATCTCCGGGAACTCTTTTGCCATAATACGGATGGACTCTTCTGCTGCAGCTGTACGGAATGTAACCTCAGCGCACGGAAGACCGCCCTCGCAAAGTGCCTTTGCAAGCGGTGCTGCGTCCTTTGCATCGTCCAGAACTACAACCGGAACGATACCAATTTTCTGGATCTTCTCTAAAACTTCGTTCATGATTCCTGTCTCCTTTTGTTTTTATAAATTTAGGAAATTCAGTTTTAGTCAATAATCAAGTCATATTGAGTTTTAATACCGAGTTTCATAATGCGGAACTATGTTTCGCATTGCGGTATCATCTAAATTAGATTATACTCACGCGATTCAAATTGTCAATAGCGAAAAAGCCTAATTTTACTGGATTTTCTGAGTAAAACTGCCGAAAAACAAATCGCTTCATTTTATAATGGAAGTGTGGTAAACTATAAAAAGTAAAAAAGGCAGCTGCCTGATGGGTTTGTGTATTTAACACGCCGGCCAAAACAGCTGCGAGAGATGATGAGCAGGTTAGAAAGGAAAAAATAATAATATATGGATATACAGTTTCATAAGCTGAGCGCTGAGAATTTTGAGAAGCTCAGCAAGTATTACGGAAGACGCCACGACAATACATGCGACAGCGTGATGCTCGACAACTTCCTCTGGGCGGACTATTATCATGTCCACTTCTGCGAGAGAGACGACAGAGCAGTTCTCTGGACGATGAAGATCATGGGTAAGATGTATGCGTCTCTTCCGGTATGCGCGATCGAGGATATGCCCCACTATTTCAATGAGATCGAACGGTATTTCAATGAAAATCTTCATCTGCCGCTGGAGATCTATCTTGCGGATCAGGAAGCTGTGGACTATTTAAATCTCCCGGCTGAGCGATATTCCGTGACGGAACTCCCGGACGCGAAGGACTATCTTTACAGCGCTGAGGCATTAAAGACACTGTCCGGAAAGGCGCTCCACAAGAAGAAAAATAACCTGAACGCCTTTAAGAAGGCATATGACGGACGGTATGAATACAGGACTCTCTGCTGTTCCGACGGCTGTGAGGTATGGAAATTTCTGGACAAATGGAGAGAAGGAAAAGGACAGGAAGTCGAGGGACATCTGGATTATGAAGTGGAAGGGATCCATGAGATCCTGAGAAACTGTTCGATGTTATCGGTCCGCATGGGCGGGATCTATGTGGATGACCAGTTAGAGGCGTTCTCGATCGGAAGCTATAACAGTAAGGAAAAGATGGCGATCATTCATATTGAAAAGGCAAATCCGGAGATGCGGGGTCTTTACCAGATGATCAACCAGCAGTTCCTGATCCATGAATTCCCGGACGCGGAGATCGTAAACCGTGAGGACGATATGGGTCTTCCGGGGCTCAGACAGGCAAAGATGTCCTATGCGCCGATGGGATTTGCGAGAAAGTATCGGATTAAGCAGCTCGATTATCAGGCAGGAAGCGCGGAGTAAACTATGATACGGTATTTGGAGACAGAAGAAAAGGGAAGATGTCTGGATCTCTGGAGAGAGGCATTCCCGGAAGATTCCACGGAATTTTGTGATTATTATTTTAAGGAAAAGATGAAGGACAACCGGGTCCTTGTACGGGAGGAAAACGGTGAGATCGTGTCTATGATCCACCGGAATCCGTACCGGATCTATATGCGGGGAAATGAGGCGGTCTGTGATTACATTGTCGGTGTCTCAACGCTGGTTTCTGAGCGCCATAAGGGGTATATGAGAAGTCTCATGCTGGCGATGCTGCGGGATATGCAGGAAGAGCGCATGCCGTTTACGTTTCTGATGCCTGCAAGGGAATCCCTGTACCGCCCGTATGATTTCCGGTATATTTATGATCAGCCGCGCTGGGTCCTCAAATATAATCCCCATATCCACAGGGAGCCATGTGATCTGAAGACACTTGGAGCAGATCTTGCGGAATGGCAGACAGCGTGGTTAAAGAGACAATATGAGGTCTTTGCGATCCGTGATGAGGCATATTTACAGCGGATGGAGAAAGAACTTGCCAGCGAGAACGGAACCTGCACACTGCTCTACGACGACGACTGGTTTATCGGAATGCAGAGTGAGTGGGGCTTAAAGGAGCGGGAGATGCGTTATCTCTATACCGGAGAGCACTACCGGAGTGAGGCGGGGCAGAAACCGGCGATCATGGCGAGGATCGTCTGCATGCCGGAGTTTGTGACAAATATCCACCTCTCAGAAGACTGCCCTCAGGACGAGGTGACAGTGGAGATCGGGATCAACGACCTTTTCGTTCCTCAGAATCAGGGGGCGTGGCTATGGCATCTGACGAAGTATGGTTCCAGGATGACGCAGGAATCCAGGTTTATCGCGAAAGGCAAGATGGAGGTCCTGACGATCTCGGAACTCACGGAGTGGTTATTCGGATACCGGACGCCGGCTCAGGTAAAGAAGATCCCATATGGGGAATTTATCGAGCCGTTCCATGGAGTGTTCCTGGACGAAGTCGTGTGATACCGGACTCACGGGGGACAGGTGCGGAGTGATATCGGGCGGATATGTGAAATTGTGAACGGTTGATTGAGAATACTTTTATAATAGGAAGGAGAAGATCTGTCATGACAGAGCGGGAAACATTAAAAAAGTGGCTGGATGAGAGCAGCAACATTGTATTTTTCGGTGGGGCAGGTGTGTCCACGGAGAGCCATATTCCGGATTTCAGGAGTACAGACGGACTGTACAACCAGGAATACGATTATCCGCCGGAGACGATCCTCAGCCATTCCTTCTATATGAGAAAGCCGGAAGAATTTTACCGGTTCTACCGGAATAAGATGCTGTTCCCGAATGCGGAGCCGAACCGGGCGCACAAAGCGTTGGCAAAGCTCGAGAAGATGGGAAAGCTGAAGGCAGTCGTAACGCAGAATATCGACGGACTCCATCAGAAGGCGGGAAGCAAAGAAGTTCTGGAACTTCACGGTTCTGTCCTCAGAAATCACTGTACCCGCTGCGGAAAATTTTACGGTCTGGATGCGATCTTAAATTCCACAGGTGTGCCGAAATGTACCTGCGGAGGAACGATCAAGCCGGATGTTGTGCTCTATGAAGAGGGACTGGATTCGGAGACGATCGAAAAGTCTGTAAATTATATCGCAAATGCGGATGTTCTGATCATCGGAGGAACTTCCCTGACTGTATATCCGGCGGCAGGACTGATCGATTATTACAGAGGACATAAGCTGATCCTGATCAACAAGTCGGTGACGCCGATGGACAGCCGCGCCGACCTTGTGATCAGCGGACCGATCGGGGAAGTGCTCGGGGATGCAGTCGGAGTCTGAGTACGGAAATCGGGGATACAAAAAATAAAGGACCTGAAAACAGGGACTGCAGGTGTTTATGATGGAATAGAAAAAGCCGGAAACATACATAAGGGATTCATACGATGAAAGGAAAAGATATGGTCCGTCAGGAGACGGGAGGAGACAGAATGTACCAGGCAGCAGAAGATCGTTATGATTTGATGGAATATAAGCGCTGTGGAAGAAGTGGGTTAAAACTCCCGCGGATCGCGCTGGGACTGTGGCAGAATTTTGGACTGGAGAAGACAATCGCAGACCAGGAGGAGATTCTGTGTCATGCGTTCGACTGCGGGATCACACACTTTGACCTCGCGAATAACTATGGTCATCCGGCAAATGGACTTGCGGAGAAAAACTTTGGCCAGGCGTTGAAGGACTGCCTCGGTACATACCGCGATGAGCTTGTGATCTCCACAAAAGCCGGCTATGATATGTGGCCGGGCCCGTATGGCAACTGGGGGTCCAGAAAGTATCTGATGGCGAGTCTTGACCAGAGCCTGAAACGTATGGGACTCGATTATGTGGATGTTTTTTACCACCACAGACCGGACCCGGAGACGCCTCTTGAGGAGACAATGGGTGCGCTCAGTGATATCGTCCGCAGCGGAAAAGCACTTTATGTCGGACTTTCCAACTATAAAGAGGAAGAGACGAGAAGAGCGGTGAAGATCCTAAAGGAGAACGGAACTCCGTGTCTGATCCACCAACCGCGCTACAACCTGTTGGAGCGCTGGGTGGAGGACGGACTGCTCTCCGCGCTTGATGAGAACGGCGTCGGCTGTATCTGCTTTTCCCCACTGGCGCAGGGTGCGCTGACGGATAAATATCTGAAGGGGATCCCGGCGGACTCCCGTGCTTCGCGTGCAGGAACGACCGTCGCACAGAGATACCTTTCGGATGAACAATTAGAAAAAATCAAACAATTAAATCAATTTGCTGCAGAGCGTGGTCAGACACTGGCGCAGATGGCGATCTCATGGATCTTACGCCGGCCGGAGGTGACGACGGTCCTGGTCGGAGCGAGCCGGGTTTCCCAGCTGGACAATAGTCTTGCGGCGTTAAAAAATACAGCTTTTTCCGAGGATGAGCTGAAGAGGATTGACGAAATTCTGGCATAGGCTGCTGGTCGTTACTTTTTCCAGTTACAGTGCGCGGACATGGAGTGCCCATGTACTGTAACTGCTGGTCTGGGACGGAAAAAAGACAGGAGACAGAACGATGGTATATGAAGTAGGAGATATTGTAAAATTAAAGAAACCGCATCCGTGCGGCAGTCAGGAGTGGGAGATCCTGCGCGTTGGCGCGGACTTTCGCCTGAAATGCATGGGCTGCGGCCACATGGTGATGGTTACGAGACGATTGGTGGAGAAAAACACCAGAGGACTCCGGAAACCGGACGGAACGGAAGTGAAGTAAATGGAGACTGGAAGAGAAACACTAAAACAGCAGGCATACCGGATCATAAAAAATAAGATCTTATATTGCGAATATGCCCCAAATGAGGTCCTGAATGAAGAATTACTGCTTCAGGATACGGGATATAGCCGGGCGCCGATTCGAGACGCTCTGGGCCGGCTGGAACAGGAACATCTTCTGGTGATCATGCCTAAAAAGGGAATTCGCATCTCGGATGTGAATATGAATGATATCAGTTCTGTGTTTGAAATGCGATGCATGGTAGAACCATATGTGATCCGGATGTATGGAAACCGTCTGGATAAGGAAAAACTGAGGGAATATAAGAAAAAGTTCGAAACTGATATTACGCCGGAGAAAGTTATGGATGCGGCGAAAGAAAAACGATTGATCGAAATGTTTACTCTGGATGATGAATTCCATCAATATATTGTTCGGAACAGTCCTAATCCATATATGTGGATGTCGATGGAGCTGATCTATAATCAGAATACCCGTCTTCGCGTTCTTACAAGTCTTGACCTGAATCGATTGATGCAGTCAAAACCGGAACATGCGGAGATTATTGATGCTCTTCTTGAAGATCGATATGAAGATGCTGCAGATAAGATGAAAAATCATTTAAGAAAAGCAAAACAAGGATCTCTTGACACGTTTGCGTCATATGGAGACTGGCTCCGGAAGAAAGAGCAGGATCCTATCGGATTCAGACCATAAGAAATATTTTTTGGGACAAATCAGAAATGAAAGCGACTGCTGATCGGAATATACGATCGTGGTCGCTTTTTGCTTGACTGCATTTGTTTTGTGCATATCGCCAAACATGTAGACAAAAAATATGTAAATATGTCAAATTGACAAATACAAAATGTGAGAGTATGATGAAATTATCTGATACATGTAACAGAAAGACGACCTGAAGGAGTTCTGACGATGAGCAAAATGGAAGATGAAATGACAGCGTTTCAGATTGATGAGCGGGATAATGTGGCAACGGCTCTGAAAGTGCTGGAACCGGGGACCGTAAGACTTCTTGGCGACAGCCGGGAAAAAAAGCTTTCAGTCAGAGAAGAGATCCCTGCGGGACATAAGGTGGCATTGACAGATATTGCGGCTGGAGAAAATATCGTAAAATATGGGGTTGTGATCGGTCGTGCAACGAAAGATATCCGTCAGGGGACGTGGGTTCATCTGCATGTCATGTGCAGCGTTTATGACCAGCGGTCCAGCCACCTTGACGTGCATACAGGAGCGCCGAAAGATACACGCTATGAATAATGGAGAACGGACATGAATCACACAGAAAATTCCTGGATGGGCTATAAGAGAAAAGACGGCAGAAAAGGGATCAGAAATCGTGTACTTGTGATCTATACAGTAAAATGTGCAGAGCATGTTGCAAGGAAAATCGTGGATGAAGTCCATCATCCGGAAGTGGAACTTTTAGGATTTGATGGTTGCACGGATAATCAGTATGCTGTAAATATGCTGATCAGTCTGATCCGTCATCCAAATGTAGGTGCGGTGCTTACGGTTGGACTCGGATGCGAATATGTTCAGCCGGAATGGCTGGAAAAGATCGCACTTCAGGAAGAGAAAATTTCATCCTGGATCCGGATCCAGGATGAAGGAGGAACGGTTCCGTCGATCAAAAAAGGAGTCGCCTGGGTTCGTGAGGCGCTGAAAGAGCTGGAGCATACTCCGAGAGTGCAGATGACGCTGCAGGATCTGGTAATCGGAGCAGAATGCGGCGGAAGTGATTATACGAGCGGACTTGCCGGAAATGTTGTAGTCGGCCGCCTTTTTGATCAACTTGTAAAAGCCGGAGGTACCGCGATCTTTGAGGAGATCGTTGAGGCAGTCGGCCTTGACTGGCTGCTGACATCCCGTGCGGCATCTGAGACCGCGAAAGAGGAGATCCAGTATACATACGACAAGGCACTGGAGTATTGTAAATCCGTGCGCCAGTATTCGGTGAGCCCCGGAAACTTTGCCGGCGGTCTTTCGACGATCGAAGAAAAGAGTATGGGAGCGGTGATCAAAAGCGGTTCCAGTCCGATCGAGGGAGTGATCAAAGTCTCGTACCCGCCGAAAAGACATGGCCTTTGGCTTTTGGATTCGACACCAGATCCCTATTGGATGCAGTTCGGGATCACAAATCCGAATGACTCGGAAGGTCTGATGGATCTGATCAGCTGCGGCGCTCACATTGTCTTTTTAGTTACAGGAAGAGGAAATGTTGTCGGAAGCGCAGTAAGCCCATGCATCAAGATCACGGGAAACCGGGAGACATTCCGACGAATGAATGGGGATATGGACTTTGACGCCAGTCCTGTTCTGTACGGAGAATGTACACAGGATGAACAGGCGGACCGGCTGATGGATTATGTGGTACAGGTAGCAAAGGGAAATCTATCTAAAGGTGAAGAATTGGGACATCGGGAATACTTTGTGCCATATAAGTATCAGGAAAAAGAAGTTGCATTTCGAAAATGTGAAATGACAGAAATATAGGGGATCTGGAGGAAATCATGGCAGCTTTTACAGAACAGCAGAAAACAGAATTTTCTATGCAGAAATGGTATGATCTTTCCGGAAAAACAGCAGTTGTGACGGGAGGAATCACCGGTCTGGGACTTGCGATCACAAGATGTCTGGTCAGTGCCGGCGCAAAAGTGATCGCATTGAGCCGGACAGATGAGAAGAAGGGAAATGAGATCCTGAAGGAATTTGGCGGAAAAGCAGTTTTCTACCAGTTTGATATCACAGATACGGATCATGCACAGGAAATCGCAGACAGAATTCAGAAAGAACAGGGACCGGTTGATATTCTGGTGAATAATGCCGGAAATCACTGCAAGAAATATATTTGGGATATGAGTGTGGAGGACTACAAAAATGTCCTGGATGTTCATCTTGTCGGTGCATTTGCATTGACAAAGGCCTTTATCCCGCAGATGAAGGAACGGGGCTGGGGAAGAATTATTTTCCAGGCCAGCATGACAAGCTATATTGGACAGCCGCAGGTATGTGGCTATTCTACCGCAAAAGCAGGATATCTTGGTCTGATCCATACCTTGACAGCGGAGGTGGCGGAATACGGGATCACAGTGAATGCGATCGCACCTGGCTGGATCGATACTCCGATGTTCCACAAAGCCGTGGACAATGATCCGCCGCGTCTCGCGAAGATCCTGGGGCGTATTCCTGCAAAAAGTGTTGGAGATCCGATGGATGTCGGTATGTGCGCAGCATTCCTTTGCAGTGATGCGGCGAGATATATATCAGGTACATGTATTCCGGTTGACGGCGGGGCACTGATCGGATTCTAAGATGGAGGAAAAAGTACGATGAAGACAGTAAAAATGCTTGAACCCAGAAAGGTTGAGGTGCTTCAGAAGGATATTCCGGTACGTGAAAAAGGCACAGCATTACTTGAACGCAGATAAGCATTCCCCCGCTTCAAGTGCGCGGAGCACTAAGCGGTGGGTGAGTGGGATGCTTCTGTCAGTGGGAGTTGAAAGCTCCCACTGACAGATCGCGAAGCGACTGCGTTCATGAGCAAGTAGCGAAGCGGATTGCGAATGTCCGCTTTACATTTTATATGGTGGAATATGTGGAAGTGATCTTGGTACCTACCGTGGAAATCTTCCGTATGTTTCCTATCCCAGAATTCCTGGACATGAATTTTCAGCCCGCGTTGTTGAGGCGGATGAAAATGAATATGGAATCAAATCGGGAATGATCGTAACAGCAAATCCTTATTTTAACAAATCGCAGATTTTTTCAGCCGCTTCGCCTGCCGTACCCGTGTTTTTAATATCAAACTTCGCATATTTGCGGTAAAGATCACGGCGAATGAGGTACATATCCTGAACTTCTTTTTTTGTATGATTCTTAAACAACGGCCGCTCCGGATGCTGTGCAAGATTGGCATAGCAGTCCTCAAATGGGCGGTCAATGTAGAAGATCATTCCGTTTTTGGCGAGAATCTCGCCATTCCGGTCAAAGGTCAGCATGCCGCCGCCGGTGGAGACGACGGATGGACCAAGTGTGCATACCCGGCGGGCGATCTCGTGTTCATAATCGCGGAAAAGTGTTTCGCCGCCTTTGGCAAAGATTTCCGGGATCGTCATCTGATAATGTTCGATCAGCATCTGGTCAGTATCGTAAAATGGAAGTCCAAGACGTTCGGAGAGCAGCTTTCCGATGGTGGTCTTTCCGCTGCTTGTAAAGCCACATAAAATAATAGGACAGTTTCTTGCCATATCGAATCCTTTCTATAATAAGAGCATATCACTTCAGCAGATCTCATAATTTCCAAACCGCTCATGTGAAAATGCAGATTGACCGTAAAATCAGTAAAAACACATATAAAATACCATAAAAACAGAGGAAACGCAACTTATGAGTCAGCACTGCAGCAGCTATTCCGCCTTCAGAAGTGGATGATGTCCCAGAAACTGCTGAAGAGCCAGATTCCCGGACGCTTTCTTCCAGGCGGCGATGATCTCGACGACTTCCTCCTCGCCGATCAACGGAATAAAGACAAGGTTATCGGCGTTCGTCAGTTTCTGAGTGACGTAAGCCGGGATGATCGAGATCCCCTCTTCGGCGGACACCATCATGAGGATACTCTCGACGTCGTTGGACCGGAAAAAGATATCCGGGTGGTAGCCGGCTCGCTCGTACATCTCGTAAAAACGCAGATCACTGACGGAATCGCCGGTGCTGGATGGGGTCATAAACAGGAGACGTTCCCCGTGAAGCTCCGTGCGGCGCAGAGATGACCGCCCGGCAAACGGATGGCTGCCGTAGACCGCAACCATGAGCGGACTCCGCTCGATCAGCCGGTATTCGATGGAATCATTCTTTACAAGCTCGGTACTGTCCCATGTAAAAATAATATCGTATTCATCCTTCAGGAGCCCTGCGGCGAGAAGATCTGTGTTCCGCCGGTAGCAGGAGACGAGGATATTCGGATATTTATTATGGAAGAAACGCAGCGAGCTGGAAAAATTGCTCCGCTCAAACCCTTTCGTGTATCCGATGCGGAGTGTACCGACCATACCGGTAGAAACCTCCTGGATCCTGTTTACCGCCTGGTCGATCCGGTCGAGGATGGATCTGGCATCGTTCAAAAAGGCGCTTCCTGCGGGAGTCAGTGTGATCGGACGGCTTGTCCTGTCGAAGAGCGGGACGCCGAGACTGTCCTCCAGGGCATGGATCTGCTGGGTGATCGCGGTCTGCGTAATATAAAACTGATCGGCTGCTTTCGTGAAGCTGCGGCACTCGGCGGCAGCCACGAAATATCGGAGCTGGTTTGTATTCATAACGGAAACTTCCTCTCAAAAAATTCTGTATCGCCTGAAGAATATACATAAATTCCACATGTTTGATGAAAATGATCGATGATTCCTGCATAACATAAGTTTTCCTTATGATACCATACAAAAAGCGCGGTTGCAAATCCTTTTATCGGGCAGTATCATAAGGTTACTGACGTCGGGGCTGCGGATTTTGCCGATCTGGGCTGCGAAGCATCATCGGCGTCAAGAACCCCTGACGGCATAAAAGCCGACAGGAGATGGAAAAGGGGAGTTATATCATGAAACGAGAAAATTTTGGTTCGCGCCTGGGATTTTTACTGGTGAGCGCGGGCTGCGCGATCGGAATCGGAAACGTATGGCGGTTCCCGTATGTGGCGGGACAGAACGGCGGCGGAGTATTCGTCCTGTTCTATCTGCTGTTTTTGCTCTGTATGGGCGTTCCGGTCCTTACAATGGAACTTGCGGTCGGTCGTGCGGGACGAAAGAGTGCTGTCGGTGCTTACAAGGCACTTGAAAAGCCGGGAAGCCGGTGGCATGTACACGGATGGTTCTGTATGATCGGCTGTTATCTTCTGATGATGTATTACACGACGGTTTCCGGCTGGATGCTCAGCTACTTTGTAAAGTTTGCGACAGGAACTTTCACCGGAATGGATGCAGACCAGGTGGCAGGAGTATTTGGGGAAATGCTCGGCAATCCCGGCGAGATGGGTCTCTGGATGGCAGTAACGGTCATTGCCGGATTCTTTATCTGCAGCAGGGGACTTCAGAACGGACTTGAAAAGATCACAAAATGGATGATGGCAGCTCTGCTCGCCCTGATCCTTGTGCTGGCCGGACACAGCCTGATCCTTCCGGGAGCGAAAGAGGGACTCAGCTTCTACCTTCTTCCGGATATTAAGCGTGCGGCGGACGTCGGACTCGGCTCCGTGATCATGGGCGCCATGAACCAGTCATTCTTTACATTGAGTCTTGGCATCGCGGCGATGGAGATCTTTGGAAGTTATATGTCCGAGGACCACACACTTGCGGGCGAAGCGGTCCGGATCTGCGGTCTCGACACGCTGGTAGCGCTTTCCGCCGGACTCATTATCTTCCCGGCCTGCTTTTCCTTCGGGGTACAGCCGGATGCCGGTCCGCAGCTGATCTTCATCACTCTGCCGAATGTATTTGCCAACATGGCAGGCGGACGGATATGGGGAATGCTGTTCTTCTTATTCATGTCGGCGGCGAGCTTTTCCACAGTCATTGCTGTGTTTGAGAACCTGCTCTCCAGCTGCATGGACAACTTTGGATGGAGCAGAAAGAAAGCTTCTATATTAAATTGTATTTTTGTATTGATCGCAAGCCTGCCTTGCGTACTCGGATATAATGTGTGGAGCAGTCTGCACATTATCGGTGCGAGAGATGTCCTGGACTCTGAGGATTTCCTGGTCAGCAACCTGCTCCTTCCGCTGGGATCTCTGGTCTATCTTCTGTTCTGCGTGAGCAAGTGGGGCTGGGGATACGATAAGTATCTTGCGGAAGCGAACCATGGAACGGGACTTAAGATGCCGGAAGCGAAGTGGGTAAAGATCTATTTCCGCTATATTCTCCCGGTCCTGATCCTTGTGATCCTGATCCAGGGACTGGCGTAAGACTTAACAATTTAATGCGATATACGCATAAAAACTTTAAAGTGGAAAAGTTTTTATATTGAATCTGAAATAACAGTGTGTTATAATGAGCGCAAAAGAAAAATAAGCAGCTGCTTGGCAGAGCTTCATTTTTCTTTTGCCATTAACAAACAAAAAGCCTGTAAATTCAGGCAGTGAGTGCGTCAGCACGGGGTTATGAATTTGATGGCGGAAGCAAAAACTAAAAAAGAGGAGAGTACCACAATGAAAAAAATGATCGCACTGGGCATGGCAGCAGCTATGATGTGCATGTCCCTGACTGCATGCAGCGTCTCAACATCTTCCAAGACTGAGACAACCGCAGCAGCAGAAACAACAGCAGCAGACACAACCGCAGAGGCAGCGAAAGACGCAGAGAGCACCGCAGAGGCAGCCGGCGATCTCGTTGCAACTGCTGATTATCCGACAAAGCCGATCACAATGATCATCCCTTACGGCGCAGGCGGAACAACCGATACATGGGGCAGAAAACTGGCAGTTCTGCTTGAGAAATATTTAGGACAGCCGATCACGGTTACCAACCAGGGCGGTGCATCCGGATCCATCGGCAGCCAGTTCGTAAAAGAGCAGCCGTCCGACGGTTACACACTTCTTGTTTGTGCAGAGACAATGGGAACCTACAGAACTATGAACATCTGCGACCTTGGATATGATGACTTCACCGTTATCTCCCCGTTAGTCGGCGATCCGAAGGTTCTCGTAGTTGGCAAAGATTCCAAGTACAACACACTGGAAGAGCTTCTTGACGATATCAAGGCAAAACCGGGCAAGATCACAATGTCCCACTCCGGTCCTGGAGGAAGCGGACACAACCAGGGTCTCGTATTAAAGGAGCTCGGCTATGAAGTAGCAATGACAAGCTTTGATTCCGGTAATGACGCACTTCTCGGAGTTATCGGCGGACAGGTTGACTTTACAAACCCGAACATCTCCACACTCGGCGGCTATATCGAGAGCGGCGACGTAAAACCGTTAGCAGTATTCTCTGACAAGAGAATGGACGCTTACCCGGATATCCCGGCATTCACAGAGACAGTTCCGGAAGCTGAGAAGTACTTAAATATCCCGTACACACTTCTTTCCTTCGTTGTAAACAACGATACTCCGCAGGAGGTTGTCGACGTATTAAAGGCAGCATCCCAGAAAGTATTTGCTGATCCGGAGTGGACAGAGTTCGTAGAGCAGAATGCAGCTGATCCGGTATACAAAGAGTATACAGATGAAGCTTCCATCCAGGCCTTCTACGACAACTGGAAATCTGTTATCTGCTGGTTACAGTATGACAACGGTGTTGCTGAAAAGAGTCCGGAAGAGTTCGGCATCAAGAGAATTGGAGAATAATCAATGAAGAATAAAATTCATTCGCTGATCGTCGAAGGAATTGTATTTTGCGGGAGCGGCCTTGTGCTGCTCTCGTATTCTCTTTCATCCTACGCAAAGGGATTTAACAAGAGCTGGGCGCAGTCCCCGTATCTGTTTCCGCTCATCGTGGCGCTTGCCATGATCGGTCTGTCCTTATGGATCGTCGGAGAGGGAGTTACGGCAATGAAAAAAGAAGCCGCGGTTCCGAATGACAGGAAGGTGTCAAAAGCAGAAAAAACAGAAAAGCGGCGCTGGGTCGTGATCGCGCTGATCCTCTGTGTGCTCTACTATGCAGCACTTGCTTTTGTAAATGTTCCGTATGTGACCATCGGAATTTTATCTTTTGCGTACACATTTTCAACATTTGAAGTTGTGACCATCGTGTTCCTGATCGCCATGATGATCTTCATGGGCGTCAGAAAGATCCCGGTCCTCGTATTTGTACCGATCGGAACTACATTATTTTTAAGCCTTGCATTCCGCACATTCTTACATGTGCTTCTGCCATAGAAAGGAGAAAGGGAAAATGTTACAGATGTTATCCGTGGTCGATCCGCGGTTTATCCTCATGGTTCTCCTTGGTTCTGTGGCTGGTCTGTTCGTAGGTGCGATCCCGGGACTTTCCGTGTCCATGGCGACAGCGCTTCTTGTATCCATTACTTATACCTGGGAACATTCAGACGCCCTTGCGATGATCATGGGCGTATATGTAGTCGGAGTATTCTCCGGCGCGGTATCGGCGATCCTGATCAACATTCCGGGCGCTCCGTCCTCCGTTGTAACAACGCTTGACGGATATCCGATGTCGAAAAAAGGGCAGTCCTACAAAGCACTGTTTACCGCAACGATCTATTCCTTCATCGGAAGCTTATTTGGACTTCTGGCGCTCGGACTTCTCGCAGAGCCGGTCTCCAGAGTTGCGATCAAATTTACAAAAATGGATTATTTCCTGTTAGCTCTGTTCGGACTTGCGACGGTCGGATCCGTCAGCACGAAGAACTATGCGAAGGGCCTGATCAGTGTTATGATCGGTCTCGTGATCAGCATGATCGGACTTGACCCGTTAATGGGAACAAAACGTCTGACCTTCGGGATCCAGAACCTTACCGGCGGCGTCAGCACGGTACCGGCACTCGTCGGCTTCTTTGGATTCGCGGAAGTTCTCTCTGTTGTATACAACATGAAGCAGGAGCAGAACGTCCTTGCAATGGAAAAGACGAAAGTCAGCTTGAAAGAGATCTTAAAGAGCTGGAAACTTTCCTTATATACATCGACGATCGGTCTTTTAGTCGGAGCTCTTCCGGGAGCCGGCGGACCGGTGGCATCCTTTATCGCGTACAATGAGGCGAAGCGTCTCGTAAAGAAGCCGGAGGTTCCCTTCGGTGAGGGCGCGGTGGAAGGAATCGTGGCCAGTGAGTCCTCCAACAACGCATGTATCGGCGGTGCG
This sequence comes from Clostridium sp. Marseille-P7770, assembly GCF_902143525.1. Taxonomy (NCBI): domain Bacteria; kingdom Bacillati; phylum Bacillota; class Clostridia; order Eubacteriales; family Clostridiaceae; genus Clostridium; species Clostridium sp. Marseille-P7770. The sequence goes on along the minus strand of NZ_CABFVC010000001.1, from coordinate 432,565 downwards.
CTGATTCCGATGCTGACGTTAGCGGTTCCGGGCGACGCAGTTACCGCGATCATCCTTTCCGTATTCTATGTCCATGGCTTACAGCCGGGTCCGTTATTTATCACCCAGAACAAAGAATCCTTCTACTCGATCGTAGTAGCGGGGATCATCGCGTGCTTTGCACTTTTACTGTTAGGACTGATTGTTGCCCCGAGGATTTGTAAGGTCATTACGATCCCGAAGAATATCATGATCCCGGTGGTAACGAGCCTCTGCGTGATCGGTTCCTTTGCGTGCAACAACCGTCTGTTTGATGTGGGACTCATGTTCTTCTTCGGACTGATGGGATTCATGATGCGCCGGTTCGATTATCCGGTTGCCCCGCTGATCCTTGCGATGGTACTCGGAAAGATGATGGATTCCAACTTCCGCCAGGCCGTGTCTCTGGCATCGTCCTCCGACAACCCGTTTATGGCGATGTTCGGACATCCGATCACGATCGTTCTTTCCATCTGTACATTATTCGTCCTTCTTGGAAATATTCCGTGGACGAAGCCGTATATCGATAAAGTAAAAGGCATCTTTTCAAGAAAAACGGCGTAATTTCAGATAATATTTCTGAAAAAAAGACCGGATCACCCAATTTCGACCGGCGTAGAATTTCCCGCCGGTGTGAAAGACGGTAAGAAATGAAAAAAGTATAAAAAGAGCAGGAAATCAGGCAAAAAGTGCTTGCATTTCCTGCTCTTTTTTGCTAAGATTATTACCTGTGACATGTAAAAAATCCTTGCTCCTGATACTGAAAATCGGGGGCCGGAAGACCAGAAGGAGGTTTAAGAAACTATGAACAAATACGAGTTAGCAGTTGTTCTTAGCGCAAAACTTGAGGATGACGAAAGAGCAGCCGCACTTGAAAAGGTGAAAGGCTATATCACACGTTTCGGCGGCAATGTCGTTGATGTGGACGAATGGGGCAAGAAGAGACTTGCATATGAGATCCAGAAGAGCAAAGAGGGATTCTACTACTTCATCCACTTCGAGGGCGAGGCAAACTGCCCGAACGAGGTAGAGGCTCATATCCGTATTATGGAGCCGGTTGTCCGTTATCTTTGCGTAAGACAGGACGCTTAATAAAGAAAGAGTGAGAATATGAACAGAGTTATCCTTATGGGTAGATTAACCAGAGACCCGGAAGTACGCTATTCCCAGGGCGAGCGCTCTATGGCGATCGCAAGATATACGCTTGCAGTTGACAGAAGAGGCAGAAGAAGCCAGGACGGCGATCAGGGCCAGACGGCCGATTTTATCAACATCGTAGCTTTTGATCGTGCCGGTGAATTTGCGGAGAAATATTTCCGTCAGGGCATGCGTGTACTGGTTTCCGGAAGAATCCAGACCGGAAGCTATGTAAATAAGGATGGCCAGAAGGTCTATACAACAGATATTATTGTAGATGACCAGGAATTCGCTGACAGCAAGGGTCAGGGCGGCGATAACAGCGGCTTTGGCGGCGGAAACAGCTACGGCGGCGGTAATCGCGGCGGCTACCAGCAGGCAACAAGACCTGCTCCGTCCAGTGCGATCGGCGATGGATTTATGAATATTCCGGATGGAGTCGAGGACGAAGGACTTCCATTCAACTAAATACCAGTCTGAGACAATACAGTGCGTTACTCCTAATTCGCTGTGAGTAGACTGAGTTTGCACGTGGCCGGACAAGCGTTGGACGGTTACAGACAACGAAACTAACAGGAGGTAATTTAAAATGGCATTCAATAAAGGTGACAAGTCCGATTCTTCCAGAGTAAGAAGAGGCGGCATGCATAGAAGAAAAAAAGTTTGCGTATTCTGCGGCGATAAGAACGGCGAGATCGATTACAAGGACGTAAACAAGTTAAAGAGATACGTATCCGAGAGAGGAAAAATCCTCCCGAGAAGAATCACAGGCAACTGCGCAAAGCACCAGAGAGCTTTAACAGTAGCTATCAAGAGAGCACGTCATATTGCTCTTATGCCGTACACATGTGAATAATTCCTTATAATAAGGATTTTCACGGATAAAGTAAGGTTTTATCTAATTAATTTGAAGCATCATTCGAGGATTCCATATGAGAGATCATGTGGGATCCTTTTTTTGCGCAGCAGGGAATTTCCTGTTACACAAAAAGGCGCTAAATGCCGATGATGTGCACCCGCGCGAAGATCGCGCTGAACAGATGGAGTTATGACAGGTATTGACATTAAATCGAAATAAGAAAAAGAAATTTGTTTTTCCTGAAAGCTGGAAAAATATAAGGAGCTGAATCAAAAGGGCTTTTAAGGATATTTATGTCTGAAAATTGACTTTTTTGCTGACACCCTTTATACTACATAGAGGAAAAGTCAAAAAAAGAAACAGCAATGTGGAAGGGCAGTAAAACTATTCAAGATGTAATTCAAAGATCCAGAACGTTATTCTGGACCTTTTTTTACAAGCTTCTGCATCAATGTTGTGAAGAGGCAACAAGTTGCTGTGCTGTTTCCACATTGGTTTGCGGTTCGTGAAAAGGTATCGAAAAGGAGAAGGAAGGGGGAGCTAAAAATTTCAACCGCCCGTTTTGACATGTTCTGAATAAGAAAATAAAGCCCACCGATATCCGGTGGCGGAATGGAGCATTTCAAATGATTCATGATGGATTTATCTATCTGGCCACTTTAATGCTGTTAGCAGCAATTCTGGTCAATCTTCCCGTGTACCTGCGGGGAAAAGGCGCACAGACCTTTTTTAAATTTGCGCCGCCGATCGTTCTGATCTATTTAGGCATGATGTTTTTATGTACTATGAAAGTATGGGATCTGCAGGATACGTCAGCCATTTACGTATCGATCAAAAATCCGTTACTCTACGCAATGCTGTTTTTAATGCTGCTGCGTTGTGATCTGAAAAAGATCATTAAATTAGGACCGAAAATGCTGATCGGTTTCTTCTCAGCGAGTATTTCAATCGGTGTTGGTTTTGTAGTAAGCTATGGTATTTTCCATAAATTACTGGGTCCGGAAAGCTGGAAAGCACTTGCAGCACTGTGCGGAAGCTGGTTAGGCGGCGGCAGTAATATGCTGGCGATTCAGGCAATTCTGGATGTAAGTGAAGAAAGTCTGGCATATTCTCTGGTAATGGATTCGGTTTGTGCAGTAATCTATGTTATGTTCCTTCTGTGGGTGATCAACTTCTCTAAGGAATTCAACTCCTGGACAAAGGCAGATGTACGTCTGATCGATGAAGTAGGAGCATCTCTGGAAAAAGAGGCAAGGGAGGACAAGAGACCTCTTAGCTGGAAAAACATGCTTCTTTTAATCGGCGTATCCTTCTTTATATCCTCTCTGTCCAAGGATGCCGGTGTTATGGTTGCGTCTGTTCTGCCTGTTTTTGATAAGGCAACCTGGACAGTTCTTCTTGTAACAGCTGTAGGTCTGATCGTAGCAATGACTCCTTTTGGAAAGATTAAGGGAACGGAAGAAGTTTCCAATATCATGCTTTACATTGTCGTCGCGATGATCGCTTCCAGAGCAGATATTTCTGCTATGGGAAATGCACCGGTATGGCTGGCTGCCGGATTCCTGATCCTGCTGATCCATATAGCGGTTATGGTAATCCTTGCAAAGCTGATCCGACTGGATATCTTTACCTGTGCGGTTGCATCTCTGGCGAATGTCGGAGGAACTGCGACAGCACCGGTACTTGCAGGTGCATACAGCAGCGCACTGGTTCCGATCGGTATCCTGATGGCTCTTCTCGGCAATATTATTGGAACACCGGGCGGCGCATTTGTAGGATACTTAATGAGCCTGATCGGGTAGAGAACAACAATTGAAACGGGTAATACAAGAACTCCGCACGGGAAGCTGTGCGGAGTTTCTTTTAAAACTCCATCACAAGCCCCGCATGCAGCTTGTGAACGGATTCTCCTAACGTCTCTCGCAGGAGATCAAAGGCATGATCTCCGGTACAGTGGCCGGTGTAGATTTCAGAAATACCGGTGGAGCGGATCCCTTCGGCGAGGGCAAGGATCTCTGCGTCGGTCTTATTATAGAGATGGAAGCCGCCGATCAGGGCTTTTACTTTTTTATTCGGGAAAGTCGCGGTGATCTCGCGGATAATGGTATCGGCGCCGCCGTGGGAACAGCTGTTGAAGATCACAAGACCGTCCGGGGTGTCGAAGACGAGACTCTGTTCGTGGGAGAAGGAATCCGGCTTCCAGTGCCGTTTTTCCTTCAGGTACATGTGCTCCCGGATTCCTTTTTTCTCCAGGCCCGGAGTCTTATGTGGAATCAGATAAACCCCGTCACACGGTGAAAAGTCCCCGGAGACGAGCTTGATCCGGTCCGGATACTTTTTTAACATGCCCTTTGGAATACCGATGTATTTCTTATAATTCCAGACACCTTTGCAGCAGTTTTCTCCGGTGGTTTCCCTAAAATAGAACGGTGCAAACGAATTTACCCTGAAAAATTCCGGGATTCCATCCGCATGGTCGTAGTGTGCGTGGGAAAGAACTCCGAAATCCACGTCTTTCATGTTCAGTCCAAGCACATCAGCATTCTTCAGAAAAAGCCTGGATGCCCCGGCATCGAGAAGAATATGTTTTCCATGATATTCAATGAAAATGGATAATCCCCATTCACAGCCGAGATTTTCGGCGGGGATGTTGTCTGAGAGTACGGTTGCTTTCATAAACATATGTCCTTTCATACACAAAATTTTGGAATTGGTGATTTGTGCTCATACGATCTATCGGTATCTAAGCCATTATATCATACTTTTTAATTTCTCAGTAAACAAAAGCGAAAAGACACAGGATATTTTGTATACAGTATAAATATGATAAACACTCAGCAGCCAGCCATGTCCGCCCCAAGCGGATCATGGACAAATGCCTGTATCTATGGTATACTATCCCCAAAGTCGGTTCTGATACATGGAGAGATTCTGCCCGAATTTCTCCATGCATAAAAAGGCACTAACGTGTCAAATGCACACTCGCGCAAGAGGAGTCTATCGCAAGCGACTGCGCTCGGCGCGAGAATGTGTCAAGGCACATTCTTTTTATGGTCTTGCTATGCCCATTTTTAAAGGGCGGCGGATAGGAGATAAGAATGAAAGATGATAAAAAGGTCAGCCATATTCTGCAGCTTTACCTTCAGTGGCCGGTATTTTTAACGGCACTGGTAATTCTTGCGGGAGCTGCGGTCAACCTGATCTCACGCAAGGCGGGACTCGTGATGCTTGCATTTACGGTGATCTACGCGGCGTGTGCCGGAACCCTGTATATGTACGGAAAGAAGCGGGCTCTCGGCAGTCTGGTGTCCTTTGCGTCGGCATACAGCTGGAGCCAGAAACAGCTTCTGGCGTCTCTGGAGCTGCCCTACGCGATCGCGGACACGGATGGTAAGATCCTTTGGATGAACCGCGCCTTTGAGGCGGTGACCAAAGAAGAGAAGAGCGCAGGGAAAAGCCTGACAATGCTCTTCAAGGAGATCACAGTGGAATCCCTCGAGAAGATGGAAAATGCGATGGAAGTCCATGTGATCTATGGGGAATCGAAATACCGCGTGAGTATGAAACGCGTGACGATCCGCCCGGATGAACTTGCCTCCGGAATCCCGGAGAAGCAGACAGAGCAGCAGATCCTTGCGGTGTATCTCTATGATGAGACAGAGCTCTACAACTACAAGCAGGCGATCACAGACCAGAAGATGGTCGCAGGCCTGATCTATCTGGACAACTATGATGAGGCGTTGGAGAGCGTCGAGGAAGTCCGCAGATCGCTCTTAACGGCCCTGATCGACCGAAAGATCAACAAGTACATTTCGGCGGTCAACGGTATCGTAAAGAAACTGGAGAAGGATAAGTATTTCTTCGCGATCAAGCAGTGCTATATGCCGCGTCTGGAAAAAGAGCGGTTTGGACTGCTTGAGGAGGTAAAGACCGTCAATATCGGAAACGAGATGGCGGTGACCCTAAGTATCGGTATCGGAATGAATGGCGATACCTACAGCCAGAACTATGATTATGCCCGTACAGCGATCGATATGGCCCTCGGCCGTGGCGGTGACCAGGCGGTAGTAAAATGCGGCCAGAAGATCCAGTATTACGGCGGAAAGGCCCAGCAGTTAGAGAAGACGACCCGTGTCAAGGCCCGCGTCAAAGCCCATGCGCTCAGGGAACTTCTTGAGACGAAGGACTGCCTGCTGATCATGGGACATAAGATCGGCGATATCGACTGTTTCGGTGCGGCGATCGGTATGTACCGGATCGCATCGGCGCTGAATAAAAAAGCCCACATCGTGATCAATGAGGTGACCTCCTCGGTGCGTCCGATGATGGAACGCTTTGAGACCGGCGATTATCCGAAGGACCTGTTCCTCACAGGAAGTGAGGCCGCGGATATCGTGGATAACAATACGGCGCTTGTCGTTGTGGACGTCAACCGCCCGAGTATCACAGAAGAACCGGACCTTTTAAAGCTTGTGAAGACGATCGTTGTCATCGATCACCACCGTCAGTCCAGCGAGATCATCACAAACGCGACGCTGTCCTACGTTGAGCCTTACGCGTCATCTGCCTGCGAGCTGGTGGCGGAGATTTTACAGTATGTTGCCGACAGTATCCGGATCAAATCTCCGGAGGCGGACGCTATGTACGCGGGAATCGTGATCGATACGAACAACTTTACAAATCAGGCGGGCGTCCGCACTTTTGAGGCGGCGGCGTTCCTTAGAAGAAACGGAGCGGACGTGACGAGAGTCCGGAAGCTGTTCCGTGACAGTATGGAGGACTACAAGGCGAGAGCCGAGGCAGTCCGTCAGGCAGAGGTCTATAAGAAATACTTTGCCATCAGCGTGTGCCCGGCAGAGGGCGTAGAAAGCCCGACAGTAGTAGGCGCACAGGCTGCAAACGAGCTTCTTGACATTGTGGGAATGAAGGCATCTGTCGTTCTTACCCCATATGAAGGCAAGATCTATATCAGCGCGAGATCGATCGACGAAGTCAATGTCCAGGTCATGATGGAAAAGCTGGGCGGAGGCGGACACAGAACGATTGCAGGCGCACAGCTCCCGGGCGCTACCGTTGAGGAGGCCAAGGAGAAGGTAAAAGGCGTCATCGATATGATGCTGGAGAAAGGAGAAATTTAAGATGGAAGTTGTATTATTAGAGGATGTGAAGGCACTTGGCAAAAAAGGCCAGGTTGTAAAGGTAAATGACGGATATGCGAGAAACTTTATCCTTCCGAAAAAACTTGGTGTTGAGGCGACATCCAAGAATTTAAATGACTTAAAGCTCCAGAAAGCAAATGCAGAGAAGATCGCGGCAGAGCAGCTTGCAGAAGCAAAGAAACTTGCGGAGGAGATCGACAAGATGTCCGTTACCGTATCGATCAAAGCCGGTGAAGGCGGACGTGCGTTTGGCTCTGTTTCCACGAAAGAAATCGCTAAAGCGGCGAAAGATCAGTTAAAGCTCGATATCGACAAGAAGAAGATGGTACTTCCGGAGCCGATCAAGAGCATCGGAAGCTTTGAGGTCCCGATCAAACTTCACAAAGAAGTAACAGCGAGACTCAGCGTGAAAGTCGTTGAAGCGTAAAAAAAGATGGAAGAAGCGTTAGTAAAGAGAGTCCTGCCGCACAGTATTGAGGCGGAACAGTCGGTGATCGGTTCAATGTTAATGGACCGGGATGCGATCATCGCGGCGTCGGAGATCGTGGTTGCGGATGATTTTTATCAGAAACAGTATGGGATCATGTTCGATACCATGGTGGAGCTGTTCAATGAAGGAAAACCGGTAGATCTGGTCACACTTCAGGACAGACTGAAGGAGAAGGATGTTCCGCCGGAGGTATGCAGCCTGGACTTTGTCCGCGATATTCTTGCGACTGTTCCGACCTCGGTAAATGTCCGGTCCTATGCGACGATCGTTCATGAAAAAGCAGTTCTCCGCCGTCTGATCAGGATCAACGAGGAGATTGCGAACAACTGCTATGCAGGAAAGGACAGTCTGGAGACGATCCTGGCCGACACGGAAAAACAGATCTTTAATCTTCTGGAGAGCCGTGCGTCCGGAGATTTTGTGCCGATCCGCCAGGTTGCGTTAAATGTTCTCGACAAGATCGAGCAGGCAACCCGGTCAAAATCCACGGTAACGGGTCTTCCGACCGGATTTATCGATCTGGATTACCGGATGTCCGGACTTCAGCCGTCGGACCTGATCCTGATCGCGGCCCGACCGTCTATGGGTAAGACTGCATTCGTGTTAAATATTACGGATTATATCGCGGTCCGCAGACAGAAGACCTGCCTGATCTTCAGCCTGGAGATGTCGAAGGAACAGCTGGTAAACCGTATGCTTTCCATGGAGTCCAATGTGGATTCCCAGAAACTCCGTACCGGTACTCTGACGGATGCTGACTGGGATGCTGTCGTGGAAGGAATCGGGACGATCGGAAGTTCCAAACTTGTCATTGATGATACACCTGGTATCTCCATCATGGAACTGCGTTCCAAATGCCGGAAGGTCAAACTGGAACATGGTCTCGATCTTGTCATGATCGACTATCTGCAGTTAATGTCGGGAAGCGGAAAGAACGGCGACAACCGACAACAGGAGATCTCCGAGATTTCAAGATCCCTGAAGGCGATCGCCAGGGAGCTGAGTGTTCCGGTCATCGCCCTGTCCCAGCTGTCGCGTGCCTGTGAGACGAGAACAGACCATCGTCCGATGCTTTCGGACCTTCGAGAGTCCGGAGCTATTGAGCAGGATGCCGATGTAGTCATGTTCCTGTACCGTGATGATTACTATAATAAAGATACGAATAATCCGAATACGGCGGAAGTCATTATCGCTAAACAGCGTAACGGCCCGATCGGAACGGTATATCTTGGATGGAAACCGGAGCTGACCCGGTTTGTGAATATTGCAAAAGAGCAGCAGTAACAGATTGCTGTTTGAGCGCCCGTTTTCAACTGATCTTCAGATGAAAACGGGCGCTTTTGTCATATTGGGACATGCCTTCACATATATTATTAACGATCTGGTAACTGGTTTGCGTGCAGAGGGCGGTCTGAAATATGCTGCAGAATCAGAAGGAACAGAGTTGAGAAATCGTTACAGTTTGCGGACAGAAATCTGATCAGCAGAAAATTCTGTATGATGCTGTAATGGGAAATCATGTGAAAGGAAGAGAACAGCCATGTCAGAAACACATTATCTGATCTCTGATGCCTCGAAAAAGGTTGACGTGGAATCTCATGTACTTCGCTACTGGGAGGAAGAACTGGAGATGAATATCCCGCGCAACGAGATGGGACATCGGTATTATACGGATTTTCATATTCGTCTTTTTAAGCAGATCAAGGAATTGAAGGAAAAAGGGTATCAGCTCAAGGCGATCAAGGCGGCACTTGCGAAAACCCTGGATGCGGAGGGAGAATCGGTGGCACCTACAGATATTTTAGAGGAGGATGTTGCGTCGGCATTGAGAGAATGCGCGGAACAGGAGAAGAAGAATCTGGAGAAGATGGATCCCGGGGAGATCACGGAGCTCATGAACCGGGAGAAGGCGGAACAGTTTAAGGATTTCCTCACCCAGATGATTGGACAGGCCATCGAAGAGAACAATGAAAAGCTGAGTCAGGATATCAGCAGGATGGTGAATGATAAGGTGCTGAAGGAGATCGATTATCTGATGAGGGTAGCGGATGAGCGGGACGAAGAGCGGTTTCGCCAGCTGGACGAGACGATAAGACTCTACCAGAAGGAGAGCAGGGGGCGGGCGGAAGCTGCGGCGGCAAAGGCGCCGTTTCTGCCATCACTCTTCAGAAAGAAAAAGTTTGGACGCAATGCAAATAAATTGTGATGAGGAAGATCTGCATAGATCAAAAAAGCCGCTGCTCCTTTGGGAACAACGGCTTTTATGTATTGGTTTGCGTTTGTGATCAACCCTCGTTGATTGCGCCTGTCGGACAGACACCAGCACAAGTACCGCAGCTGATGCAAGTATCAGCGTCGATTACGTACTGTCCATCTCCCTGAGAAATAGCGTTTACCGGACATTCACCAGCACAAGTACCGCAGCTAACGCAGCTATCGCTAATTACATATGCCATGACAAAATACCTCCTTTGTTTATTTCTTTCATTCTATAATAAACGGTCAAATTATTCAAGGGGTAAATCATGAAAAAATGTACCTAATGAGGAACAAAAAACCAGTAAATATGCGGTTAGACAGAGATAACTGCGGTTAGTTTTGCAAAACCTCCTTGCCAAGAAACGAAAAAAGTATTATACTCTCGATATGCTGGCATATATGGCGGTACGCTTGTTATGCCGGAAACAATCGTAGAAAATTGCCCTCGGCAGATTTCGAAGGTGAAAGGAGGATTTATCATGCAGATTTCAAAAGAAATGCTCATCGGTGAGCTTCTTCAGGTTGATGAAAATATGGCTCAGATCTTAATGGGCGCTGGAATGCACTGCATCGGATGCCCGTCTTCTCAGATGGAGTCTCTGGAAGAGGCTTGCATGGTTCACGGAATTCCGGTAGAGAAACTTGTAAGTGTGATCAACGAATATCTGGCTCAGAAGCAGCAGTAATGTTTAACTGATCGAAAACGATCGGTCTGCTGACTTTGGAAAATATCAGAGAAATGAAAAAAGGCTGTGACACCGGGGAGATCTTCCTGGATCACAGCCTTTTTTTGATCAACAGGAAATTTCGATGGAACTTCCTGTTAATCAAAAAGGCACTGAGTGCCTAAGATGCGCACTCGCGCGGAGATATACATAAAATATTTCACGGAGATCATAAGTTCTGAAGTACCTTCAGGGCATCTTTTTTTACGATCACATCGTAATGCTCCGCATAGTAGGCGCCGGATGCTGCCGCATCGCCTTTTAATCTTGTTCCGTATTCGGAGAGGGTATTGCAGACCCGGCTGAAGGACAGCTCATCGTCATCTTCCTTCCTGAGGATCAGATAAAAAACGCCATTTTCCGGATTCTTGTAGAGAACACTGCTTCCGTTAAAAACAGCGCCGGTCTGTCTTGCTGCCTCGCAGACTAGGTCAAGGGAAGAGAACTGGTAGATCCTCGTAAACTGTGCCGGATTTGCCGGTTCCGGGTTTTTCTGCGGATCAGTTGCAGATGCAGAGGATGGTGCCGGAGTGTTCGCGCCTTCCGGTTTCAGGATCCCGCTCTGGGTCAGGATATTGATCAGCCCGTCAGCGCCTTCCAGTACCTCCGCAGTGAGATTTCCCCATCCATTCTCATCCTCATCGTCTGCCGGTGAGAACTTGGAAAAACGGGTGTCGAGTTCTTCGGGATCTTCCATTTTCGTGATGATCAGCATAACACTTTCGTTCGCCATAGGGATCGCTTCGACCATAAGCGGGATATCTTCCGCTTCAAAGCCGACCTCGTTTGCTGCGCGCTGGACCATTTCGCGGAAAAGGCTGCGCGCCTTTTCGCTTCCATAAGCCAGTTCGCCGAGGTTCATATTGCGGACGCTCAGATCAAAGTTGCTGAGTGTGCAGCGGATCTGGTTTTCATTGATACGTTCTATTTTCATAGGATCACTTCCTGTCTTATTACTAATCAAAGATCATTGCGGTCGATCGGTCTCTGGTAAAAGGGCAAAAGACCGCATTTTCACATCTATAATATACTATATCCTATTCGGCTTTTGCAATCATATGAGGAGAATTTATTAAAATTTAATCAGTTTTGACATCTACAAGATGATTTAAAATGGGAGTATCTATATTAGAATAGTCACAAGAGGTTGTATTGCCGAAAGGAGGTGTGAAGATTTATCGAACGCGTTCTGTTTGGCAAATATCGGTTGTGCGGAGAATTGGGAAATGGACGGTCCGGTACCGTGTATCTGGCGTACCACGTAGAGCTGGAAGAGTATCGGGCAGTAAAAGTCGTTCCCAAGTCCATAGCGGATTATGATACTTTTAGAAAAGAAGCACTTTTTCTGAAAACATTGAGACATCCGGGAATCCCAATCGTCTATGATGTGGAAGAAGATACCGGATACAGTTATCTGATCGAAGAATATCTGGAAGGCGAATCTTTATATGCTCTGGTGAAACGCCTGGGCAGCTTGTCGGTTAAGACGGCAGTGAATCTTGGAATACAGATCTGCCGTATCATTCAGTTCATGAATTCAGCAGAAAACCCTATTTTATATTTAGACTTGCAGCCAAAAAATCTGCTGGTATGCAACGGAATCCTTCGGCTAACGGATTTTGATCACGCACAATACGCGTCAGATGCCGCCGCATTTGGAGAACGGTATGGGACAATTGGTTTTGCTGCACCGGAACAGTATAAAGGAGAACCTTTAGACTGCAGAACGGATGTATACGCGATCGGTGCGCTGCTTTACTTTATGAGCCATGGAGACGTTCCCGGGAGTACTTTGGAAGTTATAAACGAACCGGAATACAGAAAACTTGACCGGATCATCCGCGGGTGCATGAAAGCGGAGAAAGAGGAGCGGTACCAGAGCGCGGAAGAACTGCAGAGGACGCTGCAGGAACTGCAAAACCAGATAAAAGAGCAGGCAATAGAATCTCGAATCGTTGTTTTTACCGGAGCTGGGGCGGGGATCGGAACGACCCATGCAGCTCTCGGAATGTCTTACTTTCTGACCCGAAACGGGTGTCCGGCTTTATATCAGGAAGAATACGATACGGATACGGTCCGCACCCTTGCGAAAAATATGGGGGTCAAGGCGGACCGGAACGGCGTATATCAAATCGGATGCGGAAACATCCGGCCTTATTATGGCGAAGCTGTGAAGCTGCCATATCTTTATTTTCCAGTAATCATAAAGGACGCGGGAGTGATCCGGTCAGGACGGGAACTTCCGGGAGCGGATTTTTATGTTCTTGTATGCGGGGGAAAATGGTGGGAGATCGACAGGGCTGTAAATGCGGCAAAAATGCTGAAAAGCCGTGGAAAGGTGATCCTGCTCTTCAACCATATGGAGAAAAAAGCACGTCTGAAACTTCCAAAAGTTTTATCTGATATTCATTATTTCTTTCTTCCGTTCTTTTCGAATCCATTTAAAGAAGATAAAGCTGCCAACACCTGTTACCGGGAATTGTGGAATGATGGTACAGGGGGGACCAGATGGAAAAGAAAAAAATTATTGGCGGGATACAGGAGAAACGATGCAGGATGATTGGGATCGCGGGCAGCAATGTCGGAGTGGGATGCACACATTTTTCAATCATGCTGGCAAACTATCTCACGGGTTATCTCAGGAGAAAAGCAATATTGCTGGAATTTAATGAGTCAGGAGACTTTGAAAGACTCGAGCAGGTCTGTACGGGACAGACGGGACGGAAAAATCCATACAGGATCCTGGATGCGGATTATTATAAGCATGCAGGGCCGGAGAATATAAAGGAGGTGCTGTTGGAAGGATATGACGATATCCTGATCGATTTTGGATCGGTCAAAGACGGTGAACATGAATCATACTGGAGATGTGATAAGAAATTTCTGGTGGGTTCCTTTACAGAGTGGCAGCAGGAAAGTTTCCGGGAATTCGAGATGGAGAAAAGAGCGAAGCAGAAAAAGAGCTGGCAGAGTCTCGCGGTATTTGGGAGCGAGGAGACCAGAAGAGAATTCTCAAGAAGATATCGGATCAATGCAGAACGGATTCCGTTTTCAGCGGATGCTTTCTCGGTCACGGAGGAATGCGGAGAATTTTTTAAACGGATCCTGTGATGGGAAGATGGAAATAAACAGGCTTGCTGAATGCTTACAAAGCAACATGATAAATGAGATCTGATCAGTCAATGACGCAGCATTGGGGAGAAACATGTCACAGAAAATACCTTCTTCTGCCGGGCGCAGATCTGACCTGAATTCAGATGCATTTAACGTAATTATTTAGTAGGTCTGCGCATCTACTGCGCTGACCGTAAGAAAACATTGGCTTGAAAGCAAAAATGGCAGAAATTTACTGACAGTGGATTGAACAGACGAAGAGCGACAACAGGGGGAAGATCGATGCGGGATGACGGAAAGACCATGCGCAGGATCAATGCGCGATATGAAAAAGGGAAAGGTATATATGAGTATGGAAACAGTAAATGGAACGTATGGATCAGAAGAGCAGAAGACCGAGGAGATGACTCGCTACCTGAACGGACTTAAGAGGTACACGGAAAAAGGGATCCCGATCTACATGGATGGAAAGCTTTCCGGTCAGAGAGAGTGGGAAAAGCTGTTTGAAGTGCGTGAGGACGGAATGTTCTACATGGGGGATTATGTGCAGGCAGAAGGAGGTGGATTAAAGGAGATCCGGTTTGATAAAGTATATCTGAGCGAAGCAGATATTTCAGAGACGAGAAATTCCGGACGGAGAAGAAGAACGAGAAGATAGAAAAAGTGTTGCCGCTCGCAGATGGAAAAACTGCCGGTTCCGGGTGAGGATCCTGGACAGACGCGAATAACGGAATACAGATTCAAAAAACAGGGGATCGTTCTGCCGGATGGTCCGTAAGATTGCTGACGGTAATTCGTTACAAAAAGTTAACAGACAGACATTTCGCGTTGTGGTATACTAAAACTATCCTTAAGATCCGGCAAAGTATACGTCCGTGTGTATTTTGCCGGATCATCCGCAATAAAATAACGATTCAGCATGTATACGGAGAGAGGCAGAAACAGATGCGGATCTTTGAAGAATAGCATGCGGAAAGAGTGATGACAAATGAAAAAAATAGTTCCTGTATTGACCGCTGTCAGTCTGATCATCCTGATCGCAGCCGGCTTTGTCGGATTCCGGGTACTGGAGCGGTATATGCCGACGAAAGAGAGGGCAGATCTTGCGGAAGTTTATCATGTATCAGGGGATGAGACGGCGATCATTTATAATTATGAACAGCAGGAGCAGACAGGAATCTATGAAAACGGTCAGACTTACCTACCTATCTCGTGGGTAAATGACCATATCAATGAGCGTTTTTACTGGGACAGTATAGAAGATCTTCTTGTATATGCATTGCCGGATCAGATCGTCTATGCCGATGCGGAGACAAAGGGCTCCAATGGTGCGCCGCTGCTTCTTGTGAAGGATGAAGAAGTCTACCTGACTCTCGGTCTGATCGCGAACTACACGGATGTGCAGATCCAGGCTTTTGATTCCGGCGATGGGAAACGAGTCCTGATCAATGACTGGGGGGCGAGAAACGTAGCCCGCGTGAAGAAAAATACCAGTCTGAGGATAAAAGGTGGGGTCAAGAGCAAGATCGTAACGGATCTTGGCAGGGATGATACGGTGACGGTCATCGATACAATGGAAAAATGGTCGCGGGTCGCATCCCCGGACGGAAATGTCGGGTATGTAGAGAATAAGAGACTGTCTGATGTGGAAAGTCAGAAATTTTCCGGGAATTTTGAAGCACCTGTATACAAGAGTACCAGTATGAGTGGGAAGATCGTTCTCGGATGGCATCAGGTGACGACCCAGGATGGAAATAATAGCTTTGACAGCGTTGTGACAAAGACAAAAGGAATGAACGTGATCTCCCCGACATGGTTTTCCCTGACGGATAATAATGGAAATTACAAGTCGCTTGCGAGCAAAGATTATGTGGCGAAAGCCCATGCAAAAGGACTTCAGGTGTGGGCACTGATTGATAATTTCAGCGCAGATGTTCAGACAGAGACGCTGCTGGCATCGACTTCCACACGGCGAAAACTGATCGACAGCCTGATCACGGATGTAGAAAAATATGATCTGGACGGTCTGAATCTCGACTTCGAAAGCCTGAAAAAAGAAGCAGGTGTCCATTATATTGAATTTATCCGTGAATTGTCGATCCCGTGCAGACAGAAAGGGATCATCCTGTCGGTGGATAACTATGTTCCGGCCGGATATAACAGTTTTTATGATCTGAAAGAACAGGGGATCGTGGCAGATTATGTGATCATGATGGGATATGATGAGCACTTTGCAGGAGGTGAGGCGGGTTCTGTATCTTCTATCAATTATGTGAAGAACGGGATTGCCGGAATGCTGGAGAATGTTCCGAGAGAAAAACTGATAGGCGGAGTTCCGTTTTATACGAGACTTTGGACGGAAGCCGGAGATGGAACGATCACGTCCAAAGCGATGGGGATCGCAGAGGAAAAAAGATGGGTGGATAATAATCAGGTGGAGCTCACCTGGCAGGCAGATACTGCCCAGTATTATGGCGAGGTGCAGACAAGTGATGGCGCTCAGTTCCTCTGGATGGAAGAGGAGCGGTCTCTGAAAGAGAAGATGAACGTGATCCGACAGAATGATCTGGCAGGAGTCGCATGCTGGAAACTTGGATTTGAAGATTCCGCTGCATGGGATTCAATCCAGTGGAACTGAGAAACTTTCGGAGGATCACACGGATCCTACCAGGTTACCATCTCATCCAGTAGAAGTTTTTGTTCTTTACTGGAACGTGTGAGGTAGATACGGGTGGTCTCAATGCTTTCATGTCCGAGAAGATCTGCCAGCAGAGAAATATCGTCGCTTCTGGATAAAAAGTTTTTCGCGAAGCGATGGCGGAAAGAATGTGGGTACATGGTAGTGGGATCGATCCCGTACCGGATTGCATAATGTTTTAACTGGGAATGGATGCCTCTGGTCGTCACGGGGCGTCCATTTTTTCCAACAAAAAGAAAGCCGGAGGCAATGCCGCGGCGTTCGCACCATGTTTTTGCTTCCTGGCAGAGCAAATCTGGAATGTAGATGCGGCGGATTTTTCCGCCCTTGGAATAAAGATCAAGATACCCGCAGGCCAGATGCTCCACTTTGATCTGTACCAGTTCACTGACTCGGGCGCCGGTGGTTACCAGAAAACGGACAACAAAGTACCAGAAGTCATGATGCTCTGCCTTCAGCTTCGTCTGGAGAGCTTCACAGTCCTCGTTTGTGATGATAGAGTCCTGAAAGGTATCTCTGGGGGCTTTCACTGAATGAAGACGAAATCCGGCAAGTGCCGGATCAAGTGCAGGACACTCCTTTTCCAGAAACAGAAGAAACTGATTGATGGCAAAGATCCTTTGATTGATCGTGGCGAGACTATAATTGGAAATTAAAAAACTCCGGTATTTCCGGAGCTGGTCTTCGGATATGTACGATTCGATAGAGAAAAACTGACGGATCGCCCGCCCATACGCATTTTCGGTATTTTCTGACATGTTCTTTTTTCTTAAATATGATCTGAACGATTCTGCCAGGGTTTCCTGGTCTTTAGAAAGTTTTTTCATGCTTTTATCCTTTGAATTTGATGGTGGATTACCAGGTTACGATCTGATTGAAGAGATTTTGCTGTTCAATGCTGCTTTTGTGAAGATAGATGCGGGTGGTCTCGATACTTTCGTGACCCAGAATATCGGAGAGAAGTGCAATATCATTGCATCGTTCCACAAAATTTTTTGCGAACAGATGGCGGAAGGAATGCGGGTGAACAACGGATGGATCAAGATGATAGCGCAGAGCGAAAACTTTCAGCTGATCACGGATCCCGTTAGTACTGATAGGACGGCCAAAGCGGTTCAGGAACAGACTGCCTTTGGACCTGTTTTCGTTTTGCAGCCACATCAGACAGGTCTCCCGTACACTGTGGGGGAAATAAATACGTCGGATCTTGTTGCCTTTTGAATAAAGGTCGAGCTGACCACGCCGGATATCCTCTATCTGGATCTGAACAAGTTCACTGATCCGGACCCCGGTGGCAGCCATGATCCGCACTGCAAAGTAATAATTGGTCTTTCCGTCGCGGATCAGGCATTTTTTCAGATATTCATAATCAGCCTGACTGATCACATTCTCGAGAAATGGTCGCTGTTGGAGCCGTACCATGAGGAGTTTTGAAGCGGGGATCCCGAGAAATTCCATAAAACAGTTGATCGCCCGGATCCTCAGATTTACGGTGCGCGGTTTGTAACGCTCGATCAGATAACACTTATAGAGAAGCAGATTATCGTGGGTAACATCAGGATACAAAGAGAGAAACTGGCTAGCAGCATAGAGATAGGATCGGATCGTCTGATAAGCTTTTCCGCTTCGAAGAAGCCAGGGCTCAAAATCGGAGATTTTCTGACGGGATCCTTCTGAAAGAAGATTTACGGGAAGTGCGATCGTTCTCATAATATTACCATGCCTTTCTGTGAAAAATGATTTAGTTGTTATATAGTGTGCTGGCGGGAAAAGTTGTGTATTGCGGAGAAAAAAGGATAAGAGAGAAAATGAGCAGGGAGTGGAAAGTGTTAATGAAAAAATCCGCCGGAGTCATCGAAAAATGCCTCCGACGGATTTTTATTTACGCGAACAACGAACCAAAGTCTGCGCTTGTGCGAGACCCTGGCGACTGCCGCGATAACAAGGGAAAACCCGCGAAGTGTGTTTTCTCTTGTTTCATTTGCGGAAAGAAGATTATCGCAAGTGATCGTACACGGTGCAGGAATGTGCACTGGCACTGAGGTCAGGAATGATCTAATTCTGGAAATCTATGGTCACGTTCCCTTTTTCATCATATTTGACTGCGTCCTTATCAAGAGTCAGTGCGTCGATCGCATCGAGGTATGCCTTGATGGATGGATACTGCGGTTTATAGTTTGCGATGATTTCCTTTGCTGCCTTTGCGTCATCGGAGAGCAGGGCATCTGCGAGGAAGAGTTCAACTTTTGCGGCATTCACGCACATCCGGTTCGGATCTGCGATCTGGAAATCGATGCCGTGAAGAGTACCGGTTCCTCCGCCTGCGGAAATCTGAACACCCGGCATTACACATGTGATATCGCCGAAATCGGAGGAGCCTGTGCTCCAGCCGTCATAGTCGAAGACAACCTTTTTTCTTCCGCAGAGTGCCACGCAGCAGTCTTCAGCCAGTTTCATAAATGCCGGATCATGATACTCCGGTGCATATCCCGGGCGGTCACTCAGCTCGACGCCTGCGCCCATAGCTAATGCGGCACCTGTCAGTGCACGGTTCATCTTGATATTTTCACGTTTGATCGCTTCCAGGGATTTTCCGCGAACATAGCTTTCGATCTTCATCTCATCCGGGATGATGTTTACAGCACAGTTTGCACCCATTAAGATCGGATGAAAACGGATGGTATCTTTTTCCTGGAAGGTTTCGCGCAGGTCATTGCAGGCCTGCAGACCGAGCATAGCGGCATATTCTGCATTGACTCCCATATGAGGAGCTCCGCCGGCGTGAGCGGATTTTCCCTTGTAACGGATATTTTTCGCCATGCAGCCGTTCATTCCGAGCTGTGCGTGGAAGTCGAGATCCGTGTCTCCGTCCTCATTGACACCGGTTCCCTTTGTCATTCCGTGGACCATCATTGCCATATCGACACCGTCCAGGAGACCGCGGTACATGAACTCGGTCTTGCCGCCGTTGTATTTTATGATCCCTTTCTGGCGGAGCTCCTCGCGGAAGGCCAGCTGGATCATTTCCTCGGCCGGTACAGCGACGAGACGGATCGATCCGCATAAACCGTCCAGCGCGTGCGGCTGCTTTAATGCGGCAGCGATACCTAAAAGGGCAGCAGACTGTGCATTGTGTCCGCAGCAGTGTGTCATGCCGTTTACGGACTCCGGATGATTGGCGATGTCGAGTGCATCAAGTTCGCCAAAAATCGCAACCTTCGGACCAGGTTTCCCGGTCTCCACATCGGTGTAGAATCCCGGAATATTCCCGGCTTTTACAAGTGTGTATCCAAGTGCCTCATATTTTTCTACGAGATAGTCATGGGCCTGCCATTCGGTGTAACCGGTCTGCGGATGTGCCCAGATCCAGCGCTCTGCGTCGAGAATGAGCTGTCTTACAGTGTCTACGTTGTTTACGATCAGTTGTTGTCTGTCTGTCATGGGAAATACCTCCTGAGTATGTAATATTGAAGGAAAACGGTCACAGATCGGGATGCGAAACCGTTTCTGAATGTAAAATATCGGAAAAACCCGGTCATAGTGCGCGGTGGGAAATATCCGGGTATTGGAATGCCGGAAGATGCCTCCTGCTAAGCACGTATCTGTTTTAAAAGTGTGATCAGTGCATCGGTGTGTTCCTTTGTGGTTGCCCAGCTTGTGGCGATCCGGATCACTGTGTGCGTATCATCGTATTTTTCCCAGAAACTGAATTCTGCGGATCCTTCAAGGTCGTGGAGAATTTCGTCCTCCAGAATGATAAAGATCTGGTTTGTCGGAGTCTCAAGGAAAAACTGATAACCATTTTCTTTTAATACGTTTTTTATCGAGTCTGCATAGTTGAGAGCAGATTCACCGATATGAAGATAGAGATCATCGGTAAACAGGACATCAAACTGGATCCCCAGGATACGGCCTTTTGCGAACAGGGCACCGTGCTGTTTAACGATCGTAAAAAAATGCGGGATCAGTGCCGGATCGGGGATCACGACAGCTTCGCCAAAGAAAGCACCGCATTTTGTCCCACCGATGTAGAAGACATCGCAGAGTCTTGCGAGATCTTTTAATGAAACGGTATTTTCCGGAGCAGCCAGTGCATATGCCAGTCTTGCACCGTCCACATAAAGCGGAAGATGGTATCTGCGGCAGGCCTCGCTGAGAGCAGTCAGTTCTTCCAGGGAATACAGCGTCCCGTATTCAGTCGGCTGTGAGATATAGACCATGCCGGGCATGACCATGTGCTCATGGTTTTCATCGGATAAGAAGGTATCCATATAAGAGGAGATCTGTGTGGCTGAGATCTTTCCATATGTATGGGGCAGCGGGAGAACCTTATGTCCGCCAAACTCGATAGCGCCGGCCTCATGGACCGCAATATGTCCGGTCTCCGCACAGAGGACTCCCTGATAGGAACGTAGAAGTGCATCGATTACCGTGGCATTTGTCTGGGTGCCACCGACGAGAAAGTAGACACCTGCATCCGGCGCCTCGCAGGCTTTTCGGATCTTATCTCTCGCGGAGGCGGAAAACTCATCGAGACCGTATCCGGAAGTCTGCATCATATTTGTGGAGAGAAGTGCATCCATGATCAAAGGATGAGCCCCCTCCATGTAGTCACAGGTAAATTTCAGTTTTTCATTTGCCATGTCATAAACCTGACCTTTCGTGTTGTCTGACTCTATTATACAGATGACATATTGATGTGTCAATGCAGGAAAGTAAGGGAAAGAATCTGAAAACAGGGACCTCTGGATCACACATAATTCGATGAGGGAGAAAATAGAGTGTTATGAAAAACAAAACTTTGGGAGAACAGTGCATGAAGCGGAATCTGATAGAGCCGGTTCTTGGTTTCTGCCTGCTTGGAATAGTGATCCTGGCAGTAAAATATGGGAGCATTCATGTGACAGGGAGCACCGATGCCTACATAAAAGAGATGCCGGTGGTAGTGATCGATGCCGGACATGGAGGAACAGATCCGGGGAAAGTCGGTGTTGACGGAAGTCTGGAGAAAGACATCAACCTGGCTGTTGCAAAACGGTTAAAAACATATCTGGAGCAGGATGATATCAGGGTTATCATGACAAGGGAAACGGATACAGGGCTTTATTCAGATACGGACAGCCGGAAAAAAATGGCAGATATGAAAAAAAGGTGCGAGATCATTGAAGAGAGCGGCGCGGATCTTGTGGTCAGCATCCATCAGAACAGTTATCATGAAGAATCTGTGTCCGGCGGCCAGGTATTTTATTACCGGGATTCAGCAAAAGGCAAAGCGCTGGCGGAAATCCTGCAGAAAAGGTTCAGCTATGTCCTTGGAGAACAGAACCGGAGACTTCCGAAGGCAAATGGCAATTATTATCTTCTTCTGCATGTGAAATGTCCGATCGTGATCGTGGAGTGCGGGTTTCTGAGCAACCGAAAGGAAGCAGGACTTTTGAACAGCGGGGAATATCAGGATAAGCTGGCATATACGATCCATATGGGAGTGGCGGAGTATCTGAATGGCAGAAAATGATCATGGGAAACTGCACAAATAGTGAAATACTGATCAGGACGAAAATATGAAAAGGAACATTTCCGGCGTGCCTCTGCATTGGAAGGATAAAAAACCGCCGGAAATGCGAGAATTTCCGGCGGAGCATTTTTATAAAAATTATTCGAGTACGAGTGTACCGTCACCTTCGGCGCGGATCGCAGATTTGAAGAACTCTTCAAATGCCTTTTCCATGTAAGCCATATCCTTGGAACCGGCAGTCTCATACGGAGAGTGCATCGCTAACTGCGGAAGTCCGATATCCACTGTGTTTAAGGAAACCTGTGCATTGGAGATGTTTCCGAGAGTGGAACCGCCGAGAATATCGGAACGATTTAAGAACTCCTGATACGGAACACCTGCACGCTCGCAGAGGCAGCGCATAACTGCAGCGGAAACAGCGTCTGTTGTGTATTTCTGGTTTGCACTGTGTTTGATCACAAGACCGCCGTTTAAGTATGTGCGGTTTGTCGGGTCTGTCTTATCCGCGTAGTTCGGATGTACAGCATGTCCGTTATCCGCAGATACCATGAAGCTGGAAGCAAGGGAAGTGAGATACTCTTCTTCTGTTCTTCCAAGGCTGCGGTTAATGCGGCGAAGGATGTCATAAAGGAATGTGGAGCCGGCGCCCTGTTTTGTACCGCTTCCAACTTCCTCATTATCAAATACGGCAACGACCGGAATGCAGCGGTCGCTCTCACTGTTTAACAGAGCCATCGTGGATGTGAATGCACACTGAAGGTCGTCAAGACGCGGAGCGGAGATGAACTCGCCGTCGCAGCCCCAGATCGTACCTTCCATGCGGTTGTAGAGGAAAAGATCCATTCCCTTGATCTGATCAACGGAAACACCGGCTTCCTCGGCGATCATTTCTTTAAATGCCTTGCCGGAATTGCTCATACGGTATAACGGGAGCATGTCCTTCTGGATGTTGTATTTATAACCGTCGTTTACTTCCCTGTTCATGTGGATCGCGAGGTTCGGGATCATGAGAAGATCGCGGTCAACATTGATCAGCTTTGTTGTGAGACGATTACCATCTTTTACGATGATACGGCCTGCAACGGAGAGTGGTCTGTCAAACCACGGAGCGCAGAGCATTCCGCCGTATTTTTCAACATTTAATTTTACATACTGGTTTTCAACATTCATCTCGGAGGACTCTTTGATTTTTAAAGTCGGGGAGTCACTGTGGCTTGCCGCGATATGGAAGCCTGAATAATCTTTGCGGGATACCTTGAATGCGATGATCGCGGACTGGTTGCGGGTTACAAAATATTTGCCGCCCTCAGCAAGGTTCCAGGTATTTCCCTCAGCGAGGCACTCAAAGCCTGCTTCAGTCAGGTAGTTTGCCAGCTCATGAACAGCATGGAAACCAGTTGGACTCTTTTTGATAAAAGAAAATAATTCTTCATTCAGATTCTGAATCATGTTTTTGTTACTCCTTTCGATAATAATCCCTGTAAGTCATACTATCTTATTATACAGGAAAAATACGGGATAGGCAAGTTTGCGCTATGCTGTGCGCAAGTGATGAAACAGGCGAGTAGCGTTTTACAGCAGCTGACAGCCGTGTTCGCTATATCGAAAAACCAATTCGAAATAGCCCCGTTTCTGTAACTGTGATGGTGTGAATAGTTAAATTCTGACGATTTTATGAAGATTGAGAAAAAACGCGGAAAAGATACCTTTATTTGTATTTTCATGTTAGAATATGGAAATAGGAAATATGGTGAAAAGCACCAGAGAGAAGAGGGGAACAAATGGATTGGAAAAAAATCAGACGGGCAATCTGTGGGGCAGCTGCGGTCGTCGCTGTATGCTTTACAGCAGCAGGTATGAACACAAAACCGGTATATGCGGCAGATATGGGAGCTGTGTACGGAATATTTGAGCATGGAGTCGGCTGGAGCGCATACCACGGAGACCAGACGGCGGAACGTGCCGGAAACGGGACTTATGTGACGGCGATCCGGGCGAGTCTTTCCGGACAGCCGGAGGGAATGAGCGGAACACTTTCTTATCAGGTAAATTTAAGCGGTTCCGGCTGGCTTTCCTGGCAGGAAAATATGGCGGAGACCGGAACGATCGAGACAGGGATGCCGCTCGAGGCGATCCGGATGGAGCTCACAGGGCAGTTAAAAGATCATTATGATGTTTATTACTCAGTATTCCAGAATGGGTCATGGACAGCTCCGGTAAAAAATGGTGAGACTGCCGGAACAGAAGGACAGGGACTTCGCGTGGACGGAATCTGGGTTACTGTGACAGAAAAAGATGCAGCAGCTCCGGAGGGACCGAAGAATGGAGGAATTGATCCAACAAGACCGATGGTGGCGCTGACTTTCGATGACGGACCATCCAAATATACAGAGCGTATTCTGAATTCGCTGGAGGCGAACGGCGGAAGAGCAACGTTCTTTATGGTTGGAAATCGTGTGGCTTCTTATGCATCCACGGTAAAGCGCATGGCGGATCTCGGATGTGAGACGAACAGCCATACCTGGGCGCATACATATCTCACAAATATGTCCGAAGGTCAGATCTTGCAGAGCTTAAACCAGACCCGTGATGCGATCGTTGCAGCAGGCGGAAATGCACCGAAAGGAGTTCGCCCGCCGGGAGGAAAGATCAATGATGCGAGCAAAGCAGTTCTTGCGAAGGCAGGAATGCCGTCGATCGTATGGTCGGTGGATACTCTGGACTGGAAGACGAGAAATGCCCAGAAGACGATTGATACCGTTTTAAGCCAGGTTAAAGATGGAGATATCGTTTTGATGCATGATCTCTATGAGCAGAGCGCGATCGCAGCGGAGACGCTGATCCCGGAGCTTACAAAGAGAGGTTACCAGCTCGTGACTGTCAGCGAGATGGCGGAGCTTCGCGGCGGAATGGCAGCAGGACATTCCTATGGACATTTCCGCTAAGGGGGAACTTGCACGGATAAAAAATGATTGCACAGCAAATAAAAATGTGATATTCTGTTATCGAACAAATAAATATCGTTCTTCGGGGCGGGGTGAAATTCCCCACCGGCGGTATAGTCCGCGACCTGCGCTGAGCAGCTGATTTGGTGAAATTCCAAAACCGACAGTATAGTCTGGATGAGAGAAGAAATTGTATGACAGGAATAGTAGATACAGGTCCCGGACTTTTTTTAATTGTCCGGGATCTTTTTTGTATAACAACGAGAACGTGCCGGGGCACATTCCGATGAATTTTTTCCTGCACAGCAATTCCTTGTTGCGATACCGTGTCCCTATCCGGTATTTCTGCAGAAGAACAACACGTACAAGGAGGATCATTATGAACCAGAATAAAGTATTAAGTGTCAGAAACATCGTGCTGATCGCCATGTTCAGCGCACTCGCAGCCGTATTGGAGACGATCCAGGTGGCAGTTCCGTTTGCACCGCCGTTTTATAAACTGGATTTCGCAGAGCTCCCGGTACTGATCGGCGGTTTCGCCATGGGACCGGCACAGGCGGCGCTCATTGCGATCGTGAAGAACCTTTTAAAACTGCTCTTAAACGGAACAAGCACTTACTATGTCGGTGAGCTTGGAAACATCATCGGAAGCTGTATGTTCTCCGTGCCGGCAGCTCTGATCTACCGCAGACATAAGACGAAAAAGACAGCGATGATCGCTCTTGTTGTCGGTGTATTCTGTGCAGTTATCGGTGCAGTATTTGTAAACTGTGCGATCACTCTTCCGTTCTACGCAAAAGTTGCTTTCGGCGGAATCGAGAATATCATTGCGATGGGAACAAAGATCAATCCGGCGATCACAAACCTTTACACATTCGCTCTTTTCGCGATCATCCCGTTTAACCTTGTAAAATGCGGACTGAATGCGATCGTGACGGCGCTTGTATACAAGCATGTCAGTGTGATCATTCATTCCGGGATCCACAGAGAGAAGAAAACTGAAACGATTCAGTAGGTCTGCGCATTTACTGCGCTGACTGTAAGAAAACATTGGTTTGAAGGCACTGAATGGAGAAAAAACAATGGTAAGGTACTATAATGAACTGACAAGACTGGAAATGGAACAGGTCGATAAAGATGAGACGGTAGTCATGATCCCGGTAGGGGCATTGGAGCAGCATGGAAACCAGTGTCCGCTTGGCACGGACGAGATCATTGCAGAGGGAACAGCGAGACGGATCAAGGAAGCGCTGGACCGGGAGATCCCGGACTACCCGATGCTCATTTTCCCGCTGATCCCGGTGGGACTCAGCACGGAACACATCAATTTCTGCGGCTCTGTGACATTGAAACCGGACACGTTCTACCACGTTTTGTATGACATCTGCAAAGGGCTGGCTCATCATGGTTTTAAGAAGATCGCGATCTTAAACTGCCACGGCGGAAATTCTCCGATCATCCAGGTGCTGAGCAGAGAACTTCGAAGTGAGCTTGGAATTGCCGTATTTATCATCAACTGCGGTGCATTTTTTGGCAATCAGGCGGTGAAAGACACTGTGACACCTGGAAATGTCTGGGATTTCCATGGAGGAGAGATGGAGACATCGATGGTCCTCGCGGAACGGCCGGAGACAGTAAAACTGGAGACCTCTGAGGCGGGGATCCCGAAGAAATTCATGGGAAACAAGACGTTCACTGTTTACGGACCGATCACACTCGGCTGGGTATCGGAAGAGTGGGAAACCGAGGATGGAAAGCCGATCGGGATCGGCGGAGACCCGAGCGGGGCAACGGCAGAGAAAGGCAACCAGATCTACGACAGTTTTGTGGAGTCGATCCTTTCCGGACTGAAAGAGATAAGAAGATGGAAGGATTGACGGAGAGCCAGTAAATCCGCCGGAAATCTGTTGCAACCATAACATCCATGTGCTAAACTGAATACGCAATTAAACAAAGTAAGGTGCTGCGTTTTGTGCAGCACCTTTATCATTAGAAAAAAATGGGATCATGCAGAAATACTGCGGATTTCAAGGCGCAGGGCAGTTCTGAGAGCGTGGGGAAAGAGACTCCGGCTCCAAACATTATTGATAAGAGAATCGAGAGTGCATAATATGAATACAAAAGTAGTTCGCATCAGAGAAGAAAAGACAAGAGAAGCACTGGAAAAAAATCCGGGGCTTCTGGAGGCGGCAGAGATCTTAAGAAACGGCGGTCTTGTGGCATTTCCGACCGAGACTGTTTACGGTCTCGGCGCGAATGCGTTAAATGAGGAAGCGGCAAAGAAAATCTATGCGGCAAAAGGACGTCCATCCGACAATCCGCTGATCGCCCATATTTCCTGTATGGAGGAACTCCCGGCGATCGTAAAGGAAATTCCGGAAGCCGGGCGGAAACTGGCGGAAAAATACTGGCCGGGTCCGCTGACCATGATCTTTCCGAAAAAAGACATTGTGCCTTACGGAACGACCGGCGGTCTTGACACCGTTGCGGTCCGCATGCCGTCTGACCCAGTGGCAAACTGTCTGATCCATCTGGCGGGAGTTCCGGTCGCGGCGCCGAGTGCCAATACATCTGGAAGACCGAGCCCGACAAAGGCGGAACATGTCATCGAAGATATGGACGGAAAGATCGAGATGGTGATCGACGGCGGTGCCGTTGGGATCGGCGTGGAGTCCACGATCGTGGATGTGTCGAGTGAGGTTCCGACACTTTTAAGACCGGGGGCGATCACGATCGAGATGCTCCGTGAAACACTGGGGCAGGTCGATATTGATCCGGTGATCCTGGGACCGGTGAGCGGAGATATCAAGCCGAAAGCGCCGGGAATGAAGTATCGCCATTATGCCCCGAAGGCGGACATGACGCTGGTTGAGGGCGATATGGACAAGGTCGTGGCTTATATCAATGAGCAGACAAAGAAGGCGGAGGCCGAGGGAAAGAAAGTCGGCATCATCTGCACCGAGGAGAGCCGGGATCTGTATCCGGATGGAAATCTTGAGGTGATCGGAAGCAGAGAACATGAGGAGACAGTTGCCCACAACCTGTTTGCGGTGCTGCGTGACTTTGATGCGCGCAAGGTAGACTGCATCTTCTCAGAGAGCTTTTCCAAGGACCAGCTTGGCCAGGCGATCATGAACCGCCTGTGCAAGGCAGCGGGATATCATATTATAAATGTGTAAAAATCTATGGAACAGTTACATCGTGATACAATAACAGATCATCACAGAGATGGAGGAGAAACCATGTCAGAGAAGAGAGACGGATATATTACCTGGGACGAATATTTCATGGGAGTTGCGAAGCTTTCCGCAATGCGATCCAAAGATCCGAATACGCAGGTAGGTGCCTGCATCGTGAGTCAGGACAATAAGATCCTGTCCATGGGCTACAACGGATTTCCGAAAGGCTGTTCCGATGATGAATTCCCGTGGGATAAGATGGATGAGGACCCGTACAACAGAAAGTATTTCTATGTGACGCACAGTGAGCTGAACGCGATCTTAAATTACCGCGGCGGCAGTCTGGAAGGAAGCAAACTCTATGTGACCCTGTTCCCGTGCAATGAGTGTGCGAAAGCGATCATCCAGGCCGGTATCCAGACGATCGTTTACGAGAGCGACAAGTACGCGAACGATGCGTCCACACGGGCGTCCAAGAGAATGTTAAACGCGGCTGGTGTGCGGTATTATCAGTATAACCCGACAGGACGCAAGATCGAGTACCGGGTATAACGGAGGAATCAATGAAATTTTTGCTGGCGGCGATCAACGCCAAATATATCCACTCAAATCCTGGTGTATACAGTCTGCGCGCGTTTGCGCGGACAAAGATCCCGGGAGCGGATATCGAGATCGGAGAATATACCATCAACCATCAGATGGATTTAATTTTACAGGATATCTACAGGAGAAAGCCGGATTTTATCGGCTTTTCCTGCTATATATGGAACATTTCCTATATCATGGAGATCGTCCGGGACGTAAAGAAAGTGCTGCCGGAGGCGGAGATCTGGCTTGGCGGTCCAGAGGTGTCCTATGATGCGAAAAAAGTGCTGACGCGTGAGCCGGATGTTCGCGGTATCATGCGCGGGGAAGGCGAGCTGACGTTCACAGAGCTTGTGCGTGCTTATCTTCAGAGAGAAAAAACATCCGTACCGGACAGATATACAGGTGAAAGCTTTAGGGGACAGGCAAAGGAGAAAACTTCCGGCTGTGCGGAAAATACCCGGATGCCGGAGGCTGGCGAAGGAGAAAATGCGCATTCAGATCGTCTGGAGTTGAGCCATATTCCGGGGATCACGTACCGCACGGAAAGCGGCGAGATCGAGGAACATGGTCCGCAGCGTCTTCTCAGTCTCGATGAGATCCCATTTTACTATGATGATATGGCAGGATTCGAGAACAGGATCGTCTACTATGAGAGCAGCCGCGGATGTCCGTTTTCCTGCAGTTACTGTCTTTCTTCCATCGATAAGACGGTGCGCTTCCGGAGTCTCGATCTGGTACTTCCGGAACTGCAGTTTTTCCTGGACCATAAGGTCCCTCAGGTCAAGTTTGTGGACCGCACCTTCAACTGCAAAAGAGAACACACGCTGGGGATCTGGCGGTACCTTGTGGAGCATGATAATGGGATCACGAACTTCCACTTCGAGGTTTCCGCGGATATCTTTGACGAGGAGGAGCTGGAACTGATCGGAAAGATGCGCCCGGGTCTGATCCAGCTGGAGATCGGTGTCCAGTCTACAAATCCGGACACGATCCGGGAGATCCACAGGCACATGGATCTGGTAAAACTGAAACGGGCGGTGGACCGTGTTTACGATTACCGGAATACCCACCAGCACCTTGATCTGATCGCGGGACTTCCCTATGAGAACTATGAATCGTTTATGCGCTCATTTGACGACGTTTACCGGATGCGTCCGGATCAGCTCCAGATGGGGTTCTTAAAGGTGTTAAAAGGATCCTACATGGAGGAGCAGGTTGCGGCATATGATCTGAAATACCGGGGAATCCCGCCATATGAAGTGCTTTCCACAAAGTGGCTTCCTTACAGCGATGTGATCCGTCTGAAAGGCGTGGAGGACATGGTCGAGGTCTACTATAACAGCGGCCAGTTCCCGGCGACGATGAAGCTGCTGGAGAAAAGATTCCAGAGACCATCGGAGATTTTTGTGAATCTGGCGGAATACTATGAGAAGAACGGCCTTACCGGGATCAGCCACAGCAGACTGGCCAGGTATGAGATCCTGTACCGGTTCCTGGAAGAGGATATGAGGGAAGAAGAGCGGGATCATGTTACGGCTGCAAAGGTCCCGGAAACCGGACAGCCGTCCTTAGCGGACTTCCGTGACAGTTTAATGTATGACCTCTATGTCCGCGAAAACATCAAGAGCCGTCCGTCCTTTGCCAGCGACCAGTCTCCGTACAAAAAGGAAGTCCGCGAATTCTTCATGGCGGAGGAAGAAAATCCAAAATGGCTCACGGATTATGCTGGCTTTGATTCGAGGCAGATGGCGAAAAGGGCTCATCTGGAACATATGGAAGATGGGACGTTTGTACTGTTTGATTATAAAAAGCGGGATCCGCTGTCTGGGAATGCGGGAGCGGTGCGCTTTGTATACAAGGATGGAGAAGAGACATGGCAGATGAAATGATAAATTCTTATGTCGCACTGGATCTTGAGACGACAGGGATCGGTGCACGCCATGAAAAGATCACGGAGATCGGTATGGTGAAGGTGATCGATGGCGAGGCAGTGGACACCTATCATACGATGGTAAACCCGCACCGGGAGATCCCGGAGAGGATCGTGGAGCTGACGGGGATCACGGATGATATGGTGAAGGATGCACCGGGGATCGATGAGATCCTGGATGAGGTCTTAAACTTCACGGAAGATCTCCCGCTCCTTGGACATCAAATCATTTTCGACTACGGTTTCCTTGTTCAGGCTGCGGTAAACCAGAAGCGGAAATTCGAGAAATATGGGGTTGATACGCTGAAGCTCTGCCGCTATCTGATGCCGGGAGCGGAAAAGAAAAATCTGGGTGCTGCCTGCGCATATTTTGGCGTTCATCAGGACACGGCACACCGCGCGCTTTCCGACGCTTATGCCGCCCATGATCTCTACCAGGAATTAAAAAGAAGGTTCGGAAAAGAGCGCCCGGAACTCTTCACCGCAAAAATGCTGCAATATAAGGCAAAAAAGGAACGGACGGCGTCTAAAAGGCAAAAAGAACACTTGCAGGATTTACTAAAATATCATAGAATAGACATAACTGTCGAGATCGATCACATGTCCGGAAATGAAATCTCCCGGATGATCGACAAGATCATTTTCCAGTATGGAAGAATACCGGAAAATGCGAAAAAACAGGGATAGATTTCGGGAACGCTGGAAGAATGACTATTAAACGGCATGACAGCTGATGAGAGCTGTGAGATGCGGACCGGAATGGAAAGCAAGAAGAGGTGAATGGTTTGTTTAACATGAATAATAAAAAAACAAGAAAGATTTTCTCTACCATCGTGATCGTGCTGGTCGTACTTGCAATGGTAGTGCCGATGATTCTCGGTTCCCTTCTTTCTATTTTTTAATATGATGATACCAGGGTCAAAAGGTCAGAAATCCGATGCAAGCTTGCTTGCAAGAGGATTTTTGATCTTGGGACCCGCCAAAACATGAATAAGCAGCCATTTTTCGAAGAAAAATGAGCGGATTATGAATGTTTTTGAGTATTGTGGGAGCACGAAGTGCGGAACAATACGGTATCACAAGGGGTCAAAACCTTTTGACCCCAACATCATATGATGAGAAAAAACCTGGGATATATCAGGCAGCAGAAAGATATCAGCGAGGAAAAAAGAATGAAAAAAAATGTGTGGATCGCAGGTGTGACGGCGTTACTGAGCGCCGGACTTGTCTGGATCGCCCCGGTTTCCACACTGGCAGATGAGCGGATCCCGGATGGGGTCTCCGTTGGAGCCGTCAGCCTTTCCGGACTTACGGAAGCGGAAGCCGAAAAGCAGATCGAAAGTTATGTAAATGAAAAACTAAATCAGGATATCACACTTGTGGTAAATGGCGCGGAGGCGAAATCCGATGCGAAGACGCTTGGCGTTGCCTGGGATAATCAGGATGAGGTGGCGAAAGCGGTCCAGGGGACAGAGCTGAAGGGAAATCTTGTAAAAAGGTATATGAAAAAGAAAGATCTTGAGGTAAATCCGCTGAAGATCGAGCTGGATCTCTCTGTGGATCAGGATAAGATCTCTTCTTTCGTATCCGCGAACTGTGATTCTGCGGTGGCGGATGCTGTCGACGCAACGATCACGAGAAAGAACGGAAAGTTTGAGATCACACCTTCAAAAGAAGGTGTGACAGTAGATATGGACGCAACGAGAGCGGCCCTTAATGAGGCGCTGAACAGTGAGGACACAGGCGCGATCCGTGTGGAGGCATCTGTTACTGTGGATAAGCCGAAGGTGACGGAGGAAGATCTTGCAACGATCAAGGATGTTCTCGGAACTTTTTCCACGAGCTTTGCGACCAGCGGTGCTTCCCGATCCACAAACCTTGCAGTAGGTTCGGGAAAGATCAACGGACATGTGCTGATGCCGGGAGAGGTTCTTTCCGGGTATGAGTGTATGCATCCGTTCACACTGGAAAACGGATATAAGACGGCGACTGCTTATGAGAATGGCCGGTCTGTCGACAGTATCGGCGGCGGTGTCTGCCAGATCTCTACAACTCTCTACAACGCGGCTTTATACGCAGAGCTGGAGATCGTTCAGCGCCAGAATCATTCCATGTCGGTCAGCTATGTAAAACCGTCTATGGATGCGGCGATTGCCGGAACTTACAAAGACCTGAAGGTGAAGAATCCTTATGATACCCCGATCTATATCGAGGGATACACACAGGGAAAGACACTGACGTTCACGATCTACGGAAAAGAGACGAGACCGTCGAACCGCACTCTGGCATTTGAGTCAGAGACACTTCAGACCGTGCCGTCACCAACCCAGGAGATCCAGGATCCGAGCCTTCCGGCCGGAAAGCGCGTGAAAGTGGAATCCGGGCATACAGGATTAAAGTCGAAATTATATAAGTGCGTATATGTGGATGGACAGCTGCAGGAACGCACCCTGTTAAACTCTGACACATACAATGCGTCAAAAACAGTTTACCGTGTAGGAACGGGAGCTGCTGAGACAGCAGCACCGGCACCGACCGAGACGGCAGCGCCAACTGAGACGGCAGCGCCGACCGAGACAGAGGCGCCGGCACCGGTTGAGACACAGGCGCCGGAAACACAGGCACCTGCTGAAACTGCCGGACCGCGGCCGGGCGAAAATTATGGCCCTGGAATGGGTGAGAACGCGGCTTAGGCCGCATAGAAGAGAGACCGGAATCATGAGAAAAATTGAGCGCGAACCCAACGGAGCGGGGATCTTCAGACCGGGACAGGATCTGGTAGTCGCAGGGACGATCGGAAAAAACGGTGTGAAGGCGGCTCTGTCGGCAAAAGAAAAAGAGATATCGGCCCGATTCCCGGAATGGTTTGTCAAGCGGATCCGGGAGCAGGCAGATAAAAAGTTAGAACTGACTCCGGAGATGTTCGATGCCTGCGGCGCAGGAGAATGGGAAGAAATTTCGGAGGGCGGCATACTGGCCGCCCTTTGGACTATCTCAGGAGCGTATGAGCAGGGAATTTCCTTTGAACTGAGGAAAATCCCGGTCGCACAGGAAACAATCGAGATCTGTGAACTTTTTGACCTGAATCCATACCGGCTCGCATCGAGAGAATGCCTTCTGATGGCGGTGGAAAACGGTGGGGATGCCGTGAGGATCTTAAGCGAGGCGGGGATCCCGTCCGCAGTGATCGGAAAAGTGGAAAAAGGTATTGCGAGAAAGATGACCGGGATCGGAACAACAGGATTTCTGGAACGCCCGGCACAGGATGAAATCTATAAGATCACAGGAGAATGTGTATGACTGTGATCTGACGGGGAGAAAGACTTCCTGCCGGGACAGCCGGTCGGAATATGGATTTACCTGTAATCGCTGCTATGACTTTGTAAGAAACTGCTGCCCATAAGAGAATGCAGGCGGCAGATTTCTCAGGTGAAAGCACTGAACAGATATGTGACAAGGAGGATTTATCATGCGTGAAAAAATTTTGGCGATCATTGAAAAGAACAGCCGAATTGATCTGAAAGATCTGGCCGCCCTTTTGGGCGAGAGTGAAGCAGCCGTCGCGAATGAGATCGCGG
Source organism: Clostridium sp. Marseille-P7770 (assembly GCF_902143525.1). Classification (NCBI taxonomy): domain Bacteria; kingdom Bacillati; phylum Bacillota; class Clostridia; order Eubacteriales; family Clostridiaceae; genus Clostridium; species Clostridium sp. Marseille-P7770. The sequence continues at coordinate 398,371 of NZ_CABFVC010000001.1, read as the reverse complement.
ACATGGAAAAAGAAAACATTATCTGTGGATATCACACCATGATCAACTGGGATAACACCGGAAACGAGAAAGTGATCGCACTGATCGAAGTGAAAGTAACTCCGCAGAGAGGAATGGGATTTGACAAGATCGCGGAGCGCATTTACCAGTACAGCGAAGTGAATTCCGTATATCTGATGTCCGGTGCGTTTGATTTCACCGTGATCATCGAAGGAAAGACTATGCGTGAGGTCGCTCAGTTTGTATCTGAAAAACTTTCCCCGATGGATTCCGTCCTCAGCACAGCGACCCATTTTGTACTCAAGAAATATAAGGACCACGGCACGATCATGTATGAGAAGCCGGGGGATGAAAGGATGATGATTACACCGTGAGAAACCCGTTATCTGATAAAATCGTAACGATCCCGCCGTCCGGGATCCGTAAATTCTTTGATATTGTAAGTGAGATGAAAGATGCAATCTCCTTAGGCGTCGGAGAGCCGGATTTTGATACTCCGTGGCATATCCGTGAAGAGGGCATTTATTCTCTGGAAAAAGGACGTACCTTCTATACATCCAACGCAGGCTTAAAAGATCTGAAGATCGAGATCTGCAACTATTTAAAGAGACGTTTTGACGTGGAATATGACTATAACAAAGAGGTCATGGTAACCGTCGGCGGAAGTGAAGCGATCGATATCGCGCTTCGCGCGATGTTAAATCCGGGAGACGAAGTTCTGATCCCGCAGCCGAGCTATGTGTCCTACACTCCGTGTACGATCCTGGCGGACGGTGTTCCGGTTACGATCCAGCTTGAGGAGAAGGACAAGTTCCGTCTGACAAAGGAAAAACTTCTGGAAAAGATCACACCGAAGACGAAAGTCCTGGTGCTTCCGTTCCCGAACAACCCGACCGGTTCCATTATGGAGGCGGAAGATCTGGCGGAGATCGCGAAGGTCTGCGTGGAGAAAGACCTGTTTGTTATCTCCGATGAGATCTACTCCGAGCTTACCTACAAGGGACAGCACTGCACGATCGCCGCATTCCCGGGAATGAAGGAGCGTACCGTTCTGATCAACGGTTTCTCGAAATCCTTCGCGATGACCGGATGGCGTCTCGGCTATGCATGTGCGCCGGAGATCATCCTGAAACAGATGTTAAAGATCCACCAGTTTGCGATCATGTGTGCGCCGACAACAAGCCAGTATGCTGCGGTTGAGGCGCTGAGAAACGGTGACCATGATGTGATCGAGATGCGTGAGGCATATGACCAGAGAAGACGTTACCTTGTAAAGGCACTTCGCGATATGGGATTTGACTGCTATGAGCCGCAGGGCGCGTTCTATGTATTCCCGAGCATCAAGAAATTCGGTATGACTTCCGATGAGTTTGCTTTAAAGCTTCTTGAGGAGGAGAAGGTTGCCGTTGTTCCGGGTACTGCGTTCGGCGACTGCGGAGAGGGATATCTGAGAATCTCCTATGCGTACTCCTTAAATGATCTGAAACGTGCGCTTGAGAGAATGGAGCGTTTCGTGAAGAGACACCTGAACGAAGAGAAATAAAAAGAATTGTGACTGTGCGGATACCGGACAGTCATGGAAAACGGAGCTTCCCCGGCTTGATCATGAAGGTGGTCGGGCCGGGAAATTTCTTGTTTAACAGGAAATTCCGATGGAACTTCCTATTAAACAAAAAGGCACATTCCTTCTTATTTATGCGAATAACGAGCCGAAGCACATTCTTTTTATATGACAGGAGAGACCACAACATGAACATCGTATTATACGAGCCGGAAATGCCGGCCAACACAGGAAATATCGGGCGAACCTGCGTGGCAACGAACACGAAGCTGCACCTGATCGAGCCGCTGGGATTTAAGCTCAGCGAGAAACACCTGGTCCGTGCGGGGCTGGACTACTGGGACAAGCTGGATGTGACGGTGTACAGTGATTATCAGGATTTCTTAAAGAAGAATCCGGGAGCGAAGATCTACATGGCGACCACCAAAGGCGAACATGTATACACGGATGTTCCGTATGATCCGGACGCCTATATCATGTTCGGACCGGAGAGCCGCGGGATCCCGGAGGAGATCCTTGTGGAGAACCGTGAAAACTGTATCCGGATCCCGATGTGGGGAGATATCAGGTCCTTAAATCTTTCAAATTCCGTGGCGATCGTGCTCTATGAGGCGCTCAGACAGAACGGGTTTGAGAAGATGACGATGGAAGGACATCTGCATCATCTGCACTGGAAAGAGTAGAAATTCTGCGGATTTCGCCGGAAGGTGAGACACCGGAAGGATCCGTAGAGCCAGGAAAAGGAAAAAGGGGAAAGAGGAAAACAATCATGATGAATGAAAAATGGGAAGAACAGTTCCGCGAACAGATCCATGATTTCGTGGAGACAATTGAAAAATTTGACAAAGGCGAGATCGACCGGAAGGCATACAAGGGAATCTCCGGAGGATTCGGAAGCTATGCGCAGCGGGATCCTTCCAAACATATGCTGCGTCTCAGAATGGCAGGCGGAAACCTGACGGAAAAGCGCCTGGAATTCCTCACAGAGGCGGTAAAGGATTACGGTGTGGAGCTCATGAAGCTTACGACTTGTGAGACTGTCCAGCTTCACAATTTAAAGGCGGAGCAGGTTCCGGTCCTCATGGAAAAAGCAATCGATGCCGAGATCTACAGCCGGGGCGGCGGCGGAGACAATCCGAGAAATATCATGATGAGCCCGCTCTCTGGAGTACAGAAAGGGGAAGCATTCGATGTAAAGCCGTATGCGGAGGCAGCGGCAGAGTATCTGCTCTCCATCGCTGGTGAAATCCATATGCCGAGAAAGCTGAAAGTGGCGTTCTGCAACGGAGCTGACGATTCTGTACACAGTGCATTCCGTGATATGGGATTCATGGCAAATCCGGACGGAACATTCACACTCCGGATCGCCGGCGGACTCGGCGGCGGCTATAAGATGGGAGTCCTCGTAGATGAACATGTCCAGGCGACAGAGATCCTTTACGATATCCGCGCCATGATCGAGACATTCTGCCAGCACGGCAATTATGAGAACCGCGCGAAAGCCCGCACCCGTTTCATGCAGGAGACACTGGGAGTTGACGGATTAAAGACGGCGTTTCTTGAGAACGTGCAGAAAATGAAAGAAAAAGGCGGTCTGGACCTCCATGTGGAGGAAAAAACGGTTACGAAAAAAGGCTCCGGAGAAATCTCTGATAAGCGTGTCATTGCCCAGAAACAGCCGGGACTCTACGCAGTCGCTTATCATCCGATCGGAGGATGTCTCCCGGCTGGAAAACCGGCAGAGCTTCTCGCACTTTTAAAGGAGATCCCGGATGTGGAGTGCCGGATCGCACCGCATGAGACGATCTATATCATCAACCTGACTGCAGACGAGGCAAAGAAGGTTCTCGCAGCAACGGCTGACGGAGCCCAGACAGCTTTTGAGAACAGTGTTGCATGTATCGGCGCATCGATCTGCCAGCAGGGCGTCAGAGACAGCCAGGCGGCGCTCAGAGCGGCTGTAGCGGCCGTCAGAGAGGCAGGAATCCCGGACGGCGCTCTTCCGAAGATCTGTATTTCCGGATGTCCGTCCAGCTGTTCCGCGCATCAGGCGGCGGCGCTCGGTTTCCAGGGCGCAGCAAAGACCGTAGACGGAAAGCCGGAGTCTGCGTTTAAGATGTTCGTCGGTGGAAGTGATAAACTCGGTGCGGCAAAATTCGGCGAGGCCGGAGCCGTGATCCTGGAGCGTGATCTTCCGAAGCTTCTCGTGGAGCTTGGAAAAGCAGCGGCAGCATCTAACATGAACTGGGAGACCTGGATCGCTGGTCATGGGGATGAATTCCGGGCGATTGTGGAAAAGTACGCGTAAAAGACTGCGTGCTGTGGAAAGACGGAATCCTTATAAATATAAAAATGTCGGCAGTTTTAATCTACTGCCGACATTTTTTGCAGAAAACGTGGATTTTTGTTCGCAGCCGGGAAGGCGCTGAACAATTATGGATCGGTCAGGACAGGATCTTACATCTCGATCAACTGAAACGGCACCTGTCTTGCGCGCAGCATCTGCGCTTCGCGGCGATGGCAGGTGAAGATGATGATCTGACCGCCGTAGGCGGAGGCAAGCCATTCGAGAGCTGTTTTCAGGCGATCATCATCGTACTGGGTAAAGCTGTCGTCGAAGATCAGCGGAAAACCTCCGGATTCGGAGCCGGACCCCGTGAGAAGCTTTGCGGCGGCAAGGCGCAGGGCGAGATAGACCTGGTCCATGGTTCCGCTGCTGACGTTTTCGAGCGGGACGAGCTTTGTCTTCGTGTTCAGGAAGACGTTCAGATTCTCGTCGATGCTCATGCTGTCGTAGATCCCGCCGGTGATGCCGGTGATATACTGGGAGGCCTCTTTGTTCAGATAGAGTCCGAAAGAATCACGGATCGTGGAAGAGAGATCTGCCATAGTCTCCTGGGCGAGGTCGATGGCGACGATCTCATCGTGGATCCGGTCATTCTCTGCAAGTGTCCGTTTTAATGCTTTTGCTTTATTCTTGCAGTTGCTTAAATGCTCCAGCTTCTTTTCCAGTTCCCACTGGGTCCGCTGCTGCTTTTCGATCATCTCGCTGCAGCCGGCCTGTCTTGTCTGGAGATTACTCAGATCTTCCAGAAATTTCCGGATCGCCGTCTCGGACTGGGAGACCATATCACAGAGCTTCGAAAATTCGCCCATCCGCGCGAGGAATGCGTTCATGGCATCTTCGGACACTGCGGAATCTCCGAGATGTCTCGCAAGAAGAGCGCCAAGTTCCGCCGAGGTGCTGTCGCACATTTTGTGATATTCTTTATCTTTCTGACGGAAGATCAGGGAGATGATAAAAAAGATCACAGCAGCCGCCACAGAAGCTCCGCAGACAGGGAGATATGCGGTGAGATTGAAATATCCAAGAGCCGCCGCTGCCCCGAGTCCTGCGATCCCGAGAACGGCCGTAAGCGCGGACAGGACTTTTCTGGACTTCTTGCTGCACTCCATATTCAGCATATTGTATTCACTGTATAATTTTTCTGCATTGGAGGACATCGCATCCACGGAAGCCTGGTCTGTAAAACCATTGTCTGCCAGGACTTTCTTTCCGTTTGCGAGTTTCTCGTCCAGATCCTTTTTCTGTGTCTGGGTATTTTCGATCAGTCCATTGACCTGGGTCCGCATATTCTGGTAGGAGGCGAGCTGGTTCTCGTATTCCGGGCCGGCGATCTCAGATTCAATATTCCGGATCTCAGCGAGAAGAGAGGTGAATTCCCGGCTTGCCTCCGGGATCAGCCCGGCTTCGAGCGAACGTTTCTGGTTGCGCAGGAATGCGGTGGCTTTTGTGATATTTAAGGAAATATTGCCGGTGGTGTTCATGTTGGCAATGTAATTCTTAAGTTCCGTCACCATTCCGTCCTCGGTGGCGCTCTTCAGCTGGCCGATGCTGATCGTGTTATTGTACATGGTCTCAGTGAGCCCGTTTAAGAGCCTGGAGATAAACTCCGGACTTGCGTTCTCCTCAAGACCTTTTGTCTCATTGATGATCTTTAAAGACTTATTTTCTTCCCGGAACCGCCGCTCGATGCGGTAGATGGTCCCATCTTTTTCCAGTCTCAGCCAGCCTTCGTAGGTCCCGCTGTTTTCCCACGGTTCGTACTTTGTATACAGGTCATTTTTTGCCGCCCGTCCCCGCCCGCGCTCGATCCCGAAGAGCATGCCGCGGATAAAGGTGTGGAGCGTGGATTTTCCGGCTTCGTTCTTTCCGTAGATAATGTTGATCCCGTCGTTGAAGGAGATGGTCCGGTCATGAAATTTTCCGAACCCGTCGATATGTAATTCGAGTAATCTCATGGCTGACTCCTTTCATCTTTTGTCATAAGCAGGGCGTGGATCCCGTAATAAAGCGCTTTTTTCTCCACAGGACTCATATCGTCCTTCATGAGCGCCTGGATATAAAAGCCGATCATGTCGCTCGGATGTTCCGCGAACAATGCGTGGAAATCATACTGCGGTTCCGATTCATCCAGGATCTCGATGATATTCCACTGACCGGAGAGAAGATCCAGGTCAAAACTGATATCAGGATCCCGCATGCCGCGGATGCGGAAACGATAGATATTGCCTGCGCCGCGCTTGCGGATCTCGTCGGCAATGATCTGGGAGAGCTCGGTGTTGGTCGTCTGAGGAGTCACATTGACCACTAACGGGATATACTGGGCCTGGCAGACTTCCTTAAACTGCAGGGAGGTCACATGACCGCTCGCGGTGTCGATTTCCCCGACAAAATATCCGTGCGGTCCGGTCTCCGTCATGTCGAGCGGTTCCGGGGAACCTGCGTAGGCCATGCGGTTTTCCAGGAGAACCTCCGGCTTGTGGATATGCCCAAGGGCGATATAGGAGAACGGGGATGCAGCCAGTGCATTCCGGTCAAAAGGAACATGCTTTGCATCACCGCCATGGAGCATGAGGATCCGGGTACGTCGGGATGCCGGAAGAGAGATGTTGTCGGCCTTTGCCTCGGTAATCTCGGCAGTGTGATAGCTGAATCCGTAAACTTCTGTGTTCAGCTCCTCAAAATAGACGGAAGAGAGGTCCTCGTCCATCAGAAATGTCACGTTCGGCGCCCAGGTAAAGCTGAGGAGTGCGGAACTCTTCCGGATCCGGTCATGGTTTCCGGCAATGATGACAACTCTGGTCCCGGGGATCGTAGAGAACAGATAGTTGACTTCCTTTAAGTCGCGGGCCAGCGGCTGGCGGTGGAACAGATCGCCGGAGATCAGAAGGAGATCGGCGCGGGAGTCTCTCGCGTCCTCAATGATCCCCTGGAATGTCAGTCGGATCGCCTGTTCCCGCTTTTTGCCCCAGGGCTTATCACTGTCCGGGATCATGCCCCAGTGGATATCGGCGGTGTGGATAAATTTCATACATTCCTCCATGGTGTATGGATTGCAGATACACTGCGCTCCAGTATCAAGGTAGTGGACTATGAAAGTCCGCAAAACGTGTTTTTCAAGTTACCGCGGCAGTTCGGTCATCAGGGGATCGCCGTCGCGTAAATGTGAAAAGGAGCGCAACAGATCTCTGTGCGCTCCCTGCGGCTGCCATGCATCGAAAGGACGCGGCGGGCTGCTGTTTTTCCTTATAACTCGCAGTTATTAACGGTACGCGGGAACGGGATCACGTCACGGATATTGCCCATTCCTGTGAGGTACATCACGCAGCGCTCGAAGCCGAGACCGAAACCGGAGTGGCGGACACTGCCGTATTTTCTGAGGTCGAGATAGAAGCCGTAGTCTTCCGGTTTTAATCCGAGCTCATTCATGCGGGCGAGAAGCTTGTCGTAATCGTCCTCACGCTGGCTTCCGCCGATGATCTCGCCGATACCCGGAACGAGGCAGTCCACAGCGGCAACTGTCTTTCCGTCCGGATTTAACTTCATGTAGAACGCCTTGATCTCCTTCGGGTAGTCGGTAACGAATACCGGTTTCTTGAAGATCTTCTCAGTCAGATAGCGCTCATGCTCTGTCTGGAGATCGCAGCCCCAGAATACCTTGTAATCGAACTCGTCGTTGTGCTCTTCGAGGAGCTTGACAGCCTCTGTGTAGGTAACACGGCCGAATTCGGAATTTAATACGTTGTTTAAACGGTCGAGAAGTCCCTTGTCGACGAACTGGTTGAAGAAGTTCATCTCAGACGGAGCGTTCTCAAGAACGTAGCGGATGACATATTTTAACATGCCCTCTGCGACAGTCATATTGTCGTCAAGATCAGCAAATGCCATCTCCGGCTCGATCATCCAGAACTCAGCTGCATGACGGGTCGTGTTGGAGTTCTCGGCACGGAAAGTCGGTCCGAATGTGTAGATGTTGCGGAACGCCATCGCGTAAGTTTCGCCGTTTAACTGGCCGCTTACAGTCAGGCTTGTGTGTTTGCCGAAGAAATCCTTGCTGTAGTCGACTGCGCCGTCTGCTGTCTTCGGAACATCGTTGAGGTCCATGGTCGTTACCTGGAACATCTCGCCTGCGCCTTCACAGTCACTGGATGTGATCAACGGTGTGTGAACATAGACGAAGCCCTGCTCCTGGAAGTACTGATGGATCGCGTAAGCGATCAGGGAACGCACACGGAATACAGCCTGGAAGGTGTTGGTACGTGCGCGGAGGTGCGGGATCGTACGAAGGTATTCGAAGGTGTGACGTTTTTTCTGGAGCGGGTAATCCGCGCTGGAAGCGCCCTCAACAACAACCTCTGTCGCCTGGATCTCGAACGGCTGCTTTGCCTCCGGTGTTGCAACGAGAGTACCTTTTACGATAATGGAAGCGCCGACGTTTAACTTGGAAACTTCAGCGAAGTTTGCCATTGTATCATGGTAAACGATCTGTAAGGTATCGAAGCTTGTACCATCGTTTAATACGATAAAGCCGAATGCCTTGGAGTCACGGATGCTGCGGATCCAGCCACCGACGGTGATCTCCTTGTCTAAATATTTCTCACGCTCTTTAAAGAGCTCTTTGACTGTTGTCAACTGCATGATTGTTTCTCCTTCTAAATACATCTCCTGTAACAGTGTGTTACATAGTCTTTTCGTAACTGCTCAGTATCTTCACAGTTACGTCTCTTCTTAAAATGTGCAATCTGCTACTAGTATAGCGTATTTTGTGTGTGGATTCAAGGAAAAATGGGCATAAGACGAAGGATTTTCCTGAGCGGAAAACGATGATCATCCATCATCAGGCTTACTGATCCTGACGGAATGTGATAGGGCAAAACAAAAAGATACTGCCTGACAGAAAAATGATGGTCATGCAGTATCTTTTTATATCCAATGAGATCTTTATGTAAGAAAATTATGACTATTTAAGCAAACTGCTCAGGAATTATATTTTTCGCTTTTTCTAACATTTCTTGCAGCATTTTTTGCCATCCTTCCGGATCCAGATAAATGTTACCGGTGCCGTCATCAGCTTTATATCGGGATAACAGATCGTAGTTATGGTTGTGAGACGGGATAACGATATCGACATGCAGCTTCATCATTTCACGAAGTTGATTTACGTAATCAGCCTGGAGATGAGCAGGAAGCCGGTTTTCCTCCAGCTCTTCATAAGTGAGTCCATTTAATCCGAGACCGCCGTGCATTGCGGCAATCACTGGTTTTCCATGGTGGGAGGTATGGATCACAAAAGTCGTTGTTCCAGGGGTGTGGCCTGCACAAAGCTTAAACTCGATCTTTACATTTCCAATTTCAAACGGTTTGGAATAATCATAATATTCGTTGATCGTAAACGGCGGGATCTCTCCACAGATGAGATCGGGACGTTCGGTAAAGAAGAATGCATCGTTTTCGCCGATCCACACCGTTGCTTTCGTGTATTCCTGAAGAAATCTGGTAGCAGCCACATGATCAAAATGGCCATGGGAAAGAAAGATATGTTTGATATCTTCCGGATGAAATCCCAGTTTTCGAATTCCGTCAAAAACAAGATAGACACTTTCTTTGAAGGCCGGGTCGATCAGGATCAGACCATCTCCGGTGTCGATCAGATAGGTGGAGACATAGGTATTTCCGACAAAATAAATATTGTCAGTAACCTGAAATGGCTCATGGTAGAGGATCCATGGATTGCTTGTAAAATAGGCAGCTTTTTCAGCGAGCGCTTTCATGCGGGCAGCGCGTTCAGCAGCAGATTCACTCATAGTTTAAATTCCTTTCAAACAAATATTTTTAGTAGATAAGATTGAGGACAAATGGTGCCCATACGGCAAATGCGATTGTCATAATGACACAAGGGATCCAGCCGATCTTGATAAAATCTTTCATGTTAAAATCACAGACGCCGTATACATATCCCTCTGCAGTGCCGGCCATCGGTGTTCCAAAACAGATGATAGAACCACATGCAACGCCCGCAACGATCAGACGTGGATCAATTCCGAGATTGATCGCCATCGTTGCAGCAATCGGACAGAAAATAGCCATAACAGCAGCATTGCTCATAAACTGTGTAATGAACATGGATACGAAACAGAAGATTGTCGCGAGAATGATCGGGTTTGTGAGGTTCGGGAATGCATTGCTGAAAAGATTCGAGATCCATTCACCAGTTCCGGATGCCGTAATCGCATTGGAAAGCGGAAGTGTTCCGGCAACCAGGAAGATAACGCTCCAGCTTACGGAATTGAATGCATCTTTCTGGGAGATCAGCTTTAATCCGACAGCAAGTGCAGCAAAAGTTGTGGATACAAGATATACCGGAACAATCTTAGTTGCAGTGGCAACGACCATCAGAATCACATTTGCAAGGAAAATAAATGCAGCCAGTTTCTCCTGAAGAGGAGTGTAAGGGGTTTTTGTCGAGTAATCAATGTCTTCAGTGAGGGCTTCCTGAGCACGAGCAGAGGCCTCTTTATCAACGACAAACTTCTTACAGATGACGATATAGTAAACAAGCAGGAAGAAGAACATTGGAAGCTTGATCCATGTAAAATCCATAAGACCGTACTGGACTTCAGAACCTGCGTCTGTAATGTACTGATTAAAAAGAAGCAGGTAGGTAATGGAACTTCCGATCGGAAAACATTGTACACAGACCCAGGTGCAGAGATCAGCAGCGGATTTGAATACACGTTTTTCGCTGAGTCCGGAATCTTTGCAGAGTTCCATGATGATCGGAGTTAATGCTGCAATCGTAGCAGTAGCGGTTGTTGCAAGTCCCATAACGGTGATTCCTGCAATGATCATAAGAAAGACCTTTAACGGACTTCCTTTTGTGTTTTTCTGAATAAATACGCGGATGCGGTAGGTGAAACTTGTTTTTGCAAAAACAGCGCCGATAATGAAAAGACCAATCCATGTGATAACTGTTGTGTTGGACATGCCGGACCATGCAGTCTTCGCGTCGAGGATGCCGGTTCCCTGAAGAAGAACAGGTACCATTAAAGCTGTGAAGCCAAGTGGCAGCAATTCAAAAAAGAATGAAATACTCATAAGGGCAATGATCCCCAATACAATAGCAATTTGCGTTGTCATACAATTCCCTCCTGTATGAAAAGTAGAAACATTTGTTTTTCGCCTTGCTCCTGTCTGCAGCCAGAGATAAGGTCTTTGGTTCGTCATTGTGCACAGAATGATCATGGAAATATCGTAGCATCAAAATAAAATAAATAAAAGAATATATTTTCTTATACTATAAGAAAAAACTTATGGTACAATAAAAAGAGAAATACAAACTGAAAATTTGAAAACAAAAAATCAGGAGAGAATAAAAACAATGACGATGACACAACTTGTATATTTTGTTGCAGTTGCGGAAGAACTGAATATTACGAGAATCGCAGAGCAGTTTCATGTGTCCCAACCGGCAGTTTCATCGGCAATCCGGGATCTGGAAAAAGAATTCCGCGTTTCGCTCTTTGAAAGACATCACAATGATCTGTTCCTGACATCGACAGGAAATATTGCTTATCAACAGGCGAAACGTCTGGTGGAGCATTATGAAGAGTTTCGGACAAGTATTGAGAAGCTGCAGATGGACAAGGCTGTTTCCCTTGCAATCGCTCCGAATGTTGCAGCCATTCATTTGTCGAAATTGTTTCCCTATATGCAGGAGCAGCTTCCGGGTGTGACGATCAATATGCAGGAAAATTTTATCGTAAATATGACACAGCTTCTGAAAAATAATCTGTTGGATGCGGCCTGTTTTTCTTGCCGGGAGGAGATGAGGGATCCGGCTCTCACATATATTCCTGTTGGAAAACTTTCATTGGCGTTATGTGCATCATCGACATTTTTCAAACTGGATAGTCAAATTATATCACCGAAGAAACTGGAAGGGATTCCGATGGTCTTTCAATTTAAATCCTCTCAGCTGAATACTTTTATCCTGGAATACTTCGCTGGATATCATGTAATCCCAAATGTGATTTTTTATGCGAATCAGCTTACAACAATAACTTCTTTTGTGCGAGAGGGGCTTGCAGTCGGATTTTTGCCTCCGGAAATTATTGAGAAGGATCCAGACATTGTACAGTATCATCTTCCGGAAGCAGAAAATCTGGAGAATGTGGAAATAAATTTTGTTTACAAGAAAAAAACTCTGATGGTGGAAGAGCTTCTTCGCATCTTCCGCACATACTTTAATATGGTTCAAAAGAACAGAAAAATGGAGAAAGATAAATAAAAAGTACATCAATCGCCCATAAAATAAAATGTTTTTGTGGAATTTTGGCTGCGAGCCCATTATAATAGAGAAAAACATCACACGGGAGGGCAAACGAATGAATATTTACGATCGGATCAAGACCATGAGCGATGAGATGGCGGGTGACCTTACAGCGCAGAGACGTGACTTTCATAAGTACGCGGAGCCGGGCTGGTTTGAGATGAGGACATCGTCCATTATTGCACGGAAACTGACAGAGCTCGGATATGAAGTGCTTGTCGGAGATCAGGTCTGCAAAAAGGATTCCAGAATGGGCGTTCCGTCTGAGGAAAAGTTAGAGGAACAGTATGAGCGTGCCGTTGCCCAGGGAGCGGATCCGGAGTTTGTTAAGTACACAAAGGGGGGAATGACTGGCGTGATCGGAATCCTGCGTTGCGGCGAGGGCCCGACGGTTGCCATGCGGTTTGATATCGATGCCCTCGGCGTATTCGAGGAACATGATCCGGGCCACAGACCGGCGAAAGAGGGATTTAACTCCGTAAATGAAGGCTTCATGCATGCCTGCGGACATGATGGACATGCCACCATCGGTCTCGGTGTGGCGAAGGTCCTGATGTCCATTAAGGATCAGCTCCACGGAACGGTAAAGCTGATCTTCCAGCCGGCAGAAGAGGGTGTCCGCGGTGCGAAATCCATCGTTGATAACGGACATCTTGACGGTGTGGATTACCTGATCGGCTCTCATGTGACAAATAAGAAAGAGGACGATCCGGCAGTGGTAATTCCGGGAAGCCATGGCTCTCTCGCGACAACAAAATATGATGTGATCTTCCACGGAAAATCTGCCCATGCAGGTGGATCACCGGAGGTTGGACGGAATGTCATGCTGGCAGTCGGAACGGCGATCTTGAACCTTTATGCGATCCCGCGTCACTCCGGCGGCGTGTCCAGAGTAAATGTGGGAACCGTTGTTGCCGGAAGCGGACGGAATGTTATCGCGGACGAGGCGAAGATGGAGATCGAGGTCCGCGGTGAGACCACCGAGATCAACGAGTACATGAAAGACTACGCGGTGAATATTATCGAGAGTGCGGCGAAGATGCACGGATGTACCTGTGAGATGAAGCTTATGGGTGCAGCAAACTCCCTGACGAGCAGTGAAGCGCTGATGGAGCGGGTGAAGAGAGTCTGCGAGGAAGATCTTCATCTGCCGGTTGCGAAGGAAATGAGCAGCAAAAACGGCGGCAGCGAGGACGTCTCTTATATGATGAACCGCGTCCAGGAACAGGGCGGACAGGCGACCTTTATGCGTGTACTCACCCACGAAGCCGGCCCGGGTCACAGCCGGATCTTCGATATCGACGAACAGGTTCTTCCGAATGCGGTGAAGATCTTCTGCGGTGTGGTTTATGACATTATACATTAATGGGTGAGAAGTGCATGCGATAAAAAGCGACAGATAAAAAGAGCTCCGGCCAATTTGCCGGAGCTCTTTTCATGAATGCGAGAAGGCATTTTTATGCCATGATCTTACGGAACAGGTCTTTCAGGTCCTCTACGCTGGCATCCTTCGGGTTGCCCGGCGCGCAGGCATCTGCATGTGCGGACTCTGCAAGGAACGGAAGGTCTTCTTCTTTGATTGCCTCAAGGACAGACGGAATTCCGACATCCGCGGAAAGCTTCTTGACAGCGTCAACAGCAGCTTTTCGATATTCGTCCTGAGACATGGAATCAACATTTGCAACGCCCATTGCGCGCGCGATCTCACGATATTTCTCGCCGGTACATTCCTGATTATATTCCATGACGATCGGAAGCATCATTGCGCAGGCAACGCCGTGCGGGGTATCATAGACAGCACCGAGTGTGTGTGCCATGGAGTGGGCGATACCAAGACCAACGTTGGAGAAGCCCATACCGGCGATATACTCACCGAGAGCCATTCCTTCGCGTCCCTCTTTTGTGTTAGCCACTGCTCCGCGCAGGGATCTTGAGATGATCTCGATGGCTTTCAGATGGAACATATCGGTCATTTCCCAGGCAGCCTTTGTTGTATAGCCTTCGATGGCATGGGTCAGGGCATCCATACCGGTGGAAGCGGTAAGTCCCTTCGGCATTGAGGACATCATATCCGGGTCAACGATCGCAATGATCGGCATGTCATGCGGGTCAACGCATACAAATTTACGTTTTCTTTCGATATCGGTGATAACATAGTTGATCGTAACCTCGGCAGCAGTACCGGCTGTTGTCGGAACGGCGATGATCGGAACACACGGTTTTTTTGTCGGTGCAACACCCTCAAGACTTCTTACATCCTCAAATTCCGGGTTTGCGATGATGACGCCGATCGCTTTGGAGGTATCCATGGAGGAGCCGCCGCCGATGGCGATCAAATAGTCAGCGCCGGATGCCTTAAAGGCCTCAACACCGTGCTGGACGTTCTGGATCGTTGGGTTTGCTTTAATATCGGAGTAGAGCTCGTAGTCAAGACCGTTTGTGGTCAGAATGTCGGTTACTTTGGCAGTAACCTTGAATTTTACGAGATCCGGGTCGGAACATACGAATGCCTTTTTAAAGCCGTGGGCTTTCGCCTCGTTCGCGATCTCCTGAATCGCACCTGCTCCGTGATAAGATGTCTGATTTAACATAATACGATTTGCCATGATAAAAAACTCCTTCCATGAATACTTGCTCTCAAAAGCTTTCTGTGCCTTTGTTATTATATTAACAAATTTGAAGGGTAAAAAGAAAGTTACAGAAAAGGTCAAGTGTAACACTTCAAGGAAAAATCGACATATTGCAAAAGAAAGACATAGAAAAATTGTGCAAAATAACAATAGATCAGGATAGCAGATGAAGCTCAAGAAACAGATCCCGCAGCGCTGCCGGCATCGCGCGGACGAGAAGCCCGGCAAACTGGGACGGGGTCAGGTCCATGCCGCCGAGAACCCACTTTACGGTCATGGTGATCGAGCCCTGACAGTACATTTCGAGAAGAAAATGGATTTCAGGGGTGGCCGGTCTGCCGCTTTTTTCCCGGATCAGATTTTCATAAAAGGCGAGGATCAGCTTAAAATCATGCTCCCGCAGGGAATTCTGCCTGTCATAGCGGAATGCAGCGGCAAAAAACGTCTTTTCCTCCTGAATATATGTAAATTTTTTCTCCAGACTGTCAAGGACCGTGGTCCCGCGTCCCATATGTTCAAAGGAGCGGGCGAGGAGCTTGTCGAAATACCAGTTGATCAGGTCATATTTATCAAGAAAATTCCGGTAAAAGGTCTGGCGGGTGACGCCGCAGCGCTCTGTGATCTGGCGGACAGTGATCGCATCGACCGGAGTTGTCTTCATGCATTCCTTCATGGCTGCGGCGAGACGGTATTTTGTTTTTTCCCCCTTCATGGCAGGCGTGCTGGATTCGATCATTAAAAGCTCCTTTCTCCGGTATTGCGACCGGTTCTTATATTTTATTCAGTAAATTCTATCATATTTTTCCCAATGAAGAAAGGCTTTTTGAGGCGGTTAGGTCCTTCATCTGATCTCATCGGGAAGTGTTCAAAAAAACTCCGTATTATCCGCGATCGAGTCACGCGGATGATACGGAGTTTGTGTTACGTCTGAATGAGCTTTAGATGGCTGATACCGAAGGCAGACCGATTTTTATGAGAGACCGATCACAACGGCAAGGATCACAGCGATGGATCCAAATGCAAACAGGACAGCCTGGAATTTGATCTGGAACTTTGCCCATTTGCCCCAGTCGAGTTTTGCCGCAGCCAGCGCGCCTAAGAGGCAGCCGGAGGTTGGAACGATGAAGTTTGTGAAGGCGTCACCAAGCTGGTACGCAACAACAGCAACCTGTCTCTCGACACCGACAAGATCGGCGAGAGGAGCCATGATCGGCATGGTAAGTGCAGCCTGTCCGGAACCGGATACAACGAAGAAGTTGAATACGGACTGGAAGATATACATAAACCATGCGGAGATCACCGGCGGGAAATTCTGCATTCCGTCGCTGATGCTGTGAAGGATCGTATTTAAGACCGTACCGTCGGTTGCACTTGTGCCGCCGAGGATAATGATAATACCCTGCGCCATTCCGACACACATTGCAGCGCCTAAAAGATCAGCGGCACCGTGGTCGAAGGATTTTGCGATATCATTTACTTTCATATCATTCAGCTTGAATACAACACCGATGATACCGGAAACAAGACCCATTACGAAGAACTGGGAAGCAATTTCCGGGATATAGTAGCCTTCGCTTATAACGCCCCAGATCGTCCATACCATGCAGGCAGCGACCGTGAGGAGAACAAGCTTGTGGCCGAGTGTGAACGGCGGCATCTCTTTGCCGTTCTTTGCGAATTCTTTTCTATATTCTTCATCAGACTCATACGCAACGGAGAGCTTCGGATCTTTCTTGATCTTTACCGCGTAGCGCATCGTGAAGACGATCGTAAGTCCTGTGAAGAAGATCCATAACGGGATACGGAACCATGCGCCGGACATGACCGGAATACCGGCAACACCCTGGGCAACAGCCAGTCCGAACGGATTCTGCCAGGAAGAACCGAAGCCGATCTGTGTAGATACGTAGGAGCACATAATTCCGACAACTGCATCATATCCCATTGCGATAAACATCGGTACGAGGATCA
This sequence comes from Clostridium sp. Marseille-P7770, assembly GCF_902143525.1. NCBI lineage: Bacteria > Bacillati > Bacillota > Clostridia > Eubacteriales > Clostridiaceae > Clostridium > Clostridium sp. Marseille-P7770. Next base: position 381,536 of record NZ_CABFVC010000001.1, on the reverse strand, counting down.
TAACGAACGGAATTGCCTCCTCACCCATACCGAAGACCGCGCCTCCGAGGGAGAACAGGACTACAAGAATCGGGATCAAAAGGATCTCGCGTCCGTTTGTCAAAGCGATGACCCGCATAATGCCGCTTTCTATTGCGCCTGTCCGGAGAACGATACCGAAGGCACCGCCTACGACCAGAATGAAAGCGATGATTCCGACAGCGGTACCATTCTTATCGCCGACGGTCATACCCTCGAATACATAGTTTAAAATTCCCTGACCGCCAAAGTCCTCGGTTCCGAAGATCGGAGCTGCTTTGGTCACCTTGTTTCCGTTTTCATCCAGAATATACTGGAAGCTTTCCGGATCCAGAACGGTTCTTGTTTTTTCCACGCCGTTCTGCATATACGTGATTTCTTTTGTGTCGTATTTACCCAACGGGATAAATACGGTGAGCAGAGCCGCGAACAGAATGACACCAAAAATGATGATGTAAGTGTGCGGCATCTGGAAGCCCTTTTTTTTCTCCATGGCTTATCCCCCCATAATTGTATTCTCTGCCTGTGAAATCCCCCGCACAGGTAGTGTATCTACTATATTAACATAAATTCTGTGATACGTCATTACTCTTTTCCTTTAATTCTGCATATTAATAGGTTTATACAATTTCGAATCAGAATTTTTGGTACTTATGTAACCAAGCAGGAACATAGGTATTGTATTGCGTATCATACAAAAAGAAAAAAATGTCAGAATATACACAAAATTGGGATTGAAAGGATGAAAAGTTTGTTCACATCTTCTAAAAAGTATGTTATAATGGAGTCACCATCTAAGAAACTAATGTATGGGACAAAAAGAGCAGCAAGAGGTGATATCATGGTAAAAAAAGAGATGATAGCGATGCTGTTGGCAGGAGGACAGGGAAGCCGTCTCGGTGTGTTAACACAGAAAGTGGCAAAACCGGCCGTCTCCTTCGGCGGAAAGTACAGAATTATTGATTTCCCGCTCAGCAACTGCATCAACTCTGGTGTTGATACTGTGGGAGTATTGACCCAGTACCAGCCCTTACGTTTAAACGCGCACATTGGAATCGGTATTCCGTGGGACTTAGACCGCAACGTCGGCGGCGTTACGATCCTGCCCCCTTACGAGAGAAGTAAAGGCAGCGACTGGTATACAGGAACCGCGAACGCAATTTACCAGAATCTGGAGTACATGGAGTCCTACAATCCGGAATACGTTCTGATCCTTTCCGGCGACCACATCTACAAAATGGATTATGAGGTCATGCTGGAATATCACAAAGCGAATAATGCGGATGTCACGATTGCCGCTATGCCGGTGCCGATCGAGGAAGCAAGCCGTTTCGGAATCCTGATCACGGATGACAACAATAAGATCACGGAATTTGAGGAAAAACCGGCGAACCCGAGAAGCAACCTCGCTTCCATGGGTATCTACATCTTCAGCTGGAAGGCACTGAAGGAAGCGCTCATCAAGCTTTCCGAGGAGCCGGGCTGTGATTTCGGAAAACATGTGATCCCGTATTGCTTCGAGCAGGGCAAACGGATCTTTGCATATGAGTACAACGGTTACTGGAAAGATGTCGGAACTCTCGGCTCCTACTGGGAAGCAAATATGGAGCTCATCGACATTATCCCGGAATTCAACCTGTATGAGGAATACTGGAAGATCTATACAAAGAGTGACCGGATCCCGCCGCAGTATATTTCCGCGGACGCGAAGATCACAAAGTGTATCATCGGCGAAGGTTCTGAGATCTACGGAGAGGTAACGAACTCTGTGATCGGATCTGGCGTAACGATCGAGAAAGGCGCTGTAGTCAAAGACTCCATCATCATGCAGGACAGCGTGATCGGTGAAGGCGCGGTGGTAGAAAAAGCGATCGTGGCCGAGGACGTAAAGGTCGGCGCCGGGGCGCACCTTGGTGTCGGTGAATATGCGCCGAGCAAATATGACCAGAAAGTATACCAGTTTGATCTTGTGACGATCGGCGAACACTCCGTGATCCCGGAGAACGTAAAGATCGGCAAGAATACAGCAATTTCAGGTGTGACGACCGCGGAGGATTATCCGGACGGAGCGCTTGAGAGCGGCGGCTACATTGTAAAGGCAGGTGGAATCGTATGAGAGCAATCGGTATTGTTTTAGCAGGCGGAAACAGCAAACGGATGCGCGAACTTTCCAGAAAGAGAGCGATCGCGGCAATGCCGATCGCTGGCAGCTTCCGAAGTGTGGATTTTGCGTTAAGCAATATGAGCAACTCTCATATCCAGAGTGTTGCCGTACTGACCCAGTATAATTCCCGCTCCTTAAATGAACATTTAAGTTCTTCCAAATGGTGGGATTTCGGAAGAAAACAGGGCGGAATGTATGTATTTACCCCGACGATCACGGCGGAGCACAGTGACTGGTACCGCGGTACCGCAGATGCGTTGTACCAGAATCTGGACTTTTTAAAGAAGAGCCATGAGCCTTACGTTGTGATCGCTTCCGGAGACGGTGTTTATAAGCTGGACTATAACAAAGTCCTGGAATATCATATCGAAAAGAAAGCAGACATCACAGTTGTCTGCAAGGACATGCCGGGTGATGTGGATGTGACACGTTTCGGTATGGTGAAGACGAATGCCGACGGACGGATCGTTGAGTTTGAGGAAAAGCCGATGGTGGCTGATTCCCATACGATCTCCTGTGGTATCTATGTTGTCCGCCGCCGTCAGCTCATCGAGCTCATCGAGCGCTGCGCGAACGAGGACAGATATGACTTTGTACAGGACATCCTGGTGCGCTACAAAGGTCTCAAGCGGATCTACGCATACAAGTTAAATACATACTGGAGCAACATCGCTTCTGTCGATGCTTACTACCAGACAAATATGGACTTCTTAAAACCGGAAGTGCGCAACTACTTCTTCAAAGAGTATCCGGATATCTATTCCAAGGTGGATGATCTTCCGCCGGCAAAATATAATCCGGGCGCATCGGTGAAGAACAGTCTCGTATCCAGCGGCTGTATCTTAAACGGAACTGTGGAGAACTCCGTTCTGTTCAAGAAAGTCTATATCGGAAACAACTGTATCATCAAGAACTCGGTGATCTTAAATGACGTGTATATTGGGGATAATACCGTTATTGAGAACTGCATCGTTGAGAGCCGCGACACGATCCGTGCCAACACAACGTATATCGGCAAACCGGACGATGTGAAGATCGTCATCGAGAAGAACGAGAGATACACCCTGTAAAAAGGGAGCCGCAGGCCGGAAGCGGGATATTCCGGATGGCGCGGCAAAAGGCAGAAAAACAGGCATTCAAATATTGACTGGCCGGTGATTACATAAAATCTGCGGAGAGCGCAGATGGGGGAGGTTATTATGCAGGTAACAGATGTACGTGTGAGAAGAATTGAGAAAGAGGGAAAGATGAAGGCAATTGTGTCCATCACACTGGACAATGAGTTCGTGATCCACGATATTAAGGTCATTGAAGGGGAGAAAGGCCTGTTTATCGCGATGCCGAGCAGAAAAGCTGCTGATGGCGAATACCGCGATATCGCCCATCCGATCAATTCCGGAACACGGGACATGATCCAGAGAGTGATCCTCGACAAGTACGAGACGACCACACTGGAGGAAGCGCAGGCAGTTTAGTTCTCCGGGAAACTTGTCCGGAGTGATTTCCTGACGCTGGTCCTGCAAAAAGATATAGCCGCAGAGAGCGGCTTGTGAATGGGGAAATAGAAAGTCCGCCGAATCGAAAGGTTTGGCGGACTTTTTTGCGAATTAGAATCGACGAAGTGTATGCAGGAACCGGTGTCGCGCTGCATTTGAGTTGAGCAGAATGATAAAAAAGACCTCCAGAAACCGGTATGATTCCGGAACTGGAGGTCGTAGATTTTTATGATTTCTTATATGATTACATAAGTCCCGGGATCAGAAGCGGAACATATACGATCATGAAGAATACGATGATCAGTCCGATCAGGTACGGGATAACAGATTTGGAGATCCGCTCGATCGGAAGTCCCGTGATACCGGAAGCAACGAACAGGTTGATGGCAACCGGCGGTGTGATCATACCGATGGCGATACCAACTACGAACAGGATTCCAAAATGTACGGTGCTGATTCCCATGGCCTTGACAAGCGGCAGGAACACCGGGGAAAGAATAATGATCGCGGAGGAGGTCTCCATGAAGACTCCGGCGAGCAGGATGATCAGGGAGATCAGGAACATGATCACATACTTGTTTGTGGAGATTCCCAATACTCCGCTTGCAATCGCCTCCGGGATCTTGTAGTTTGCGAGAACCCAGCCAAACGGACCGCTGCATGCGATGATGATCATGATGACAGCGGATGTCTTCGCACTTCCCTTCATGATCTCAATGAGACCCTTGAAGTCAAGGTCGCGGTAGATAAAGAAGGAAACGAAGATCGCGTAGATAACCGCTACGGCAGCAGCCTCAGACGGTGTGAAGTAACCGGAGAAGATTCCGCCGAGGATGATCAGCGGCATTAAGATTCCCCAGATCGCTTCCTTGAAGGTGTGGAGCACGTTTCCTACAGAGAACGCTTTTCCCTTCGGGTAGTTGAACTTGCGTGCCTGATAGAGGGAGATCGCAACGAGGATCACGCCCATTAAAATTCCCGGGACAAATCCATTTTTGAAAAGTGTGTTTACGCTGTCCTCAGAGATAACGGCGTATAATACCATCGGAACGGACGGCGGGATAACGACACCAATCGTTCCGGCAGCTGCGATCAGGGCAGCCGCGGAGTCTTCACGATAACCACGTTTCTTTAACTCCGGGATCAGAGTCGCGCCGACAGCTGCTGTTGTAGCAGCACCAGAACCGGAGATCGCTGCGAAGAACATACCTGCAAGGACGGATACGATGGAAAGACCGCCCTTTAACATACCGAGCAGAGACTCAGCGAACTCAACGAGCACCTTGGAAACCTTACCTTTTGCGAGAAGATCACCGGCAAAGATGAAAAACGGGACCGCGATCAGGGAGAAGGAATCGGTGCTGGCGAACATACGCTGCACGAGGATCAGGAGCTTTACATCGCCTTTTAAGAGAACGAGGAGAGCTGCGGCTGCGATCGCGAATGCGACCGGAACACCGATCAGAAGCAGAACGATAAAGGAAATAAATAATAATGCTGCCATGTTATGCCTCCTCCTTTCCAAATAAAAGTCCAAGAACCGCGTCAACCGCGTGTACGAGCATGAATCCGCATCCTACCGGAATGCAGAGGTAAATATATTTCATGGGAAGACGCATTGCTGCAGACAGCTGGTTTCCCTGTTTTCCGAAGTATTTCATACCATAGATGATCACGACAACAAAAAGAATTGTGCAGACCACATGGACGAGAAGTTTTAAGACTTTGCTTAATGCGGCCGGAACCATATCCTGAACGAAGGTGATGGAGATATGGCCGCTGTGCTTGTATACACAGCTTGCGCCTAAAAATGATGACCAGACTAAAAGGTAACGGGTCGCTTCTTCACTCCAGGAGAGTGCGGTGAATGCCATACGGCAGACGATCTGTGCGCCGGTGATAACGACCATGGCGCCGAGCATGACAACGATGATGTAGGAACATAAGGTGTCCAGGACATCGCTGAGTTTATGAAAACCTTTAACGAAAGCCAACGGTGTTTCCTCCTTTTTAAATCCTGAGCGGTTACTGCTCACGACAGGCGTTTTCCGCAGCCATGCATCTGTAAGGGGACGCCGGCGGCAGGTCCTGCAGGTGTGGAAAATGCTTATCGTGAACAGTAACCATGAAATGTGTTTAAGATGGGACCGGCTGCACAGGAGATCCTGGGCAGCCGGGTCAGATCACATGCTGAAATTCCGACTGCGAAAGCAGTGCCAGCGGATATCAGCACAAAAAGTTACGATCCAGAAACCGGGATTACTTTAAAGCATCCTGGATTCTTGTGATGTAGTCAGCGTAATCCGGATATGCATCGTATACGCTCTGAACAGCAGCACGGAAGCTGTCAACATCCGGGTTTTCTACGACTTCCATACCATGATCCTTGATCTCCTGGAGCTGGTCAGCTTCCTGATCAGCAACCCACTGACGCTCGTACTCAGCAGCTTCCTGAGCGGACTCCTCGAAGATCGTCTGAACATCTTCCGGTAAGGATTTGAAGAGGTCATTGCTCATTGTGATGATCGCTGTGGAGTAGGAATGACGGTCAAGTGTTACATATTTCTGGGACTCCCAGAGTTTGTAGGAGTAGATAACGTTGATCGGGTTCTCCTCGCCGTCGATGGTGCCCTGCTGAAGAGCTGTTAAAGCGTCGGACCATGCCATCGGAACTGCGTTTACACCAAGAGCTTTGAATGTTGCTGTGTAAACATCGTTCTCCATGACACGGAGCTTTAAGCCTGCAACGTCTGCTGCGTTTGTGATCGGTTTCTTGCTGTTTGTGATGTTACGGAAACCACGCTCTGCGTAAGCAAGTCCCTTTAAGTCTGCATCTTCAAGAGTTGCAAGGAGCTCTTTACCGATCTCGCCGTCGAGGATCTTGTAAGCTTCTTCGTTGTTTGCGAACAGGAACGGCATATCAAGAACGCCCATAGCGCTGGAGAAGTTTACGAACGGACCGCTTGTGATGATACCCATATCAAGAGTACCCATCTGCATGCTCTCAAGCATGGTACGCTCGTCGCCGAGAGCTCCGTTCGGATGGATCTCGATCTCGTAAGCGCCGTTTGTGCGCTCTTTTACGAGTTCAGCGAATTTCTCTGCACACACCTGGAAGCTGTCCTGCTCGTTTACGGTCGTACCAAGCTTTATTACGGTTGCGTCTGTGTTTGAAGTCGCTTCCTTGCTCTCAGCAGCGGAAGAATCAGCGGCAGCGGCTGTTGTCTCAGCGGCAGCAGCAGTTGTCTCTGTAGAATTGCTGGAAGAGCCGCAGCCTGCCATGGAAAGTACCATAGCGCCTGCCATTACAGCGGATAATAATTTTGCACTTTTTTTCATAATGACCTCCTAAAGTCTTTTAAGAATAGATTGATTATAAGTATATATCTTAACTGCCCCTCGCAGTAAGAATCTGAAGAATAAAAAAGCTCCTGTCTCTGTTAAAGAGACAGAAGCGAAACTTCTGCGGTACCACTCTTTTTGCTGTAAAAACAGCCTCTCGATCCCGTCGTTTTCCGGCTCATTTAGTGCGGAAAAGTAAACAGGCAACACGTTAACGGGTGTAAACCGAACCAGCCTACTTGGAACACTTTCAGTGGTTAGCTCCGGGAGGATTGTCTGTAACGCGGTGTCTGCAGCTTTTCACCAGCCAGCTGCTCTCTGAAAGACCTTCGTTAAGAGCGTTCCCATCATCGCAGGAAATATTTGAAACTGAACTTTATTATAGTCACAGATTTTCAAAAGTCAAGAGAATTAATTAAAATAAATCGCGTATTGTGAGAAAAATATGATATGATAGATCGTATAGTAAATTTATTTCATAGGAGATATTCCAACAGGTTATTATAGAGAATGGAGGAGGAGAATGAAACCGACCGTCAGTATAATTGTTCCTGTCTACAATGCGGAAAAATTTCTGAACCGCTGTGTGGACAGTATTCTCGGACAGGAATATAGAGATTTTGAACTGATCCTCGTAGATGATGGGAGCAGAGATATGTCAGGATCGATCTGTGATGCGTATGCGAAGACGGATGAGCGTGTGGTGGTGATCCACAAAGAAAATTCCGGGGTTTCGGATACGAGAAATCAGGGAGTAGAAAGGGCAAAGGGAACATATCTCCAGTTTGTGGACAGTGATGACTGGCTGACGCCGGATGCGACAAAGCTTATGGTCCGGGCGGCAGAGGAACATGGCTGTGATATGGTGATTTCCGATTTTTACCGCGTCGTTGGGGATATGGTATCCAGAAAAGGGGACATCGAGTCAGACTGCGTGATCGACCGGGAGGAATTCGCGTCGTTTATGATGGAGAATCCGGCGGATTATTACTATGGAGTGCTGTGGAATAAGCTGTATCGGCGCGATCTCGTAAACGGCTTCGGGATCCGGATGGATGCGGAGATCAGCTGGTGTGAGGATTTCATGTTCAATCTGGAGTATGTCCGCTATGCAGAGACATTCTATGCGCTGAGGACACCGGTGTATTATTATGTAAAGACAAAAGGTTCGCTGGTGAACCAGAAGATCAGCATCACGAAGACTGTGAAGATGAAGCTTATGATGTTTGAGTACTACAACAACTTTTATAAGCATGTGCTGGACGAAGAGGATTATGAGAAAAACCGGCTTCAGGTGTACCATTTTCTGGTGGATGCAGCGAAGGACGGCTTTGTTTTCCCAGCATCGATCCCCGGAAACCGGAAGCTCGGAGAGGAGCGGAGCAGTGCGCTACAGGAGGTGATTTCCGATGATGGGATCATTGTGGATAAATACCGGGACCGGAAACTTCTGGAGAGATATCTGGAGTCGGCGGCATTGAAGCATGATATGACAATGGAGGAACTTTCCCTGCTTTTATATCTGAAGGATGCAAGCCATGAACTGAGCAGAAAGAATCTTGCGGATCTTATGGATCTTAGCCGCGGAGACCTTGCGGTGGCGGTCCAGCGGTTGTCCGCGAAAAAGATGGTGGAGATAACGGAGCTCCCGAGAAGGCGGGGAACAGAACGAAAGATCCGACTGGAACTTCTTCCGGCATCAGAAGTTGTGATCCCGGATCTTGAGGCGGCGGAGAACGATTACTATCAGGCGAAGTTTGGAAATTTTACAGAGGAAGAGATCAGACAGTATACGCTGCTGGCACGGAAAGTGCGGGAGAACGAGAGGAGTATTTTGCAGCGGGGATAGGAGAAGGCGCATTCGCGAGAAGCTGCGGACTGCGTCAGGCGGTCGTACTGGTGTGGAAATACAACGGATAAACATCAAAAATATGGAGATAAAGATGGAAAAAGAAAAAACTTGCAAAATCGTATTCAGTGACATCGACGGCACGCTGCTGACGTCGGACGGACAGATCACGGAGGGGACGAAGGAGATGATCCTGAATCTTGAGAAGAAGGGAATCCCGTTTATCCTGACTTCCGCGCGGTCACCGGAAGGCGTGCGGGTCATTAAGAGAATGCTGGGGAACCATGCACCGATCATTGCGTTCTGCGGTGGACTGATCCTCGGTAACGACGGACATGAGATCTACAGTAAGATGATTCCGTTAAAACGGGCACTGGAACTGAAGGCGATGCTGGATAAGGACTTTCCGGCTGTTGCCTGCAATACCTTCGGCGGCGAGAAGTGGATCGTGGATGACCGGGACGATTGGAGAGAGCAGCGGGAAGAGAAAATCGTGGGATTTCCGGCTGAAATTGGATCTATTAAAGATACATTTGAAACAGAAGGCGGAATTCATAAATTTCTCCTCATGGGAGATCCGGACGTGATGACAAAGCTGGCGGCGGTTCTGGCAAGAGATTTCTCTGATCTTCAGTCCGCGGCATCCAACCCGGAATATCTGGAGATCACGGCAGCGGGCGTGGAAAAGTCGGAAGGTTTGAAGACGCTCTGTGGAAAACTCGGAATCTCCCCGGAAGAGGCAGCGGCCTTCGGTGACGGCGAGAGCGATCTTTCCATGATGCGTGCGGCAGGATTTGGCGCGGCGATGGGAAATGCGCCGGAGAATGTGCGGAGACGGGCACCGATGGTGATCGGGAAGAATGATGAGGAAGGGCTGCTGAAGAGGCTGAAGGAGATATTTAAGGACTGAGAAAAATTGAAGAAATAATTAAAAAAACAGACCCATTTGATACAAATCCAGAAATCAAATGAGCCTGTTTTTTAACCGAATCAAGTAAGTCCCCTGCTTCAATTGCGAAAAGCAATAAGCAGTGGGTGGGGACTTGCTTGTATCAGGAGGAGTGCAAGCTCCTTCTGATAAACTGCGGAGCAGTTATTCGGTTATGAGCAAGTAGCGAAGCGGATTGCGAATATCCGCTTGACTTACCAATATCCGAGCGACAGAAGATGTTTCAAAAACTCAACCGTATTACTTCTGTTTCTTCACCGCATTTCTCACCGCATCCGTTGTCCACTGACAAAGCTCAGCGATCTTGAAATCCTGATACCGTCTCATAGTCGTGAGGATCCTATCCCCGATGGGCTTGATATAGCTGTCGTCAATGACATCCAGACCGATCATGATCGCCAGTGCGTTCAGTACCGGGGCTGCGGTACAGTCCGCATCCTGACCTTCCATGGCGATGATGTGGCAGGTCTCCTTAAAGTCCATATTTCCGAACCAGAGGGCAATGACTTCTGCCGCCGCGTTCGGGTAGGCGTGGATCCAGTTGTACTCTTTGTAGCGCTCCTCGCAGGCCGTCCATACCGGCTCCCAGGAAGAATTTTCCTTGCAGAGATCCAGCGCATGTTTTACGACTGCGTAGTATTCGCTCTTATGCGGGATCATGTCCACCGCTTTCTCAACAACGGTCCGGATATGGTCCTCCGTGAAAGCGAGGGAGGTGAGCAGGGCGTTGAAGATCCCGCCCAGCATGCCATTGTTGGAGTGGGAGACGATGGAATCGTCCGCGGCGAGTCTCGCTGCGAGTTTCGGGTTTCCGGGTGCTAACATTCCGTGAAGCGGGGTGCGCATCTGCGCTCCGATCCAGTCGTAAAAGTAGTTGTTTGTTGTGCCGCTCTCCGGCGGAAGAAGCCCGCGGCGGAGATTTTCGATGGCTGTCTTCTCGGCGGAATATCCGTCGGAGATCAGCTCCAGCCACTTGTAGGCAACGTCGGCAGGCGTGATATCATAGCCTTTTTCGATGAATCCGTCAAGATAGGCGATCTCGTAGGTGATATCATCGTTGTATGTCTCCGGGCGGCGGAGATATCCGTAGACCTCGCCGAAGCGTTTACGGATCTGTTCTGTCGTATAACCTTCGATCTGGGTTCCAAGGCAGCCGCCGATGAGCTGTCCCATCCATCCTGCGGTGACTTTCTTTGCAAAGTCATCGGAAAAGACGTCATAGGGCGCTGCAGGGCCGAAATCAGCCTCTTTTTCTACATCCGCGAAGGTGCGGTAGGTGTTGTAGCTCCAGTAAGGGGAGGCGGGATCCTTTGGCGCTTCATTCAGTGCGTGGAAGATCTTCGCGGTAGCCACCTGGATCGCGGCTCCGTCCTTTTCCTCGGACGCCTTCAGGCCTTCCTCCATGAATTTCTCAGCTTCCGTCACATCATACCCCCGGTTGTGCATGCTCTGCACCGCGGCGATCACCACGTCGCAGGGCGCTTTGGATCCCGGAACCTTATTGTCCCAGTCGTGGAAAAGCTGTTTGTCGGAGGCGCGGCCGGCTTCCGTGTAGGCCATCCAGTCCGCCTCATTGTCGTCGTGAAGCTCCGGCGGAACGGCGTCCGCCGTCAGCTTATGTTCAAATTCCCATGCTTTCATAAAGAATCTCCCTCATTTCAGCTGTAAATACCACTTCCTGTCTCTGCTCAGGATAAGAAACAGGGCAGAGATCGGAAGAAAACACATTGTCAAAATGGATCATACAGAAGCTTTGCCTATATTTATAATAGCTCGGAATTTCGAAATAATTCCATCAATTCTTCTTTCCCGACATACTTCTCTTCGAATAAATTCCAATCGCAATCATCGTAACCACGTAAGGAATCGTCTGAATAAGCTGGGACGGCAGATTTAACATCTGAAGCCGCACTGCCAGTGAATCTGCCATACCGAAGATCAGTACCGAGCAGGCGATCTTCCATGGAATACCGAGACCCATGGATTCCGCCGCCATTCCGATCCATCCGCGTCCGGCGATCATGTCTCTTGAGAAGAAGGAAACATAACCCATGGACATGTACGCGCCGCCGATCCCGGCGAGACAGCCGGCGATGAGAAGGGCGATGTACTTATATTTCATGACGTTTAAGCCTACGGATTTTGCGGCACTCTCATTCTCGCCGACAGCGCGGATCCGCAGGCCGACGGTAGTCTTCCAGAAAAAGACCGTGAGGACGATCACCAGAATCAGCCCGAGATAAGTCAGAACATTATGTCCGGAGATAATGGCACCGAGAACCGGGATATCTTTGATAAGCGGAATCTTGATCTCCGGCATCACCGGACTCTTTAAACTCTGGGTGGAACCTTTATTTCCGGTCAGATAATAGGTCGTAAAGACTGTGAGACCGCCGGACAAAGTATTTAACGCAATTCCGGCGAGCACCGGGTTTGTATTCAGGATCAGCGTAAAGTAACCAAACACGAAAGCCAGCACCACGCCGACTGCCATTGCGAATATCACGCCGCCCAGAGCGCTGTGGGTAAAGTAACCGCCGACAGGTCCCGCAAGGGCACAGCTTAACATGATTCCCTCAGTTCCGATGGGATCGATGCCGCCTTTCACGAAGACCATGCAGGCCATGGCCGCGAACAGGATCGGAGTCATCACACGGATCGAGGTAAAGAGGAAGTCAGGGGAAAGAATCACACTCCAGATATTCATGCCTGTACCTCCTTTTTCGCTGCAGCTTCGAATTCTTTTGTCTCTTTGATGATGAGTTTCTTCTTATATCCGCTGAGGATCGCGGTGGCGGAGATCAGAAGGACCATAACTGCCTGAATGATGTTTACGATCTCAAACGGGATATCGGAATTTCTGGACATGATATCCGCGCCGATCCGCAGATAAGATAAAAACAGTGCTGCGAACGGGACATACTGTACCTTCCGTCTGGCGACGATGGCGATCAGAACACCGTCCCAGCCATAGCCCGGGAGTGCGGAATACTGGAAGCGCTGGTACATGCCGAAAAGCTCCGCAGCGCCGCCGAGTCCCGCCAGCATACCACCCAGAATCTGGGTCAGGATGATCATGAGGCCGGAGTTGATGCCCGCGTAGTTTGCCATATTGAAGTTTTCGCCCACAAGGTTTGCCTTAAAGCCGAAGGGTGTCCGGTTTACGATGACCCAGATCGCAAGGACAGTCACAAGGGCGATGATCGTACCGGAGTTGATACGCGTGCCGGTGATGATCTTGCTTAAAGCGCATCCTTCCGGAAATTTGTAGGAATAGTTGGAGTTCTGGGTCGGATCATAGAAGAAGGTGGTGATGATCCAGAGCCCGACGTACAGGCAGGTGTAATTGAGCATCAGGGAAGTTACAAGCTCATTGGAGCCGGTCTTTACTTTCATGATGCCCGGGATAAAGCAGATAAATCCGCCTGCGACCGCCGCAGCCGCCATGGCCACGATCAGTGCCGTTTTTCCGGAAAGTCCAAGTCCCAGGGAAGCCGCACAGGCAGCAACGGCGCCGATAAAGAACGCGCCTTCCATGGACAGATTGAAAAGCCCCGGTTTGAAGAGGATGATGACCGCAAGTCCTGTAAACATTAACGGTGTCATACCTTCGATGACGTTTCCGAAACGGCGGACGGAGGTCAGCGGTCCGAAAATAAAGTCTCCGAGAGCGGAGAGGGGCTGACTGCTGATCAGGAGAATGATCGCGAAGACGATGATCAGGGAGATCAGGATGGCGATCATGGTCCGCAGCATTTCTACATAAGATGATAGAGGTTTTTTCTGTTTCATGATTCCGATACCTCCTGATGTTTCAGCCCGAGCATGTAGTTTCCGAGCTCGAACTCATCTACTTTTTTCGCGTCCTCGAAGTAGGCGGCAGCCTGTCCGCCGCACATGACGAGAATGCTGTCGGAGAGTTCCATGATCTCGTTTAAGTCCGCGGAGATCAGGATAACGCCCTTTCCGGCATCGCGCTGTTCAATGATCTTTTTCCAGATAAACTCGTTGGCACCCACATCGATGCCCCGGGTCGGCTGGTTGGCGATCAGAAGCTTCGGGTCAGAGGAAAATTCCCTTGCGACTACGACCTTCTGCATATTTCCGCCGGACAGCATACCGATCGGCTGATCGTCATTCTGGCAGAGGACGCCGAAGTCGCTGATAAGTTTATCTGCCCGTTCATGGATATTTTTATAATTGAGAAGTCCGTGTTTTTTTAACAGCGGGCTGTCGATGATGTCTGCGATCATGTTGCCCCAGAGGCTGATGTTTCCGGCCGCTCCGGTTTTGATACGGTCCTCGGGGATATAGGAAATTCCGTCATCGCGGATCGCGCGGATGGATTTTCCAAGGATTTCTTTCCCGTCAAAGAGGATACTGCCTTTGACACCGGAGTAGAAACCGAAGATCGCCTCGGCGAGTTCATTCTGTCCGTTTCCCTCAACTCCTGCGATACCTAAGATCTGGCCCTTTTTCAGTGAAAAGGAGACATGGTCCAGGAGCTTTCGTCCTTCTTTATTTTCATAGGTCAGATCAGTGACTTTTAAGAGCGTGTCACCGAATTCTGCCGGCTTTTTATTCATTTTCAGGATGACATCGCGGCCCACCATGAAGCGGGAGATGTCTTCTTCTGTCGCGTTGGCGACCGGGATTGATCCCACTGTCCGTCCGGCGCGGAGGACTGTGATATTGTCGCAGATCTGCATGACTTCGCGGATCTTGTGGGAGATGAAGATGATCGTGTGATCATTTTTCTTTAGTAAAAGAAGCTGTTCAAAGAGTTCGTCTGTCTCCTGTGGCGTCAAAACTGCGGTCGGCTCATCTAAGATCAGGAGCTTCGCCCCGCGGAGCAGGACTTTTAAGATCTCGACCTTCTGTTTCTGGCTGACGGAGAGCTCTCCGACGACAGCCATCGGATCGATCTTTAAGTTGTACTTTTTGGCGGTTTCCTCCACCGCCCGGATCGCTTTTTCCTTGTCGATCATGATCCCGTTTTTCGGTTCCATGCCGAGGATCACGTTCTCATATACCCGTAGAGAATCCACGAGCATGAAGTGCTGATGAACCATTCCGATTCCGAGACGGATCGTGTCAGCGGCACTTTTTGGCTGGATCTTGTTTCCCTCGAAGATGATATCGCCCTCAGTGGCATCCTCGTCACCGAACAGGATCTTCATCAGGGTACTTTTTCCGGCACCGTTCTCACCCATCAGGGCATGGATCTCACCTTCCCGGACAGAAAAGCTGACATCCCTGTTGGCCATGACACCGTTGGGGTAGATCTTTGTGATATGTTCCATTTTCAGGATCTCTTTGCCCATACGGATCCTCCTTTCTTATAAAAGCCAAGGGGACTTGTTGACAAGTCCCCTGATGTACTCGATATTCTGGGAAAATCAATGGTCTTGGAAAGATTCTCCAGATGGTTTACATAAAATATCGCAGCAGGTTTCGAGTGGATCTGCCGGATAAAATTACGGAGCTACAGAGTCGATGAGAGCTTGAACTTCGTTCTGGTCAGCATCGCCGAGCGCTGTCGGGATCTCGATCTTTCCGTCGAGAACTTCCTGTTTCTTCTCCTCGATCGTTTTTTTGATCTCGTCCGGAACGTTCTTCTGGAAGTACTCGTTGTCAGCAAGACCTGCACCGTTTTCCTTTAAGCCAAGGAATTCACATTTGCCGTAAGGAACCGTTCCCTCTTCTTCCATCTCAGCCATTCTCACGAGGGAATCGCCGACATTCTTTAATACGGAAGAAAGGATCACGTTTGCCTTTGCCTCATCGGAACCGGAGAACAGCATTGCCTGATCAGAGTCAACGCCGATGATGTATTTGCCCATCTCAGCGGCAGCCTCTACGCAGCCAAGTCCGGCCTGCTCAGCAGCCGGGAAGATAATATCAACGCCCTGATTGTACTGGGCGATAGCTGTCTCTTTACCCTTTGCGGTATCATCCCAGGAACCGATGTAGGATACGTATACCTTGATATCCGGGTCAACAGATTTTGCGCCTGCGATGTATCCAACAAGGAAGTCAGTGATGATCGGGTGCTCGGAACCGCCGACGAAACCGATCTTCTTGTCTTCATTTGCGTTTGGCATGTCTTTGGATTCTGTTACAAGTGCTGCGAGAACGCCGGCAAGGTAGCTGCCCTCGTTCTGTTTGTAGCTGATCGCGTAAAGGTTCGGCCACTTGCCCTCTTCCATATCAGAGTCGAACATAACGAATTTCTGATCCGGGAATTCTTCCGCAACCTGCTCGATGACCTCAGCGGAGGAAGATCCGTTGGAAATGATAACATCGTATTTTCCTTCCTCAGCGAGATCCTGGAATGTCGGCTCCCACTTTGTCTGGTCACGGCCGATCTCGATAACCTTTATCTCGCAGCCAAGATCAGAAGCGATCTTTTCCATACCTGCGTTTGCAGAATCGTTGAAGGATTTATCACCTAACTGTCCTGTACATACGAATACAAAGGACGGCTTCTTTGTGTCTGTCTCAGCAGCAGATGTCTCAGCACCAGCTTTTGCGCTTTCAGCGGCAGCGCTTGTAGAAGCAGTATCAGTTTTTCCTCCGCACGCAGTGAGTAGCAGTCCGGCTGCTAAGAATAATGCGGTAGCTTTCATGGTCTTTTTCATGGTTTCCTCCTGTTTTTCGGCTTGTCCTCCGGAGAATATGACCTCCGGAGAACAGATTTGATTTTTTTCATGGGTATACTATACCAAATTTGTGCAAATTAGACAATGAATATAGTGAAAAAAGCGAAAAATCGTTAAGAAAATAACAATGACGACAGTTGTGCCTCACAATGGCCGATGATATAATGAAAATGTGTGAAAAGGAACACAGACAGCATATGCAATATGGAAGACAGGATGGTAAGGCTATGAAAGGGAAGATTTTAACAGGCGCGGGGCTGCTGCTGATCGCGGCGGCTCTTCTTCTTACTGTTTATAATATAAGAGAATCAGACCGGGCCGGAGCAGAGTCAGAGGAGATGGTGGTCCGGATGGAGTCACTGACAGCAGCTCTGCCGGAGCGGCTGGAGACGGAGAAAAAGGAACTGGTGCCGGAATATAAGAAGAATCCGGAGATGGAAATGCCGACAGTGGAGGTAAATGGACAGGAATGTGTGGGGATGATCGAGATTCCGGCGCTGGGGCTCAAGCTTCCGGTCATCAGCGAGTGGAGCGACGTAAAGCTCAAGAAAGCGCCGTGCCGCTACAGTGGTTCCGCGTACTTAAAGAATATGATCATCGCCGGACATAATTACCGCACTCATTTTTCCGGCATCAAGCGCCTGAATCCGGGCGATTCCGTAGTATTCACAGATGCGGACGGAAATATATTTTCCTATGAAGTGGCGGAGATCGAGACGGTTGGCGGCTATGACATCGAAAAGATGGAAGCCGGGGACTGGGATCTGACACTGTTCACCTGCACGAATAAGGGGAAGGCGCGGGCTGCGGTGAGATGCAGGGAGATTGAGGAATAGAGAGGAGCATTTTTACTTGAAATGCTCTCAGGGAAACAAAGGGTCTGTGTACGGAAACGGGGAAAGTACCTTCGGAGAAGGTGTACTTTCCCTGTTTTTTGCTGTTACATCTGGAAAAGATGACCGGCGGCAGATTGCGCAGATCAAATATTATTTTTTGTAGAAACAGTTTCCGCCAATAATTTTATAGGAAGAATAACTGCCGGTTGAGGCGCGTTTGGCGGCTTTGAAGAAGAGGTAGTCACCGATATTGTTGGAGCCGGCCAGAGCATCTTTGGTGGCCTTTATGCAGGACTTGGACGGACCTTTTGCGAGGTATTTGTCCAACAGGCCGGAGGTCGCGCCGGGGAACTGGCCGTCGGCGTAGATCACGTCGGAGATCGTTTTGCCCCATTTTTTGGATTTTACACGGTTTACGATGCAGCTTGCCACGGCGAGCTGGTCCTCATAGCGGTCATCGCCAGTCTCCATCGCGACGCAGGCTGCCATCAGGTAGATCTCGTCCTCAGTGGTGGAGATCACATAGGACGGTGCCGCGGAGGTTCCGTTTCCGGATGCGCTCAGCGCCGCGGACTCTTCCTTTGCGTCGACAGCGGCAGCAGGAACCGGGCCGATGGAGGCATATTGACTGGAAATATAGCCGTTTGTGTCGGCGGAGAGCTGAACCTTTGCCCAGCCGTCAGATTTACTTAAGACAGGGAAGGAATCGCCTTCAACCGCCTGTTTTAAGATTGCGGAATCTGTGGACGGGGTCTCGCGGACATTTAAGGTAGTTGCGGTGATCTTTGCGGATAAGAGACCGAGCTCTTTTGCTAACGGCTCGATATCTGTGCCGAAGAGCAGGTATTTATCGCTCATCCAGCCCTCAATTTTTCCGGAACGGACCTTCGTCCAGCCATCTTTCTTCTCTAATACGGTTCCGCCCGCTCCACGGTAGCACTTTCCGACGATCTCTCCGTCCGTGGACGGTTTCGTCCGCATATTTAACGGTTCACTTGTCACATTTGCCACGGCAAGATTGTCATAGGCGGATGCGGCGAGAGATGGAAGAGCCGGGAATGCGGTGGAAAGGAACAGGACAGATGCGGCGGCAGCCGCTTTTAAAAGAAGCTTCTTTGAAAAGTCAGGAATCAGATTCTGTAATTTTCTCATGCAAAATTTCCTCATATAGGTTGAATATCCCGCTTGTATTACGAGAGCTGTTTCAAATATTACAAAATTATTACAAAAATAATATACCAAAAATGGAGAAAATTGTCAAGTTAGTGTAGCAAACAGAGAACGGAAGCTGATTGTTGTTTAAAGCGGGCTGGAGTTTGAATAATCTAACCAAAACTTTTAACACCAATAAGGTGTGAATCGCATTTTAGGTATGGGAAGTCTTAGCAGTCTGAAAATACAGATTTACAAAGAGAGACAAATTCATTCATAGCGCTTGTAAGATACATTCCTTTTCGAAATGAGATGTATAAAGGGCAAATAACTCTATGCAAAGGCCTCAGGTACGTTATATTGAAAGAAGAACTTAAAGCTGCGATATTGGTGGATGTAAGTACGGAGCATCCCATTTCAGCTTGAATTAATTGAAGTATAGTATAATAGTCAAATACCTCAAAATATTTGCTTGGAAAAAAATTTTCACTTTGAAAAACAAGCTCACTAAGCTTTCTGCCGCCTTGAGAAGCATAATGGAGAATAAAGGTATCATTAGAAAAAGCGTGAAGTGAAACAGCAGGTGCTTCTCGCCAACTTTTCCCGGCAAATTTTTTTGCATAAGGATGAGAAGGAGGAAGTGCAAGTAATTCTTCGCCGGTACATAACTTGATTTGCTGAAGAGAAGGATAAAAGACACTGTTGATCATAAAATCAGCGGAACCATCAAGTACAAGTTGATACAGCTCTTCCCGATTGCTGCCATGAACCAGTTTAAAATCAACATTAGGAAGACGCTGCTTCATTTGAAGCATTAAAGGGACTAAAAATAGCTGGGTGCGCATGGGTGACATTGCAAGAGTAATACGTCCGGTATTATTTTGCTTAAGTTCATATAGTTGATTTTTGAAATCTTTATCCATCAGAACAAATTTTTTCAGTTTGTCATAGTATAATTCTCCCTCAAAAGTCATTTTTAAAGGGGTGACATCACGATTGAATACAGGACAACCTATATTGGCCTCTATAGATGATAGCCGTTGACTGAGTGCAGGCTGCGATATAAATAAGGTTTTACAAGCAGCAGTAATATTACCTGCTTTTTTGATTGCGGATAGAGTTATATATTCCATGTGATAATCATTCATACTCGGTCCTCATTTCTATATAAGCATTTTCTTATCGGATATATAATATATATTTGATTTGTATTATACACTGTATTGCCGTATAATTCAATCATACAAATATATTTGTAAAAAAATAAACAGATAACTATCCAATAGAAAGAGATGGTGAAAAATAATGGCATTAAATCTGCAAAAATACGTGGAAAGTATTATAAAAAAGAAAATTGAAACATATCATATTGTAGTGCGTCAACATAATCAGGAAATAGGGAGATTTGATTGGAGAGATAATCGTAGAGATAATATACATTCAGTCAGTAAAAGTTTTTTAAGCGTTGCAATCGGCATGGCTGTAGAAGAGGGAATTTTGTCTCTGGATGAAAAACCTGCTGTTATTTTTAAAGATAAACTTCCAGATCATCCATCAGACAATCTAATGAATATTACAATTAGAGATATGATAATGATGGCAACAGGGCATGATTATTTTGTACTTCAGGGATATTCAGGAGATCCTAAATATCCAGGACGTGATGAGCTTAGAGGAGAAGACTGGGTAAAATACGCATTGTCATTTGATGTGCCATATGCTCCAGGAACACATTGGAAGTATAATAATTTTGGACCATATCTTTGCTCGGTTATCATCCAGGATCGAACAGGTCAAAATTTGAGAGATTATCTTGTGCCTCGATTATTTGATCCGTTGGATATTATTAATCCGCAATGGTTTCAGTCTACCGCAGGATATACTCTTGGTTGTGGAGGACTTCATTTAAATACATATGAGCTTTCAAAATTTGGTCAGTTGCTTTTAAACAAGGGTAATTGGAATGGTAAACAACTTGTATCAGAAGCGTGGATCAATACAGCAACTTCTAATTTGATATCAAATGATATTCCGGGAGAAAAGCTTGGCGTGGATGAAAAAGCCGGATATGGATATTTTTTCTGGAGATGTGCTCGTGATAATGCATTTCGTGGCTATGGATGGGGAGGACAATACCTCATAGTAATTCCTGATCTTGACGCCTGCATTGCAATCATGTCTCATGATTTTAATAATCAGGCACTTTTAGACAGTGTATGGGATCATGTCATTCCTCTTTTGAAAGAGAGTATTTAATATTTGAACACAATTGATAACAAGTTTTATATACAGTTTGTTTGGGGGAAAATATATGAATAGTGAATCAAGAAAAAAAATTCAATTTCCGCATTCGTACGTTATTATCATCTGTGTATTGTTATTTGCATGTATTATGACTTATGTGATTCCCGCAGGAGAATATGCCCGCTATGAGAACTCTGCTGGCTTGACGGTAGTGGATCCAGATACATTTAAGTTTGTACCCAATACTCCGGTAGCTTTATGGCGTGTACCCGAACAGATTATGAACTCTGCGGCTAAAAATGCTACGGTTGTTTTTTCAATCTTTATAATCGGAGGGGCATTTGGCGTAATCTTGGCGACAGGAGCGTTTGAGGCTTTAACAGCCAAAATGGCAAAACGCTTTGCAGGCAAAGAAACCTGGCTGATTCCTGCATTTAGTTTGATTTTTGCATTGGCGACAACAACTATGGCTAATAACCAATTTATTGGTTTTGCACCGATAGGAGTAATGGTTGCACTTGCGTTTGGGTTTGATGCAGTTGTTGGATGCGGGATGATCTGCTTGGGAGGAGCAATTGGATTTTCTACGGGTACTTTTAATGTAAATACTACTGGAATCGCGCAGGAAATAGCGGAGCTTCCACTGTTCTCAGGTCTTTGGCTTCGCTGTATAAGCTTTGTGATCTTTCTGGTCGTTACAGACATTTATCTTATTTCCTATGCAAAAAAAATTAAGGCAGATCCCAGAAAAAGTGTTATGTATGGTTTACAGACAAACAATACAGATGAGGCAAAAACAATAGATGATTTTCAAAAAATGAATAAGAAACATGTAATTGTGTTGTTGACGATCCTTGCATTCTTTATTGTATTGATTTATGGCTGTGCGAACTATAAATGGGGGCTTGCAAAAGTTTCGGTTGTATTTATGTATATGTCAGTGGCTTCTGGGCTGTTGTATGGTTTTGGACCAAGCCGCATTGCTAAAGAGTACATAAAAGGAATGAAGGACATGACAGAGCCTGCAATTATTATTGCAATGGGATGTGCGACAACTTTGATTCTGTCAGAAGGTCATGTTCTGGATACCGTTGTACGTTCATTGGCACAGGGAATTGGATATCTTCCATATATTCTGCGTGCTCCGGGAATGTATATTCTTCAGACTGTCACCAATTTTTTTATTGTCGCGGGAAATGCACAGGCAGCCGTTGCCATGCCGATTATGGTTCCGGTTGCGGATATGGTAGGAGTCAGCAGACAGACAGCTGTTCTTGCATTTAACTTTGGAGATGGATTGAGCAACTATATTCTACCGCATTCATCAGCACTTATGGGATTTATTGGAATGGCCAATATACCATATGATCGTTGGATGAGATTTATGCTTAAACTATTTGCTATTTGGGCAGTAGTAGCAATGATAATTGTAGCTTTTGCGTCTGTGATTCAATATAGTTAGAAGCAGAATGGATCATGAACTATTAGCAGTAGGATCTTGTGAAGTCTATAACACATTCATTACATATAAACTTAGCAAGAACGTTGCCGATAAAGTTTTAAGCTTGCTGGTATTGCTGCTCGAAATACTAGAAACGAAAAATGGGAATGCTGACAGCAAAAATCAGCATTCCCATTGATATTTCCTGAGGTCCACATGCATCGCGTCCTTCAGTTCTACGCCTTCCTGTCGCAGCAGAAATGCGTGTTCCGGCCAGCCGGGGACGAGGCGGCCGGCGTGGTTTACGACGCGGTGGCAGGGAAAATCTCCGTAGTTTGAGGCGTGGGAGAGGACCCGGGCCACGAGGCGGGAGTTTTTGTCCCTGCCGATGAGACGGGCGATCTGGCCGTAGGTGGCGACGGTTCCCTCGGGAATCTCCGCGACTACGGACAGGACTTCGTATGCGAAATCTTCAGTGAAACGGGCAGATGCTGCCATATTACTGCGTCTCCTTCTGCTCTTCCCACATTTTCACCGGCATGCCGTTGACTTCCACGTTGTCCTCGACCGCTATCACAAGGCAGCGGCGGCCGCCGATGAACTTCGTTTCTACAAGATCTAACCGATCCGGATTGACCTTGATGTCTACGTCCGGTGTCTTCACGGCAAACTTTCCGGTTCCTGTGATGGCCGGTACAAGGATCGCGGTATTTTCTCCGGCAGCTTCCTCGTAGACTTTATCAAAGTGCTCCAGACGTTCCGGCTCCACACCACTCTTTTCGAGAAGATCTTTTACTTCCGGCTTTGTGAGAGTCAGCGGAACTTCGTCTTCCTTATGTTCCTCCGCAAGCTCCGTAAGGTTTTCGTGGATCTGGCGGACAGTCTCATAGTTGCATTCCTCTCCCAGCGTATCGGTCAGGATCTCCTGAAACGCTTCTTTCTGGGACTTAAAGGAGATCGGCGTAGGCGCACCGAGGCAGGCATCAATAAATTCAGAGTGGAGCTCCTCTGGGTTTTTTGAGAAATACAGGACGTTGTGAATATCGCTGCTGCGGTCATTAAATGCAGGGAACAGGAATCCGGTCATCGGAGCCTGGACCCACCAGTCACGCGGGCGCTCCTCGATCGCATTTGTCGCCTCATTGTAGGAAAGTCCCGGTTCTGAGAGCTTTACCGGGCAGATGCAGCAGAGAATGTGGTTGTAGACTTCCTCGGATGCATCGAACATTTCCTCATTGTCGGAAGCTTTTCCCGGAACATCGTAGGCACTGTGGATCAGGATGATGTAATAATTCTCTCCGTACTCGTAATTCTCGATCACTTTGTTATAGAAAACATCTACAGTCTCATCATCAGCGATCTTTTCGTCGCGAAGCTTCATGAGAAGTGCGTGGGCGCTGTCCGGGCCTTCATCGTGGATCGAGTATTCCAGGTTGTGGAGATTCTTGCCGATCCCGCCGGAGAGTGCCTTCTTGAAGATCTCATAATATTTGAAGATCTCTTCCTCGGAGAGTGCAAAGAATGCCTCTTTCAAGGTTGTCTTGATCTGTTTTTCAGCATCAACATAGCATCCGCAGATGCGGGTGATTGCGTTGTTATCTTTTTTAAATTGTTTTTTAATTTCTGAAATTTCACGTTTATTCATAATGTATACCCTTTTTAATTCAAATTGAATTTGTGCAGAAACTGCTCCGAACTGAGAAAAATACCGGATGCTCATCGCTCTCAATCAGTGGAAATTGTATCCGACATAAATCCCCGGTTAAAGTGTAAACCGGGGAGAAATATGACACAAAAGGGCAGTATCCCTTTTGGTATTAAAATTTTCTGTTCTGTGGCAATCCCTGCGTTTATTTATTCAGGAGCTTCTCCGCATAATACATCGCCGCCACATGCACCGCCTGCACGAGTCCGCCTTCCGCCATCAGCTTTTTCGTTTCCTCAGCGGACATGACAACGATCTCGAGATCTTCGGTGGCGTCCAGATGCTGGCTGCTGACTTTCTTGCAGTCCGTGATCAGATAGCAGTGGGCGAAATTGCTGATGCATGCCGCATTTGGTGCGACCTTGCATAGAAATACCGGTTTGCTCCCGGCATAACCTGTCTCCTCGAAGAGTTCTCTCACGGCTCCGGCGCCCGGATCGGCGTCCGTCGGCTCCATACAGCCTGCCGGAAGTTCCAGAAGGATCTGTCTTGTTCCATGGCGGTACTGGCGCACGAAAACGAAATCTCCGTCCACAGTGACAGCGACCACAACGACAAAATCCGGCACAGTATTTACATAAAACGGAGAGATCTTTGTACCGTCCGGCAGTGCACAGTCATCGGCATGAAGATCGATCCAGCGGTCTTTTACGATCGTCCGTGATCCGTTGCAGATCCATGGTTTGATAGACATAGCTTTTTCCTCCATTATAATGCGATCAGGCTCTCATCATCCGGGACATAGATATTTCCGCTGTAATAGCGTTTTCCCTCACTCTTATAAAGACGTTCCCTTCCGGCAACATTGCTGTCCTCCGTGTGCCAGAGAACGAGGTTCGGGATCCCGAGAGACTCCGCAAGTTCACAGGCGTCCTTCACGGTGCTGTGATGCTTTTCATACGGCTTCCAGATATCGCGCTCCGCATAGAGGCAGAACGCCTCGTGGAGCAGCCAGTCACTGCCGCGCACATACTGTTCACAGTCCGGATTGTACGGCTCATCTCCGACGCAGGTGAGTTTTCTTCCATTATTTAATGTCAGCGTAAAGCCGAACTGTTTTAATTTCGTGGAGTGGATATCGAAGAACGTCACATCATAGCTTAAAATATGGCGCGTCTCCCCGTCCTTCACTTCCTCCAGATGGATCCGGTCACCGATCATGTTGTAAAACTTATCCTGGATCGTCAGGCGGCAGAGTGTTTTGATCGTCTCGATCAACTCTGCGTGGCAGTAAATGTGGGCGTCCCCGATATACTGGTCCTTTTTCATCTTTGTTGCGATCATGCGGATCATCCAGACGATGCCGAGTACATGGTCTGTGTGGGCGTGGGTCACGAAAATGTGGTGGATCCGCTCTAAGGGAACCTGCATGTTGTCCAGGATCTTTAAGATCCCGTTTCCGCCGCCGGCATCCACCATAAAATATTCGTCCCCGTCGCGGAGCGCAAAGCATGTATTATAAAGGTTGGTAACCGTGGCATTTCCGGTACCAAAAACGTAGAGAAGCTCGCTGTCCATGAAAATCTCCTTTTCTTCCTGCTCATAAGTGCCGTGCCGTCCAGATCAGCGATCATCACTGTCTGCATCGGCCGGACACCAGATTCTTTGGTTGAGTTTTGAATATGAATATGTTACTATAAAATAAATGGAAAAGCAATTCCCGGGCGGTTAAATTTTTAACCTGTAAGGTGGAAGAAGAGCATGAAAAGCTCCGCAAAAACCAGAAAAAAGCTGTTGTTTTTCATGGCCGAAAGTTTCTAAAATGAAAATTCTCTACCATACAGTAATTAGTGCAGAGTTGGCCGATTTGGAATGCGAATCATCGGCAAAATTCCGCTGCGGAGCACAGACGGAGGTGCTGTGTACTGTAACAGGATTTAAATATCCGGGAAATCGCAGGGAGGAAAACAGAGACAATGAGAGATTTGGACTATCTGAAGCTGCTTGCAAAAGAGTATCCGACCGTGAAAGCGGCCTCCAGCGAGATCATCAACCTGATGGCGATCCGCGGACTTCCGAAAGGAACCGAGTATTTCTTCAGCGACCTGCACGGGGAATACGAAGCGTTTATTCACCTGCTCCGCAGTGCGTCCGGTATTATCCGCGAGAAGATCTCGGAGACCTTCGGGTATGTGATCTCGGACGAAGAGGAGATCGCTCTTGCAAACCTGATCTACTATCCGGAGCGGAATATCCGGAAGATCCAGAAAGCGGGAAAATTTACAGAAGACTGGCAGAGAATTACGATCTACCGTCTGGTGCGCATCTGTAAAGAGGTTTCCTCGAAATTTACGAGATCGAAAGTTCGTAAAAAAATGCCGCCGGCATTCGCTTATATCATCGATGAGCTCCTTCATGTGGACTACAATGATGATAATAAGAAAGTTTACTATGACGAGATCATCCACTCCATCATCGACATCGAGATGGGTGACCAGTTCATCATGGCACTCTGCAACCTGATCCAGAACCTGACAGTGGACAGCCTTCACATTATCGGTGATATCTTTGACCGTGGACCGCGCGCGGACATTATCATGAATGAGCTCATGCACTTCCACGACGTGGATATCCAGTGGGGCAACCATGATATCTCCTGGATGGGCGCGGCGACCGGCAACCTGGCGTGCATCTGCAACGTGCTCCGGATTGCGATCCGTTACAATGGATTCGATGTCCTGGAGGATGGATATGGGATCAACCTTCGCCCCTTATCCATGTTTGCGGCGAAAGTTTATAAGGATGATCCGTGTGAGCGGTTCATGCCGAAGATCCTGGATGAAAATATCTACGACGCAGTAGATCCGGGTCTTGCTGCGAAGATGCACAAAGCGATCACAGTGATCCAGTTCAAGGTGGAAGGCCAGATCACGAAACGCCATCCGGACTATCAGATCAATGACCGGATCCATCTGGAACATATCAACTTTGAAAAAGGAACAGTAAATATCCACGGAAAAGATTACAAGATGCTGGATATGAACTTCCCGACGATCGATCCGAAGGATCCGTTAAAACTCACAAAGGAAGAGCAGGAGCTGATCCACAATCTGGCGCTCTCGTTCCACCACAGTGAGACACTTCACCGTCATATCCGTTTCGTATATTCCCACGGCGCAATGTACAAGAGGTGCAACGGAAACCTGCTGTACCATGGCTGCATCCCGATGAAAGAGGACGGTACCTTCGAGGAGCTGAAGCTGAAAGGGATCATCTATTCCGGAAAACGTCTGCTCGACTATATCGAGGACGCGGTGAAGATGGCATATTTCCTGCCGGAGGATGACCCGACGAAAGACTGGTACCGTGACTTTATGTGGTATTTATGGTGCGGTCCGAAGTCCCCGGTATACGGAAAGGACAATATGGCAACCTTTGAGAACTACTTTGTCGCTGACAAGGCAGCTGCGAAGGAAAATATGAACCCGTATTATAAACTGAGTGAAAAAGAGGAATTCTGTAATAAGATTCTCAAGGAGTTCGGACTTCCGGTGGAAGGTTCCCACATTATCAATGGACATGTACCGGTAAAATTAAAGGATGGTGAGAGCCCGATCAAGGGAAACGGAAAACTCTTCGTCATCGACGGCGGACTTTCCAAGTCCTACCAGCCAAAGACGGGGATCGCAGGTTATACCCTGATCTTCAATTCCCATCATCTGGCGCTTGCGGAGCACAAACCGTTTGACAGGGATCATGAAAATACACCGAAGGTCACGATCGTAGAGAAAATGAAAAAACGTGTGATGGTCGCGGATACCGATACCGGAAAAGAACTTGCGGCAAAGATCACGGACCTGAAGGAACTTGTGGCAGCATACAGAGGCGGCATCATTAAAGAAAAACTGGAGTAGAATTGCATGAACAAGGACGAATTTTTAAGACGCTTAGAGGACGCGCTTTCGGGTGAAGTCCCGGCGTCCGTGATCCGCGAGAACCTAAATTATTACGCGGATTATCTTTCCCAGGAACTCGGGAAAGGACGTACCATGGACGAGATCATAGAGGAGATCGGCGAGCCGAATATCGTGGCGCGCACGATCATCAATTCCGCGGAGGCTGCGGGAGAGACCGGAGATGGTCATGGAAGCTTTGAGGATGCGTCCCCGCGGGACGATGACAGAAGAAGCACTTACAGCCAGGGAAGTTATCAGAACGGCTCCGCGCCGAATATCCATTATTTCGATCTGAATAAGTGGTACTGGAAATTGGCCCTTGTTGTGATCCTGTTTCTTGTGATCTCCGTGATCTTCAGCATTATGGGCGGCGTGTTCTATCTCCTGATCCGGTTCTCAGGACCGATCCTGATGTGCCTGATCATTTACTGGATCGTTAAGAATTTCCGGGGAAGATGATAAAGCAAATCAGCACGTCGGTTCACGGCTCAAGGGACAGAAATGTCTGAAAAACCTTGATTTTATAAAAAAGACCAACAGATTACAGGATGTTAAATTTGAAATAAGTTATGTAAACATGTGCGGCGTTTTCTACGGGGAGCGCCGCATTTTTGCCACAAAACTGGTGATTTTCGCCTAAATTATTAAGAGTTTATGAATTCCTTTGTTTTTATTGACAAAAGAGGTCACAGGAAATATAATTTGTTTGTAACAAAACGTAACATATTTGTAACAAACCTTACAAACCATGAAAGCTTTAAAATAAGAGGATTTCAATGACAAATAAACTTTTCAGAACTTTAAAGATCACCTGTTTATGTATGGCTTTAACCGCAGCGCTTCCGATCGTTTCCTTCGCGGATGAGCAGACTGCAGCTGTAAAAGAGGATAAGATGGTAGTAAAGATCATCCACCTCGATGAAAACGGAAATCCGCTGGAAGCGGACAAGCAGACAGAAACAGAGATAGCAAAAGAGGAGACAGAGAGTTCCGAAAAGACAACAGATACAGAGGAAGCTGATGCTGATACAGAGGAGGCAGAAGCTGATCCTGACGAGGATGAAGCAGAAGAGGAAGAAGCTGTTGAGGAGATCGAGGCAGCGATCGAAGTTGAGAATGATCTCCGTTCCGAAATCGTTACATATGCGCTCCAGTTCGTTGGAAACCGTTATAAATATGGCGGAACAAACCCGAATACCGGTGTTGACTGTTCCGGATTTACATCCTACGTAATGCGTCACGCAGCAGGCGTAGAGCTCCCGCATTCTTCCGGCGGACAGTCCCGCATGGGTCGTGTGGTAAGCAGCTCCGAGATGCGCCCGGGTGATATTATCAGCTATGGTTCCGGAAAGAGGATCAACCACGTTGCCCTCTATATCGGAAATGGACAGATCGTACATGCCTCCACAGAGAAGACCGGAATTAAGGTTTCCAGATGGAACTACCGTACACCAGTGAGGATCGTGAATGTACTTGGTGACTAACCTGAAAATTGGATAAAGGATAAAAGGATAAAAAAACCTCCCTGACGAATAGAAAACGTCAGGGAGGTTTTTGCATCTATGGCGGTAAAACGGTGCAAGAAAGCTATTTTTTTCGGTACCCCGCGTGCAGGATCAGACGAAATACTCCGGCCTGTTCCAGCGTTTTCGCCACAAGGAAGAAGATCAGGGAATCCACCGGCCATTGGATCAGATTTTTGATCGCGCGGGCAGGCAGAAGTGCGAGAAAACCTTTTCCATTTAGAAGTGTCAGCCAGTAGGTCGCGAGGATGATGTTGCAGATGATGATCACAACGAGTTTGGCTGTGAGGATCCTCGGAAGCGAGAGCTTCTTTTTATAGAAGAACAATCCGTAGAGGAATGCGGCCAGCATGGCATCAAAGGTAAAACCGGGCATGAAGCCGCCGTCCGGTTTCAGCATGAATTTGATCACGTCCATCGCGCCTCCGAAGAGACAGCCGACGACCGGGCCGAAGAGGTAGTCTACGAGCATGTTCGGGATCGCACTGAACCCGATCTTTAAGTTCGGGGTGATCTTAAAGGAGTAGTAGCCAAGAACGATGGCCAGAGCGCCGAACATGGCGCAGGTAGTGATGGTGGTGACCTTCTTAAATTCACGGGATGATTCAAAGATCCTGGAAAAGAGGTCGCTTGAGCTTTTTTTCATAAAAAAATACCTCCTTTGCAGATTTTCGGACCACAACAGGAGATAATCGAACGGTCACAGACACAAAAGGTATCTGCAAACTATCTTCTGATGCAGCGGGATGCGATATGTGCACCGCGGGAAATTCCCTTCGTCCTGCCAGCAACTCCCTGTCTGGCGGGCACTTGACGCGCACACGTCTACTCTGCATGTTTGTTTGATATTTGAGGAACATTCCTCATTACAATTACAGTAACATAAGAACAGGCGGATGTAAAGAACGAATTGCAGATAAGTGGATTTTGTCAATCTTCGGTATAGAAGATCCCGCTGCAGCATGCACTTAAGGGGAAAAAGTATACTGCAGCAGGATAGGGAATTTCTATAAGGAAAAAACGGATTGAAACCTTGCCTGGATCGCTCGATCAGTTACGGCGTTTGGAGAGAACCATCATAATTACGGGTTTGTGTCCAGGTTGTAACAGGATGTGCCGGTGGGTATTTGAGAGCGGCTTTTTCATCAATATCAACCCCAAGTCCTGGAAGCTCGTTTCCATATACGAAACCATCATTTCCATATTCAGGAATGTTTTTAAATACTTCATGCATTGCCTCGTCAGCATTGCGCCCTGCATTTTGCTGAAGAAAATCATAGGTTTTAATTCCGCTCCATTCCTGAAGTCCAAAATTCGGAATTGCGAGATCGATGTTGATCAACGCAGATGCAGCAACCGGTGACATATCCGGCGGACAATGCCAGCAGGTACGGACATCAAACTGTGCGGCAAATGCGGCCATCCGAAGAGCAGGTGTGATGCCTCCGATATCTGAAATATGAGCGCGGAGATAATCAACACTTCGCTCAATAACGGCAGTCTGCCATTCGTTGTTGTTTACGTATAGTTCTCCGTGGCTCAGGGGCGTTGTGCAGAAGTTGTGGATCTCACGTAGCCAGCCGACATTTTCCGGAGAAACAACGTCTTCGAGGAAAAAAAGATGGAAAGGATCCATCTCCTGGCAGAACCGTCTGGCTTCAATCGGATTGATACGTTCATGAACATCATGAATCAGCTCGAGGGAATATCCGAAGTGATCACGAATCTTTCCAAACATTTTAATAGTATTTCGCATGTACTCCGGCGAATCAATATAAGTACCGATCTGCGCACCTTTTGCTGCCTGCTTTGGCGGGGCACCAAAAAGTGTGCCGCCGTAGATTCCGTTCTGGCAGCGTACATAGCGTAGACCGACCTCTTTATATTTTTCAATATTTTCAATTAATTCTTCGGTGGTTGATCCGTCTGCATGCTGATAGACCGGAATGCCGTCACGCAATTTTCCACCTAAAAGTTGGTAGAGAGGCATGTTTGCCATTTTACCTTTGATATCCCAGAGGGCCATATCAACACCGGAAATGGCATTGTTCTCAATTGGACCGGACCGCCAGTACGCATTTTGGTGGATGAGCTGCCAGATATCAGAGATACGATCAACATCCCGCCCGACCAATAGCGGTTCAATGTATTGCTCGACCAGATGCCGGATTGTGGCAGAACGATATGCAAAAGTTGCGCAGCCGAGACCGTATAGTCCAGGTTCTGTGGTTTCTATTTTAACAACGAGAAGATTAATTCCGCCGGGAGCGGTTTCGATAGTGCGGACAGATCGGATTTTTGGAATCATAAGAGTGCCTCCTGAATTTGAAATGTGGATATGTAATACAAGATACCGTGATCCTACTATAATACATTTTGAAATGAAATACAAGTAAAATACAGGATAAAACTGCAATAAAATTTAAAATGGAATAAACGCACAAAAAATACAGCTAAAAATATACAAAACACACAAAATAATAAGAAATATATGGCACTTTATTGACATGTGGGAGAATACATGATAACATCATCCTGTAATACAAGTACGGAAGCAAAAACGTGCAACACATGTAATGGAGGGAATGTTATGAAGAGAAAATTAGCAGTCGTTTTAGCAGCAGCAATTGCAGCAATGTCCATGACGGGATGCCTGGGCAATACTGCGACAACGCAGACTACAGCAGCAGAAACACAGTCAGCAGCATCAGAAGCCCAGACCACAGAAGGAGATGAAAGGAAAACAGAGAATTCAGAGAATCTGACATATCAGTTTGATACAGCAAATGTGGAAAGTCATACATTTTCCTTATCAACAACGGCTTCCAGTGGAAGTGCACTGGCAGATGTCACCCATCATTTTGCGGATCGCGTGGAAGAACTTTCTGATGGAAAAATGAAAGTGGATGTGTTTGAAGGATCTTCCCTGGGAACGGAGGCACAGAACCTTGAGGCGCTGACCGCAGGTACGCTGGATATGGCAGTCATCGCAGTTGAATTCTACGTAAACTCAATTCCTCAGCTCGGAGCTCTGATTCTTCCGTATATGTATGATGATTATGATCAGGTTCAGAAGGTTCTTGAGAGTGAAGCTGGAGAATATGCGTCAGAACAGCTCCGTGAGGTTGCAAAGGTCCAGAATCTTGGATATTATGTTATGGCATTCCGCAACATGTATTCAAAGAAACCGATCAATAGTGTTGATGATCTGAAGGGATTCAAGATGAGAGTACCGGAGTCGTCCCTCTATGTTGATACATTCCGAATGTTTGGCGCAGCACCGACTCCACTGGCTTCAGGAGAGGTTTATACAGCACTGGATACAGGTGTTGTAGATGGTGTGGAGAATACATCCGACAGTTGCTTACATCTTTCCTGGTTTGAGGTTGCACCATACTTTAACAAGACAAATCATTTAAATGCACCGACAACGTTTTCCATGTCTGCAGCAGTATTTGACCGTTTAAATGATGACGAGAAGAACATTCTCCTTCAGGCAGGTCTTGATGCATCTCATTATGGACTGGAGAGCACGAAAGCTTCTGACGAAGCAAATCGTAAAGAACTCGAAAGCAAGATGACATTCGTAGATACCGATGTTGAATCCATGAGAGCAAAAATTGATTACACCGCATATGATTTTATGCAGTCTGATGAAGCAAAGAAACTGTTTGAACTGGTACAGGAAAATAAGTAAAATTACTTGTCTGGTCAGGATCAACATGTGTACAGGCGGACAGGGACGGGCCTGTCCCTGTCCGCCTCCTTTTGCATCAATGGAGGAATTACATGCTTGAAACATTAAAAAAGTTGAGAAAGCCATAGACAGGCTATTGGTTTTTATTATTATTGTATTGTTCTTGATGATGTTTGGAATTACAAATCTGAATGTTATTATGCGTTACTTCTTTAATAGTCCTATTGTGTTTTCAGTGGAAATGGGACGATACTGCTTTGTATCAATCATCTTTTTGGGCGCGATTTTCACGACAAAGGAAGATCGTCATATTCATGTAGACTTTTTTACTGGATTGTTTCCGGAAAAAGTCCAGAGAGTGATCGAACAGATCGGCCGTGTGCTGATGGCAGTATTTTTTACAATTGTGACAGCTTATTCCTGCCGGATGGCTGCAGCTAATATAGCGGTCTCCTCATCCGCAATGAAGATTCCTATGGCAGTACCATATGGGATCATGGCATTCGGATGTGCAGGTATTGTTGCGGAGTCAATTGTGAATGTTATCCAATATCATCTGGGAGTTAAGGAAAAAAAGCCGAGTGATAAGGAGGAGATGTGACAATGACGATTTTACTGAGTTCCTTTTTTATTCTCCTTCTGATTGGAGTTCCGGTTGCTGCGGTTATGGGAATTTCTTCGACGCTGTATCTGCTTGCCAGAGGTGCAGATCTTCTTACAATTCCGCAGCGTATGTTTGCGGGGGCGGATTCCTTTACATTGATGGCGATTCCGCTGTATATTTTTGCTGGTGAGATTATGAACCGTTGTGGAATCACAAGAAGAATTTTCCGCTTTGCATCGGAAATCGTGGGATTCCTTCCGGGCGGACTTGCACTGGTAAATGTTCTTGCTTCAACAATGTTCGCCGGAATTTCAGGATCTACGTCTGCAGATGTTGCATCCCTTGGCGTAATGGAAATCGGCGGCATGACAGAAGCAGGATATAGCAAATCCTACTCGACAGCTGTCACATGTGCCTCTGCGACGATCGGATCAATCATTCCGCCGTCGATCTTAATGGTGCTTTATTCTTCGATTACAGGAATTTCCTGCGGAAAACTTTTTGTGGCTGGTATGATCCCAGGTATCATGGTATGCGGATCTCAGATGCTTTACTGCTTCTATAAGGCGAAAAGGGACCCGGAGAACTGCGATGGAAATTATCATCCGAAATTCAATCTGCATAATTTCCTGATGGCTGCAAAAGACGCGATCCCAGCAATGATCATGCCGGCAATCATTATTGGGGGAACGCTGTCAGGCATATTCACCGCAACAGAAGCAGGTGCTGTTGCCGGTTTATATGGCGTTCTGATTGGAGTATTTTATTATAGAGAATTCCATTTCCAGGATATGATCGATACGGTAAAATCTACTGCGTTCACTGTAGGGCAGAGTTCCTTGATTTTCGCAGCAACAAGTGCGTTCAGCTACTGCATCGCGATTTTACAGCTCCCGAATAAGATGAGCCTCTGGATTTCCGGAATTACGACAAATCCGTATCTGATCATGTTCCTCATGATTCTTGCGATGATGATCATTGGTTGCTTTATGGATACAACACCGGCAGCAATCATTATGGTACCGATTTTCCAGCCGTTAGCTGCAAGCTTTGGTTTTGACCCGATTCATTTCGGAATGGTTATGGTACTGACATTTATTTTCGGAGGCATTACACCTCCTGTGGGAGCGACACTCTTTATTGCAAGTTCAGTAGGTCAGATTTCCCTTGCAAAACTTGTGAAAGACATGTGGCCGTTGATTCTGCTGTTCTTTATTGTTATGATGCTGGTTGCATATATTCCGCAGATATCGACATTTCTTCCGGCTTTGGTAGCATAGTTCTTTTCCTGCACTTGAACTTTGCACCGGATGCGGGTAAAATACAAAGTGAGAAAATGTTCCAAAGGAGCTACGGATAATGAGTAAGACAGAAAATGTAACAGAGTATATTATGCAGTACATGAAAGAGCAGATCACGAATGGAACGTGGAAGGTTGGAGAAAAAATTCCGTCGGAAAACGATCTGTGTGAGAAATTGGGTTACAGTCGTACCAGTGTCCGCAGTGCGCTCCAGAAATACAATGTTCTTGGAATCCTCAGAAGTGAGAAAGGGCGCGGAACATTTGTGTGTTCAGACCAGGTATATATTCCGGATGGACTGAAAATGAAGGGAATTATATCGGAAGATAAAAACGGAATGCAAAGTTATATGGAATGGAGACAGGCCAGAAATTTGATCGAACCGGAAATTGTGTACAGAGTAGCGCAGACGGCAAGTGATGAATTGATTGAAAAACTTCGCAGGATCAATCAGGAACAGCATAATGCAATTGGCAACTCACTTTTGTATAACCAGAAAGATATTGAATTTCACATGGCGATTGTGGAGGCGTATGGGAATCCGATCATTACCAATATCATGCATCAGCTCCTGGAAAATCATAATATGATGACGTATGGCAATGACCAGTTTGGATTCCTGGGGGGAATTTATTATCATGTACTGATCACGGATGCAATCATACGGCATGATGCAAAAGAGGCGAGGGATCTTATGCTTGATCATGGACTTCAGACGAAAAAAACGGATTCTGGAGAAAAACGAGAATGGGCGCCTATCAGACTATGAAAAATATTTGAAAAAGTACCGGTTTCCTGTGCGAAACCGGTACTTTTTGTCCAACGGAAAATTCAAGGAGGTCTTCTGTTAAACAAATAGACGCTGCATGTGAAGATGAGAATGCTCTCAGATGTAGAATGATGTTAGAATGTCCCAAGGCATATGTCGACATAGGATGTTTTTGATGGAGTTATAAGCAGAAACAAACACTTTTTCGGTAATTTGACGTATATACTTTTATGCGGGACTGATTTATAATACAACGCAGTCGGTCTGAATGGCAGGGTTGCGTTATAATTCCAAGCATTACGGAGCGGATGCAGCGGACCTGAAAATGCAGAGGATGACATGTATAAAAATATGAAAACAGCAGTTGGCAGGAGAGTTACATATGCAAAAGAGTGAAGTAAAGGATCTGACGACCGGATCGCCAATGAAGCTGATCTTAAGCTTTGCGGTTCCGATGCTGCTGGGATTTCTTTTTCAGCAGTTTTATAACATGGTAGACACGATCATCGTCGGAAAATGTCTGGGAGTATCGTCTCTGGCGGCGGTTGGATCGACGGGATCGATCAACTTTATGATCATCGGTTTCTGTACCGGTGCCTGCAGCGGATTTGCGATCCCGGTGGCGCAGAAGTTCGGCGCGGGAGACTACAAGGGAATGAGAAAGTTCGTGGCGAATGCGGGCTGGCTTTCAGCGGTGTTTGCGGTGGTCATGACGACCGTTGTTGGATTGCTCTGCATGAATATTTTACAGTGGATGAATACGCCGGAGGATATTATTCAGGGCGCATATGATTATATTTTTGTGATCTTCCTTGGAATTCCGGTCACCTACCTTTATAACATGCTGGCGGGAATTATCCGCAGCCTCGGCGACAGCAAGACCCCGGTCTACTTTCTGCTGTTATCGTCCCTCCTGAACATCGGTCTTGATTTCTTTACGATTCTGGGACTCGGTATGGGTGTGGGCGGACCGGCTCTGGCTACGGTCATCTCGCAGGGAATTTCGGCAGTGCTCTGTCTGATCTACATGATCCGGCACTATCCGATCCTTCATATGAAAGACGGAGAGTGGAGGCCAGACGGACGCATGCTCGGCACACTCTGCGGCATGGGGATTCCTATGGGACTTCAGTATTCCATCACGGCGATCGGAAGCGTGGTCCTTCAGACAGCGGTGAATTCGCTGGGGTCCATGGCGGTTGCGGCCGTCTCCACGGGAAGCAAGGTCAGCATGTTCTTCTGTTGCCCGTTTGACGCGCTCGGCGGCACGATGGCGACGTATGCCGGACAGAATGTGGGTGCGAAAAAGCTGGACCGTGTCACACGGGGATTAAAGGCGGCGAGTCTGATCGGGATCATTTATTCGCTGATCGCATTTGTGATCCTGTTTTTCGGCGGAAAGTATATCGCGCTTCTCTTTATGGACGCGGATCAGACGGAGATCATCGGGCGCGTTACGATGTTCCTCATTGGAAACAGCATGTTCTATATTCCGCTTACCTTTGTAAATGTGGTGCGTTTTACGATCCAGGGAATGGGATTTTCTACATTTGCGATCCTTGCGGGTGTCTGCGAGATGGCGGCGAGATCTCTCGTGGGATTTTGCCTCGTTCCGGTCTTCGGATTCCTTCCGGCATGCTTTGCGAGCCCGTTAGCATGGATCTTCGCAGATGCCTTCCTGATTCCGGCGTTCTTTCATTGTATGAAAAAATTGAAAGTGCTTTTTGGGGAAGCTGTATAAAAGATGTTGTTTGAAAAGATTATGGACAGCGGTGCATAAAAGTTCGGGTTCGTACCATAATAGAGAATGCAGGTGCGGTAGAAATGCTGCGGCAAAAAATATTCCGGTCTGCATGCCTTGCGGGAAGCAGCGGAAAACCAAACTCCAGGAGGTACGAAAAAATGGCAAGAAACAGCTATGATATGGACGACAACATGAAAAACAGTGGGTCTGAGACTTACGACAAGACAAAGAACCAGAGCAGAAACAGCCAGAACCGTTCGGAGAATAACAGTCAGAACCGTTCGAAGAACAGTTCTAAGGACTCCACGGACAATGGGAGAAACTGCAAAAGATAAAAAAGATGCGGCGGTCTGACTGTGCAGGAAGCTGTGTGGAAAGATTGCGTGGTCGAACAGTCAGATCTGATAAGAATGGCGGTGGGGTGATCCTGCCGCCATTCTTGCGGTTATTGCAGACGAAAGGTATATGATTTCAGACGTTATGCGGACACAGAACGGTTCACGGCAGCTGCATAAAGCATTGAAAAATGCGCACCGCATTCTCGTTACTTCAGTGATGAGTTAGGTGCGCTATTTATTTATAATAATAATCGAACATATGTTTACATGCTGAATGACATATGGTATAATATCCATATGGAAAAAGATATGTTTACTATTAAAGAAAATTCTCTTTCGTATGGTAGAGGATATGTGTATTCGCTTCAATATCATCTGGTCTGGTGTACGAAATACCGGAAGAAAGTTCTGGTCAATGGTGTAGATCAGGAGTGCAAAGAAATGTTGCAGGAGATCGCACAAGAATATCAATTTCGGATCCTTGCGATGGAAGTAATGCCGGACCATATTCATCTGTTACTGGATTGTAAACCGCAGTTCTTTATTTCGGACATGATCAAGATCATGAAGGGAAATCTTGCAAGACAGCTGTTTCTTGCACATCCGGAACTGAAAAGGGAATTATGGGGCGGACATCTCTGGAACCCATCTTACTGTGCTGTGACCGTCAGTGACCGGAGTCGGGAACAGATCATGGCTTATATCGAAGGACAGAAAGAAAAAAAGAACAGAAAGAAAAAGAGAACAGAAAGTAGAGGAAACTTATGCAGGTCGTATCCAGCTATGGCGCGGAAATTAAAAATAAGAATATCCCGATCCGCCATACGCTGGCACTTTACCGGGAGGCGGTCCGCTGTCTGACGGAGATATATGAGACCGTATGGACAGAGTTATCCATGATCGATAAGATAAAACGGAGATTTAACGAGGCGGAACATCTGGTACATGAAACAAAGAAGAATCATGCAAGATTTGACTTTGATGCCCACTTCCCGAAAATGCCGTCATATTTGAGAAGAGCGGCGATCCAGCATGCGCTCGGGAGTGTTTCCTCATACCATACAAGGTTGGAACAGTGGAAAAATGGAGCGATTTCCGGAAAACCAAAGCTTGTATGTGAAAACCATGCAATGCCGGTATTTTACCGGGATGTCATGTACAAACCATGTGAAGAGAGTGAGGACGCGGCCTGCCTGAAACTTTATGATGGTCATGACTGGAAATGGTTCCGCGCAGGTCTGGTGCATACGGATATGGAATACCTGCGCAGACACTGGTCCGGAAAAAAGTCTTCTGCTCCGGTTTTGGAAAAACGACATCAGAAATATTTCCTCCGTTTCTCTTATACGGAAGAAGTTACCTTATCAAAAACACCTGTAAAGGATCAGATCATCTGCAGTGTGGATCTCGGGATCAATACGGATGCAGTCTGCAGTATCATGCGGTCAGACGGAACTGTCCTGGACCGGAAATTCATCAATTTCCCCAGTGAAAAAGACCGGCTGTCCCATGTACTCGGAAGGATCCGGAGATTCCAGAAGGAACACGGTTCAAAACAGATCGGAAGCCGATGGGCATATGCGAAACGTCTGAATACGGAACTTGCCAGAAAGACTGCCCGGTTGATCGCAGAATATG
The DNA here is from genome assembly GCF_902143525.1 of Clostridium sp. Marseille-P7770. NCBI lineage: Bacteria > Bacillati > Bacillota > Clostridia > Eubacteriales > Clostridiaceae > Clostridium > Clostridium sp. Marseille-P7770. The sequence goes on along the minus strand of NZ_CABFVC010000001.1, from coordinate 342,168 downwards.
CCCATGAGAATCATGCGGATGTGATCGTGTTTGAGTACCTGGAAATGAAGGGAAAGATTTCAGGAAAGAAACGACAGAAACTGCATCTTTGGAAGAAAAGGGAGATCCAGACCATGTGTGAACACAAAGCACACCGATATGGGATCCGTGTGTCCCGTGTCTGCGCATGGAATACCAGCCGTCTGGCATATGATGGAAGCGGACCGGTCAGCCGTGATCCGAAGAACCACAGTCTGTGTGTTTTCCAATCTGGAAAACAGTATAACTGTGATCTGTCGGCATCCTACAATATAGGAGCGAGATACTGGATCCGGGAGATTATAAAAACCTTACCGGAAACGGAAAGGTCTTCACTGGAGGCAAAAGTACCTGCGGTGAAGCGCAGAACCTCATGTGTTTATGCCGACCTGCTCATCCTTCAGAATGAGTATGGATGTTCGAAAGCTGCATAAACACAGGCAGATATCCGGAGGACTACCTGTTATGTGGAACCCAGCCGTATCCGGCATGGAAGATGCGCATATCTGCGCAGTTCTAAGTTTCAGGCGTATCCGCCGGTATCCGGTCTTGCCGTTTAAAACGGCTGAGAAGCACGTGACTTTAGTCATGTGAGGCTCAGTTCGCCCGGCGCGAACGTTATTCTTAAAGGTGAAAGTCCTAAGTGCGCCTGTTAGCGGGAAGCACATAGCCAACATGGCAAGGGTGTCCACTGTAAGGTGGAATCTGAAGGAAGCCTGCGGCAAACCATTGGTCCGACGGACAGAAATCATGTATAAGGCTTACAGTTCGGATGAGACTGCTGAATAAGTTGAAGTCCAATAGCTAACGTGGAACTGGTAGTAGACATGGCGGATAGATGATGGGAAAGATGGCGTATTTTAACCGGGGAGATCCTATGAGTGGTTCCATTAGCCATAGTAACAACGAATCATAGGAAGTCAGCAGATGTCATAGTAGCGAAGAAGTCCGGGAAACCGGATGGAGCAAAGGACAGAACAGTTAATCAGCTGGAGTACGTCCTGATTGAGAGTTTAGACGAAACACATGCCGAGAGGAGTACCACAAGTACTAAGTGGTCGAAACTCACGAAAAGGAAGGGAAACAGTGCATGGAAAAACAAAGTACAATAATCGAAGACATACTGTCCAAAGATAACCTAAACCGTGCGTATCAGCAGGTAATAAAGAATAAAGGCGCGGCAGGGGTGGATGGAATGGAATGCGAAGATTTACTCTCTCATTTGAGAGCCAATGGAGCGCAACTCAGAGAAAGTGTAAGGAATCAATCATACAGGCCTATGCCGGTAAAACGGGTTGAAATTCCAAAGGAAGATGGAAGCAAACGGAAATTGGGAATTCCGACAGTGACAGACCGAATGATTCAACAGGCAATATCGCAGGTTTTAGGACCAATATATGAGGAAAAATTTCATGCAAACAGCTATGGTTTTAGACCCGGAAAGAGTGCACAACAAGCGGTATTAAAAGCAGTCGAATATATGAATGAGGGATATAACTGGGTCGTTGACCTTGACTTGGAGAAATTCTTCGATACGGTAAATCATGATAAGCTCATTTCCATTGTAAATAGAGAAATCAAAGATGGGAAAACCCTGTCGCTAATCCGAAAATTTCTGGTGAGTGGTGTTATGCTCGGTGAGCAAGTGGAGAAAACGGAGATAGGAACTCCACAAGGAGGAAATCTCTCGCCACTTCTTGCAAATATTATACTGAACGAACTCGATTGGGAACTTGAAACGCGAAAACTAAGATTTGTGAGGTATGCAGATGACTGTATCATTTTAGTGAGAAGTCAGAAAGCAGCTATCCGGGTAATGGAATCAGTTACAAGATACATTGAATCTAAACTTCTATCATAAGTGAACCGGAAGAAAAGCAAAATAGTACGCCCCACAGAAATAAAATATCTGGGCTTTACTTTCTACAATCAGTTCCAGGCAAAGAAATATAAGGCAAAGTCACCTGAGAAGTCAATCCAAAAAGTAGTAAAGAAGCTGAAACTGCTTACATGCCGTAAATGGGGTGTAAGCAACTCGTATAAAGCACAGAAAATATCAGAGGTCCTGAGAGGGTGGATTAACTACTTTAAAATTGGATCAATCCTTACAGTAACCCGAAAATTGGACACAATGCTCCGATACAGATTTCGAATGTGTATATGGAAACACTGGAAAACTCCGCAAAACAAATTTAAAAATCTGATGAAGCTTGGAGTGGGAGAAAGAAATGCAGCGAAAGCAGCATGGTCTCATGGATATGCCCGAATCTGCCGTTCAGAGGCAGTATGCTACGCAATGTCCAATGCACGCCTTGCAAAATTCGGACTATTATCTGCGGAAACGTACTTTGTAAAAGTGTCAAGTTAACTGAACCGCCGGATGCGGAACCGCATGTCCGGTGGTGTGAGAGGTCGGCGGCGAAAGCCGCCTCCTACTCGATCATGTGCTGGAATTGACTGTGCAGAAAGGAACCATGTCCGGGCCGCCCGGCATATTTTAAATTAAGGATATGTTTCAGGAGAAGGAATATGTTTCGGACGATCTCGATGCAGCAGCTGGAACAACTTCTGGACGGGGAGCGGACATTCACGTTGCTGGATGTGCGGGAACAGAAGGAATATGAGGCAGGGCATCTCCTGGGGGCTGTGAACCTGCCTTATGAACAGCTGGATGAAGTGGAGGCAGAGATCACAAAAGACCGTCCTGTGGTCATCTACTGCGCCTACGGAGGTCAGAGCCTGCTCGCGGCGAGAGAACTCGCGGGACGCGGGTATGATGCGGTGAATGCACTGGGAGGACTGCATTATTACAGGGGAAAATATTATGTGGGATGCCGGGAGTAAAAGTTCCGGAAGAAAAGAAAGTGATGATTTGGCAGGGTAGGACTGTCGATTATCGAAAAAAATTCCGGATGGAATGCTTGGCATGATATGGTCACGGTCACGGGTGCTTTGCATGGTCAGAAAACTCCTGTACCGTGGACAGGAAGCTTGGATTGTAGTTTTACAGGGATTGACAGGGTGACTGCGAACCCTTAAAATTAAATGGAATACAGCCATCCGGCGAACGATACGGATGGAATGAAACTATGAAAATAAAGTGGCTGCGAATTTAAAATGGATTTTTGCTCGTAAGTTGCCATGCATCCGAAGGGAAGCTCCGGGGGAGGTTGTTCCTGTAGGTGTGAGGGTACTGAACAGTTACGTGAGCAGCTGCGCGATACATCAGAACGGAGAAAATCAGATTGAATACATTTGAATTGATCGTCCCATGCCATTTCGGTCTGGAGGCAGTGATGAAAAAAGAAATCCTGGACCTTGGATATGAGGTCAGCCAGGTGGAAGACGGGCGTGTGACATTTATCGGCGACGCGGAGGCGATCTGCCGTGCCAATATTTTCCTCAGAACAACGGAGCGCGTACTTTTAAAGGTCGGCAGTTTCCATGCAGAGACTTTCGAGGAACTGTTCCAGGGGACCCGCGCGATCCCATGGGAGGAATATCTCCCGAAGGATGCGAAATTCTGGGTCGCGAAAGCTTCCTCCATTAAGAGCAAGCTCTTCAGCCCATCCGATATCCAGTCCATCATGAAAAAAGCCATGGTCGAGAGGATGAAAAAGGCATATGGGATCGAATGGTTCCCGGAGAGCGGTGCAAGCTTCCCGCTGCGCGTATTCCTTCACAAGGACACGGTGACGGTAGCGCTTGACACGACCGGAGAATCCCTGCATAAGCGCGGTTACAGGACCCTGACAAGTAAGGCGCCGATCACGGAGACGCTGGCGGCGGCGCTCATCATGCTGACTCCGTGGAAGAGCGACCGGATCCTCGTGGATCCGTTCTGCGGAAGCGGAACCTTCCCGATCGAGGCGGCGATGATCGCAGCGAATATGGCGCCGGGCATGAACCGGGAATTCCTCTCCGAGGACTGGAAACATCTGATCCCGAGAAAATGCTGGTATGATGCGATGGACGAGGCGAACGATCTTGTGGATCTTTCTGTCCAGACGGATATCCAGGGCTACGACATTGACGGGGACATCATCCGTGCAGCGAGAGCGAACGCGAAGGCAGCAGGCGTGGACGAACTGATCCATTTCCAGCAGCGTCCGGTGAGTGGGCTCAGCCATCCGAAAAAATACGGATTCCTGATCACAAACCCGCCGTATGGGGAGCGAATCGAGGAGAAGAAGAACCTGCCGGAGTTATATAAGACGATCGGAGAGCGTTTCGCGGCGCTTGATTCCTGGTCAGCTTATATCATCACGGCGTATGAAGATACCGAGCGCTATTTCGGACGCAAGGCGGATAAGAACCGGAAGATCTATAATGGTATGATGAAGACGTATTTCTACCAGTTCCTGGGACCGAAGCCACCGGCAAGGAAACGTGAGGAGAGAAAAGAAGAGCAGTGATAACTGCTCAGCAGGTCTGCGCACTTGTTGCGCTGACCGTAATAAAGCACAGGCTTGAAGGTGAAAATCCCATCGGCGCAGCCGACCAGGAATGGATTTTTGATCGTAACCTGCCATGCAGGACAGGGAAAATGCCGATTGCAGGCGGAATGTGGGTAAGACGGAGAAGATGAGAAGCCGAAGAAGGAAAAGACGTGGGAGCGGTCTGTGGCCCGGAGCGGTCGCAGTGCTGGCAGCAGGCATGGTTTTTGCTGCGAGGACAGAAATCCTGGATCTGGCAAAGACAGGGATCGACCTCGTAGTGGACGATGACCATCAGGAAAACAGCGCAGAGAAGCCTGATCTGAGCGTCACGGAGAATTCTGACGCTGCAGCTGATGGGGAAGAAACACTGACGGATGCCGGAGCGAACAGTACAGATGAAACGGGAGCTGACCGGAAATACATGGATGCGGACAGTGAAATTTCCGCAGATGGATCCGGGGAGCAGGAGTTTATAGAACTCCCGTCATCCTACGATCTGAGGGAACACCGGGCGATCCGTGTTTCCGACCAGGGAGATCTCGGTACGTGCTGGGCATTCGCGGCATTAAAGGCGGTGGAGACGTCCTTGCCGGAATCCATGGCAGTGCCGCTCTCGGCGGACCATATGTCGATCCACAACAGCTTCGGAATCAGTCAGAATTCCGGCGGGGATTACAGTATGGCGATGGCCTACCTTCTCGCCTGGCAGGGACCTGTCTCGGAGGCGGACGATCCATATGGGGACAGCACCTCACCGGACGGTCTTGCACCGGTCTGTCATGTCCAGGAGATCAGGATCCTGCAAGCGAAGGATTATGGCGCGGTAAAACGGGCGGTATTTTTATGCGGAGGCGTCCAGACATCGCTCTATCTTCCGGCGGAAAACCGTGGGGGCGACGGAAATGTCTGTTATAAAGGCAGCGAGGAGCCGAACCATGACACCGTGATCATCGGCTGGGATGACGATTATCCGAAGGAAAAGTTCGCATCAGCTCCGGAGTCGGACGGGGCGTTTCTCTGCATCAACAGCTGGGGAGAAACCTTTGGGGATGGTGGATTTTTTCATGTCTCCTACGAGGACAGCCGGATCGCGGAGAGCAGTATCTCCTATCGCGGGATCGAGCCGTCGGATAATTATGACAGGAATTATCAGAGTGATCTCTGCGGATGGACCGGTCAGATGGGCTATGGAGAGCCGGACGCATGGATGGCGAACGTGTATACAGCAGAGTCGGAGGAGACGCTGGAGGCAGTGGGATTTTATGCCACGGCGCCGGGCACGGAATACGAAGTGTATGTGTTTGACGGGGACAGTTTCCGTGAACATGTGGAAAACGGTGTGAAATTTCAGGTGGACAGTGGAAAAGTCCTGGCATTCGGCATGGTCACGGATGCAGGATTTTATACGGTCCGCCTGGCAAAACCGCAGACGGTGAATGCAGAAGAGCCGTTCGCTGTGGCAGTTAAGATCCACACGCCGGGGACAACGCAGCCGGTGGCGGTGGAGTATGCAGGCAGCGGGCGGACAGGAAATGTTGACATAAGTGACGGTGAGGGGTATATTAGTTTTGATGGCGGCACATGGGAGCGGACCGAAGAGTCAAAGGGATGCAACGTGTGCCTGAAAGCCTACAGCAGGATCATTGGAAAGTGAGAAGAACATGGAACATAAGATTGTTTTTGCAACATCAAATGCCGGAAAGATGCGGGAGATCCGTGAGATCTTAAAGGACCTCGGAGCGGAGATCCTGTCGATGAAGGAGGCAGGCGTGGATGTTGATATTGTGGAAGATGGAGATACATTCGCGGCAAATGCGTTAATTAAGGCAAAAGCTGTTTGGGAGAAGACCGGTGGGATCGTTCTCGCGGATGATTCCGGGCTTGTGATCGATGCCTTAAACGGGGAGCCGGGCGTCTACTCCGCGCGGTATATGGGGGAGAAGACTTCCTATGAGATCAAGAACTGGAATCTGATCCATCGTCTGGACGGTGTCCCGGAGGAGAAGCGAACGGCGCGCTTCGTCTGTGTGATCGCAGCGGTCCTTCCGGATGGAAGAACCTTGACAGCGGAGGGAACGATGGAAGGCGTGATTGCGCATGAACCGGCCGGTGCCGGCGGATTCGGCTATGATCCGATCCTGATGCTTCCGGAATACGGGAAGACATCGGCGGAGATCACTATGGATGAGAAGAATGCCATCAGCCACCGCGGTAAAGCGCTTCGGGCGATGAAAAAATGTCTTGCAGAAGAAATCGGAGAGTAAGGTATGAAAATTCTGATCGTGAGCGATACCCACAGAAGAGATGGAAATCTCAGGGCAATTATTGAAAAACAGTCCCCGTTCGATATGCTGATCCATCTGGGGGATACCGAGGGCAGCGAGATCTATTTTAAGGAATGGGTGAATAATGATAACTGCGTGATCCATGTTGTGCGCGGAAATAATGATTTCTTTTCCCAGACAGACAAGGAGAAGGAGATCTCCATCGGGAAATACCGGGCATTTCTGACTCACGGTCACATGTACGGCGTATCGTTTGAGCTGGAGACGATCAAGGAAGAGGCGAGAGCCAGAAAGGTGGATATCGTCATGTTTGGCCATACCCACAAGCCGCATCTGGAGTACTGTGAGGACGGGCTTGTGGTGCTGAATCCGGGAAGTCTTTCTTATCCGAGACAGGACGGGAGAAAACCATCGTATATGCTGATGGAGATCGACCGGAATGGGGAGGCGCATTATACGGTCTGTTATGTGGATCAGGATCGGGATATTCCGTCGGGGTTGTATTAAGTAGATTCATATTGGCGAGGGGGACGCGGTGAGCTTCCGCCCAGGAGCGCTCAGGGATGCGGGGATGGTTCCGCTAAGCTCCCGGGAGACTGCTAAGGGCGGGACACAGATACCGCAAACTCGCTTCGCTCAGACAGTGCGGTCTCTGCGTCCCAACGCAGTCACCCGCGAGCTAAGAGGAACCAGATCCCCCGGATCAAGGCACTCCTGGGCGGAAGCTCACCGCTGGTAGTGTCGAGAATACAGTCACCCTTTGCTGAAACAGTTATATCTGCGAGTTAAGAAAAAGTAGATGCCTGGATCGAGGTCCTTGGTCGGAAGCTCCCAGCCGGCTGCAGTGGAGACCGCAGGTTTTACTGACTTGGAGGGTAACGTGGACTGCAATTTTATTGGAAGATTTCAAAAAAATGGTTGACAATCTATCGCGTTCACGGTATAATTTTAAACGCATTTAGTGAACTTTTGCTTTTCAAATGCTTCGCAGAAATTCCGGGGTGTGGCTCAGCTTGGCTAGAGCACCTGGTTTGGGACCAGGGGGTCGCAGGTTCGAATCCTGTCACCCCGATTTTTATCGAAAAAAAGATAAAAAAATTGTTGACAGATGAACGGATATGAGATATAATGTTCAAGTCAGCGAAAATAAAACAAAGTTTTCCTGCGGGTGTAGTTCAATGGTAGAACACCAGCCTTCCAAGCTGGATACGTGGGTTCGATTCCCATCACCCGCTTTGCTTTTGCGAAAAAGCATAATGAGTCTGTAGCTCAGCTGGATAGAGCAACGGCCTTCTAAGCCGTGGGTCGGGGGTTCGAATCCCTTCAGGCTCATTTGAAATCAAGTGCGATTTCGAATTTTATATTATGGTGGGTATAGCGCAGCTGGTTAGCGCGCCAGATTGTGGCTCTGGAGGCCCAGGGTTCGAATCCCTGTATCCACCCGTATTTCCCTGGGAAGCAGTTCCCGGGGCTTTTTTGTTTTGTTGGGGAAGTTGCTGTGCTAATAGGTCCTATGTCAATGGATGGGGCGGAGTTCATAAGAACTCTGCCCCATCGTTGGTTCTGGAATGGTTTGTGATAGCTATTAAAAACTTCCGGGAGCTTTAACCGCGTTCAGAGGTTAGATTTCCTGTTGAAAACGGATAAAAAAAGTGCTTATAATAAAAATTACAAGCACTGGATTTGCGAATCATTTCCTGGGCCAACGGGATTCGAACCCGTGGAATGCAGGAGTCAAAGTCCTGTGCCTTACCGCTTGGCGATGGCCCAGGAAATGATTCGCTGTCATATGAATGTGGCTGAATCTTTGATACAACCATAACGATATTATTCTACCATAAGACATGGAAAAATACAAGCAAAGGTTCTTCGGAACAGTAACAAAGAGAAAAGCGAGTTATTTTTCGCGAGTAGGGATTTTACGAACTGAAAATTCCGTATGATACCGCTGCGATCAAGGATTTTGCCGATTCGGAATGCGAAGCATTGGAAAATTTTGTTACACAGTATATGCTATGGTAACGGGAAAGATACGAAAGGGGTAGAAGGAATGGCAGAGAATAAGTCGATGGATATTGTGGAAAAATCAACAAAAAATGTAACAGTCTGTGAAAAAAGCCGCGGGGACCGCGCGCGGGAACTGTTCCGGGAAGGTTACAATTGCTCCCAGGCGGTGACACTGGCGTTTGCTGAGGAGCTGGAAGCACGGGGGATCAGCAGAGAGATGGCGGCAGGCCTGGCGTCCTCGTTTGGCGGCGGCCTCGGAAGACTTCGGGAGGTATGTGGCTGTGTCAGCGGAATGGCACTGGTCTGTGGGGCTCTGGAAGGCTATACAGACCCGAAAGCGGCAGCGGAGAAGCAGGATCACTATAAAAGAATTCAGGAGCTTGTATCGGCGTTCAAGAACGAGAATGGAAGCTACATCTGCCGGGAGCTGTTGGCCGGGATCAATACGGATACGAATCCGGTGCCGGAGGCGAGAACGGAGAGCTACTATAAAAAGCGCCCGTGTGCAGAGCTTGCGGCCTGTGCAGCGGATATTTTGGAGAGGCATCTGAAAGAGATACAGAAATAATAAAATCAACTTTGGCATGCTGCGGTGAATTGTTTACGGCGGCAGTTCGGGCGAAAAATTGAATTTCCGATTTTGAGAAGAAAAGAACTCATCTCTGAGGTATCAAGATGCCATGGAGGTGAGTTTTTTATGTTGGAAAAAAGTATTATTAGGGTTGTGAAAAAGCCGAAGAAGAAAGTTCTTGTGACGTGGAATCTGTTTCATCCGTTTTAAGCGAAAAACGACCCGCCGCAAAAGCGACGGGTCGTCCTGCCTTTATGTTTTACACAGTAAGCTTTGCAAGCTGCTATACTCTGAATTAGAGGATTCCAGCCGGAAGAGCAACGCCTACGCCCGGTCCGAACGGAAGTCCGATGGACATCCAGATAACAACTACGATGATCCATGCGATCTGAAGAACGATGGACATCGGGATCATGTTGGAGATCAGAGTACCAATTTTGAGATCCGGAACGTACTTTGTCTGAGCAACACTTAAGATCATCCAGATATATGCAGACATCGGTGTCCAGCAGTTGAACGGGGAATCGCCAATTCTGTAAAGTAACTGTGTGAAGCCCGGATGATAACCGAGGAGCATGAACATCGGAACGAAGATCGGAGCGAAAATAGCCCACTTCGCGGAACCGGAGGATACGAAGATGTTAACGAAGGAGCAGAGGACGATGAAAGCTACACAGAGCGGAATGCCTGTGAAACCTGCAGCCTCGAGACCATCAGCACCTGCGATCGCAAGGAGAGTACCAAGCTTTGTCCAGTTGAATAAGCCCTGGAACTGTCCGCAGAAGAAGCAGAACAGAACGTAGGAGCCCATACCAGCCATCTGCTTGGACATTGCTTTGTTGACATCAACAGCGTTCTTAAATGTACCTGCAGTGAAGCCGTATGCAAGACCGCAGAGACAGAACAGAACGAAGAGGATCGGGATCAGGCCCTTTAAGAGCGGGGATCCGATAAACGCACCGTTTTCGCCGGAAAGAAGACCGGTGAAGAATCCGATTGCAATGATGATGATGTAGATGATCGCGGTAAGACCTGCAGCATTAAGACCTTTCTTCTGCTGCGGAGTAACTTCTTCAAGTTTTGCTTCTCCGGCACCCTCGTATTTTCCGAAACGCGGCTCGATCATATGTACGGAACAGAATCCGATAACTGCTGCGCAGAGGAAGGTGGAGAAGATCATGAAGAACCAGTTACAGGTCGGGTCAACCTGGAAAGTTGTATCCGGGATGAATGCCTTGATCGCATCGTTTGTAAGACCCTGTAACAGAGTATCGGTACCAGCTACCATCAGGTTCGCTGTGAAACCGGCCTGAGCACCTGCGTAACCAACCATCATACCAACTACCGGGTGTTTGCCAACGCCCATGTAAACGATGGCAGCCATCGGCGGGATAACGACCATAGCTGTATCGGAAGCGATGTTTCCGACTGTACCGACGAATGCGATTACATACGGGATCATAGCTGCCGGAACGTTCTTTAAGGAACTGTTCAGCATGGAGATCAGCATTCCGGACTCCTCACAGAGACCGATACCGAGTGTCATTGTGATAACCAGACCTAACGGAGCGAAACCGGTAAAGTTCTTTACCATGTTGCCTAAGATCCAGTCAACGCCGTCTTTGGAGAACAGGTTCGCAGATGTTACGACCTCTCCGGAAGCTGGATTTGTAAGGGCAACGCCCATTACACTGAAGATACAGCCGATGATAGCTGTGATAAGGAAGAGCCAGCAGAACAGAATCGCTGGCGGCGGCAATTTGTTACAAACTTTTTCGATACCATCAATCAGTTTGTCCACGCCGGTTTTCTTAGCGGTAGTGTTTTCACTCATTTGAAAAACCTCCTGTAAACTTAATTTACGGGACCTAAACCCCCGAGATCCCGCTTGCATGGATATTATACTATAAATAGTTCAGAAAAGCTATATGTTTTTTATAAAGTGTTTATATTTTTTATTTTTACATTAGAAAACTGAAAAAATAGCCGGAGATTTCACCAAATGGAATGATAAATATTTAGTAAAAATGCATAAAACAGGAAATGGCGATCATGAGAAGATTATTGCGTTTATAGTGGTTTCGTGTTAAGATAAAGTATCGTGCATGAAACGTGATGACAGATAATAAAGGAATCCTGCCTGACGGATTCAAAAAAGACTGTCAGTGGCAGCAAGTGCCAATGTGCGGTTAATTGAATACCTGGGAGGATAAAATATGTTTGGTGGAAACTTTCAGACATGGAAACTTCATTCGGCGCAGGACTACTTTATGTTCTTTGCCTACATACTTGCCGGTGTGCTGGTGTTCTGGCTGATCGCGAAACACATGAACAAACAGCGGAATCACGAAAAGGCTGTAGAAAAGGTCTCCGCGCGGCTGAAAAAGATCTGTGGAAAGCCCGGTGAGGTTTTAAAGAACGCGACTTTAAATCTGCCGGAAGGAAAAATGACGTTTGACGCGGTCCTTATGGATAAGAGAGGCGTTTACCTTGTAAGAACTTACGGTTGGGGAATTAAGATATACGGAACTCCGGACGGAGCAATGTGGCGGCGAGAGGACGCAAAAAGAAAAGAAGAATTTGAAAATCCGCTTCTTAATTTAAAGAAAGGTGCGGAGGAGATCGGAAAGATCATGGAAGAAAACGGAGTCCATAATTTAAAGGTTATGCCGATGGTCGTTTTTGCAGATAACTACCAGACTCCGGAACTGTATCTCGGATATGGTTCTTATTCCACGACTTATCAGGAACTGAAAAGCTGGTATAAAAAACAGTCCGGCGTGAAAGAAGTCCAGTATGACTATGATAAGGTTTCTTCTATTATAAGAGGACTTGTAAAGTAGGAGAGGACCGGAAAACAGAATAAAGGGTATGAGACAGGCGGTCTGGTAAGCGGATCGCCTGTTTTTTATTTAACAGGAAACTCCGATGGAACTTCCTGTTAAATAAAAAGGCACTGCGTGCCTAAGATGCGCACTCGCGCGAAGATGAAGGTTGTCGCAAGCGACCGCGCGAGATGCCGAATGTGCCGAGGCACATTCTTTTTATGCATAGGGACATTCAGTGTTCCGGGGTGGCCGGAGACCGACATAGATGAGACAAAAAACGCCAGGGCACTTCACATGCCCTGGCGAAATAAACGTATTCAGTTATGTAATTCTGCAGGATCGGATAATTTACATGATTCCTGCCGGAAGAACGGAACCGACACCCGGACCGATCGGAAGACCGATGAGGTACCAGATGATAAAGAAGACAACCCAGATCACTTCGAGGATCACTGCGATCGGAAGAAGGTTGGAGATCAGGGTACCGATCTTTAAGTCCTTCATGTACTTGGTCTGAGCAGTTGCGAGAACCATCCAGATATACGGGGACATCGGAGTAACCGCGTTTGTCGGGGAATCACCGAGTCTGTAAAGTAACTGTGTAAAGCCCGGATGATAACCGAGGAGCATGAACATCGGAACGAAGATCGGAGCGAAGATCGCCCATTTTGCGGAACCGGATGACATGAAGATGTTTACACATGTTACAACGAGGATGAAGCATACAAATAACGGGATACCTGTGAATCCTGCGGACTGAAGAATGTCAGCGCCGCCGATTGCGAGGAGTGTACCGAGTTTTGTCCAGTTGAATAAGCCCTGGAACTGTCCGCAGAAGAAACAGAAGGAAATATAGGAGCCCATTGCTGCCATCTGTTTGTTCATAGCTTTACTGATGTCGCCGGATTTCTTAAAGGAACCGGAACCAAAACCAAATGCGATCGCACAGATCGAGAAGAATACGAACAGGATCGGGATCAGGCCTTTTAAGAGCGGAGAACCAACGAAGGCACCATTCTCACCTGCTAACGGACCGGTAAAGAATCCAACAACGAGGATGATAATGTAGATGATCGCTGTAATTCCTGCACAGCGGAGACCTTTACTCTCAGAAGCACTCAGTTTTTCGATCTTTTCATCGGAGGAACCTTCGTATTTTCCGAAACGCGGCTCTACAACCTTTGTACAAACAGCACCGATCACGATAGAACAGAGGATTGTGGAGGCGATCATGAAGAACCAGTTACAGGTAACATCTACCTGGAAGGTAGTCTCCGGAAGGAAACCTTTGATTGCGTCATTTGTGAGACCCTGAAGCAGGGAGTCTGTACCTGCAACCATCAGGTTTGCAGTGAAGCCTGCATTTGCACCTGCATATCCGCAGATCATACCTGCAACCGGATGCTTTCCAGCACCGATATAGAGAAGAGCGGCGATCGGAGGAACGATGATGTTCGCAGTATCAGAAGCGATATTTCCGATCGTGCCGACAAATGCGATAAGGTACGGAACGAGTGCCGGAGGAACATCGCTTAAGCAGCTCTTTAAGAGGGACATTACGAGACCGGACTCCTCGCAGAGACCGATGCCGAGGGTCATGGAGATTACCAGACCGAGCGGTGCGAAACCGGTAAAGTTCTTTACCATATTGTCAAGGAACCAGTGGAGTCCGTCTACCGAGAAGAAGTTCTGGGAAACAACGGCTTCATTTGTTGCCGGGTTGATCAGGCTCACGCCAGCTACCGTTGCGATCGTACCGATGATCGCCGTGAAAAGGAAGAGCCAGCAGAACAGGATTACCGGGTCGGGAAGTTTGTTACATACGTTTTCAACGACTGTTAACGCCTTGTCGAGCCAAGTTTGCTTAGTGGTACTAGTGGTGTTTTCGCTCATACAGAAACCTCCTGCAATAGTAAAAGTACGAAATAACTGAAAAAACAGGGAGATTTCCAGCAATTCCGCCGATTGAGAAAAAGTTAATTCTTTGTTAAGAATAAAGAATATAAACTTTTTATGAATTGATTATATATCTTTTGTAAACATCTGTCCACACCTTTTTTTATTTAGTGAAAAAGTTATTATAATTTATATTGTTAATAAAGAATAAATAATTCAGATAATTCAGACAATAATAAAGAGGTGAGTTCCGGCGCGCTGAAGGAGCGGATGAGGAAAAATCATGGATCTTCGGGGAATCGCGGAGAAAATATGAAGCGTGCCGGCATGGAAAAGCACTGCATCAGGGCAGTGTGGATTCTTGCGGAGACAGCAGATCCATGTTAGAATAAAAACACAAAATTGTGATGCAAAAGAACGAAATGCCGGTATTTTGCATGTAAAACAGGAGGGGTAATGCCATGATAAATGAGAAGAGACTGCTCGACACATTCTTTGATTATGTTATGATCAACAGTGAGACAAAGAATGAAAAAGCGATGGGGGAAAAGCTGGTTGAGGATCTTAAAGTACTTGGACTGGAAGTAAAGACCGACAAAGCCGGGGAAGGTTTTGGCTCCAATGGATTTAATGTATGCGCATATCTTCCGGGAACGATCCCGGGTGATCCGACGATCATGTGTGCACATATGGATACGGTGACTCCGGGCAATGGCATCAGACCGCTTGTCGATGACGGGATCATCCATACAGACGGCTCCACGATCCTTGCGGGCGATGACAAATCCGGAATCGCAGCGATCATGGAAGCAATCAAGGTGATCAAAGAACAGAATATTCCGTGCCGCAATACAGAGATCTTATTTACGATCGGCGAAGAAGGTGGTATGAACGGTGTCAAGAATATGGAGCTGTCCATGATTAAAGGAAAAGAAGCGATGGTATTTGACGCCAGCGGTGATATCGGAAAGATCTTAACCTGTGGACCGGGGCAGATCAAGATCTTCGCGACGATCATTGGAAAATCTTCCCATGCGGGTCTTGCACCGGAAGAGGGAATCAGTGCGATCCAGGTCGCAGCGAAGGGAATCGCAAAGATGAACCTGCTCAGAATCGATGAGGAGACTACCTGCAATATCGGAACCCTGAAGGCGGAATATGCGACCAATATCGTTCCGGAGAAGGCAGAATTTGTGGCAGAAGTCAGAAGCCGCAACCTCGATAAATTAAATGCCCAGGCTGCGCATATGCAGAAGTGCCTGCAGGATGCCTGCGACGAGATGGGAGCAAAGCTTGAGATCGAGCTGAAGACAAATTATGTAAGCTTTAACGTGGAAAATGATGATCCGATCGTGCAGAGAGTCTTTGAGTCCTGCAAACGTCTTGGATATCAGGCAGTGACCGCAAAAGGCGGCGGCGGAAGCGACGCGAATGTGATGGCACTTCACGGGATCAAGCCGATCGTACTCTCCACAGGTATGACAAAGGTACATACGACCGGAGAAACATTGAAGATCGATGATCTGAACAAGTGCGCAGAGCTGGTACTGGATCTTTTAACACACTAAATTTAAAAAGAAATGATAAAAACGGGGCGGCCGGATTCAAAGGCTGTCCCGTTTTTTCACTTGTTACTCAGGAGAAAATCTCAATGAACTTTCTGCTGCACAACAGGCACGAAATACTGAATGATATACGTATGTGTGAAGATACAGAATGCTGCAAGTGAACGTGCGGAATGAGCGAACGGGTCAAGAGACATTTAATTGCAGACATGAAAAAACTCCGGTTCTGGCATACCGGAGTTTTTTCACACAAATACTAAAAAAGGGGGATGTATGAGTATCGAATATATGTCAATCCTGGATCACAGGGATCCGAGAATTATGTTTAGTCGAGTCCGGCATAAATGTGCGCGCATTTCATTTGCCTGCCGGCCCCATTTTTTATGTATACCTGATCAGGCGCTACACGCCTCGTCTTCCGTATTAAAAACGGTTCGTGATGTCTTTAACTGATCGATATCTTTTATGATACAAAGTATACAGGAAGAATGTGACGGAAGTATGGAGAAACTCTAAAAGGAAAATAAAATTAGTGGAGATTTTCTAACGAAAAAATAACCATTTCTTTAGAATTTGTTTATTGTCATGAAAAAAGAGCCGTGGTATAGTTCTGATGCAGTGTAACAGGTGGCTGTACGCCGGAAAATCCCCTGAATACTCAGGGAGATGTCTGCGGGGCAGATACCGGAAAAGCAGAAGATTCCTGGAGTACATATAAAAGAAGAATCCGGGAGCACATATAAGATCAGAGGAGGAACTTTTAATCATGAAGAAACACGTTTTACTGGCGGCGGCGCTCTGCATGACAGTAGTGATGGCGACCGCATGCGGATCAAAACATACACAGACACAGGAAACCGCAGCAGAGACAACGACAGAAGCTTCCGATGCGGAAACGAAAGCGGCGGACGCGACAAAACCGGATCTTTCCAATGTGGATCCAAAGATGGCGGAAGGTCCGGGAGCGTTCGAGACAGATGAGAGCTCTGAGGGTGTACAGGTGGAGGAGATCTCCGATGAGGAGATGGCGAAGCTCCAGAGCGAGGCGGTTGCAAAGCTTGAAAAAACGGATTACAGGTCTTATGCAAAGGAGCTTGCCGAAATCGTGAAGAATAAGGATATGGAAGGGCTCGCGGACCATATTGATTTCCCGGCGTTTATTTCCTGTGTGAAGACGAACGGCGGAATGGTGGATACGAAAGAAGATTTCATGAAGCTGGACCCGGCTGAGATCTTTTCCGATGAGATGGAGGCAGCGATCGAAAAGGTGGATGTTGATACCCTTGAGCCGGTTATGGCAGGAATCGTTTTGGGTGACGGTGTTCCGAATATCATCCTCGGCATTACCGCAGACGGAGAACTTGCGGTCACAGGAATGAATTACTAAAAGTCACAGGCGGACCGGTGAATCCGCTGCATAAGAAAATAAAGTCTGAAGAAATAATGAAGAGACATGGAAGTATCTGTGTCTCTTTTTTCTATATATAAGCATAGAAGAAATATGAATCAGATCTGGATTTGCCCGGAAAGTCATTTGACGATTTCTGGACAATTACCCAACTGTGTCCAAATATAGTAAATTATTGACAAAAGAATTCATGAAATATCTGTAAAGTCGATGCGTAGAAATGGACAAATCCGCAAATATTTAGTATAATGGCGGTATGCGTTACGCGGTAAGTGAGGTGGGAGAAAATGCGTCAGAAAAAAAACGGACTCGAAAACCTGGTGCTGATCACCCAGCTCGGACTCAATGTTGTGACACCGGTTCTTATCTGTGTGCTTCTCGGAAGCTGGATCGATAAAAAGACCGGACTTCATACCGTTCTGATCTTTCTGATCCTGGGGGTTCTCTCGGGCGGCCTGAGTGCATATAAGATGGCGAAGCATATCGTAGACAGAGAGAAAGAAGACGAAGACAGGGAAAAGAAAGAGCAGGTAAAGCAGTGGGAGAACCGTTTTGGAACCGGAGACGGTGCTGACCGTCCCAAAAGATGGCGGTGACAGCCGAAGGGACGGCAAAGAAGACGGTAGCCGTAAACGAAAGCGGAATATGAAGCAGTAGGGAACTGTCTGACAGAAGACAGCCCCGGCAGGGTAATTGAAAGGGTGGAACAATCGTGAGTGATAAGACAAAGAGACAGGTAGTGGGAATGAGCATCGGGATTCTGATCCATAATATGATCTTGCTTCTCATCTGCCTTATTTTTTTCCGAACCGTTCCGGTGATCGCCGGAGTGCTGATCGGAGCCGCGGCGGCGGAGGTACTGCTGATCAGTATCGCGAGATCCACGGAACTCTGTGTGGAATCGGCTGATGGGGCGTACAGCAGCAAAAAGATGGTGATCCATTCGCTGATCCGTAGCCTGTGCGCGGTAATACTGGTGTGCCTTTTATGGAAATTTACGACGATCAACCTTCTGGCAGTCGTTCTCGGCGCACTGGGCTTGAAGACCGGAGCTTATGTGTATCCGGTACTTCAGAAACGAACCGACCGTATGGCCTGAGCTTCAGGCTTGACGGATAGAGTCTTATACGCTGCTGTTGTGGAACAGACAGCAGTCTTTCAGGAGTCTTAAGGAAAGGAGGAAAAAGAATGAGTGGTGGCAGTGGTGCTGATTTCATGATCCACGGGATCGTGAAATACCATCTCTTCGGTCATGAACTCTGGCTGACGACGACGACGGTCGGAATGACGATCGTTACGATCGTTCTGCTGATTCTGGTGATAGCCGCGAACCGTGCATTAAAACATGCGACGGATGTACCTGGAACATTCCAGAATATCATCGAATTCGGTATGGAAATGCTGGAAAATATGACCACAGGGATTCTTGGCAGTTCAGCGAACCGGTTTGCGAACTATATCGGAACGATTTTTCTGTTTATTTTGTTCTGCAACCTAAGTGGTCTGTTCGGCCTGAGAACGGTTACTGCCGACTTTGGTGTTACGTTCCTTCTTGGTCTGGTCACGTTTGCGATCGTACAGTATCAGGGAATCAAAAATCATGGTGTCGGACACTTTACGGGATTGTTTCAACCTCTCCCGGTGCTGTTCCCGATCAATCTGATCGGTGAATTTGCGAATCCGATCTCGATCTCACTTCGTCTGTTCGCGAACATGCTGTCCGGAGTTATTATCATGGGTCTCTGGTACGGAATGATGCCGGTCTTATTAAAAATCGGTATTCCGGCCGCACTTCATGTGTACTGCGACCTGTTTTCCGGGTGCATCCAGACATACGTATTCTGCATGCTGACTATGGTCTATGTAAATGATAAACTGTAGGAACGCAGGGCGGAACAGGGAAGGCAGGACCCCATCGACGCAGTCGATCGGAAAGGATTTTGCCTGTAGCTGTGAATGACAGCTATAAAATTTTTTTACAGGAGGTTTTATCTATGAATATTACAGGACAGGATTTGATCCATGCTTGCTCAGCAATCGGCGCCGGTATCGCGATGATCGCCGGTATCGGACCTGGTGTTGGACAGGGTATCGCCGCTGGTTTCGGCGCATCTGCAGTCGGCCGCAACCCGGGTGCGAAATCTGATATCACATCGACCATGCTTCTTGGACAGGCCGTTGCCGAGACGACCGGTCTTTATGGTCTTGTTGTTGCCATTATTCTTATGTTCGTTAAGCCGTTCGGTTGATCCGGATATGGGAACAGGAAAAAACTTCCGGGTATGCGCGGAAGTTTGTAAAGGAGGCGAGATGAGACCTTGGAACGGTTAATAAATTTTGACCCTCAATGGATCAACGACATTGTGATCACGGGAATCAATATTTTTATCCTGTTCTTTGTAATGTCGTATTTCCTCTTTAATCCGGCGCGTGAAGTACTGGAAAAAAGAAGAAAGCGGATCGCGGGCGATCTGGAAACGGCAAAGACGAGCCGCGAAGACGCGCTCGCGCTGAAAGCAGAGTATGAGGATAAAATAAAATCCATCGACAAAGAGGCGCAGGAAATTCTCGACGCAGCGAGGAAAAAAGCGAAAAAGCAGGAAGCTGATATCTTAGCGGAAGCGAGAGAGGAAGCAAACCGCATCGTTGACCGCGCAAACCGGGAGATCGAGCTGGAGAAGAAGAAAGCGCTTGAGGACATGAAGACGGAGATCGTTTCCATTGCGTCCCTGATGGCAGAGAAGGCGGTTGCCGCTTCCATGGATGTAAAGATCCAGGATTCCCTGATCGAGGAGACTTTAAAGGAAATGGGTGAGAGCACATGGCAAAGTTAGTGTCAAAGGTCTACGGCGACGCGCTGTTTGAAGCGGCCATGGAGCGGGATATGCTGTCGCCCGTATATGAGGAAGCACAGTCACTGCAGACGGTCCTCATGGAGAATGCAGACCTTGTACAATTTTTGAACCATCCGCAGATCATAAAAGAAGAGAAGTTAAAGGTCGTGGAAAATATCTTTAAAGGAAGAGTTTCCGATGACCTGATGGGATTTCTTGAGACCGTGATCGAAAAGGGACGGCAGAAGGAGCTCCCGAAGATCCTCGACTATTTTGTGAATCGTGTAAAGGAATATAAAAAGATCGGTATCGTAACTGTCACAAGCGCGGTAGAACTCTCCGCGGAGCAGAAGGCCCATACGGAGGCGAAGCTTTTGGAGACAACAGCTTTTGTGAGTCTGGAAGTTACCTATAGCGTCGATCCTGCGATCCTCGGCGGACTCGTGATCAGGATCGGTGACCGCGTGGTGGACAGCAGCATCAGGACAAGACTCGGGGAGATCCGGAGAGACTTAATGAAGCTGCAGCTGGCGTGATCCCGGCGGATCCGGGACCGGAAACAGCAGTCCGGCAGCAGAAATAATACTGAACAGTTACGTGATGAAATGGAAAAGAAAGAAGGTGCAGACCTCAAATGAATTTAAAACCAGAAGAGATCAGCTCGGTCATCAAGGAGCAGATCGAAAGATATTCGACGAAGCTGGAAGTCTCTGACGTGGGTACTGTCATCCAGGTAGCGGACGGCATTACACGAATCCACGGTCTTGAGAATGCCATGCAGGGAGAACTTCTGGAATTTCCGGGAGAGGTTTACGGCATGGTGTTAAACCTTGAGGAGGACAACGTCGGAGCGGTTCTGCTCGGCGATTCCTCAAGCATCAGTGAGGGAGACACCGTAAAGACGACAGGACGTGTCGTTGAGGTTCCTGTGGGCGATGCCCTGACAGGACGTGTCGTGAATGCCTTAGGACAGCCTATCGATGGAAAAGGTCCGATCCTTACGGATAAATTCAGAAAGATCGAGCGTGTTGCCCACGGTGTTATCGAGAGAAAATCCGTAGATACCCCGCTTCAGACAGGTATCAAGGCGATCGATGCCATGGTTCCGATCGGACGCGGACAGCGTGAGCTTATTATCGGCGACCGTCAGACTGGTAAGACGGCGATCGCGATCGATACGATTATTAACCAGAAGGGACAGGGAGTTCACTGTATTTATGTTGCAATTGGACAGAAAGCATCAACAGTTGCGACAATCGTGAAAACTCTTGAGGAGTTCGGCGCGATGGATTACACGACACTTGTCGTATCCACAGCTTCTGACCTTGCCCCGTTACAGTATATTGCCCCGTATTCCGGCTGCGCAATCGGTGAAGAGTGGATGGAGAACGGCGAGGATGTTCTTGTCGTTTACGATGACTTAAGTAAGCATGCGGCGGCGTACCGTACCCTGTCCCTGCTTCTTAAGAGACCGCCGGGACGTGAGGCATATCCGGGCGATGTTTTCTATCTGCATTCCAGACTGTTAGAGCGTGCGTCCAGACTTTCCGATGACCTTGGCGGCGGTTCTCTTACCGCACTTCCGATCATCGAGACGCAGGCGGGTGACGTATCGGCCTACATTCCGACAAACGTCATCTCCATCACAGACGGACAGATCTACTTAGAGACCGAGATGTTCAACTCCGGTTTCCGCCCGGCGATCAATGCGGGTCTTTCTGTATCCCGAGTTGGCGGCGCGGCACAGATCAAGGCGATGAAGAAGATCGCTGCCCCGATCCGTGTGGAGCTTGCCCAGTACCGCGAGCTCGCTTCCTTCGCCCAGTTCGGTTCCGAGCTTGACGCCAGCACAAAGGAACAGCTTGCCCAGGGCGAACGCATCCGTGAAGTTTTAAAGCAGCCGCAGTATCAGCCGATGCCGGTCGAGTATCAGGTCATCATTATCTACGCGGCGACGAAGAAATATCTCCTCGATATTCCGACGAATCAGGTTCTTGATTTTGAGAAAGAACTGTTTAAGTTTATCGATACAAAGTATCCGGAGATCCCGGCAAGCATCCGCGAGGCGAAGCAGATGACGCCGGAGACTGAAGAATTGCTGAAAAAAGCTATTGAAGAGTGCAAGGCAGCAAGATAAGGCAGGTGATGTATCATGGCAACCATGAGAGATATTAAACGAAGGAAATCCAGTATTGAGAGTACCGAGCAGATTACCAAAGCCATGAAACTTGTTGCCACTGTAAAACTCCAGAAATCCAGAACGAAGGCGGAAAATTCGAGATTGTACTTCAATCTGATGTACCAGACGATCCAGGAGATGCTGAAGAAATCCACCGGGATCCGGCACCGCTATTTAAAGAGTGGGGATTCGAAGAAAAAGGCAGTTATCGTCGTTTCTTCCAATCGCGGACTTGCCGGCGGATATAACTCCAACATCATCCGTCTCGTGACGGAGAGCGGGATCCCGAAAGAGGATGCTCTCATCTTCGCGATCGGACGGAAAGGACGCGACGGACTCGCAAGGAAAGGCTATGAGATCAAAGCGGATTACTCCGATGTGATCGACGAGCCGCTCTACTCCGACGCGCAGCAGATCTCAAAAGAGCTTTTAGCCATGTTTGAGAAGAATGAGATCGGAGAGATCTATCTGGCGTACACGGCGTTCAAAAATACCGTAAGCCAGATCCCGACGTTCTTAAAGCTTCTGCCGGTGGATCTTGCGGCAGCAGGGCCAAAGGGCGAAGTAAAAGAAGAAAAATCGGATCTTCTCATTATGAACTATGAGCCGGACGAGGACGAAGTTCTGGATGCAATTATTCCGAAGTATGTGAGCAGCCTGATCTACGGGGCATTCCTAGAGGCCGTTGCCAGTGAGAACGGTGCGCGAATGACTGCAATGGATTCGGCTACGAACAACGCGGAAGAGATGATCGGAAAACTGTCGCTGCAGTACAACCGCGCGCGTCAGGGATCTATCACTCAGGAGTTGACAGAGATCATCGCGGGCGCGAATGCCATCGATGGTTAAAAAGAAATATGAGTAATTATTTGGCAGACTTGTGTACTTGCGGTGCTGGAGGTAAAAGACAGCATACAGGAGACAGAAATCAGTCGGCATGATGTGCTGGAATGGATTTTTACCGCTGGCCTGAGTGGCTGAATAGTTATGATAGAGACAAGGAGAAGTGAGATGGCAGAGAAAAACATTGGTAAAATTACTCAGGTCATCAGTGCCGTTCTGGATATCAAATTTCCCCAGGGCGGGCTGCCTGAGATCAATGACGCCATTGAGATCACCACAAAGGATGGCGGGGTCCTCACGGTTGAGGTTGCCCAGCATCTCGGTGATGATACGGTAAGATGCATCGCTCTCGGTCCCACCGACGGTCTTGTCCGCGGCATGGATGCCGTAGCGACCGGTGGACCGATCATGGTGCCGGTCGGTGAGCAGACACTTGGAAGAATTTTCAATGTTCTGGGACAGCCGATCGACAATAAAGAAGCTCCGAAGACGGAGAAAAAGCTCCCGATCCACCGCAAAGCCCCGAGCTTTGAGGAACAGTCCACAGAGACAGAGATCCTTGAGACAGGTATCAAGGTCGTTGACCTCCTCTGCCCGTACCAGAAAGGTGGAAAGATCGGTCTGTTCGGCGGTGCCGGTGTAGGTAAGACAGTCCTGATTCAGGAGCTGATCCGAAATATTGCGACAGAGCACGGCGGATATTCCGTATTTACAGGCGTTGGTGAGCGTACCCGTGAGGGAAATGACCTTTACTATGAGATGTCCGATTCGGGCGTTATCAATAAGACGACCATGGTGTTCGGCCAGATGAACGAACCGCCGGGATCCCGTATGCGTGTGGGACTTACCGGTCTTACCATGGCAGAGTATTTCCGTGACGAAGGCGGAAAAGATGTGCTGTTATTCATCGACAATATCTTCCGTTTCAGTCAGGCTGGTTCCGAGGTATCAGCGCTGCTCGGACGTATGCCGTCAGCCGTAGGTTACCAGCCGACCTTACAGACAGAGATGGGTGCCCTCCAGGAGCGGATCACCTCCACAAAGAACGGTTCCATCACATCTGTACAGGCAGTTTACGTTCCGGCCGATGACTTAACAGACCCGGCTCCGGCAAATACCTTTACCCATCTGGACGCGACGACCGTACTCAGCCGTTCTATCGTAGAGCTTGGTATTTACCCGGCTGTA
Source organism: Clostridium sp. Marseille-P7770 (assembly GCF_902143525.1). Classification (NCBI taxonomy): domain Bacteria; kingdom Bacillati; phylum Bacillota; class Clostridia; order Eubacteriales; family Clostridiaceae; genus Clostridium; species Clostridium sp. Marseille-P7770. The sequence continues at coordinate 318,107 of NZ_CABFVC010000001.1, read as the reverse complement.
GATCCGCTTGAGTCTACGTCCCGTATCCTTGATCCGCGTATTGTTGGTGAGGAGCATTATAAGGTTGCCCGCGGCGTACAGGAAGTGCTGCAGAGATATAAGGAGCTTCAGGATATTATCGCAATGCTCGGTATGGATGAGCTTTCCGAGGAAGATAAGCTTACCGTATCCCGTGCGAGAAAGATCCAGAGATTCTTATCCCAGCCGTTCTTCGTTGCCGGACAGTTTACCGGTCTGGAAGGCCGCTATGTTCCGCTTTCCGAGACGATCCAGGGCTTCAAGGAGATCCTCGAAGGCAAACATGACGATATTCCGGAGAATCTGTTCCTCAACGCAGGAAATATTGATGATGTTCTCGCCCGCGTGAAATAGGGGGTGTGGACATGGCGGAAATGATGAGACTTCAGATCGTTACGCCGGATGAGGCGTTTTTCGACGGAGAGGTTTCGATGGTGGAGCTCAACACGGCAGACGGGGAAGCCGGAATTTATCCGAAGCATATCCCGATGGTCGTCGCGGTTGCGCCGGGCGTTCTTAAGATCCACGGGGCAGATGGCGTGAAAAAAGCGGCGCTGCTTTCCGGATTTTTACAGATCCTGCCGGAGAAGGTAACGATCCTCGCGGAAGCCTGCGAATGGCCGGAAAACATCGATGGCAAGAGAGCCAATGAAGCCAGGATCCGCGCAGAGAGACGTCTGGCGGAAAAAAATCCACAGACCGATATTGACCGCGCTGAAGCCGCTTTGAAGCGGGCGCTGGTGAGATTGTCGCTGGTGGATGTAAAATAAAACAGAACTGTATTTTATTACAGCGATAAAACAGCATGTTTTGAATTCTTTTGTAAGCAGAGCTTAAAGGTGATTCTTTAAACATGCTGTTTTATTTTAGTCAGATAAGGCTCCCGCTTCTTTCCAGAGATAAGTGATGGAAAGAAGCGGGAGCCTGGTTTTTGCCCGAGAGGAACACTCCACAAGAATACACCGTGATCCTGTAAGGAATATGTCAGCTTTGCTGACCGGAATCATGCACCAAGTCTCACAGATGTTCGGCTCGAAGTGATATGTAGTTAAGAAATTTCGTAGAGTTTACTTCTTTCTTATGGAAAGCAGAGGCTCACTTACCCCATCAAGTCCCACAAGCGCGAAGATCGCCGCAAGGACTCTCTGAGATCCCTTATAGGCGTCTTTGCTGTCATACCACTCGTCAACGGAATGGCAGGCACCGCCTTTTCCGCCTCCGCCGACACAGATTGCAGGGATTCCAAGGCTGATCGGGATATTTGCATCCGTACTTCCTGCGCTTTCATATTCTACAGTCTCATTGCATGCCTCAAAAGCTGCTGCCGCCGCGCTCACGATCTCACAGTTCTTCGGCTGGCTTCCCGCCGGACGGTTTCCGATCTGTTTTACTTCCACAGTGATACGTCCGTTGTGATCAAAGCTGTCCTTAGATTCTTCGTAGGAACGCTCGGTTTCCCAACGGTTATTTTCGTCCTCGACCGCACGTTTGATACACTCCTGAAGCTTTGCATCAAGCTCTTCAAGCTCCTTTAGACCATTGGAACGGATATCGACAAGCATGGAACACTCATACGCGATGGCATTGATGGAGGTTCCGCCGTTTACGACACCGACGGAGAAGGTAGTCTTCGGTTCTCTCGGGGTGCGGAGCTCGGAGATATAGGAGATAGCGCGTCCCATGGCAAAGATCGGGTTTACAAGACCGAAGGCGCCGAAGGAATGTCCACCAGGTCCGCGGAAGGTTACCTCGTAGCGGTGGCTTCCGGTGCCGCCGTGGCAGATCAGACAGCCTGCTCCATCAACGGAGATAAAACCGTCAACATTGTCGGCATTTTGTGAGAAGAAGTGGCGCATGCCGCGGAGGTCTCCGAGACCTTCTTCGCCGACGTTGCCGCCGATGATGATATCACCGACCGGTTTTAAGCCGGATTCTTTGATGGCTCTTGCCAGAGTAAGGATCTCAGCCAGTCCGCGGGTATCATCACCGATTCCGGGCGCGTAGATCTTTGTTCCTTCACGTTTTACCGGGAGCGGAGTTTCCGGTGGGAATACGGTGTCCAGATGAGCGGAGACATAGAGAGTCGGACCGTTTCCGGTTCCATGGATATGGGCGTAAACGTTATGGACCTCGTCCATCACCGGATCAAGACCTGCCTCGGTCAGAAGCTCCTTGAAGCGGGCTGCACGTTTTTCCTCAAAGGGGCTGAAGGAGGAAATCTGAACAAGCTCGATCTGCTGGTCGATGGTGTGCGCTTCATCCTGTTTCAGGTATTCGAAGGCATGAGTCATCTTGTCGGACGTTAAAAGTGTCTGAATCGCTTCTTTCATGTTGGGAACCATCCTTTCGATTTGTATATGATGATATCAGGGACAAAATACCTTTTGATTCCAATATCATATGCTAGAAATATCATAGCGCGAAAAAGAAAGTTTGTAAATAAAACAAAGAAAAACTAATAATTCTGTAAGTATAGTTTATATGAGAAATATCGTCAGAGAACAATAGAAGGGGAGAAGCGTCCGCGTGAAAAGAGTCAGTTAAAATGAGGCAGGGACTGAGGATGGCGAGATAGTAAAAAGCAGGTTCTGCGGCGATGTAAAGATGAATCGCCGCAGAACCTGCAAGTTTATGTTTTATTTCATATGATTATTTTTACTGATCATTCGTAAGCTTCATCTTATCAAAGAGATAGAAGATCAGGCTTAAGATCATGCCGACAACACATGCAAGGACCATACCGGTGAGCTGCACATTGCCGAAGTTTACCTTGATCCCAGAGAGACCGGTTACAAAGATCACGGCAGTCAGGGCCTGGTTTCTGTTTTTGCCGTAGTCGACCTTGGAGTCGACCAGAATACGGAGACCAGAGGTTCCGATCATGCCGTAGAGCAGGAAGGAGATTCCGCCGATGACCGGACCCGGGATCGTCTGGATCAGGGTCGATAATTTACCGATGAAGGAACAGATGATGGAGATCACGGCTGCTCCGGCGATGACCTGAACGCTGTAAACCTTTGTGACAGCCATAACGCCGATGTTTTCACCGTAAGTGGTCGTCGGAACGGAACCGATGAGACCAGATACCATGGTGGAGAAGTTGTCACCGAAGATGCTGCGGTGAAGTCCCGGCTCCTTTAAAAGGTCCCTGCCGACGATCTTGCTGGTAACGACCTGATGTCCGATATGTTCGGAGGTGATGACAAGGATGACCGGCATGATGATCATAATCGCTTCCATATTAAATTTTGGAGCGGTGAAGTTCGGGATCGCAAAGATCGGGGCAGCGGCAACCGCAGAGAAATCAACGATCCCACATGCAACGGCAGCGACATATCCGGCGATCACGGCGATCAGGATCGGGATAACAGATAAAAATCCCCGGAACAGGACAGAACCGAAAACGGCAAAGCCAAGTGTTACGAGGAACACGATCAGATTCTTCGGATCAATGGTCTCGTCCAAGAGTCCCGCATTGCTTGCCGCGCTGGAAGAGAGCTCCAACCCGATCAGGGCTACGACCGGCCCCATGGCAGCAGGCGGGAGAACGACGTCGATCCATTTATATCCGATCTTATAAATGATGAATGCGAGGATACATCCGACGAAACCGACGGCAACGAATCCGCCGAGGGCATATTCATATCCGAATTTTGCGATCACGATACCGGCAGGAGCGAGAAACGCGAAGCTGGAACCGAGATAGGCGGGAGCTTTTCCCTTTGTGATAAAGATAAACATGAGGGTGCCGACACCGTTCATGAAAAGAACGATCGCGGGATTGATTCCGAATAAAAACGGAACAAGCACCGATGCGCCGAACATGGCGAACATGTGCTGGATGCTCAGGGGGATCAAAAGGTTAAAGGGAACCTTTTCGTCCACCTGGATGATTTTATGGCTTTCCATACGGGACCTCCTTAGGTGATGAGTAGTTTTTAGTATTTGCGCCTGCCTATGGATTTCTGGGTTCAGGCATTTTTTCTATTCTATCACATTCTTGTTATTTGTCCAGAAAAATCAGGGGGAAATCGCAGGAAAGGATATGAAGTTAACGAATTTCAGGGCTTCCGCTCTTGACAAAGCTTTGGAATCTCCATATAATGACCCATATAGCCGCGTTAAAGCATGCGGTATATAATGGAAAAGCGATGAAGGGAACAAGTAGGGAAATGACCTGCTCCGCACAGAAAGCTGCCGGTGGATGAGAGGCGCGCGGACTTCTTTTTCTGAATACATCCCGGAGCTGCACACCGAAAGCGTGAACGGAGATATCCGGAAAATGTGAGTAGGCTGTGACGGAACTGGCACCCGTTAGAAATGCCGGGGTCTTTTATGATGAGGACTCCATGAGCCGGAGCGTGTGAGCGTTTCGGGAACATCAGGTGGTAACACGAGCGTATGCCTCGTCCTTTTGGAAACAAGGGACGGGGCTTTTTTTGGCTTCGTCCGGATATAAAAGAGAGAAAGAAGGAGAAAACAAAAATGGGAGTTTACGAAGAGTTACAGGCCCGCGGCTTGATCGCGCAGGTCACAAACGAAGAAGAGATCCGCAAAATGGTAAATGAAGGAAAAGCCGTATTCTATATCGGATTTGACCCGACTGCGGACAGCCTTCATGTTGGACATTTCATGGCACTCTGCTTAATGAAACGTTTGCAGATGGCTGGAAACAAGCCGATCGCGCTGATCGGCGGCGGTACCGGAATGGTCGGAGATCCGTCCGGACGTACCGATATGAGAACTATGATGACGGTTGAGACAATTCAGCACAACTGTGATTGCTTTAAGAAGCAGATGAGCCGTTTCATCGACTTCTCCGAAGGAAAAGCCATGATGGTAAACAACGCTGAGTGGCTTATGAACTTAAATTACATCGATTTCTTAAGAGAGATCGGACCGCACTTTTCCGTCAACAACATGCTCCGCGCGGAGTGCTACAAGCAGAGAATGGAGAAGGGCTTAAGCTTCTTAGAGTTCAACTACATGTTAATGCAAAGCTACGATTTCTACGAGCTGTTCCAGAGATACGGCTGCAATATGCAGTTCGGCGGCGATGACCAGTGGAGCAACATGCTCGGCGGTACAGAACTCATCAGAAGAAAACTCGGCAAGGATGCGCATGCAATGACGATCACACTGCTCTTAAACTCTGAGGGCAAGAAGATGGGCAAGACCCAGTCCGGCGCTGTATGGCTTGATCCGAATAAGACAACTCCGTTTGAGTTCTACCAGTACTGGAGAAACGTCGGCGACGCAGACGTATTAAAGTGCCTGCGCATGCTCACATTCCTTCCGCTTGAGCAGATCGATGAGATGGACAAATGGGAAGGCAGCCAGTTAAATCAGGCGAAGGAGATCCTTGCATACGAGCTTACAAGCCTTGTTCACGGCGAGGAGGAAGCAAAGAAAGCACAGGAGAGCGCACGTGCATTATTCGCAGGCGGCGCTGCGGCAGAAATGCCGACAGCAGAGCTTTCCGACGCAGATCTTTCTGATGGTTCGATCGACCTCCTTTCCATCGTACAGAAATCCGGCCTCTGCGCATCCCGTTCTGAGGCGAGAAGAAACGTAGAGCAGGGCGGCGTTTCCGTAGACGGTGAGATCGTGAAGGATATTAAGGCTGTATACACGAAAGAACAGCTTTCCGGTGAAGGAATCGTTGTAAAGCGCGGTAAGAAGAACTTCAGACGCGTTGTAGTTAAATAGTTACTTTTCATGAGTAGGAATTTTCTGAACTGAAAATTCGTTACAGTTCAGCCATTACATCTTCTTGTTTTCATATTCATGAAAACAAGAAGCTTGGTGGTTCCACCATATGCTGATTTGGATGAAAAGTGCTTATGCAAGCAAGCTTGCAACACACTTTCTCATTCAAACCAGCGCATGGCTGAACTGTAACGTTAAATAAAAAATAAGCTGCGCAGGGGACTGGATTTAGTTCCCTGCGCATGTTAATATAGAGATGTCTGGAAACAGACATTTTCAGATCATGACTGTGAAGATATGAGCAGCTATTGAAAATCCAAAACTGAAGAGACGGACAAACTGCGCTGTCGGTAAATGACGAAGCGGTTCCGCCGGAATGGAGAAAACATGGATATTTTAAACGAAGCTAAGAAAAATTTCGACTACATGGTAAGAATCAGAAGACATATGCACGAGTATCCGGAAAACAGCGGTGTGGAGTATGAGACAGTAAAATATATTGCCTCTGAGCTCGATGCGCTGGGAATCGAGTATGTAGTCGTTCCGGAAGGTGGTATTATCGGACAGATCCACGGCGGAAAACCTGGAAAAACCGTTCTTCTTCGTGCCGATATGGACGCACTTCCGATCAAGGAGAGCAAAACAAACCTCACAAAGGAAAAGGTCTGCATCTCCAAGAACGATGGAATCTCCCACGCCTGCGGACATGACGCCCACACAGCGATGCTTCTCGCTGAGGCAAAGATCTTAAACGAGAATAAGGAAGACTTAAACGGCAATATCGTTCTCCTCTTTGAGCGCGGCGAGGAAGCCGGTGGAAATATCAGAAATCTACTTCCGTATGCTGTTGAGACGATGAAATTAAAGATCGATACCTGTATGGCAACACATGTAAAATGGGATGTTCCGACAGGAACGATCTCCGCGGAGCCGGGCGCTGTATTCTCCGGTGCATACGGATTTATCATCAAGCTTCACGGCCAGGCTGGTCACGGATCCCGTCCGGATCTTGCCCACAGTGTTTTAGACTGCTTCAACAATATCTATAACCATATTAATATGATCCGCATGAAATATGTGGCTCCGACGGATATCCTGACCTGCTCCGTTGGTTTCGTAAACTGCGGAACCGTCCGCAACATTATTCCGGACGAGCTGACCTTCGGCGGTACGATCCGTACCTTCAATGTTGACGGCGCAGGCGCACCGTTTGTAAAACAGATGATGGACGTAGTCGAGAAAGAGTGCGAGCTCTGTCAGTGTACATATGAAATCCTTCATATGCCGGATCCGCTGTTCGAGTGCCAGAACAACGCAGTCTGCAGCGAGATCGCGAAGAACGCAGTAAGAAAGTACATCGGTGAGGATGCTGTTACGGTTGCACAGCCGTGGATGGCATCTGAGAGCATGCAGGCATGCTTAAAGCTCTGGCCGGGTATTATCACCTTCACAGGTATCCAGAGCGAGGAGGCCGGCACCGGCGCAAACCATCACACACCGGAATTCGATGTGGATGAGCGCGGCATGATCTACGGTGTTGCAGCAGCACTTGGATATGTGAAAGATTTCTTAAATTACGATAAGGGGATCCCGTTCAAACCGTTCGCGGGAACCTTAAAGAATCTGGTTGAGAGAAACCTGTAAGAGCAGCAGAAATGGTAAAAAATTATCCATTAATGGATAAAAAGACCGAATCGCAATAAAAAGACCGGTGTATCAAGAAGAAATTTGATATACCGGTCTTTTTGCGCATCTGCGTGGGTACCGAGTTAAAGTCTGTGTTTGAACGAGAGATTGGCAGTTTTAAATAGACAGGGGCAATAAAAGCTGATAATAAGCCCCGTGTTCCGGCACAGCGCGGTTTCCGGCGGTAATGGATCCGCCAAGATAGTGGATGCCGGTCCATACAATCGAAAGACCAATTCCATTTTTTCCACCATCACCCTTATAGAAACGTTCAAAAATATGAGGGAGATCTTTCTCCGTGAATCCCGGACCATCATCCTGTATCAGAAGGATCAGCGAGTTACCATCTGTACTCATACGGATCAGAATCTCGTGATCGGCATATCGCAGACAGTTTGAAAGAATATTTTGTATCACCCGTTTCAACAGTTCCGGATCCGTGTGGATCGTTAGTGGGTGTGCAGCTTCAAGATGTATCACGCAGTCCCTGCGGATCGTACTCATGATATCCACACATTCATCAAGAAACTCCATTACTTCCAGATCTGTCGGATGCAGGTCAAATGTGTGACTGTCCATTTTTGAGAGAGAAAGAATGCTTTCTACAAGGTCAGTCATGCGCAGACTTTCAGAAAGAATGATTCGGGCAGCTTTCTGATGATCCTTTATGACATTGGAAACGATCCCCTGGGAATACCCGGTTATAGACGCAAGCGGCGTTTTCAGATCATGGGAAGCGTTTTGAAAAAACTGTCTTTTTTCTTTCTCGGATCTCCGGATCGTTTCTTCCATCTGATTATAGGATCGTTTTAAAGATTCCAGTTCATTTAAAGAATAGGAATCCTGGATCTGTGCGTCTGTTTCTCCATTGATCTTCTGGATCTGAAGACAAAGACGCCGGATCGGGACAGAGATGGTTTTTGCGATTCCCCATACCAAAAAAGATGATAAAAGCACAGAAGCGATTAAAATCGCAATATACAATTTCCATGTATAATTCCAGAAAACAGATGAATCCGGAATTTGGACAACCGAAACAAAATACTTTGCCCGTACAGGTGTACTGGACGGAAACACATACATACTGATGAACCAGAAGTCTTCAGAAAGTAAAACCCGGGACGGTTTTCCCGAAATCAGTTCACCGGACTGGATCATCTGGCGGCACTGTTCCTCCAAAGCAGATATCGGATAAATATTCTGGTCATTACTGGATTGCGGGAAGACAAGCTTTTGTTTGGAATTAAAAACCAGAAATATACCATTATAAGGCTGATCTCTGAGCTGCAGCCGGACAGAACGAAGCAAAGCTTTTGAAGATTTACGCGTATTTTCCTTAGAATCTGAAGAAGTGTAAGCCGGGTCAGTGCTCAAACGATCTGACTCTGATTGAACCATCCTAATCAGATGCTCTGTTTCTTTCCTGGCAGTGTACTGTACATACCAACGGGAAGAAAGGAAAAAGGTGATTCCGACTCCGAAAGTCATCATAAAAATTACGAGAAAAACTGCAGAAAATAAACGTGTCTGGACACTCTTTCCAATCATATTGATTCGATCCCTTCTGGCTTTCGTTCACTCATACGATAACCAAAGCCCCATACCGTCTCGATCAGGGCAGTAGATCCGAAAGAAAGTAGTTTTTTTCGAAGCCGTTTAATAAAATCCTCCGGCATATCTGCTTCAGGATCAGGACCTTGAAAATGCCAGATCTGTTCGGCTAATTCTTTCTTAGAAACAGCGTTATCTGCCCGTTGTATCATATACAGCAGAAAATCAAATTCTGTCGGCGTTACATTGAGATCATGTTCCTGAATTGTGACTCTGTGGCTGACAGAAAAAAGGACCAGATTTCCACATACAAACCGAGTGACGGGATCAGCCATGCCGGTATCGTAAAAGTGTGGATCAGACCGGCGGAATAATGCCTTTACCCGTGCAACGAACTCTAATGGAAGAAAGGGCTTTGTAATATAGTCATCGCTTCCGAGAGTGATTCCCATAACACGGTCGAGCGGCGTATCTTTGACAGATACAAAAATAATGGGAACGTGGCTTTGACGACGGAAATAGGTACATAGACTGAGACCGTCGATTCCGGGCATCATGATGTCGAGGATAAGCATATCGGGTTCTTTTGCGGAAAAGGCCTGACAGGCTTCCTGACCATTTTTAAACGTCTCTACTGTAAAGCCTTCATTTTCAAGAAATAGCTGCATCATTGTACGGATATTTGACTCATCATCTACTACATAGATCAGTTTTGGCATGATAAATTACCTCGTTTGTATTTATGTTTTCATATTAACATGAAAGTTTAAAACCGTAAATGATTGCCGCATTCTTGCCACACAGATGAACTGGTAATGCACACAGGGATAACGGTATGATTACTTCCTATTAGGAACACTGTAAATACAAGGCTTTTCGGAGCCTACAAACCAGAAAAAATAATATTTGATCTATCACATTACGCAAAAAGCCGTCCGGCATGAAAAACGGGCGGCTTTTTTGCGTGGATAGACGGAAAGGAGGCACAAAAATAACTACAAAATTTTAGCGTTCAAATTTGTGCAACTTTAACGAAAAGGAGGATCGTAAATGGCCGATGAAAAATTGAATACTGGCCCTGCGGAGAATATTTCTCCGGAGGCCGCCGAGCCTATCGCCACACCCGAACAGTCCGCAGCATCTGAACCCCAGCAGGAACAGACCGGGCCTGCCATACCTGAGCCCGGCGATGTGGTTGTGTCCTTTGACAAAATCAATGAGCTTATGGCAGAAAAGAGACAGAACGCCCGCGCCGAAGTCGAAAAGGCGGAAACCCCCGAAGCGCCGGAGGCGGCAGCCCCCGGAGAAACACCGCAGCCCGCCAATACGGAGGAACCGAAAAAGCCGCGCCGTGGCCGTCCGCCGAAAGCAGAAAAGGCCGCGACTGAAAATCAAAAATCGGAGAAATCGGCTGGGCCCCGCAAGGGCCGCCCACCCAAGGCGGATAAGACGGCCCCTGACAAGCCCAAGCCGTCCAAACGAGACAAAGTGTCCCGAAGTGACGGAAAGGCCCCGGATGCCAAGGAGCCCATTAAGCCCGCACAGGATACGGCACCGAAGGAAACTGCTACTGCGGAACAGACGGCTCCCGAGCCGACCACACCGCCCCGCCCGGTTGAGGAAGGCAAGCTGGTTTATCTGAAACTTTCCGAGGTTCATCCGTTTCACACATTCCGTCCGCACCCCTTTAAGGTACGGGACGATGCGAAGATGCAGGAAATCGTTGCTTCTATCCGCGTAAACGGTGTAATGGTTCCCGGTCTTGCCCGCCCGGAGAAAGACGGAAACGGCTATGAAATTGTAGCGGGCCATCGCCGTACCCACGGCAGTGAACTGGCGGGGCTGGAGGAAATGCCCTTTATTGTCCGTGAAATGACCGACCACGAAGCGGTGCAGGCCATGAAGGACAGCAACAAGCAGCGTGACGGGATGCTCCCCAGTGAATTGGCCGCGCTGCTGGAACTTGAGGTTGAGGACATTAAGCATCAGGGCGGGCGGCTGAAAGGCGTTGCGGAAGGCGATGTTGGAAAACGCTCGGTTGAGATTGTGGGCGAGGCGCATGAGATGAACTATAAAAAGGTCATGCGCTACTTGCGGCTCAACTCTCTTGTGCCGGAGCTTCTGGATAAGGTAGACGATAAAAAGATGGGCTTTATGCCTGCCGTGGAACTGTCCTACATCAAACCGAAAAATCAGAGGCTTATTGCTGTTTCCATTGACGGGGAGCAGGCTTCGCCCTCGCTGGCCCAAGCTAAACGGCTCCGGGAGCTGGATAAGGAAGGCAAGCTCAACGGCGATGTCATTGACGGTATCTTATCAGAACAGAAAAAGGAGGATCGAGGCGTGATTATTTCTACTGCGGAACTGGAAAAGTATTTTGGCAAGGAGGTCACTCCCGCCAAAATGAAAGAACAGATTATGTCCCTGCTGGATGACTGGAAAGAAAAACAGCCGCCGGAGCTGGCAAAAGCCCCGAAAAAGCAGGAACTTGACAAGTAACAACTTCGAGACACTTTGTCCCGAAGGCCCCGCCCTCGCGCAGAGGCTCTGGTGGTATATATCCCCCGTCGCCGCCTGCTTTTTAGTACAGCCGGGAGTGGACCGTCAAGGGTGCAGCGCACCGCCGTTTTCGGCGGCTCGCCCTTGACGGTCTGCCCCGGCTGTGCTATTTCCCCGGCAAGCGGCGGGGGTATATCCTCCAGAGCCGCCCCCTTTCCCAAGACTGGGAAAGGGCGTGGGGTTTGGGTTGAACTTTCTTATTAAAATATCGGAGGTATGAACGATGAAACGACCCCTTGCTTATATCACCGCTGCATGGCTCGGCGGCGATAGTGAAAACGCAGAACTGGCGGCGCAGTATTGCCGCACCGTGTATGAGGCAGGCTTTTCTCCTATTTGCCCGCCTTTGTACTTGCCCCTGTTTCTCAACGATGCTGTTCCCGAGGAGCATAAAAGCGGCATCGACATGAGCCGTGACCTGCTCCGCCGTTCTCATGTGCTGGTTGTCTGCGGGCACAGTATGACCGAATCCATGAAAAATGATATTGCCGTGGCCCAGCGGCTGGGAATTACGGCAACAACCCTTGAGGGTATCCTGACCGTCAAGGGGCAGGGTCGTCGCTGATGGCGACCCTGTTTGAAGCCTACGTTACCAACGCCGGAAAGTACAGCGAGGGCCAGCTTGTGGGTGAAACACTGAAATTTCCCACAACCGCCCAGGAGGTGGAGGCTCTCTTGAAACGGATCGGCGTGGATGGCGTCCGCTATCAGGAAATTTTTATTACCTCTTTCGATGGGGATGTGCTGGGGCTCTATGACCATTTGAGCGAGTATGAAAATCTGGACGAGCTTAATCATCTGGCCTGCCTGCTTTCCGAGCTTACCTCATCGGAGCTGGAAACACTGGAGGCCGTCCTCGACAGTGGCGATCACTGTTCTTCGGTGCGGGACATCATCAATCTGACACAAAATCTGGACTGTTACGGCTTTTACCCCGGCGTATCCGATGAGGAAACGCTGGGGCGTATTTATGTGGACGATCTGGAAATGTTGGATGTGCCGGATCAGGTAAAACCGTATTTCGATTATGAGGCGTATGGCCGGGATGCCTGCATCCACGAAAACGGCCATTTTGCCCCGGGCGGCTATGTTGTCAAAGAAAGCGATCATTTCGTGAAAGTGTATCACGGCTTGCAGGATATTCCCAAGGAACATAAAGTGTTCTCTTTCCCGAAGCTCTCGATCCGGGAGCAGATGGCGGCTTATCAGGAAATCATAGACGGTTCTTCTTTGGAGGGCTACCGTCAAATGCAGAAAAAAGACCGTGGGGATCGGTGATGGCACTTCGAGACAAATTGTCCCAAGGAAGGAGGCGGTGTAACTGATTGATGAAGATATTTCCCGGCGCACGATAGCCATATCTGTAAAAACGACCAAGCTGACGGCGCGGGGACTGGTGTATGTGCTGGGCATGGTGGGTCGGAAGATCCGCAAGGCATACCGTGGGCGGCAAGTACCGCATGGCAAACAAAGTGTGCGAAAGCTCATGGCCCACGGCACAGCCACAAACAGCATTGAGCTATCCGGGGATGCCAAGTCCTTTGACCGCGTGGCCCGGAAATGGAATGTGGACTATGCGTTCTATAAAACCGGGCCGGACAAATACCTGTTGTTTTTCAAGGCTGGACAGGCAGACGCAATGACCGCCTGCTTTTCTGAGTATTCCCGGAAGGTGTTAAGCAAAGCAAAATCGAACCGTGTTCCCATCCGGGAACAAATGAAACAGGCGGCGGATCATCTTTCCAAAGAAAAGCCGAAACAAAAAGAACGTGCAAAGGAGGTGGCCCATGAGGACAGATAAGATCAGAAAATATCTCATTCCGAACATTCCCTATCTGTTCATCCTGTGGGCGTTCCTCAAGCTGGGAACGGCCTACCGGCTGGCGGCGGGTAACGATTTTGCACATAAGCTCATCGGGCTGGGCCAGACGATTGGCCCGGCCTTTGCTGACTTTGCACCCGGTCTTGCCCCGCTGGATTGGCTTGTCGGCATTGTGGGCGCAATCGTTTTCCGGCTGCTGATCTATTTCAAAAGCAAGAACGCTAAGAAGTTTCGGCGGGATGCAGAATACGGCAGCGCCCGGTGGGGAACGGAAAAAGACATCAAACCGTTTGTTGATCCTAAGTTTGAAAACAACATGATTTTGACCGGGACGGAGTTTCTCACGATGAACACCCGCCCTAAAATCCCCGCAAATGCCCGAAACCTGAATTGCTGCATTATCGGCTCATCCGGCTCCGGCAAAACCCGCTTCTGGCTTACGCCCCAGCTTTTACAGGCCCATTCCTCTTATGTGGTGGTCGATCCCAAAGGTGGTGTGCTGGGACAGGTCGGGGCTTTCCTGCAAAAACGCGGGTACAAAATCAAGGTATTCAACAGCATAGATTTTTCAAAATCCATGCACTATAACCCGCTGGCGTATATCCGCAACGAGGCCGATATTCTGAAATTCGTGGATGCCCTGATTTCCAACACCAAGGGCGAGGGCAAGGAAGGCGATCCATTCTGGACGAAATCGGAAACGCTTTTGTACTGTGCTCTGATCGCCTACATCATTTTCGAGGGGCCTGCCGAGGATCGGAACATGAATACCCTTGTGGATATGATTTCCGGCATGGAGGTCAAGGAGGATGACGAGGACTTTATGAACGCGGTGGATTATATGTTTGCCGGGCTCGAAAAGCGCAAGCCGGATTGTTTCGCAGTCAAACAGTATAAAAAGTACAAATTGGCCAGCGGCAAGACGGCAAAAAGCATTTTAATTTCCTGCGGTGCGCGGCTGGCTCCCTTTGACATCCCGCAGCTTCGTGAAGTCATGGCCTATGACGAATTGGAGCTTGACCGCATCGGAGATCGGAAAACAGCGGTATTCTTCATCATTTCCGATACCACGCAGACCTACAACTTTTTAGTGGCGCTTGCTTTTTCGCAGATGTTCAACCTCCTGTGTGAACGGGCGGACAATGTTCACGGTGGCCGCCTGCCGCACCATGTACGGGTGCTGTGGGACGAGGCAGCCAACACGGGACAGGTGCCCCAGCTCGAAAAGCTGGTCGCGGTTATCCGCTCCCGCGAGGTGAGTCTTTGCCTGTTGTATCAGCAGTTGGCACAATGCAAGGCCATTTACGATAAGCACGCCGAGACAATCCTCGGCAACATGGACAGCGTGGTGTTCCTTGGTGGCCGCGAAGCCAGCACCATCAAGGAAATATCCGAGAACTGGCTGGGAAAAGCCACAATCAGTATGCAGACCGACAGCCGCTCCCGTGGTCAGTCGGAAAGCTACAGTCAAAATACCCAGCGGCTGGGCCGGGAACTGATGACCCCAGCCGAACTTGCAACCATGCCGGGAGATAAATGTATTTTGCAGCTTCGGGGCCTGCCCCCGTTCTTTTCTCCCAAGTATGATCTGAAACGGCATCCGAACTACCGCTATACGGCGGAGGCCGATAAACAGAAAAACGCTTTTGACCTCGACAGGCTCATTAACCGCCGCAGGCGGCCCGGGCTGAACGAAGCGTGTACGATGTATGAGGTAGCTGTGCCGGACGATGCACTCACGGAAGAGGACGAGGACATCCTCAACTATGATGACATCGACGATCCAGACGCCTTTGCATAAACGCTTCGAGACAAAGTGTCCCGAAGTTTGTAACCTGCCGCCTGTATGGGCGGCTTTTTTGTTACCGGGAAAATCCCGGAGAAATGGAGGCTTATATGGCATTTTTCTCATCTGCAATCGACACTTTACAGACCCTCGTTATTGCTCTCGGTGCTGGCCTTGGCGTGTGGGGCGTGGTTAATCTGCTGGAGGGCTACGGCTCGGATAACCCGGGCTCCAATGCTCATGTGCGGTAAAGTAATAAAAAGATTTAGGTAGCCGCCTTAACTATTCCTAAATAAGATAATATGCACAGTATTTTCTCGTAAATAGAAAATAAATTATTGCATTTTACCAATTATTATGTTAAAATGACAATGTAACAAAGAGCTATGTATTTTTAAGGAAAGGGAGGAACTTATAAATTTAAGAAAATCTATTTTAGCACTTTCAGTAGTAGCTGGAATTGTAGCTGCTCCAATGACTGTATTTGCCGCTCATACTCATAGTTGGGGTTCTCCCCAGTACTATGGATATGAAGATGAAATGCCTGGTATATATGATGACTGGGATAAATGTGCGACACGTCATGTATATAATTACAAACAATGTTTAATTTGTGGAGAAGTAAGCATTTATGAAGTTGAGACGATTGAAATGTCTCACAAATGGGTGAATGGTGCATGTGTATATTGCAACAAAGGTTACGCGAAAGAGATAAATTAACATAGTATCATTACCGGCAAGTTTATAATCAAAAAATAGAAAGCATTTAGAATATTTCAAAATTTCTTGAAAGTACTCTCAGTGCTTTCTTTGATAATATGAAAGGAGAAATAAATGCAAAAAAAACAACTTTCTGTATTAGTACTAATTATTTTATGCTTTTTATTAGGATGTAACAGAGAAACACCAAAAGATGAATCTCAACAAAATTATGAAGATGAATCTAATATTTCTAAAACAAATGGAGAAGAACTTGTAAATATAAACAGTGAATTGTTAGGTTCGACTCCTTTTGATATCCAAATCGATAAAACAGCATTGCAGACTAGAAAAGAAACAGAAACAGAAGTTACAATAAAGACAAATTTAACAGACTGGGGTTATACTGTTTCTTCTGAAAAAGGGAAAATATCTGATATAAATAAAAATTCATTCATATATATAGCACCTAAAGATGAGAGGGATGATACTATAAAAATACAATTATCGGACTATGAAAATGGCATATCATATGAATATACAATTCCACTTATTTTTGCGGGAAACAATGAACATTCTTTAGATAAATTCAAGGAAAATCTTTCAAGATTACCTAATAGTTAGTAAAGAGTCGATAGACTAAAGTACCACCATCCTCTTTTATTTCAACTGAATATCCATCCCGCCGCACCGCAGCGGCACATGAAGCAGTAAATCCGAAAAAGATTTGCTGCTTTTTTTGCGTCCATTTTTGGCAAATTTCCAAAAGTTCCGTATTAGACAGTGAAACCAAAAAAGGCTGCCATTTTTTTCAGACAGCGGGCAAAACGCAGCTTCCGAAACGCCTTATTGTCGGGAAAGACCGAGCCGCCGGAAAAGTTCTTGCCGGAAAGTCCGTCCATTCTGCTCTTTTGTGGTTTGTAGGGAGTAAGGGAAAAACGCCAGCCCGCAGCCTTTTATAAAAAAAGCTGGTTATAGATTTTCTGAAAAAGTGGCAGTAGCAAGTGAACGGCAGGCCGGCAGTTTCTTAGAGCAAGATTCTACCGAGGTGCCAAAATTCGCTTATCGCTCATTTTGCCCCTGCGGGAATCTTGTTGGGGAGTGCCTTCCCCAAACCCTGCTTATGCGGCTTGCGCCGCTGAAAAACCCCTCAAAATATTTTTCGGATTTTTCAAAAACAGTTCCGCTTCACACCCTGTTTTTCTCCTATTAGTGAGAGGACACCACGCACAGAAAGGAGGTCAACCACCTATGAAACGATACAACACGCCGCACCGCAGCCGGGTAGTCAAAACACGCATGACCGAGGAAGAATACGCCGAGTTTGCCCAGCGGCTTTCTGCTTACCACATGAGCCAAGCCGAGTTTATCCGGCAAGCCATAACCGGGGCAGCCATACGCCCCATCATAACCGTTTCCCCCATCAATGACGAGCTGCTTGCCGCTGTCGGGAAGCTGACCGCCGAATACGGGAGGATCGGCGGCAACTTAAACCAGATAGCCCGGACGCTGAACGAGTGGCACAGTCCCTATCCGCAGCTTGCCGGGGAGGTACGGGCGGCGGTTTCCGACCTTGCTGCCCTAAAGTTTGAAGTCTTGCAGAAAGTGGGTGACGCTGTTGGCAACATTCAAACATATCAGCTCTAAAAACGCCGACTATGGCGCAGCGGAAGCCTATCTCACATTTGAGCATGACGAGTTTACCATGAAAGCCACCCTTGATGAAAACGGGCGGCTGATACCGAGGGAGGATTACCGCATTTCTTCCCTCAACTGCGGGGGCGAGGATTTCGCTGTTGCCTGTATGCGAGCCAATCTCCGCTATGAGAAAAACCAAAAACGGGAAGATGTGAAAAGCCACCACTATATCATCAGCTTTGACCCACGGGACGGGACAGACAACGGCTTGACCGTAGACCGGGCGCAGGAGCTGGGCGAGCAGTTCTGCAAGGAGCATTTCCCCGGACACCAAGCCCTAATCTGCACCCACCCGGACGGGCATAACCACAGCGGGAATATCCATGTGCATATCGTCATCAACTCCCTGCGGATTTACGAAGTCCCGCTTCTGCCCTACATGGACAGACCAGCCGACACGCTGGAGGGCTGCAAGCACCGCTGCACCAACGCCGCTATGGAATATTTCAAGAGCGAAGTCATGGAAATGTGCCACCGGGAGGGGCTTTACCAAATCGACCTCTTGAACGGCAGCAAGGAACGGATAACCGAACGGGAATACTGGGCGGCAAAGAAAGGGCAGCTTGCCCTTGACAAAGAGAACGCCGCCAGAGAAGCCGCCGGACAGCCGACCAAGCCCACCAAGTTTGAAACGGACAAGGCGAAGCTGCGCCAGACGATACGGCAGGCACTTTCCCAAGCTGGCAGCTTTGACGAGTTTTCTTCCCTTTTGCTGCGGGAGGGTGTGACCGTCAAGGAGAGCCGGGGGCGGCTTTCCTACCTCACGCCGGACAGGACAAAGCCTATCACAGCCCGAAAGCTGGGGGACGATTTTGACAAGGCTGCTGTCCTTGCCCTGCTCACGCAGAACGCCCACAGAGCTGCCGAACAGACCAAAGCCATACCCGAATACCCTGCCGCAGTTAAAAAGCCGTTACAAGGGGAAAAAGCTGCAAAAACCACCCCGGCAGACAACACCTTGCAGCGCATGGTTGACCGGGAAGCCAAGCGAGCCGAGGGCAAGGGCGTGGGCTATGACCGCTGGGCGGCAAAGCACAACCTAAAGCAAATGGCAGCTACCGTTACCGCCTATCAGCAGTACGGCTTTTCCTCCCCGGAGGAACTGGACGAAGCCTGTTCTGCCGCCTATGCCGCCATGCAGGAAAGCCTTGCGTGGTTGAAGCAGGTGGAAAAGACGCTGAACGGGAAAAAGGAGCTGCAACGGCAGGTGCTTGCCTATTCCAAGACCCGCCCTGTCCGGGACGGGCTGAAACAGCAGAAAAACGCCAAAGCAAAAGCAGCCTACCGTCAGAAGCATGAAAGTGACTTTATCATAGCAGACGCAGCCGCCCGCTATTTCAGGGAGAACGGCATTTCCAAGCTGCCGAGCTATAAATCCCTGCAAGCAGAGATTGAAAGCCTTATCAAAGAGAAAAACAGCGGCTACAACGATTACCGGGCAAAACGGGAGGAGTACCGCCGCTTGCAGACTGTCAAGGGCAATATCGACCAGATTTTACGCCGGAGCGAGCCGCAGCGCAGAAAGGAGCAGAGCCATGAACGGTAATATCCCCCGCATGGACTACCGCCAGTACCGGGCAGCCCGCCGCCTTGTGCATGAGTGCTGCAACTATGACAGCGGGAACTGCCTGCTGTTGGAGGACGGCGAGCCTTGCGTGTGTGTACAGAGTATCAGCTATTCGCTGCTCTGCCGCTGGTTTACCGCCGCTGTCCTGCCCCTTGATGAAGCACTGGAAGCCGCCCTCTTGCGCCGGGGAAGCCGGAAACGCTGCGCTGTCTGCGGGGCGTTCTTCTTCCCAAAATCCAACCGGGGGAAATACTGCCCGGACTGCGCCGGACGCATGAAGCGGATAAACGCCGCCAAACGGAAGCGGAAACAAAGGGAGAAATGTCACGCTTTAGGGCATTTCAAACCCGCATAAATCAAGGCTTTTTTGGAGGGTGTCAAAGGGTGCGTGATACATTTATCCTTTTCCCTTAAAAACGCCCCCTAAAAGCGTAACAGAACCCACAGACAGACACCACAAGGAGGTGAACCCTATCGCTGATTATATGACCGCAGGAACGGAGCTGCCCGCTTACCTGCCTTACCCCCGTTTCCTGCTGGAAACAGACCTATCCCACACCGCAAGAGAGTTATATGCGCTGCTGTTAGACCGTTCCACCCTTTCGCAGAAGAACGGCTGGCAGGACAGCGAGGGACGGACATACATTGTCTACCCCATAGCAGAGATAGCGGAAATGCTGGATAAAGGCTGCACCACCATAAAGGGCGCACTGAACGAACTGGACGCTGCCGGGCTGCTGGAACGCAGACGGACGGGCTTTTCTGCCGCCAACCGTCTGTATGTGAAAGTGCCGCCTATCCCAGTGGTACAGTTTTCCGACCAACTGACGGACGGAAAACCGCCCCTCATAAGGGCGGGAAACCGACCAACTGACAGCCGGAAAACTGACCTTATGACGGTCGGAAAACCGTCCCCTAACCAAACTAATATAAACAACCTAATAGAGAGCCAAACAAAAGGAGCGAGTGAGGGGCAGCCCCCCGCCGCTTATGGCAGATATAAAAATGTATTTCTTTCTGACACAGAACTTTTGGAGCTGGAACAGGACTTCCCCGGCAAGTGGGAGTATTACCTTGACCGCCTTTCCTGCCACATCGCTTCCACCGGGAAGCAGTACCAGAGCCATGCAGCCACCATTTACAAGTGGGCGCAGGAGGACGCTGCCAAAGAGAAGCCAAAGAAAGGCATACCGGACTATTCATTCAAGGAGGGAGAAAGCCTATGACCGATACAATCCACAACACCATACTGCCTATGACCGACACCACAGCCGAGCCGGAGGATTACACCGGGGAGGACGGGCTTTTATACTGCGGCAAATGCCGGAAACCCAAAGAAGCCTATTTCCCGGAGGGCAAGACCTTTTTCGGGCGTGACCGCCACCCGTCAGAGTGCGACTGCCAGCGGGCAGCCCGTAAGGAACGGGAAGCCGCCGAGAAGCGGCGCAGCCACCTTGAAACGGTGGAACGGCTGAAACGGCAGGGCTTTACAGACAAGACCATGCAGGACTGGACATTTGCCAACGATAACGGCAGCTGCCCGCAGATGAAGAACGCCGCCGGATATGTGGCACGCTGGGAACAGATAAAGGACGGGAACTACGGGCTGCTCTTGTGGGGCAGGGTAGGCACTGGGAAAAGCTATTTTGCCGGGTGTATTGCAAACGCCCTCATGGAGCAGGAAGTCCCGGTGTGCATGACAAACTTTGCAGCAATATTAAACGACCTTGCCGCCAGCTTTGCGGGCAGGAACGAATATATTTCCCGCCTTTGCAGCTTCCCCCTGCTCATCATTGACGATTTTGGAATGGAGCGTGGCACAGAATACGGTCTGGAACAGGTCTACAATGTGATTGACAGCCGCTACCGGAGCAGGAAGCCGCTGATTGTGACGACCAACCTCACGCTGGAGGAATTGCAGCACCCGGAGGACACCGCCCACGCCCGGATTTATGACCGCCTGCTTGAAATGTGTTCCCCTCTCTGCTTTACCGGGGAGAATTTGAGGAAAGCCGCCGCACAGGGAAAAATGGAACAGCTGAAACGGCTGCTTGCCGGAAAGGAGATTTGCCTATGACCGACACCCAGAGAAACAAACGCCCTGCCCGCCGCCCGGACTGCGTGACCGAAACGAGGATAGGCAACACAATCCTTGTGGTGTCTGGCTTTTTCAAGGAGGGGGCGACCGACACCGCCGCTGACAAGATGATGAAAGTGCTGGAAGCAGAAGCCGCCGCCGGATATTTGACCTGTGATAAGCCTGATTGAAAAACCGTCATTTTTACCGACCGTAAAGAAGCAGATTTGACGCTTTTGCCGCTATACAGACAGCCGCCCCATGTGGTACAATCAAGGTACGGAATAGTGGGGCTGGCTGTCGGAAACGGAGGAATTTATGTTAAGACAGACCACCCAGCAACTCATTACCGCCCTTTACCCAAGACTGTCCCATGAGGACGAGCTGCAAGGCGAGAGCAATTCCATTTCCAACCAAAAGAGGATTTTGGAAACCTATGCCAAACAGAATGGATTTTCTAATCTGCGCTGGTACACCGACGACGGTTATTCCGGTGCGAACTTTCAAAGACCCGGATTTCAAGCCATGCTTGCAGACATTGAAGCAGGGAAAGTCGGGACAGTTATCGTCAAGGATATGTCGAGGTTAGGGCGAAACTACTTACAGGTGGGAATGTACACAGAAATGATTTTCCCACAGAAAGGTGTCCGCTTCATCGCTATCAATGACGGAGTGGACAGCGCACAGGGGGAAAATGATTTTGCCCCGCTGCGGAACATTTTTAACGAATGGCTGGTGAGAGATACGAGCAAGAAAATCAAGGCAGTAAAACGCTCTAAGGGCATGAGCGGAAAGCCCATCACAAGCAAGCCCGTCTATGGCTACCTCATGGACGAGGACGAAAACTTTATCATTGACGAGGAAGCCGCCCCGGTGGTACGGCAGATTTACAGCCTTTGCCTTGCCGGGAACGGTCCGACCAAGATAGCCCGTATGCTGACCGAGCAGCAAATCCCCACGCCGGGGACGCTGGAATACCGCAGGACGGGCAGCACCCGCCGCTACCACCCCGGCTATGAGTGCAAGTGGGCGACCAATACCGTGGTTCATCTGCTGGAAAACCGGGAATATACGGGCTGTCTGGTAAACTTTAAGACCGAGAAGCCGTCCTACAAGCTGAAACACAGCATAGAAAATCCCCCGGAAAAGCAGGCGGTTTTTGAGAACCACCATGAGCCTATCATTGACCGGGAAACGTGGGAACGGGTGCAGGAGTTACGCAAGCAGCGCAAACGCCCCAACCGTTATGACGAAGTGGGCTTGTTCTCCGGCATACTCTTTTGTGCCGACTGCGGCAGCGTCATGTACCAGCAGCGATACCAGACGGACAAGCGCAAGCAGGACTGTTATATCTGCGGAAGCTACAAGAAACGCACCGCCGACTGCACAGCGCACTTTATCCGCACTGACCTCTTGACCGCTGGCGTACTCTCCAATCTGCGGAAAGTTACCAGCTATGCGGCAAAGCATGAAGCCCGGTTTATGAAGCTTTTAATCGAGCAGAATGAGGACGGGGACAGACGCAGGAACGCCGCCAAGAAAAAGGAGCTGGAAGCCGCCGAGAAACGCATAGCCGAGTTATCTGCTATCTTCAAGCGGCTGTATGAGGACAGCGTAACCGGGCGCATATCGGACGAGCGTTTCACAGAGCTGTCGGCAGACTATGAAGCCGAGCAGAAAGAACTGAAAGAACGTGCCGCCAGACTGCGGGAAGAACTTTCCAAAGCGCAGGAAGCCACCGCAAACGCTGAAAAGTTTATGAATGTGGTACGCAGGCACACTACCATTGAAGAACTTACCCCTACTCTGCTGCGGGAGTTTGTGGAGAAAATCGTTGTCCATGAAAGCGTTGCCCTTGACGGGAAACGCCGGGGCAAGTTACGCAGACAGGAAATCGAAATCTATTATTCTTTTGTCGGCAAGGTAGAACTGCCCGACACCTAACCGCCCGACCTATCCGACATACCTCATGTGCCGGATAGGAACGGCAAAATTTTTTACACTTCTATTACTTCTTTATCACACATAAGCAAAGTCCCAGGGCATGAAGCAGCTCATGGCTAATTAGTTGGAACAAAAAACGAAAGGAAAAGCACAATCCAGACGGTATCAGCGGCAGGCTACAAGAATAAATTGTGATTTCACAAGATTGGTGCTATAATAAGAGAAAAGTTCCTGCCGGGGCAGCCGCCCCGGTGGTATAGATAGAAAGGCAGGAAAACAATATGCACATCAGCTATAAGCCACTCTGGCACACACTGTTAGAGCGTGATATGAGAAAAGAGGATTTAAGGCTTGCCGCTGGTATGACAACAAATATGATTGCCAACATGAGCAAAGAGGGAAAGCACATCAGCATGGATACATTAGCCCGTATCTGCGAAACGCTGAATTGTGAGATTACCGATGTGATTGAGTTAGTACCAGACGAGCCTGCTTCCACAGGAGGTAAGGAACATGAGCGAATTGAAACCAAGAATAACGGAAAACGGAATTGATTATATCCTTGTCGGAGATTATTACATCCCGGACTTGAAACTGCCGGAGGAACACCGCCCTATCGGAAAGTACGGACGGATGCACCGGGAATATTTAAGGGAAGTCCACCCAGCCAGATTGAATACATTGATACTGACCGGGGAATTGTGGACATATCTTGCAGACCTGAACGAACAGGCACAGGAACGGTTAGACACCATCATGGAGCAGATGAAAACTGCCGAGGGCGTAACCGAGGAATTGAAGCGTACCCACCAAATGGAATGGGTGCAGCGTTGCAATAACATTCATAACCGGGCAGAAGAAATTGTTTTGCATGAGATGATTTATTCATAACGGGAGCAATTAAATCGGAGGTATATAAGATGATTGAAATTGTATTTGGTGAAAGTGCCTGTGGAAGTTTGAAAATTGCCCAAACTTACGGCAAGGGAAAGTATAGAGGAAGTGCTGTTTCAATATTTATGAGGCATGAAGACGGGAGTGTTCCATCTTCAGATGAAATGAAAAAAGCACAGCTTCAAGCACAGGAACAAGAACGCATTGCTTGGGAGAATGCTATTCCATTGGGAGGCAAGAGCTGTGATGTTTATTGTTTTGATATGGCTCTTAGTGTGGGAGATATTTCTGATAATGGAATTGGCGAACAGCGGAAAAATGTTTTCAAGAAAATGCTGTCTGTCTGCTTTGTAGAGGATTTAGATTATCAGGTTGAAGAAAAAATACAGAAAATTAAAACTACATTGACCTCAGTGATTGAACGATATGTAGCTGGGGAAGAAATTCGCATTTGGTATAGCTATAATCCAGATGAGCTTTGTGGTATGTATTGGCTTATGAAACAACTTCAACCCTTAAACTGCCAGACAACAATTTATTTGGTTAAGTTACCTACATGGGAATATGGAAAAGAAAATACTATGACATCCAAAATAGCATGGGGCGAGGTCTCTCCTGGCGAATGGGGAAACTATATAACTCTACAAGAGAAAGCTAATCCTGTATTTCTTTCAGCTTGTGCTATGAAATGGAATCAACTTCAAAATGAAAATGCACCTTTGCGTGCAATGTTAAATGGTAAATTGCAAAGCGTTTCAGAAGATATATATGATAGTTTCATTCTTCGTGAAATTGCGGAACAGCCAGAGCAATTCAAAATGGCTATTGTCATAGGTAATGTTTTAGGAAAATATCAACTTGGAATTAGTGATGTATGGATTTCCAATCGCATTGATAAAATGCTTGAAGATGGTGTGTTGGAAATTATACAGGACGCACCAAAGGGAGAAACAAATTATCGCCGAATATTAAGAAAACGAATGAAGTAATAACCACAGCACAAACCGCTGCTACATGGAATCCAACAAACCATGCAACAGCGGTTTTCCTTTACCGTTTTTTTCTCTGGTTGATAGGCGTTCCCGTTTTCTTTGATTTTTGGAGAATCCGAATAAGCCAGCGAAATTCTTCATCTGACAGATTTTTATAGTTGATACCGAGCTGCTTGCAGTAAAGCACTGCCAGTTTTTCCAAACGGCTGCCCTTGAAATTTTCGACCGCTTCCAGATTTTCTTTCAGTTCATTGGCAACAGTGGTCTGGGGCGCACTCTCACTATCCTTTTTATGGGTTTCCCGAATATCCCGGATAATCAGGTTTAGGTCATCCAGAACCATGTGGCTGAAATATTCATCATCACTGATATGGGCGGCTTGCAGCACTTTCAAATGTGGGTCATCTTCGCCAGGGCGATACCGTTCTATGATTTCATGTCGGACAGTATCGACAAGGGTGTTGAGGTTTTGAATCTGCATGGTGGCAATCCCATCCACATAAATCTCAATGTCCGCAAGAAACTTGATAAAGTCCTTATGGGTGGCAAGTTCGCAGAGCAGACGGTTGTTGATCCGACCGCTTTTCAGAAGTGCAACCATTTCATCGTTCAAATGCAGCTCCGTCAGTGGCGTGTTGATCTGCTCCCTGTTCTCTGTCCGGCACAGCAGATAATCGACGGAAACCCCATAGAAGTCTGCCAGCGTGATAAGGTTGCCATGATTGATTTCCTTAAAATCTTCTTTTTCATAACTGCCAAGGGCTGATTTAGAAATACCCGTTAGTTTTGATAGTTCTTCCAGATTTAAGCCTTTGTCCTTGCGGAGTTCCCAAAGGCGTTCCTGTATGCTTGTTGCTCCTTTCATGGGCACACGCTCCTTTCCAACGGTTTCATTGCTGCCGCTTATCTGGATTATATCACACTTTCCGTAATCGTGGAAATTTCTGATTTTTACCCTTAATTCCTACTTTGTGGACATACGGCACAGGGCACAAAAATGTTCTATGATACAGGTAGTTCATCGATGGATTATTCCAATCGAATGACCAGCCTGTGTGGGATATGCTTCCCCGGCGATGTAGCGCCATGAATTTTGGCAGGGATATGGAGGAACCCTGACCAAAACGAGCGTACCAAAGGGAGCGATACGCCGCTGTGAGATTCAGGGGAGGAACGACACCGGGGAGAACTGGCGAACTGACACCGAAATGATACCGAAACACAACAATCTGATAGGGGGACAGTCTACCCTATCGCTGATACTTCGGGAGATTTTAAGCGGCTCTATGGCTGTAATTTTACCGAAAATCGCCCCGAAACCATACACTAAAACGGGAGGAAGCGCAATATGCCGAGAATGAGCAAAAAGAGGAAGTATGAGCTTTCCTTTTACCTCAATGACCGGGGGCGTGTCACTTACAACGAATTATGCCGGAAATGCCAGCATGGGTGCAAGCAGAGCTTCCGGGCGGTTGTGATTGACTGCCCCTGTTATTTATCCAAACGAGCAAAGAAAAAGGAGGAACACACAGAATGAATTTTGAATTTATGACGATAGACACACCATTGCCGCCCTGTATGCCTTTTCCCAGAGCGTTGACAGGATTTCCAGTCAGCAGCACCGCAAAGGTCATGTACTGCCGGATGCTGGACGCTATGCTCTCCAAAGGGCAGGAGGACGAGAACGGAATCCTCTTTGTCTGCTTCCCTGTCACAGCCATTGCCGCAGTCCTGTCCCGCAGCTCCATGACGGTCAAGCGTTCTCTGAATGAACTGGAAACTGCCGGACTTATCATGCGGGTGCGTCAGGGCATTGGAGAACCAAACCGGATTTATGTGCTGATACCGGGAAAGGAGGACGCTGCCCTTGCCTGATACCTCAAAGCTGGAAAAACTCAATCGGGAGTTGGAAAAAAGCGAAAAGAAACTGCGGAAAGCCATCAATGATGAAAAGGCATTGCAGCACCAGTTGAAACAGCTTACCCGAAAGGAACGGACGCACCGGCTCTGTACCCGTGGCGGTATGCTGGAAAGTTTTCTGCAAGAGCCGGAACGCCTGACAGATGATGATGTCATGCTGTTGTTGAAACTCATTTTTCACAGACAGGACACGCAGGAACTATTGAAAAAACTGCTGGAACGGGAGATGCCGGAACCCCCTTAGTTTACTAAGGGCGCAATTATACACCACCCAAAGGTTGGTGCATTGCGTTCTCCGAAGGCTCCTCGCCGGAGGGCTGTGATTTTCCGCAGTCATGGTCTGCTCCAAATCATACAGGGGACGCTACGCTTCCCCTGCGCTGGCTGTCGCCAGCTACCCTTTTGTGGACTTGCCGCCCGGAAACACCTTGCGCTGCAAGCTGTTCCCGTCCAGCAAGTTTTATCAGTCGAGCTATCCTTATCTACGGTAATTTAGTATAATAAGGTCAAAAAACAGAACGCTATCATTGTGCAACCGATATGCAACTGATAATTGCTTGATAGTTGGTGGTAGCAACACGGTAATTCAGATAGAATAAAGCCAACAAAGAAAGGAGGTCATCCAAATGTTAGTAAACATCATTATGATTGTAGTCGGAATAGTTTTCTCATGTATCTTTGTCGGCTTGCTTATCCTTGTTATTCGTGCATTGCTTAAATATATCCGTACAGAGAAATGAAGCCAACAGCAACATTAGGAGGTGGTCAAATGAAAGTAACCGTATTTATGATAATCGTTGGAATAATTTTCTTATGTATCTTTGTTGGTTTGCTTACCCTTATTGTTCGTGCATTACTCAAATATATCCATTCAAAAGATGTACGGCAGGAAAAATCCGTAGTGAGGAAATCGTTGGGTGAAGCACTCAAAGTACACAGAACACAGTGCAAAATGACGCAGGAATTTGTTGCTGAAACGATTGGTGTTAGCAGGCAGGCTGTTTCAAAATGGGAAAATGGAACATCCGACCCTTCCACATCAAATCTTTTTGCACTTGCAAAACTTTACGGTATTTCTGTTGAAGAATTACTAAAAGAAGTTGAATAATCTTCATGCAGATATTTTATTTCATCATCGGGCCACCCTGACCCGAACTTTCAAAACTGAATACCAGCCGCCCACCGGCGGCACCACCGAGCAGGAAATCTGAAAAGGTCTCCTGCTTTTTTTCTGCCCCAAATGAGGTGGTAAAACGCCACCCCATCCACCAATTACCGAAAGGAGGGACACGAAATGCCCTGTCCACACAACGAAATCTCGATTGTGCAGCGAAGCCAACAGCAGTCTGCGGTTGCCGCCGCTGCCTACCAGAGCGGCGAAAAGCTGTTCTGTGGATACGATCAGGAAGTGAAGCACTACCCGGAAAAGCGTGGTATCGTCCACAATGAAATCTTGCTTCCGGCAAATGCCCCACGGTCGTATGCAGACCGCAATACTTTATGGAACGCCGCCGAAGCGGTGGAGAAGCAATGGAATTCCCAGCTTGCAAGGCGGTGGGTGCTTACCATCCCCAGAGAGATACCGCCCGACCAGTACGCCGCCCTTGTCCGGGATTTCTGCAATCAGCAGTTTGTTTCCAAAGGAATGTGCGTGGATTTTGCCATCCATGACAAAGGGGACGGAAACCCTCACGCTCATGTCATGCTGACTATGCGGGCAATGGATGAACATGGGAAATGGCTTCCCAAGAGCCGCAAGGTTTATGACCTTGACGAGAACGGGGAACGGATAAAACTTCCGTCCGGCAGATGGAAAAGTCACAAGGAAGATACGGTTGACTGGAACGACCGCAAGTATTGTGAAATCTGGCGGCATGAATGGGAGATCATCCAGAACCGCTATCTGGAAGCCAACAACCGCCCGGAGCGGGTGGATCTCCGTTCTTATGAAAGACAGGGGCTTGATATTATCCCTACCGTCCATGAGGGTGCTGCTGTCCGGCAGATGGAAAAGCGAGGGATTCAGACCAACATCGGAAATCTGAACCGGGAAATCAAAGCCGCCAACAGCCTGATGAAGTCTATCCGGCAGCTTATTAAAAATCTCAAAGGCTGGATTATCGAGCTTAGTGAAAAACGAAAAGAACTGCTTGCGGAAAAAGCTGCGGAGGAAGCGGTATTTCTTCCCAATCTGTTGATGAAGTACATGGAGGTACGAAAGGCAGAACGGAGCGACTGGACACGGGCGGGACAAAACCGTGGAACTTCCAAAGACTTAAAGGCAGTCAGCGAAGCCCTGTCCTATCTTCAGAGAAAGGGACTTTCCACCGTGGAGGATTTGGAAAACTTTATAGAAACGTCCGGGAAATCTGCCGCCGACTACCGAAAGCAGATGAAGCCAAAGGAAACCCGCAGCAACGTGATTGACGCTATCCTTGCCGCCCGGACGGACTGTAAGGAATGTAAGCCCGTTTATGAGAAATACCAGAAGATATTTTTCAAGAAAACTAAGGAAAAATTCAAGCTGGAACACCCGGAGGTTGCCCGGTTTGAGAAAGCCAGTGCCTACCTTGCCAAGCACCCGGATGATAAGGACAGCACGAAAAAGGAGCTTTTGCAGGAACAGGCGAAGCTTGTGGGCGAAATCGCAGACTTGAAAGTACCGTTGACCGAGGTGCAGGAAGATTTGAAGAAGCTGCGGGACATCCGCTACTGGGTACGGAAAGCCACACCCGGCACAGAGGAAAGCAAAGAGCCGCCCAAGAAGCAGCCCCTCAAAGAAGTCTTGCAGGATAAGGCTGACGAGAAGAAAGCACAGAAAAACGCCCCGGCGCAGACGAAACACAAACAACAGGATATGGAACTTTAACAGGCACTTGCCATTTTCAGATTGAGAATGATAAGTGCCTTTTCTTTTTTACAAGGAGGAATTGATTTGAATGTATTTGAAGCTGTGAAGCAGTCCGTTACGACAAGACAGGCTGCGGAGCATTACGGAATCCGGGTAAACAGAAACGGGATGGCTTGCTGCCCGTTCCACAACGATAAGACCCCCAGCATGAAGCTGGACAAGCGTTTCCACTGCTTCGGATGTGGTGCAGATGGGGATGTGATTGATTTTGTAGCTGCCCTGTACGGGCTGGGGAAAAAGGAAGCCGCCGCACAGTTGGCGAGTGACTTCGGGCTTGCCTATGAGGACTGGAAGCCACCGGGCAGGGCAAGGAAGCCCAAGCCCCGGCAGAAATCCCCGGAAGAACAGTTCCGGGAAGCAAAGGCACATTGCTTCCGTGTCCTTGCCGATTATCTACACCTCTTACGGGTATGGAAAACCGACTATGCCCCGCACTCCCCGGAGGAAGCGTTTCATCCCCGGTTCGTGGAAGCCTTACAGAAGCAAGACCAAGTGGAATATCTGCTGGATGTGCTGCTCTTTGGGGAGACAGAGGAAAAAGCAGCTTTGATTACGGACTACGGGAAGGATGTGATACAGCTTGAAAAGCGAATGGCAGAGCTTGCCGCCGCAAACGCAGCAAGAACTAAAAAACACCATGAACGCCATGCAGCCGCCCCAGAGCATTGAGGAAATCAAGGCGGGGCTGGAAACTACCGAGAAAGGCGGTGTCCGTCAGAGCATACGGAACTGCCTGACCATATTCCAGCGTGACCCGCTGCTTTCCGGGGCTATCGCATACAACATCCTGACCGACCGCAAGGACATCATAAAGCCCATCGGCTTCCACAGGGAAAGCACCGCCCTGAACGATACGGACATGAAGTATCTGCTTCTCTATCTGGAAGAAACCTACGGGCTTACCAATGAGAAGAAGATTGATAACGCCATCGGGATTGTGGCGAATGAAAACAAGTACCATCCCATCCGGGACTATCTCAATACCCTTGTGTGGGACGGGACAGAGCGAATCCGTTTCTGCCTGCGGCACTTTCTGGGGGCTGACGCAGACGATTACACCTATGAAGCGTTGAAGCTGTTCCTGCTGGGCGCAATCTCACGAGCCTTTCAGCCGGGGTGCAAATTTGAAATCATGCTCTGTCTGGTAGGCGGTCAGGGGGCTGGCAAGTCCACCTTCTTCCGTCTGCTGGCAGTCCGGGACGAGTGGTTCTCCGATGATTTGCGGAAGCTGGACGATGACAATGTGTACCGTAAGCTGCAAGGTCACTGGATTATCGAAATGTCGGAAATGATGGCAACCGCAAACGCCAAGAGCATTGAGGAAATCAAGTCATTTTTAAGCCGGCAGAAAGAGGTTTACAAGATACCCTATGAAACCCACCCAGCAGACCGCCCCCGTCAGTGCGTGTTTGGCGGCACTTCCAATGCCCTTGACTTCCTGCCCCTTGACCGTTCCGGCAACCGCCGCTTTATCCCCGTCATGGTGTACCCGGAGCAAGCCGAGGTTCACATTTTGGAGGACGAAGCCGCTTCCAGAGCCTATATCGAGCAGATGTGGGCAGAAGCGATGGAAATTTACAGAAGCGGCAGGTTCAAGCTGGCTTTCAGCCCTGCCATGCAGCGGTATCTCAAAGAACACCAGCGGGATTTTATGCCGGAGGACACCAAAGCCGGGATGATACAGGCGTATCTTGATAAGTACACCGGGAGCATGGTCTGCTCCAAGCAGCTCTATAAGGAAGCTTTGAACCATGCCTTTGACGAGCCGAAGCAATGGGAAATACGGGAAATCAACGAGATTATGAACCAATGCATTGACCGCTGGCGGTACTTCCCGAATCCAAGAATGTTTTCCGAATACGGCAGACAAAAGGGCTGGGAGCGTGAAAACCCGGCAACGGACTTATGCAACCCGTCTGAAAAAGCAATGGATGGCTTTGTGGAGGTCACAGAACAGATGGAGCTTCCATTCTGAAAATGACAGCCCGTTGCACCCCCTGTTGCTATCCCGTTGCCGAGCCGGTTGCCGGGGAAAACCCCTTATTTCCGGGCTTTTCTCCCTTATAACAACCAAAACAACAGAAAAATAAAAGAAAAGTATAAATAGTAATCATCGCCAGATTGAGATTGTTTGCAAGGTCTTTTGAAGCCCGTTGCCGGACTTCGTTGCCGACACCCTCTGTCTGGCTATTTTCATGTATGGAGGATAACTGCCTATGGCAAAAAACAAAACAGAGATTCATGTGACTACTGTGTTTGACGGGGAGCTTGACGCAACCGATGTGTTCGTCAGCCTGATTTCCCAGAAATATGGAAAGACAAATTCAAAAGAATATCTTGCTAAAAAGAAAGATTTGAAGTATAATGAAGATGAGGTTCAAAAGAGCCAGATACCGTCTGGATTGTGTGGGTAAATGGCTATGATGAACGAAATGGAATACAGAACAATCGGTTCGGCACTTGCCGGGGGCTATCGTGCGGCGGTCTATTGCAGGCTGTCAAAGGACGATGACCTGCAAGGCGAAAGTGCCAGTATCGCAAACCAGCGTGATATGCTGGAAAAATACTGCGAAAAGCAGGGATGGGAGGTTGTGGCAGTCTATCAGGACGATGGTTTCACAGGTCTTAATATGGAGCGTCCTGATTTACAGAGAATGTTGAGAGCCATTGAGCGCAGGCAAATCAACCTTGTCATCACGAAAGACCTCAGCCGACTGGGGCGTAACTATCTGCAAACCGGGCATTTGATTGAGGACTTTTTCCCAAGAAACGGTGTCCGCTATATCGCCATGAATGACGGTATCGACACCCTGCGTGATAACAACGATATTGCCCCGTTCAAGAATATCCTGAACGAGATGTACAGCAAGGATATTTCAAGAAAGTCCATTCCTCTTATCTTCTGAAAGCGCAGAAAGGACAGTTTACCGGGTGTCTTGCCCCCTTTGGGTATCGGAAAGACCCAGAGGACAGAAACCATCTGCTCATTGACGAGGAAACCGCCCCGATTGTGCGGCTGATTTTCGGATATGCCCTAAACGGTCATGGTCCGAACTATATCCGCAGACGGCTGGAGGAAGAAAAAATCCCCTGCCCCACATGGTGGAACCGGGAACGGGGGCTTCGCAATACCCGCACCAAATGGGAAAAGAAAGACCCGGAAAACGGGCGGTATATGTGGGACTTCTCCGTTATCAAAGACCTTTTGATGAATCCCGTCTACACTGGGGCGATTGCTTCCCAGAAAAAGGACTACCGCTTCAAAATCGGCACGATTGGGGAAAAGAAGCCGGAGGACTGGATTGTGGTGGAGGGACAGCATGAACCGCTGATTGACCGCATGAGCTTTGACATTGTGCAGAACAAGCTGAAATCCCGCCAGCGTCCGGGGCAGACCAATGAAATCAGCCTGTTTGCCGGACTGATAAAATGCGGCGAGTGTGGGAAGTCGCTGACGATACGCTACACAAACGCAAAACATCCCCAGCAGATTTATTCCTGCAAGACCTACAATGCCTTTGGAAAGAACCACTGCACCCAGCACCGGATTGATTATGACACCCTTTACAGCCATGTGCTGCGGAAAATCCGGGAATGTGCCAGAGCTGCCCTGATGGACGGGAAAGCGGTTGCCGACCGCCTGACTAATACCTGTGAAGCCGAGCAGCGGGAACAGCGGGAAGCAATGGAACGCTCCCTTACAAGGGACGAGGAACGGATTGAGGTTCTGGATAAAATGGTCATGCGGCTTTATGAGGATATGATTGCAGGGCGTATCAGTGAGCAGAATTTCAACACCATGCTGGAAAAGACACAGACCGAGCAGACGGAGCTTAAAGCAAAAGTGTCCGAGGGCAGAAAGCGGCTGTCCGATGAAGCCCAGCTTGCCAATGACGCAAAACAATGGGTGGAAGCCATTCAGGAATATGCCAACATCACAGAGCTGGACGCAGCCACCCTTAACCGCTTAATCAAAGAAATCGTCGTGCATGAGCGCATTGACGAAGATAAAACAAGACACATTTCTATCGAAATTCATTTTAATCTCAAACCCATCCCAGAGGTGGAACAGGTCACTGCCTGACCTGTCCCGCCGGGACGGTTCTCTTAAAAACACCATATAGATTTTTTGTACGCCGCCGCCCGCCATCGAGCAGAGTTTTACACCTAATTGGGGATAAAACAGCTCATGGCGGGTGGCGGTATTGTAATTGTGGCACAGACGGTAATTCCGCAGCTTACAAGCCTGTTTTCCTAAGTCATGGGAGCGATTCTCGACAAGATAACTGAATTTATAAAGGAAATACTGCAAGGGTGGGTCATGGACAACCTTACTACGATGTTTACAGATGTGAATGATAAGGTCGGAACAATCGCAGGGGAAGTCGGCAGGACACCCAGTTCATGGAACAGCGGAGTGTTTTCTATGATAGAGAACCTTTCGGAAAATGTGATGATACCCATAGCGGGCATGATCATCAGTGCGATACTCTGCTATGAGCTGATTACAATGGTCATGGATAAGAACAATATGCATGAAGTAGGAAGCGAGTTCTTTTTCCGTTACCTTATCAAAGCCTGTATCGCTGTGCTGCTTCTCAGCTACACCTTTGACATCACAATGGCGATTTTTGATGTGGGAAACCATATCGTGACCAGAGCAGGCGGTATTGTTTCGGGTTCCACTACCATTGATGTGACGGATACCCTAAAAACCATGTTTGACAGTCAGATTGATACAATGGGCATCGGCGAGCTGATCGGGCTTGGTATCGAAACTATGATTGTCAGCTTATGTATGAAAATCATCTCCCTGCTTATTACCGTCATGCTTTTCGGGAGAATGATTGAAATCTACCTTTATATTTCAGTAGCTCCGGTTCCCTTTGCCACATTCAGTAACCGGGAATGGGGCGGTATCGGCAACAATTATATCAAGGGACTGTGTTCACTGGCGTTTCAGGGATTTTTCATTATGGTATGCGTGGCAATCTATGCGGTGCTGGTATCCGGCATTGCGGTTGCGGACAATCTGCACACAGCACTGTGGTCGGTGGCAGCTTATACCGTTGTTCTGTGTTTCAGCCTGTTCAAGACAGGTTCCCTTGCGAAATCAATCTGGAATGCTCATTAGAACACATTTCAAAGAAAGGAGGGAACAGCCGGGGCTTGCAGTATCAGCTCCGGCTGTGATGTTATGGCAATATCCGTAGCAGTGCCAAAGAATTTAAGCGGCATAAAGACAAAAGTAGCGTTAAATCTGACGAAACGCCAGCTTATTTGCTTCAGCGGTGCAGGTGCGGTAGGGATTCCCTTTTACATTTTTACAAAAGGGTTTATCGGCACACAGGCATCGGCACTTTTGATGGTAGCGGTCATGCTGCCTTTTTTCTTTCTGGCAATGTATGAGAAGGACGGATTTCCGGCAGAGAAGATTCTGTATTTTATGATAAGGCAGAAATTCCTCACACCGGGGATTCGTCCCTACAAATCAGAAAATATTTACAGAAGATTAGAAGAAACAGAGCGTATAAAAGAGGAGGTGCGTAAACTTGAAGAAAAAGCAGGCGGCAGAAAAGCCGGACAGACATAAGAAAAAAGGAAAAACGAAGCCGGGGCTGACCTTTGTGGAGCGGAGAAGGCTTGCGGAGTTAAAACACATGCTTGCCGGAACGAATAAAAACGCAGAAAAGCCCACCACAGCACAGAAGACCATTACCTTTCAGAAGATGTACCGGGACGGTATCTGTCAGGTCACTTCTGGCTTTTATACGAAAATGGTGGAGTTTTACGATATAAATTATGACCTGCTGGAAATCGAGGATAAGGGGGAAATACTGGAGGAATACAGCAGGCTTATCAATTATTTTGACCCGTCTATTAAATTTGAGCTGTTCCTGTTCAACCGACAGGTTAACGAGCAGACCTTAATTGACCAGTTTGACATTCCATTGCAGGCAGATGATTTTGATGATATTCGTGAGGAATACACGCAGATGTTAAAGAAACAGGCTGCAAAGGGAAATAACGGTATTATCAAATCAAAGTATCTGATTTTTGGAATTGAGAGTAAAGGCTTTAAGGAGGCAAGGGCAAAACTTGTCAGCATTGAAGCAGATGTGATTAAAAATTTGACTAATCTGGGCACACACGCTAAGAGCCTTGACGGAAAGGAACGTCTGCGTATCCTGCATGAGTATTTTAACCAGGATACTATGGAGCCTTTCCGTTTTTCTTTTAAGGAACTGGCGGAGTCGGGAAAAAGTGTGAAAGATTACATCGCTCCGCCGGGATTTGATTTTCGCTATCCGAGTCGTTTTAAGGCGGGAAAAATGTATGGCAGTGTGCATTATCTGGATATTATTGCCCCGAAGTTTGATGATGAGTTGTTGAAAAAGCTTCTTGATCTGGATGCGAACCTGACTATTACCATGCATATGCAGACAATGGATCCGGTCAAGGCGATTAAGATGCTAAAA
The DNA here is from genome assembly GCF_902143525.1 of Clostridium sp. Marseille-P7770. NCBI lineage: Bacteria > Bacillati > Bacillota > Clostridia > Eubacteriales > Clostridiaceae > Clostridium > Clostridium sp. Marseille-P7770. Next base: position 281,795 of record NZ_CABFVC010000001.1, on the reverse strand, counting down.
GGTGCTTTGACGAATATTCAGAAGATGAAGATTGAAGAGCAGAAAAAGGCGGTAAGGTCAGGTTATGACATGGACATTCTTCCAACGGACATTATCACTTATGAAAAAGATACCCTTGACCTTTTGGACGATTTAAACAGCAGCAATCAGAAAATGGTAAAGATGACATTTCTTCTGACCTGCTATGGCAGAAACAAGCGGGAACTGGAAAATATCACGCAGAGGGTATCCGGCATTATCCAACAGGCGAACTGCAACCTCAGATGTATGCAGTATTTACAGGAGCAGGGACTGATGGCATCGGCACCAATCGGGTGCAACGATACGGGAATTGAACGGGATTTGACAACAAAGAGTACCGCTATCTTAGTACCGTTCTGTACGCAGGAATTATTTATGCCAGCTCCGGCTATTTATTATGGTTTAAATGCCCTTTCCAACAACATGATTATGGCAGACCGGAAACGGCTTCGTACACCAAACGGTGTGATTCTTGGTACACCGGGAAGTGGTAAGTCTTTTAGTGCAAAGCGTGAGATTCTTTCCTGTTTCCTGATGACAAAGGACGATATTGTGGTCTGCGATCCGGAGGGCGAGTATTTTGCCCTTGTGGGAGCATTGCACGGACAGGTGGTAAGGCTGGCAACCAATTCCAAAGATTATTTAAATCCGATGGACATTCAGCTTTCCCATAAAGGGGATAAGGAAGCCTTAAAGCTGAAATCCGATTTTATCATTACTCTGTGTGACTTGATTGCCGGAGGAAAGAACGGTCTGGAAAATGATGAGAAAGGTATCATTGACGAATGTATCCGTCATATTTACGATGCTTATTTTGAAAATCCCGTACCGGAGAATATGCCTATCCTTGAGGATTTGTATAATGCCCTGTTAGAGCATAAGAACAAAAAGGCAGAACGGATTGCAAACTCCCTTGTGCTATATGTGCATGGTTCGCAGAATTATTTTAACCACAGGACGAATGTAGACAGTCAGAACCGTATCATGTGCTTTGACATCAGGGACTTGGGAAACCAGTTGAAAGAGCTTGGAATGTTAATCGTACAGGATGCGGTCTGGAACAGGGTATCGCAGAACCGGGAGCGTAAGATTGCCACCCGCTATTATTGTGATGAGTTCCACCTTTTGCTGAAGGAGAAGCAGACCGCTATCTATTCGGTGGAAATCTGGAAGCGTTTCCGTAAGTGGGGCGGTATTCCTACGGGGCTGACGCAGAACGTAGGCGATTTTTTGAAGTCGGAGGAAATCGAGGGAATCCTCGGCAATTCCGATTTTGTATATCTCCTGAATCAAAATGCAAAGGATCAGGCAATCCTTGCAGATAAGCTGGGATTGTCAGAAAAACAGCTTGCCCATGTAACCAATTCCGAGCCGGGGTGCGGACTGATTCTGTTTGACAACGTGGTTATTCCGTTCGTAGATAAATATCCGGTAGATACCAAGACCTTTGCGGTTATGAATACCAAACCAGAGGAAAGTGTAAGGCAGGAGGTAAATGAGTAGTGGCGGAGAAAAAGAAACAGAAACCGGCTGCATTTGCACAGGAGAAAAAAACCTTTACCGGAGAAATTCCAAAGAAAGCAAACGAGGGTAAAGGTAAAAAATCCGCAGCATATCAGCCGAGAGATGCAGATACCACTTCTGGACACGATGTCCAGAGGTCGAAAAATACAAAGAAGTATCAGAAAGCAGATGCTTCTGGACAGAATGTCCAAAAGTCCGAGGGAGCAGAAGCCGGAGAGAAGTCTAAAAGCGATTTTATGCAGCCGGACAGCACTTTTACGGAGGAAGCCGGAGAGGAGCAGGGTAGAAAAATTGCCAGCGATGACTACCGCCACAGGGACACCTATCATTCGTCACAGAAAAAGGGCAGGTATCAAAGGCGGGAGATAAAGAGCCGGGAGCGAGTAAAGCAATTTGATTTTGAACAGGATTTCCAGACAAAGGACACTACCTTTACCGAAGAGGCAGAACCGGAATTTCATGGAAGCAAAAAGTTAGACCGACTGCAAAAGAAAGCGGAGAAAGCCAGAAAAAAGACGGAAGCTGCAAGAAAGAAGATTCCAAAGAAAACGGAGTATTCTCTGGAGCGTGTTTTTGATGAAAAGACGGGCAGAACAAAGTATGTATTGACTTCTGTAAAAAAAGAGAAACCATTCAAACCGGACAGTCCGGTAAAAAGAGCGGCTGGCAGGGTGGGAATGGAATCTTCTAATTTTGCCCATAGTAAGGTTGCCGAAGTGGAGAAAGAAAATTCCGGTGTGGAGGCTGCCCACAAGACAGAGCAGAGCGGGGAAGATGTTTACCGCTTTTTCAAAGGGCATTACAAAGGGAAAACGGAAAGACGGAGAGCGAAAGCTGCAAAGCTGGAGAAAAAGCAGATGCAGAAAGAGGTCAATTTCCGTTATCAGAAGTTCTTGGAAGAAAATCCGGAAATGCAGGAAAAGACCATTCAGAAGCAGTTGCAGAAAAGACTGCAAAAGCAGCGTATCAAACGGGAATATGCAAAAGCAAGACGGGCGGGACAGACAGCGAAAGCCGCAAAGGAAACAGCGGCGAAGTCCGGGAATCTTTTTACAGCGGCAGCCAGAAAGATACAGGAGATTGCATCAAAAAATGTTTCGCTTCTGCTTGCCATAGGAGCCTTTTCGGTGCTTCTTGTGATGATTATGACAGCAGTATCTTCCTGTGGGGCGATGTTTGCCGGAGGAATCAGTACCACGCTGGCAGGAAGTTATATGAGCGTTCCGGCAGAAATAGATGCGGCAGATTTAGCTTTTTCTGAACTGGAAAAAGAATTGCAGGCAGAGATTGATGCCATAGAAACCACTTATCCGGATTATGATGAGTACCGTTATAATCTGGCATCTATCGGGCATGACCCATTTGCACTGATCAGCTATCTGTCGGCAGTCCATACGGAATTTACTGCAAGTGAGGTACAGGCAGAAATAGAATATCTGTTTGATGAAATGTATGAGTTGACACTAAATCCTACAGAGGAAACGAGGACAAGGACGGTAACAAAAACAGGCACTCATACGGTAACAGACCCGGTTACGGGGGAAACAACAGAAGAGGAATACGAGTATGAAGTGGAAGAGGAATATACCGTAACCATTCTGGAAGTGACCCTGACAGCAAAAGATTTAAACGTAGTAGTTGCCGGACGCATGAATGAGGAGCAGAGAGAAATCTATGCTTTTTATAACCAGACCCACGGGCTGACACAGCAGTTTTATAAGCCCCTTGATTTATATTGGTACAACTATGTGAGCAGTTATTATGGCTGGCGTATCAATCCGGTCACAGGGCAGGAACAGTTACATCGGGGCGTAGATATTGCAGTACCTACCGGAACAACCGTATATGCGGCGATGGACGGGACAGTAACTACCGCAACTTATGACAGCTATTACGGAAATTATGTAGTGATTGAAGATGAAAAAGGCTACTGCACAAAATATGCCCACATGGATACCTTAAATGTCCGGGCAGGACAGAGCGTGACGCATGGAAATGTGATCGGAACAACAGGGAATACGGGAAGCAGTACCGGAAGTCATTTACATATCGAATGTCTGTATCAGGGGGAATATTATAACCCTCTTTTTTATTTTGAAGCAGGCACGGATACGCTGTATGGCGAAACGCCGGGCAGCGGAAGCGGCGGAGGAAATGTGATACCGCCGGATTCCTATGACGATGCAACCGTGCAGGCACTTATGGAAGAAGCGGCGAGATATTTAGACTATCCCTATGTATGGGGAGGCTCCAGTCCGTCCACCAGCTTTGACTGTTCCGGTTTTGTCTGCTGGGTATTTACAAACAGCGGTGTCCATAACCTGCCACGAACCACAGCACAGGGCATTTATAACCAGTGTACGCCTGTGTCGGCGGCAGATGCAAAGGCGGGGGATATTATCTTTTTTACAGGTACATACAATTCGGGCGTACCAGTCAGCCATGTGGGGATTTACTGCGGAAACGGGGTCATGATTCATTGCGGAGATCCAATCAGTTACGCTTCAATCAATTCGTCCTATTGGCAGAGCCATTTTTATGCGTTTGGAAGATTATCAGGAAATTAAAATAACAGGAAGTGAGGAACGATGACGAAAGAGAGAATTGTAAAGGAGCTTTCCAAAGTCCGGGAACAGCTTGCGGGATTGCAGGCGAGGGAGAGGGATTTGGCGGAACAGCTTCAGATGGCAGAGGATGCGGAGAAGATGAAATTCATTGAAAAGAATAAAATCTCTCTGGATCGGCTGATTCTGTTAAACAAGGTCAGCGAAGAAGAAATTATGCGTCTGCTGAAAGAAAAAGAGCAGAAAGAAGCAGCACAATCAGAAGAAAGGGAGGCTTACAGCCATGAAGAACAGGAAGTTATCATCTAAGGCAGTTATATCACTGATATTGTCCGCTGTGCTATTTACCATGCCTGCGGTAGCGTTTTCTGTAAATGGGAACTACGCAATCAGCGCTTTTGCCGAAGAAACAAAAGAAACCGAAGAATCCAAACCGGAGGAAAGTACGGAGCAGACACCCGGCGAAAGTGAAACTGATGTCAGTACGGAGGAAAATACAGAAAACAGTACCGAGGGAAGCACGGAAGAAACTACGGAGGGCAGCACGGAGGGAAGCACCGAAGGCGGCACCGAAGAGAATACAGAAGGCAGTACCGATGAAAGCACCGGGGATGGCACTGTATCGGGAAATGATAAACCGGAGCCGGTATGTAATTGCGAAGATCAATGCGGTGCGTATGAGTATGACAAAAACTGTCCCGTCTGCGTCACAGATTATAAGCTCTGTACCTATAAAAAACCGAATGTGAGTATCAAAATCAGACAGCCGGAGGAGTGGCATAATGACATTGTTTCCGTTTCTTTCAGTGTAAAAGATACCGCAGATACGGGGAATTTTGAAATCGCAAAGATAGAGGCAAAGGTAGGGCAGAATGGAAGCTGGACAGATGTGACGGAGGAAAAGAAATTAAGGATTTCCGAGAACTGTACCGTGTATGTGCTTGTCACAGACCAGAAAGGCAATACCTATGAGAAGAACCGTGCCATAAAGTGCTTTGATACCGTAAAGCCGACCTTAAATGCGGCAGTCAGTGACGGGCTTTTAAGCATACAGGTACATGATACGGATTCCGGTGCAAAGGCGGTATATGTCAATGGATATGAGTTTACAGATCTGACGGGCGGTACGTTAAATATCCGCCTCCAGCAGTTTGACGCAGGGTATGAGTATTTTACCATTTCTGCAATGGACAATGCCGGAAATATGTCTGAGGTTTATAAAACGAAAAATCCGTACTATAAAGACCCTGCCGATACCAGTGATGGGAATCCGGCGGAGCAGCTCCCGGAGAGTGCGACCCCGACGAAACCGGGGAGTGCTACGGGAACCGTGACGGAGCATACCAAAACAGACAGTAACGGAAATACCACATCACAGACAAGTCCTGCCGAACAGAAAAAGCAGGCAATGAAAGAAGCTGCGGAGGCAGAAAGCGGGAAAACAGAAAGTACGGAAAAATCCGGTCAGGGCAAGGAGTTTTATACTATTCAGACCGCCACGGAGAAAGTTTTCTATCTGATTATTGACCGGGACGGAGAGGAAGAAATGGTATATTTTTTGACTGAGGTTACGGAAAATGACCTGTTAAATGCAACTTCCGATAACAGTGAAACCTTGCCGAAAAATTCCGCTGCGTTGGAATCTGCAATTCCGAATGGGGAGAGTGCATTGCCAAACAACAACGGAGAGCAGGCAGATACAGAGGGAAAGGAAACGGAAACAGAAAAAGGTACGGAAGGTGCAGAGAGTACGGGAAATACAGAGGAAACCGAACCGGAGCCGGAAGTGAAAGAAGCACCGAATCCGATGATTTCGTATGTGCTGATTGGTAGTCTTGCCTTAATCGTTATCGGAGCTGCTTATTATTTTAAGGTTGTCCGCAAGAAAAAAGAGGACTTTATCGAGGACGAAGATGAAGATGAGGAAGATAACGAGGAGTATGAAAACGAAGATGAGGAATCGGAGGAAGATACGGAAGAAGATTTCTTTGACGAACAGGAGGAATAAGGTATGCAGTTGGTGGTTACAGAGAAGCCCAGCGTAGCACAGGCAATTTCCCATGTGATCGGGGCGAAAGAGAGAAAAGACGGTTACATGGAGGGAAACGGATTTCTCGTTTCATGGTGTGTAGGACATCTGGTAGAGCTGGCACAGCCGGAGATGTATTCAGAAGCATGGAAAAAATGGAGCTATGAGAGCCTGCCCATGATACCGGAGCAGTGGCAGCATGAAGTGAAAAAGGAAACAGCAACGCAGTATAAAATCTTGAAAAATCTGATGCACGATACAAGAGTTGAAAGTGTGGTGTGTGCCACCGATGCCGGACGGGAGGGAGAACTTATCTTCCGTCTGGTATATGAACAGGCAGGCTGCCGGAAACCAATGAAACGCCTGTGGATTTCATCAATGGAGGAGAGTGCAATCCGTGACGGGTTTGAAAACTTAAAGCCGGGAAGCGATTATGACAGCCTGTACCAGTCTGCACTTTGCAGACAGCAGGCAGACTGGCTGGTGGGATTAAATGGTACGAGATTATTTACTGTACTGTATGGCGGAAAGGTATTAAAGGTGGGCAGAGTACAGACGCCCACCCTTGCCATGCTGGTAGACCGTGAAGTGAAGATTATGAATTTTGAAAAAGAGCAGTATTACATGGCTCATATTCTGATGGATGGGATAGATGCCATGACAGAACGGATTGACGATAAGGCAAGGGCAGAAAGTATTGCTGCAGCGTGTGAAAGTCAGAGTGGAGTGGTTCGTTCCGTTATAAAGGAAAATAAAAGCGTTGCACCACCAAAACTTTATGACCTTACCACGCTTCAGCGGGATGCCAACCGTATCTTTGGTTTTACTGCAAAGCAGACATTGGAGTACACCCAGAGCCTTTATGAGAAAAAGCTGGTCACTTATCCGAGAACGGACAGCCAGTATTTATCCGATGATATGGAAGAAACTGCAAAAGCGGTAATCGGGGCAGTTTATCAGGCGATTCTCTTTGAGGAACAGACCGGAGCAGAGCCGGATATAAAAAGAGTGTTGAACAGTAAAAAAGTGACCGACCACCATGCAATTATTCCCACCATAGAAATTACAAAGACAGACCTTTCCGCTGTGCCGGAGGGAGAAATGAAAATCTTATCCCTTGTCGCTAATCGTCTGTTATGTGCAACCGGGAAAAAGCAGTTGTATGAAACGGTAAAAGCAGAGTTTTCCTGCGGTGGTTACAGCTTTCATGTATCCGGAAAAACGGTTCTGCAGAACGGGTGGAAAGAATTTGAAGCAGCATTGAAACGTACCTACCGGGTAGAAAAAACAGATGAGGATAAGGAAGAGAAGAAACTGCCGGAGCTTTCTGAAGGCATGACGTTTCCAGTTATCCAGACAAAGGTAACAGAGCATTTCACGCAGCCTCCCAAACATTTTACCGAGGACAGCCTGCTTTCTGCGATGGAACGTGCCGGAGCAGAGGATATGGGCGATGAGGTGGAACGCAAAGGACTTGGCACACCTGCCACCAGAGCTGACATTATTGAAAAGCTGGTCAAAGACGGTTTTGTGAAACGGGAGAAAAAGCAGATGCTTCCCACCGAGGACGGGATGAAGCTCATTACTGTTCTGCCGGATATGGTAAAATCCCCGAAGCTTACAGCAGATTGGGAGAATACGCTGACTTTGGTTGAAAAAGGCGAATACACCATGCAGGAGTTCATGGATGGCATTGAAGATATGGTGCGGGAGCTGGTGCAAACCTACCACAGTATCAGTGACGATCAGAAGTCTTTGTTTGGAACGATGCAGGAAGTGCTTGGAAAATGCCCGAAATGCGGCAGCGATGTAGTAAAAGGAAAATTCGGTGCTTACTGCAAACAAAAATGCGGCATGAATGTGGGTAGGGCAATGGGAGCAACGTTTTCCGATACACAGATGAAAAGTCTGCTTGAAGGGAAAAAGACCCTTGTGAGAGGATTAAAAGGGAAAAAGGGAAGCTACGATGCGTACCTGATTCCGGAGGGAATTGAGGATTATTCTTATATCAAAGACGGAAAGGAAATCAAAGGTTCGCAGTACAAATTCAAGATGGAATTTCCACCGAGAAAAAGCAAGTGAAAAGGAGACAGAAAAATGAATACAGAAATGAAAAAGACCGTTGTTTACAGCACCGGAGATAAAATTTTAAACATTATGAAAGAGCAGGATATGGATATTCCAGAACTTTCTTTGCGGTGCGGTGTCAGGGAAGATGTATTGATGGATATTCTGGCAGGTATCCGGGAAGCAGATATAAGTACGCTCTGCAAAATTGCAGACGGACTGGAGATTTGTGTACGGGAGCTTTGCCCTGATGAAGAAAGCTATGTCGTTCCGGTGGAAAAAGATATCCTTGCAAAGCTCATTGTGATCAGCGAGCTGAAGGAGATGGAATTGGAGGAGCTGATTGGCACAATTCTGGAAAACGGTATCGAAGAACACGGTTTTTATGAATAAGGCGGCGGGGGTTATCCCCTCCGTCATTTTGGAGGAATGCTTATGGTAACAAAATATCAGATGATTTCCTATCTGGCGGAGGATACCGCAAAAGAGATAGCGAAAAACGGGCAGGAGTGGACAAGGTATCTGACTACCGCTGCAAGGCTTTATAAATATCCGTTCAATGAACAGATACTTATTTTTGCACAACGACCGGATGCAACAGCCTGTGCGTCCCTTGAACTATGGAATGAGAAGATGAATTGCTGGGTAAACCGTGGAGCAAAGGGAATTGCCCTGCTGGATACGGAAAATTCCTATACAAGATTGAAATATGTTTTCGATGTGTCCGACGTACATAAGGCAAGGCGGATAGGACGTGATCCGAATTTGTGGGAGTTGCGTGAGGAGCATAAAGAAACAGTCCTGGCACAGCTTGAAAAGACATACGGAGAAACGGATAAAAACAGCTCCTTTGAACAGCGGATAATGGAAATATCCAATCGGATTGCTTTGGATTATTATGAAGAACTTCTGCCGGAAATCGAATATGTGAAAGAGGGCAGCTTTTTAGAGGAACTGGACGAGTTAAATGTAGGTGTCAGGCTTCGTGATACGCTTTCTTCCAGTATTGCTTACACCATACTGTCACGATGCGGTGCAGATATGGAACTGTGGAAAGACGAGCAGGGATTTGAATATATCAGCGACTTTAATACGATGAAAACCCTGTCTGTTGTTGGTACAGCCACCACAGATATGTGCAAGCCGCTTTTAATGGAGATAGGCAGAACCATAGGAGCGTATGACCGCCAGATTGCCCGCAGGAAGGCACAGGAAAAAGCTAATGCAGGACGCACACAAACTTCTTTGGAAAATACGGAGAAAGTGCTTGCAAATGAAGCAGATACAGACTATAATGCTTTAAAGCGTGAAAGCGAAAAGGAGCTACAAAACAATCAGGAGATAGAAATACAGAGCAAAAAGGAGGATGCGGCACATGAAACTGACATACGAAAAGAACGGGGATTATCTGATTCCGAACCTGACAGCGAACGAGGAACCGGAGGGAACGCTGACGAAGTACGGTATGATGCGGAAGAACTTCTTACAGGAACACCGGAAAGGGATTTATCAGGGCATGATACTGGCGGGCGAGCTGAAAGCACACTGTCTGGAGATACAGGAGCAGGCAGAGCAGAGAATGGAAGCCCTGAGCGAACAGATGGCGAAAGCAGAGGGAGTGAACGAGGAACTGAAAGCAGCCGATCAGATGAAGTGGGTAGCGAAGATGAACAACATCAGACATTCAGCGGAGGAGATCGTGCTGACGGAACTGATTTACAGTTAGAAAATGACATACAGGAAGAAGAAATACCAGAACCGGATAGTGGAGAACATTCATTATCCGGTTCTTTTTTTCCGAAGCTGTCTGAAACAGAGCAGGGGGAGGACTTACAGCGTGGTATTTTATGCAGTGATGAGTTCCTGAAGCATAAAAGACCGGAAATAGCTGGGTATTTTCAGATAGAGCAGGATGCAAAGATTCAGGCGGATTATCTGAGAAATTCGTTCCGCATGGAAGAATACACCGAGTTCAATATCGGGGAAATGCGGGGCGGCTACCGTGCCGATGAGGACGGTATTACCTTATGGAAAGGCAATTATCTGACCCGTGAAGCGGAAAGCAGGCTGTCATGGGAGGAAGCACGTTTTCTTGTCAATTCCTATATGGAGGACGGAGTATATCTTCTTCCAGGAGAAACCGCAGAGCGGATTGAAACAGCGGGAATGTACCAGCAGCTTGACTTATTTTCCATGTTTACGGAGCAGGCTGGCAATCTTGCCATGAAACAGGCGGAAACAGTGACACCGATACGGTCAGAAACAAAGATACCGCCGGAGCAGATAGCGGATATTCTGCGGAGCGGCGGAGGCAGGGATAACAGCAGAAAGCGTATCTACACCAAATATCAGCAGGGAAAGACACCGGAGGAGATGGCTGCTTTCTTACAGAAAGAGTATGGAACAACCGGAAAGGGCTTTGAATTTGACGGAAAGCAGTTAGCGGTATGGTTCAATGAGGATGGGATGCGTGTCGGATATGGCACATCGACAGAGCGTCCGGTGCTTCAGATGAACTGGCAGGAGGTGGAAGCAAAAATCCGCTCACAGGTAGTAAACGGTACCTATATGGGAGCAAATGAAGCTTATCTGACTGACGAAGCAGAACGTGACCGGATTGCAGGGCATCTCTTTTTCTTTTTCCGGGATGGCATGGGAGAACTGCCGGAGGAGCTTGGGCTAAAAGCAGGAAATTATCCGGAGGCTCATGCAAGAATGATAGAATACCTTTCTACAAAAGAAGGAGTTGAGCTTGTGGCTTCCCACATGGATCAGGCACTTCATCAGCTTGAAACCGGAGAGAAAAAGCTACGTTTCCGTTCAGTTATGCCAAAAGAGGAGCTGCGGGAGGAACTTGACAATCTGCTGATAGAAAAACAAATCTTTCCAACCGCAGACCATGTGGAAATAAAAAGGGAGGATTTTATTACTCAGGACGAGATAGACCATAATCTTGGCAGGGGAAGTGGATATTCACATGGTTCTTTCCGCATCTATGATTATTTTCAGGAAAAGCATGACAGCAAAGAAGCAGCGGAATTTCTGAAAAAAGAATATGGCATTGGAGGCGGCTCTCATGCACTTGCCGGAGCAGACCATAGCTGGCAAGACCACAACTTTAAAGGGATTGAATTAAAAAAGGGAAATATCTGCGAACCTTATGCGAAAGTGCTGCTGTCTTGGAAAGTAGTCGAAAAGCGTATCCGAAAGCTGGTGGCGGAAGATAAGTATTTATCTCCGGCAGGGAAAGAAGCCTATGCCCGGTACAAAGAGGAAGAAGCACAGAAAGCGCTGGAAAAAGCACAGGCGGTAATAGAACGGAAAACGAAGGTTGCCTGTAAAGAAGCCATTGAACGGACGATTTCGGAAAAATTTGACGGGTATCGTCTGCCGAAAGATACACCGGATGAAGTAATCCGAAAATATGGTAGCGAGCGTGTCAGCTATGTACTTGCCAATACTGTCATGCACCTGACGCACGATGGCAGATTTTCTCCCGACAATAAGGCATGGGCAAAAGAAATAGAACCGTATGCCAAGTATGAGAACCGTGATTTGATTGTTTCTTCCCATCCGGCGGTCTTAAATGGATTTATCAATCAGACAAGACGGTATATGGAGCAGGAAAAGGAGATTGCGGCACAGCAGATTACCATTGACGGGCAGTTGTGTTTAAAGATTGATGAATGGAAGTCGGAAGAAAATAACTATGTGCTTGGAAATTCCATGCAGGACAATGCGTTCTTTTACGTACTCATAAACGAAAATGTCCATTTTGAATATGATTACAAACCGAGCAGGGAAGAAATTGAAAACGATTATTTGAATCTCATTGCAATGGAAGATATAGACCGACACGAAGCGGAGGTATTTTCACGCATTGAAGGAACGGAAGATGTAGCGGAAACAGAATCACGATTCTCAGTTGAGGAAACCAGCGATGCCTTTGAGCCGGGACAGGATTTTGCAGTATGGGATCATGGCAGGGAAGATTATTATATAAAAGAGGACGGTACAATTCCCACCTTTGAAACAAAAGAGGAAGCGGAACACTATCTGCAAAGCATGGAACCGGACACTTCTGGACACGATGTCCAAAAGTCAGTGGAAGAACCTGCCATAGAAAAGCCTGTGAAGCAGCCTGCACCAAAGATTGATAAATCCAATGCGGTCAATTTCCACATTACAGACGATGCGTTAGGAGCAGGCAGTGCGAAAGAGAAATTCCGACGAAATATAGAAGCAATCCGTACTTTGGAAAAGGTGGAGAGCGAGAACCGTATCGCCACACGGTCGGAACAGCAGATTTTATCACAGTATGTTGGCTGGGGCGGGCTTGCCGATGCCTTTGATGAAAGCAAATCTGCATGGGCGGGAGAATATCAGCAGTTAAAGGAATTGTTATCGTCGCAGGAGTACGCTTCTGCAAGGGAAAGCACCTTAAATGCCCACTATACCAGTCCTGCCATTATCCGCAGTATTTATGATACCTTAGACCGTATGGGATTTGAAAAGGGGAATGTATTAGAGCCTGCAATGGGTATCGGAAATTTCTTCGGAATGCTGCCGGAGAAGATGCAGGAAAGCCGACTTTATGGTGTGGAGCTGGATGGTATTACGGGCAGGATTGCAAGACAGCTCTATCCGAAAGCGGATATTAAAATATCCGGTTTTGAAAAAACAGACTATCCGAATGATTTTTTTGATGTAGCAGTCGGCAACGTGCCATTCGGACAGTATAAGGTAGCGGATAAACAATATGATAAAAATAATTTCCTGATTCATGATTATTTCTTTGCAAAGACATTAGATAAAGTCCGTCCCGGCGGTGTGGTTGCTTTTGTTACCAGTAAGGGAACAATGGATAAAAAAAGTCCGGAGGTCAGAAAGTATCTGGCTCAGCGAGCGGAGCTTATGGGGGCGGTCAGACTTCCGAATACAGCATTTAAGGAAAATGCAGGGACAGAAGTCACTTCGGATATTTTGTTTTTTAAGAAGCGTGACCGTGTGATGGACATAGAACCGGATTGGGTACATTTATCAGAAGATGCAAACGGTATCGCCATGAATACCTACTTTGCGGAACACCCGGAAATGATTGTTGGGAAGATGGAAATGGTCAGCGGTCCCTATGGCATGGAAAGCACCTGCCAACCGGATGCCACAAGACCGTTTGCAGAGCAGTTAATGGATGCGGTCAGCCGGATTGACGGGGAAATCGAAGCAGTGGAGACGGACGAGCTTGCGGATGAGCTGGCAGATGCCACCATTCCGGCAGACCCGGACGTAAAGAATTACAGCTACACACTGGTGGAAGATAAGGTATATTACCGTGAAAATTCCATTATGAAGCCTGTGGATATGTCAGAATCCATGCAGGAACGCATAAAAGGCATGGTAGGAATCCGAAACTGTACGCAAGAGCTTATCAATTTGCAGTTGGAAGAATATCCGGATACTGTGATTAAGGAAAAGCAGAAAGAATTGAATACCCTTTATGATACGTTCAGCAGAAAATACGGTTTAATCAATTCCCAGACCAACAAAAGAGCCTTTAATCAGGACAGCAGCTATTGTCTGTTATGTTCTCTGGAAAAGCTGGATGACGAGGGAAATTTCAAAGGCAAAGCGGATATGTTCACGAAACGTACCATTAAGAAAGCGGAAGTGGTTACAAGCGTGGATACAGCAACGGAAGCTCTGGCAGTATCTTTATCAGAAAAAGCAAAAGTGGACCTTTCTTATATGGCGGAGCTGACCGGAAAAGAGATTGATACAATCAAAGAAGAACTGACGGGCATTATCTTTCAGAATCCGGTCACAGACAGGTGGGAAGCAGCGGACGAGTATTTAAGCGGCAATGTCCGGGATAAGTTGCAAACAGCGAAGATTTACGCCGAAAACCACCCGGAATACAACATAAATGTGCAGGCACTTACACAGGTGCAGCCCACAGAACTGGATGCCAGCGAGATTGAGGTGCGTATCGGTGCCACATGGGTTGAACCGAAATATATTGAAGATTTCATGCGTGATGTTTTTGAAACACCGCAGCATCTCTTCAACCGGAATACAATGGGGATTCAGTATTCCGATGTGACAGGACAGTGGAATGTAAAAGGAAAAAGTGCGGATTACGGAAACAGTCTTGTAAATATGACTTATGGTACAAACCGGAGAAATGCTTATCAGATTTTAGAGGATTCTCTGAATTTAAAGGACAGCCGGGTGTACGATACCGTGATAGAGGACGGAAAGGAAACGAGAGTCCTGAATAAAAAGGAAACCATGATTGCCAGTCAGAAACAGGAGGCAGTCCGGGAAGCCTTTAAGAACTGGGTATTTGAAGATCAGGAACGTAGACAGGACTTGGTGGCGAAATATAACAAGCTCTTTAATTCTACCAGACCAAGAGAATATGACGGTTCCCATTTGAAATTCCCTGGCATGACACCGGACATCGACCTTAGACCGCACCAGTTAAATGCGGTGGCACACCAGCTTTACGGGGACAATACCCTGCTTGCTCATTGTGTGGGAGCAGGAAAGACTTTTGAAATGATTGCTGCAGCAATGGAAAGCAAGCGGTTAGGGTTATGCCAAAAGAGCCTGTTCGTTGTTCCCAATCATTTGACGGAACAGTGGGCGAGTGACTTTTTGCGGTTATATCCCGGAGCAAATATTTTAGCGGCAACGAAGAAAGATTTTGAGCCAGCCAACCGGAAGAAATTCTGTTCCAGAATCGCCACCGGAGATTATGATGCTGTCATTATCGGGCATAGCCAGTTTGAAAAAATCCCGTTGTCGCAGGAAAGACAGATAGGCATTATCGAAAGACAGATTGATGAGATTGAGCTTGCCATAGAGCAGGCGAAAGCAGATAACGGGGAGCGTTACACCATTAAGCAGATGGAAAAGTCCAGAAAATCCCTTATGACAAGACTGGAAAAACTCAACGATACTTCCCGGAAAGATAATGTTGTAACCTTTGAGCAGTTAGGTGTGGACAGGCTGTTTGTAGATGAAAGTCACAATTATAAGAACCTTTTTCTATACACGAAAATGCGGAATGTGGCGGGCATTGCACAGACGGAAGCACAGAAGTCCTCCGATATGTTTGCTAAGTGCCAGTACCTTGATGAGCTGACTGGCGGAAAGGGCATTACGTTTGCTACGGGTACGCCGATCAGCAACAGTATGACGGAGCTTTACACCAATATGCGGTATCTTCAGTATGGTACGCTTCAGAAGATGGGATTAGGGCATTTTGACAGTTGGGCAGCTTCTTTTGGAGAAACACAGACCGCCATTGAGCTGGCACCGGAGGGAACAGGATACCGGGCAAAGACAAGATTTGCAAAATTCTTCAATCTGCCGGAGCTGATTGCACTTTTCAAGGAGAGTGCGGATATCCAGACACCGGATATGTTAAAGCTGCCTGTGCCGGAAGCAGAATATGAGAACGTGGTGCTGAAACCCAGCGAATATCAGAAAGAGATGGTAACATCGCTGGCAGATCGGGCGGAGGCAGTGCGTAACAGACTGGTAGAGCCGCATCAGGATAATATGCTCAAGATTACCAACGATGGAAGAAAACTGGCACTCGACCAGCGTCTGATCAACGATATGCTCCCCGATGAGGAACATTCCAAAGCAAAAACCTGTGTGGATAAGGCATTTGAGATTTGGGAAGATACCAAAGGGGAGAAATCAGCACAGCTTATTTTCTGTGATTTATCGACACCGAAAGGAGATGGTACATTTAATGTCTATGAGGATATAAGAAATAAACTGATGGAAAAAGGTGTTCCCGCAGAAGAAATCGCCTTTATACATCAGGCAAATACGGAGCTTAGGAAAGCGGAGCTGTTCAGTAAGGTAAGAAGCGGACAGGTTCGTTTTTTATTGGGTTCTACTGCAAAAATGGGAGCCGGGACAAACGTGCAGGACAGACTGATTGCTCTGCACCACCTCGATGTACCGTGGCGTCCGTCTGATATTGAACAGCAGGAGGGGCGTATTTTGCGGCAGGGCAACAGGAATCCAAAGGTTAAGATTTTCCGGTATGTGACAGAGGGAACATTTGACAGCTACTCATGGCAGCTTATCGAGAATAAGCAGAAATTTATCGGTCAGATTATGACAAGCAAATCTCCGGTGCGAAGTTGTGAGGATGTGGACGAAGCAGCACTTTCTTATGCAGAGGTTAAGGCTCTGGCAACGGGGAATCCCTATATAAAAGAAAAGATGGATTTGGATATTCAGGTCAGCAAGCTGAAACTGATGAAAGCCAACCACACCAGTCAGAAATACCGTCTGGAGGACAACATTGCAAAGCATTATCCACAGCAGATAACCATTCTGAAGGAGCGTATCAGTGGCTTGCAGGCAGATATTCAGACTGCAAAAACCAATCTCCCAGCAGATAAGGAGTTTTTCTCTATGAGGGTCGGGAATAAGGTCTATACGGATAAAAAAGAAGCCGGAACTGCACTTGTGGAGATGTGCAAAGAAATCAAGAGCGTTAATGCTCCGGCAGTCATTGGAGAGTATGCAGGCTTTAAAATGGCGGTGTCCTTTGATTCCTTTAACCATAAATTCGTTATGAACATCAAAGGACAGCTCAGTCATAATCTGGAGATTGGTGTTGACCCGCTGGGTAACATTTCCCGTATCAACCATGCGTTGGAAGCCATGACAAAGGAACTGGCAGAAGCATCCACAAAGCTGGAGAATGTGGAGCGTCAGCTTGAAACAGCGAAGGTAGAGGTTACAAAGCCATTTGCACAGGAAGCAGAGCTTTCAGAGAAGTTAGACCGCCTTTCTGCCTTAAATGCCCTGCTCAATATGGACGAAAAGGGAGATGACGGAATAGGTATGGAAGATGATAAATCGGAACTGGGTACTGAGCAGGTGGCAGATACCAGAAAACCGTATCCCATAGAAAATACCCGACATAATTATGCTGTGGAGAATGGAAATCCGCAGGGAATGAGGCTCACAGCAGCGATGGCGGATAAGCCGGCACAGAGGGTATCCTTGAAAGAAAAGCTTGAGACTATGAAAGTAAAGGCTGCGGGGAATAATATAGAAAATTCCGTGCAAAGAGATAAGGGGAAGGAGGAGTATTTGTAATTATTATATTTCTTTTTATGCAAATATGAAATATAATATTAGTTCAAGGGAAATATAGTGATAGAGCGATTTGGAAAAAGCTAAAGAGAAATGGAGACAACGTAATACATAAAAATGGAAATTGAATTTGTCAGACACTGTCTGACAAATTCGGAAAGGATATATTATGAATGATTTAGAGCAGACAAATATGCTTCAGCCATTGGTGGATGAGATTGAAACAGCAGTTTCAAATGCCAAAAAAGAGATAGCTGAAAAAGTAAACAGTGTAATTACAGAGACGTATTGGAAAATCGGAAAATATATTGTTGAGTTTGAGCAGGATGGAAATGTTAAAGCAGCATACGGTTCAAAATTATTAACAACACTCTCGCATCAATTAACTTTGCGATTGGGACGAGGATACAGCCGCCCAAACCTCAACAATATGCGGAAGTTTTATCTTTGTTATGAGAATTGTCAGACGGTGTCTGACAAATTGACATGGTCGCATATTTGTGAGCTGATAAAGATTGATGATGAATTAGAAAGAAGTTTTTACGAAAAAGAATGTTATAAGGAAAAGTGGGATGTAAGAACACTCAGGCGACAGATGGATTCCGCTTTGTTTCTTAGATTAGCTACAAGCAGAGATAAAGAAGGAATTCTGGCACTTGCCAGAGAGGGAATTACTTATGACAAGCCAGAGGATGTTATCAAGGATACTTACACATTAGAATTTTTGGGACTTCCGGAGAAAGAGCGTTATAGTGAGGAAGACTTGGAGCAGAAAATAATAGATAATCTCCAAAAATTCTTGTTGGAATTAGGAAAAGGATTTACCTTTGTGGGCAGGCAGTATCCCTTAACTGTAAACAATATTCATTACCATGTGGACTTGGTATTTTACCACAGAATTTTGAAATGCTTTGTGCTGATTGATTTAAAGAAAAATTCCGTCCAGCATATAGACATCGGTCAGATGAATATGTATATGGGGTATTTCGCAAAAGAAGAAAATATGGCAGATGATAACCCACCGATTGGCATTATCCTGAGTCATAACAAAGATGAACTGCTTGTAGAATATGCAACTTACGGTATGGACAGCAATTTATTTGTTTCAAAATATGAATTGTATCTGCCAAATCGCAATGAACTCCAAAAATTAGTGAACAATATTTTAGAGAAGGATACAGAAAAGAAAGAAGAGTAATAAAAAAGCAATCTAAAAAAGATGCAAATTGAATAGGCATATCGAAAAAGACAATCAGAGATGGTTGTCTTTTTTGCGTGGAAAAAAGAAAGGACAATCGAATTATGGAAGATAAAAATACCGTTTACATGAGTGAAAAGCAAAAAGTCAAAGAGATTACGGATAAGCTGGAAGCTGGTTTGAAAGAGCTTTTTGAGAGTGAAAAATATAAAAGCTATCTCAGTACCATGTCAAAATTTCATAATTACAGTTTTAATAATACGCTGCTGATTGCCATGCAGAAGCCGGAAGCTACGCTGGTGGCAGGTTATCAGGCGTGGCAGAAGAACTTTGAGCGGCACGTCAATAAAGGAGAAAAGGCAATCCGTATTCTTGCACCAGCTCCTTATAAAATCAAAGAGGAACGTGATAAGTTAGACCCTGTAACGGGAGAAATGATGTTTGATGAAAACGGTATGCCGCAGAAAGAGGAAACAGAGGTTACCATTCCTGCCTTTCGTGCGGTATCTGTTTTTGATGTATCGCAGACGGATGGCAAGCCTATTCCGGAACTGGAAGTGAATGAGCTGTTATCTACGGTGGAGGGATATGAGGATTTTGTCCAGGCGCTTATGAATATTTCTCCTGTTCCGATTGCATTTGAAGATATTCCCGGCGATTCCAAAGGGTATTTCAGTACAGCAGAAAAACGGATTGCTGTTCAGGAAAATATGAGCGAAAGCCAGACTTTGAAAACAATGGTGCATGAGGTGGCTCATTCCAGGCTGCATGATAAAGAAGTTAATCAGAGCATGGATATTCCGGTAAAGGACAGGAATACAAAGGAAGTGGAAGCGGAGAGTGTGGCTTTTACAGTGTGCCAGCATTTCGGTATAGATACATCCGATTATTCCTTTGGATATATCGCAGGCTGGAGCAGCGGCAGGAATATGAAAGAGCTGAAATCTTCCCTTGATACAATCCGAAAGACAGCTTCAGAACTGATTACAGGCATTGAGGGGGCAATGCAGGAGCTTCAGCTTAACCGGGAGATGGAGCAGGAACATGGAAAGGAAAGCATTCTGCTGGTACATAACGAGGATTTTTCAGAATACAATCTTGTCAGTGTCCGTGGAATGGACAGTGCAGAACTTATATCCGCTCTTTCTACCATGAATGAAGAGGATAAATCGAATATATCATCTTATCTTGAAAGCAAAGGAGCATGGACTACCGAACTTGCTGACGAGCAGACGGAAGAAGCGGAGGAATATCATATTGATGTCCGCTATAACATGGATACAGACGAGCTTATTGATGTAAAGGAAAGAATGGAACACCCCATTGATACCAATTTATCTGTCATGGGGCAGGCAGAACAACTTATCAATCAGTTGGAAGCAGAAAAAAATATTTTCACGTCTGAGGAGCGAAATCTGATTGTAAATTATGCCTATAAACTTGATGATATGAATAAAACAAGGGAACTTGCAGAGAAACTGGCATATAGGGAGCAGTATGCCCAACAGGATGTGGCATTGACCATAATTGATGCAAAGGCGGAGATTGATGCCCTGCCTGATCCGATGATTGGTTTGTCGGAAATGAGGGAATATGGCTATCAATGGAATGAAATGCTGCCATTAACACAAGAGAAAGCATTGGAATTATTTGAACATGATTTGCCTGTATATTTGCTTCATACTGACGGTGCGGAATCATTGGCAGAAAGCAGGGAGCGTATAGAAGAGCATGAAGGTATCTTTGGGGTTGAAAAGGAAACATGGAATAAAGCATTGAAACAGCAGACTAAGATTACACTTATCTTAATGGACGAACAGGAGCGAGAATATACATACCCGTATCCAGTTGTGGCTGTCGATATAGAAGAAATGGGTGGGGATAGAACTGCGGTATTCAAGACCTCAGAGCCTATTTCAGATACTGATGTGGCAGAAATTCATAATGCTTTTTATGGAACTGATTTGGAATTTGAAATAGAAAAAGAATTAGGTATCACATGGGTGGAATCTATTAACTATGAGGACGGATCTGTTATTACACCTGAAATGGCAAGAAAAGAGCAGCTCCTATATGCTAGTACTGATAAATATGGAATTTATCAATTAAAGCCTAATCCGGAATTAGATTCCTTACGTTTTGAGGGGACGGAATCCTTAAAGCGTATGGGCATTACAAAAGATAATTTTGATGCAATTAAACCAGAGAATTATACACTTTTATATGTGGGCGAATTATCTGAACTGCAAAAAGAGACGCAGGGGGCAACTTTAGAGGCAATCTTTGAAAAATTCAACCTTGACCACCCAGAAGATTTCAGAGGACATTCGCTATCTGTCAGCGATATAGTGGTGCTTCATCAGAACGGACAGAATACGGCTCATTTTGTGGATTCTTTTGGATATACGGAAATACCGGATTTTTTACGGGAGCAGACACCGGAAAAGGAAGAAATGCAGGACACTTCTGGACACAATGTCCAAAAGACAGAACCGGAAATAGATGGAGATGAAATCATTGATCTTGGCGATGAAACAGAACAGGTGCTTGCGGAAATGAAAAAAACTTTGGAAAGTGAACAGGAAACAGAACTGGCATTTTCTATTGCAGACCGTTTTATCAGCATTCAGGAAGTGGATGGCGGTTATGATTATTCCATTATGGGAGCTGATTATAAGGAGATTGACGGAGGAATTTATGATAATCCTGATGTGACGATAAGGGAAGCCTTGCATGATATTTTAGAGGATTTGAAGTCACAGCCGGATTACAATGGTGCAAAAGGAAATATCCAAAGAGAAGATGAACTGATACCGATGGATTATGATGGACTGATGGAAAAAGCAGAGGAAGCAAATCGTATTATTCCGGAGAGTACACCAAGCAGTGTGGTGGCAGATTTTAAGGCAAAGACCGGGGAATTATTCCACGATATTAGTGAAATGAATCCGGAAGAAATCGAGGAAACTGTGAAATGCCATGTGCAGGCGAAGATTGAAGAGTATGATATTAATGCAACAATCGTGGATGTTGCTGTAACAGGAAGCAGATGCAGGGGATTAGAGCATGAAGGTTCTGACCTTGATGTGGTGGTGGAACTTTCCACAGCGGAACGGGAGGACGATTTATTTAATGCCTTTAATGAGGATGGACTTCATATCGGAGAAGTAAAAGTTGACATCAATCCAATTACAGCCCAACGAACAGGTACGCTGGAATCCTATCTGCCACAGATGGAAGAATATTTGGAGGGCGTCAGACAGGTAAGAGAGCAGGAAAAGGAGAGCGCAGAAGTAACTTTAACTGTTTCGGAATGTGGAGAATTTCATAATCTTGGTGAGTGTTATGAGAATATTCCTACGGTGGATGAAGCTATAGCAATCTGGAAGCAGATACCTTCAGAGCGGATGAATGGTATTCCGGCAATCGGAATCAATATCCTAGGGAGAGGGGCGGAACCCTTCGAGGATTACGAGATTGATGTTTTATCTGGAAAGAGGATTGACCTTGGGGTTTTGGACTATGTTCCTGATATTAAAAACAATCCGCAGGCAATGGAAGTCATTACGGAACTGGTGGCTAAATTGCCCGATATGGAGATAGATGGCGTGATGAGTGAAGAAATGGAAGCAAGAGTGTGGGAACTGCGTATGCCGGACTTGCCACAAGAGGAACAGCTTGCAGTAGAACTTGACCGACTTTCCTACGATTATGATACTGTACTGTATCACGATAGTACAAGAAATATGACCGAGAATGTATCAGAGCTTGCAGAATCCATAAAACAGGGCGATACCGGACATTTAACAACGTGGCTTGCAGACATTATTTCGGAGGGAGCTGTACCAGAGGAAATAAAACGAGCAACGGAGCTTCTGGAAAAACTGACAGAGTATAAGCCGCTTGCCAAGATTGAGGAGGCAGAAGAACAGAATTATAATATGATTGATAATGTGCTGAATAATGGTGTTGGGGAGAAAGCCCAAAGGGAAGAAAATAAGAGAATGGAGGAGAAGCCTACGGTAAGGCTTTCCTTAAAATCCCGTCTTGCGGAGAAAAAATCACAGGTAGAAGGGCAATCGAAAGAACATGATGTTCAAGAAAATGAAAAGAAAAGTCAGAGGGAGATGTAAGTGATGAATAAGAGATTTACCGTAGAAGAGAGTAATTTAATCAGTATTTTTATGGAAGAAGGTATAGATTCAGATGTGGGAGGCAGAAAAAATGTCATAAATGGTATCAATAAGACACTGAAACATCTGGAGGATGATGAGATGGTTGAATTGTCATTATGTGTCCTTGCAAAATTAAAGGAATTGACGGATCATGAATTTATGAAGATGGAGTTTGTAGCGGCAGAGTAACATCAAACGTAAGGCAGAACATGGCTTTTGGTGGCTGTGTTCTGTCTTTTTGAATAAGAACTTGACTGATAAATATTACGGGTGTAATATTTATAACGAAAGGGAGTAAATTTTTTTGCTTCAAAATCTTACACTTGTAATATATAAGCGTAGTACATTGATACGAATAAGAAATGGAGGTAACGATGAAGGCAAAACATAGAACCAAAAGAATACAAAGATATAGAAAAATGTTGGGCATTATAGTGTTAATGTTAACAATTACTTTGATTGGAGTAGTTGTGAGTGCAACAGTATTATATAAAAGAAAAAATGCGTGTAAAACACCAGATACTATCTTAGTAGAGTATATGATGCATATTCCAAAACAAGAATACGAAGAAATGTATGCAATGATTGATTTGGAGTCATCTGGATATATCAGTAAGGAAGATTTTCTGAAGAGAAATTCCACTATTTATGAGGGAATTGAAATGCAAAACATGTCGATAAAAAATGTCGAGTATGTGGAGGAAGATAAAAAAGTAACATATTTGACTTCGTTTGATACAGTGGCAGGAACTATCAGCTTTGAGAATGAGGCATTTTTTATAAATGGAGAAGAAGGATATAAATTGGTTTGGGATGATTCCATGATTTTTCCTAATCTGACTTCTGCAGATAAAGTAAGAGTTTCTACTACACAGGCAGAGCGAGGAGAAATTCTGGATAGGAACGGACGTGTCCTTGCAGGAAAAGGTACAGCATCTTCAGTTGGAATTGTTCCGGGCAAGTTGGAAAACAGAGAGGAAGCAATCGCACAGATTGCAGGACTATTGGAAATCACAACGGAAGCGATAGAAAAGAACCTGTCTGCAAAGTGGGTAAAGGATGATTCTTTTGTACCTATTAAAACGATTCCAAGAGTGGAAGAAATTGAGTTAATGTCTATCAGTCCAGAGGAAGAAGTTTTAAAGGAGAAAGAAAGGCATGATAAGTTGCTGGAGATTCCCGGAGTGATGATATCTGATGTTGAAGTGCGTGAATACCCATTAGGGGAAGCCGCTGCGCATTTGGTCGGGTATGTTCAAAGCGTTACTGCGGAAGATTTAGAGGAACATGCAGGAGAAGGTTATACAGCCAATAGTGTAATCGGCAGAAGCGGAATGGAGGGCTTGTTCGAGAAAGAACTGAAAGGCCAGAACGGTTGCAGGATTTACATTGTAAATTCGGAAGATAAAGAGAAGGAGGAACTGGCTTGTATCCTGGTACAGCATGGGCAGGACATCCGGCTTACGATAGATACTGATTTGCAGGTTTCCTTGTACGAACAGTTTAAGGAAGATAAAAGCTGCTCGGTAGCCATAAATCATTATACCGGAGAGGTATTGGCTTTGGTCAGCACACCGGCTTATGACAATAACGATTTTATTATGGGATTATCGAGTGAGCAGTGGACTGTACTTAACGAGGACGAGAATAAGCCAATGTATAATCGGTTCCGGCAAGTGTGGTGTCCGGGATCTACCTTCAAACCAATTATAGCTGCGATTGGTTTACAATCAGGAGCAATCGATCCAATGGAAGATTACGGGAACGTAGGATTAAGTTGGCAAAAAGATGCATCGTGGGGTTCATATCATGTAACAACGCTTCATGCGTATGAACCAGTCATTTTAGAGAATGCCTTGATTTATTCTGATAATATTTATTTCGCAAAAGCAGCATTAAAGATTGGATCGGATGAGTTGGAGAATTCTTTGATACGGCTTGGTTTCAATGAGGAACTACCATTTGAAATTAAGATGGCAGAATCTCAGTATTCCAATACAGAAGGCATTGAAACTGAAATACAGTTAGCTGACAGCGGTTACGGACAAGGACAGATTTTAGTGAACCCGTTGCATATGGCATGTATTTATTCTGCTTTCTGTAATGAGGGAAATGTAATAAAGCCTTATTTGGTATATCAGAATGAAGCGGAAGTTGAGTATTGGATTCCGGGTGCCTTTTCTAACGAGACAGCAAGTCGTGTATTGGAAGGAACAAAGAAGGTTGTGAATGATTCTAATGGAACTGGATATGCAGCCCATCGAGATGACATTCTTTTAGCAGGAAAAACAGGTACGGCAGAAATAAAGGCATCGAAGGATGATACTTCGGGTACAGAATTAGGATGGTTTGCAATTTTTACAGCAGAAGATACGGAATGTCCTATATTGATTATCAGTATGGTAGAAGATGTGAAAGGAAGAGGAGGAAGCGGATATGTTGTTAAGAAAGACAGTCTGGTTCTGGAAGAGTGGTTTAGCAGTCATTAGTTTTGTACTGATGTTTAGTATTTCGGGGTGTAGCGATACACCACCGGAAGAAGATACAGTTTCGGAAACAGTAATTGATGTTCAGGACGTTTCAGAAGAAGAACAGGAGAATGAAGAAGAAATTATAAACATCTGCATAGATCTTTATGACAAGGCAGCAGAGGAAAATAAGTTAGATGATTTGGAAATAATTCGGAGTATTGTAAATCGTCTTGGAGAAAACGAGTATCCTGCTGTTGACAGCAGAAATCAAGTGAATATGACGGAAGCGGAGCAGGTACTGGAATTTTGTGAAAAGGTGGATGCACAGGAAGAAGCAGATATAACGATTCTTGAAGTCGGCTATTTGGGCGGATTTGTAAAATACGATTTGCACACAAAAGACGGAAATGTAGATGTGGTCAGAAGCTATTATGGATACGAAAATGGAGAAATACAGAAAGAAGTTACTGGGAGGTATCAAGCAGAGTATTGGAATTATACAGAAGAAGGTTACCTGATGTTTTCTGGTGTCTGGTTTTCAGAAGAATTATACGTT
Source organism: Clostridium sp. Marseille-P7770 (assembly GCF_902143525.1). Lineage (NCBI taxonomy): Bacteria > Bacillati > Bacillota > Clostridia > Eubacteriales > Clostridiaceae > Clostridium > Clostridium sp. Marseille-P7770. The sequence continues at coordinate 256,058 of NZ_CABFVC010000001.1, read as the reverse complement.
CTTACATTGAGTGGAGCAGAGGAGCATACCGCATTACGAGTACAGCCATTGGATGAAACATATAGGGAACTGAGTCGGAAATATCTTCTTCCAATCAGCTTTGAACAGAATAATATGTTTATTGTGGATTGGAGTGAAGAAGATTTTGGGGATTTGAATTTCTATGATATGTATGACATTCTTTATCCAAAAGTGAATGGTCAGTATGTTCCTTATGTTGCAGATGACAATTTGTCAGTCAGTGCAGTTTATCGGATTCCAAAAGAGGAATTTGAAAGCGTTATTATGAAATATTTCAATATTGATAGTGAAACGCTGCAATCCAAAACTGTCTATGATTCGGAGGATTCGACCTATGAATACAAACCGAGAGGCTTCGAAGAAGTAGAGTATCCGGAATACCCATATTCAGAAGTAATCGGGTATACGGAGAACAGTGATGGAACAATTACACTTACTGCTAATGTGGTATTTCCATATTTGGGAAATTCCAAAGTATATGCCCACGAGGTTGTGGTTCGTCCTTTGGAGGATGGCGGGGTACAATATGTATCCAATCGAATTATACCCTCCGAGGATAATTCTGAGGAAACATGGCATACGCCACGGTTGACGTTAGAAGAATGGGAAGAATTATACGGAGGCGAATAATGGAAGATGTGAAATGGCTGCTTAGAAGATGTGGTCTTCCGATTTTGCTGCTGTTGATTTTCGTAATAGCCGGAGTGGTCTGTTGGGGAGAACTGCATACAGAAAAGCAAAAGGTGGCAGAAGAAGTATGGGAGCCACCTGTAGAAATCGAAAATAGCGAAGCAGAAACAGAAGAAGCCGAGAATGCGGAAACTTCCACAGAGTCAGCATATTGGTTTATTCCGCAAGCCAGTGATGATCTCCTTACAGAAGAGGAGAAGGAGCAACTGCAGAGTACGGTTTTGTCAGCAGCAGAATCGGTCAGAGAAATCTATAAGGATATTGTAATTGCAGATGCACCAAGCTACTCTTCCGGTATTGGCGAATTTACCAAAGAGCAGAGGAAAGCTGTGGTGGAGCAATTGGGCAGAACCGGTCTGGTAAGTGTTGAAGAAGATACTGCTATGCAAAATCATGAAGCAATCGAAGCATTTTATGCAGATTACCTGGATGGACAAGACTCGATGGTTACGGTATTTGAAGTACAGAGAGATGGGCTGATTGGAGCAGTTACCTTTATCTATCGGAAAGGTGAGTTGCAGACCTATTACATAGGAATTCGGTGGAGAGAAGGTGGTATGCCAGAAATACAGGGAACTTCGGTAAGTAATGTGGCTGAGATTAAACTGACCGAAAAAGGATATTTTATCTACGCATATGAATATGTGATTGCACATGCAAGTTTGAGACAGTATTGGAGAATAGAACCGCTACCAGAAGACTGCCGGGAATTAACGCAAGAATACATATCAGGACTAAGTTATGTGAATTACAATCTGCTCGTTACCGATTGGGATAGCAGCAATGTGGAGGACATTCTGATGCCTTGTATGTATGAAGATGTTTATAGGATTTCTACGGGGGAAAATCTGAAAACTGAGGGTTGGAAGATTCCGGCAGAGGAATATGAAAGGATAATGACTACTTATTTTCCGGTATCGGTAGAACAGTTGAGAGAGCATTGTGGATATGATGAGGGCAGCAATAGCTATGAATATGAGATGATTTATGCCAGTCCATACCCACCTTTCGGAGAAGTAGTTGACTATACCCAAAATGCGGATGGAACGATTACACTTATCGTGGATGGAGTATGGCCGGATTATAATTCTGATCTCGCTTTTCGGAATACGGTTGTGGTCCAGCCATTTGAAGACGGAACTTTCAGGTATCTTTCCAATTCTATAGAACAAATAGAGTTGGAACTGCCGCCAATAGCAAAAGCACATTAAATTTTGATATGATACCTCCAAAGTAGACAGGTTAAATAACCAAAATCTACTTTGGAGGTATTTTTATGGGTAGGAAGCCCAGGTGTACAGTTGAAGAAAAAGTTGCTGCTGTTGAGGATTACCTGAATGGAACACGTTCTGTCTCTGAAATCATGGCAGATTTATGTATAAAAAGTACACGAACCATAAGGGACTGGATATTGGCATATCAGAATGGAGGTATGGAAGCTCTTTGCCCTGTTACAGCCAATCACTCCTATTCCAGGGAATTTAAGCTTGAAATGATTCAAAGATATATTGCCGGGGAAGGTTCGGTTACCGATTTATGCGCCAGATATGGCATCCCTGCACATGTTACACTGCAAAACTGGATTTCGTTGTATAATGCCAATAGAGAACTTAGGGATTATGATCCCAAGAGGGAGGTCTATATGGCAGAAGCACGAAGAAAGACAACGATAGCTGAACGTAAAGAAATCGTCGAATACTGTATTACCCACAACCGAGATTATAAAGGAACAGCTTCTCTGTATGATGTTTCTTATGGGCAGGTGTATTCATGGGTAAAAAAATGTGATGCTAGTGGGGAAGAGGGTCTGTCCGATAAACGCGGACGTCACAAAACGGATGATGAAGTCGATGAGCTAGAACGGTTACGCCGGGAGAATATGCGACTAAAACGCCAGCTTGATGAAAAAGACATGGTAGTGGAACTGTTAAAAAAAGTGAAAGAATTCGAAGGGATGTGAGGTTTGGAAAACTACGGTTTGAATCAAAATATCTGGCAATAAAATATTTTCATGAAGGAAAACAATGGAGCATCAACTGGATGTGCAAACAGCTGGGGATATCGCACGCGGCTTACTACAAATGGTTGCACCGACCGATTACGGAGCAGGAATCCAAAAATAGAAAACTGGCAGAACTGATAAAGGAGTATGATGAGCAGTTCGGGCATATCCTGGGATACAGACGGATGACAAGCTGGATCAACCATTTCAATCACACCAGTTACAGCAAGAACAGAGTCCACAGAATCATGAAGAAGCTGGGAATCCACTCTGTTATTCGTAGAAAAAAGAAGAAATACCATCCGTTCAAGCCGGAGACGACAGCGGAAAATAAGCTGAAAAGGGATTTCAATGCCACAAAACCTAACGAAAAATGGGCTACTGATGTCACGGAATTCAAGATTCCTGAAACAGGAAAGAAGCTATATCTTAGCGCCATCTTTGATTTATATGACCGTTTTCCTGTTGCATACGTTGTAAGTAAAAGAAATGACAACAAGCTCGTATTTGATACTTATGACAAGGCACTTATTGAAAATCCGAATGCAAAACCGATTTTTCATAGTGACAGAGGATATCAATACACCAGCAAGGTTTTCCAAGCAAAGCTCCAGAATCAGGGCATGGAACAATCCATGTCCAGAGTGGGGCGTTGCATAGATAACGGTCCTACAGAAGGGTTGTGGGGAATCATAAAATCGGAAATGTATTGTATGTACCAGATAACAGATGAGCAGTCCCTTCGATCAGCAATTGACGGATACATGAAGTTTTACGCCGAGGAAAGACCTCAGGATCGGTTTTACTGTAAAACTCCGTCAGAAGTAAGGCGGGATGCATTATCGGCAAAGGAACCAGTGCAATATCCCATTGCTGAAAACAAACGGATTGCAGCATACAAATCCAAATGGTGTGCGTAACTTTAAACATACCCCCAGAGTTGCATTGTAAAATTGACGATGGAATAAATGTTTCATAAACATAAATATCCGCCACATCAGATCAGATATGGCAGATACATTTAGAAATTAATTTTAAATATTTTGCTTGTCTACTTGACAAGGGGCAGATCATTCTCAATCTGAAAATGGCAAGTGCCTGTTAAAGTTCCATATCCTGTTGTTTGTGTTTCGTCTGCGCCGGGGCGTTTTTCTGTGCTTTCTTCTCGTCAGCCTTATCCTGCAAGACTTCTTTGAGGGGCTGCTTCTTGGGCGGCTCTTTGCTTTCCTCTGTGCCGGGTGTGGCTTTCCGTACCCAGTAGCGGATGTCCCGCAGCTTCTTCAAATCCTCCTGTACCTCGGTCAACGGTATTTTCAGGGCTGCAATTTCTTCCAGAAGCGTTTCCTGCTCCTCTTGCAGTTCCTTTTGGGTGCTGTCCTTATCGTCCGGGTGCTTGGCAAGGTAGGCGGTGGCTTTCGCATACCGGGCAACCTCCGGGTGTTCCTGTTTGAATTTTTCCTTTGTTTTCTTAAAAAATATCTTCTGGTACTTCTCATAGACAGCCTTACATTCTTTGCAGTCTGTCCGGCTGGCAAGAATCCCGTCAATCACTTTGCTTCGGGCTTCCTTTGGCTTCATCTGATTGCGGTAATCTGCGGCTGATTTCCCGGAGGATTCCAGAAATGCTTCTAAGTCCTCCACAGTGGAAAGCCCCTTTTGCCGGAGATAGGACAGGGCTTCGCTGACTGCCTTTAAGTCCTGTGAAGTCCCCCGGTTCTGTCCAGCCCTTGTCCAGTCCTTCCGTTCTTCCTTTCGTATCGCCATATACTTCATCAGCAGATTGGGAAGAAGTGTCGCTTCCTCCGCCGCTTTTTGTGCAAGCAGCTCTTTCCGTTTTTCTCCCAGCTCGGTAATCCAGCCTTTGAGGTTTTGGATAAGCTGCCGGATGGACTTCATCAGGCGGTTGGCGGCTCTGATTTCCCGGTTCAGGTTTCCGATATTCGTCTGGATACCACGCTTTTCCATCTGCCGGACAGCAGCCCCCTCATGGACAGTGGGGACAATATCAAGCCCCTGTCTGGCATAGGAACGCAAGTCCACACGCTCCGGACGGTCATTGGCTTCCAGATAGCGGTTCTGGATGACCTCCCATTCATGCCGCCAGATTTCGCAATACTTCTGGTCGTTCCAATCCACCGTATCCTCCTTGTGGCTTTTCCATCTGCCGGACGGAAGTTTTATCCGTTCCCCGTTTTCGTCAAGGTCATAAACCTTGCGGCTCTTGGGAAGCCATTTTCCATGTTCGTCCATTGCCCTCATAGTGAGCATGACATGGGCGTGGGGATTGTGTCCCGGCGGATGGGGGTCATGGATTGCAAAATCAGCAATCATGCCTTTGGAAACAAACTGCTGCTCACAAAACTCCCGGACAAGGACAGCATACTGGTCGGGTGGTATCTCTCTTGGGATGGTAAGCACCCACCGCCTTGCAAGCTGGGAGTTCCATTGCTTTTCCACCGCTTCGGCGGCGTTCCATAGGGTATTGCGGTCTGCATACTCCGGCGGAGCATTTGCCGGGAGCAGGATTTCATTGTGGACGATACCACGCTTTTCCGGGTAGTGCTTCACTTGCTGGTCGTATTCACAGAACAGCTTTTCGCCACTCTGGTAAGCAGCGGCGGCAACCGCAGACTGCCGCTGGCTGCGCTGAACAATCGTGATTTCGTTGTGTGGACAGGGCATTTCGTGTTCCTCCTTTCGCTAATTGGTGGACGGGGTGGCGTTTTACCACCTCATTTTGGGCAGAAAAAAAGCAGGAGACCTTTTTCAGATTTCCTGCTCGGTGTGCCGCTATGTGGGCGGCGGGTATTTAATTGTAAAAGTTCGGGGCAAGTTGACCCGATGTGAAGCTGACAAACTGGAAGTTATTTTACTTGCGTTCTATAAATCCTATGATTGAAAAAATCAATCCTACAATCCCAATTCCGATAACGAGCAGCCCCATTCCTGATGAGCAAAGAGAAATTATAATGGCAAAGAGTAGTATTGCAATACCTAATCCAATTTTCTTCATTGTAAATCCTCCTTTACAAATGCCGATTTGTTGTCATCTTCATTATACTTCATTGGCTATCGAAAAGATAGCATATTTTATGAAACTTGTCGGCTGGGAACAGCTTGCAACGCAAGGTGTCCCCAGATGGCAAGTCCACAAAAGGGTAGCTGGCGGCAGCCAGCGCAGGGGAAGCGTAGCGTCCCCTGTTTGATTTGGAGCAGACCATGACTGCGGAAAATCACAGCCCTCCGGCGAGGAGCCTTCGGAGAACGCAATGCACCAACCTCTGGGTGGTGTATAATTGCGCCCTTAGTAAACTAAGGGGTTTCCGGCTTCTCCCGTTCCAGCAGTTTTTTCAATAGTTCCTGCGTGTCCTGCCTGTGAAAAATGAGTTTCAACAACAGCATGACATCATCATCTGTCAGGCGTTCCGGCTCTTGCAGAAAACTTTCCAGCATACCGCCACGAGTACAGAGCCGGTGCGTCCGTTCCTTTCGGGTAAGCTGCTTTAACTGGTGCTGCAATGCCTTTTCATCATTGATGGCTTTCCGCAGTTTCTTTTCGCTTTTCTCCAACTCCCGGTTGAGCTTTTCCAGCTTTGAGGTATCAGGCAAGGGCAGCGTCCTCCTTTCCCGGTATCAGCACATAAATCCGGTTTGGTTCTCCAACGCCCTGACGCACCCGCATGATAAGTCCGGCGGTTTCCAGTTCATTCAGAGAACGCTTGACCGTCATGGGACTGCGGGACAGGACTGCGGCAATGGCTGTGACAGGGAAGCAGACAAACAGGATTCCGTTCTCGTCCTCCTGACCTTTGGAGAGCATAGCGTCCAGCATCCGGCAGTACATGACCTTTGCGGTGCTGCTGACTGGAAATCCTGTCAACGCTCTGGGAAAGGGCATACAGGGCGGCAATGGTGTGTCTATCGTCATAAATTCAAAATTCATTCGGTGTGTTCCTCCTTTTTCTTTGCTCGTTTGGATAAATAACGGGGGCAGTCAATCACAACCGCCCGGAAGCTCTGCCTGCACCCATGCTGGCATTTCCGGCATAATTCGTTGTAAGTGACACGCCCCCGGTCATTGAGGTAAAAGGAAAGCTCATGCTTCCTCTTTTTGCTCATTCTCGGCATATTGTGTTTCCTCCCGTTTTAGTGTATGGTTTCGGGGCGATTTTCGGCAAAATTACAGCCATAGAGCCGATTAAAATCTCCCGAAGTATCAGCGATAGGGTAGACTATCCCCCTATCAGATTGTCGTGTTTCGGTATCATTTCGGTGTCAGTTCGCCAGTTCTCCCCGGTGTCGTTCCTCCCCTGAATCTCACAGCGGCGTATCGCTCCCTTTGGTACGCTCGTTTCGGTCAGGGTTCCTCCACATCCCTGCCAAAAGTCATGGCACTACATCGCCGGGGAAGCATATCCCACACAGGCTGGTCATTCGATTGGAATAATCCATCGATGAACTACCTGTATCATAGAACATTTTTGTGCCCTGTGCCGTATGTCCACAAAGTAGGAATTAGGGGTAAAAATCAGAAATTTCCACGATTGCGGAAAGTGTGATATAATCCAGATAAGCGGCAGCAATGAAACCATTGGAAAGGAGCGTGCGCCCATGAAAGGAGCAACAAGCATACAGGAACGCCTTTGGGAACTCCGCAAGGACAAAGGCTTAAATCTGGAAGAACTATCAAAGCTGACAGGCATTTCCAAATCAGCTCTTGGAAGTTATGAAAAAGAGGATTTTAAGGAAATCAATCATGGCAACCTTATCACGCTGGCAGACTTCTATGGGGTCGCTGTTGATTATCTACTGTGCCGGACAGAGAACAGGGAGCAGATCAACACACCATTGACGGAGCTGCATTTGAATGATGAGATGGTGGCACTGCTGAAAAGCGGTCGGATTAACAACCGTCTGCTCTGTGAGCTTGCTACACATAAAGATTTCATCAAGTTTCTTGCAGACATTGAGATTTATGTGGACGGGATTGCTACCATGCAGATTCAAAACCTCAATGCACTTGTCGATACCGTCCGGCATGAAATCATTGAACGGTATCGCCCAGGCGAAGATGACCCGCATTTGAAAGTGCTGCAAGCCGCCCATATCAGTGATGATGAGTATTTCAGTCACATGGTTCTGGATGACCTCAACCTGATTATCCGGGATATTCGGGAAGCCCACAAAAAGGACAGTGAGAGTGCGCCCCAGACCACCGTTGCCGATGAATTGAAAGAAAATCTCGAAGCAGTCGAAAATTTCAAGGGCAGCCGGGATGAAAAGCTGGTTGTCCTTTACTGCAAGCAGCTCGGTATCAACTATAAAAATCTGTCAGACGAAGAATTTCGCTGGCTGATTCGGATTCTCAAAAAATCAAAGAAAATGGGAACGCCTATCAGCCAGAGGAAAAAACGGTAAAAAAAACCGCTGTTGCATGGTTGGGGTGCCTTCCATGTAGCAGCGGTTCTTGCTGTGGTTATTATTTCATTCGTTTTCTTAATATCCGGCGATAATTTGTTTCTCCCTTTGGTGCGTCCTGTATAATTTCCAACACACCATCTTCAAGCATTTTATCAATGCGATTAGAAATCCATACATCACTAATTCCAAGTTGATATTTTCCTAAAACATTACCTATAACAATAGCCATTTTGAATTGCTCTGGCTGTTCCGCAATTTCACGAAGAATGAAACTATCATATATATCTTCTGAAACACTTTGCAATTTACCATTTAGCATTGCACGCAAAGGTGCATTTTCATTTTGAAGTTGATTCCATTTCATAGCACAAGCTGAAAGAAATACAGGCTTAGCTTTTTCTTGTAGAGTTATATATTTTCCCCATTCGCCAGGAGAAACCTCACCCCATGCTATTTTGGATGTCATAGTATTTTCTTTTCCATATTCCCAGGCAGGTAACTTAACCAAATAAATTGTTGTCTGACAGTTTAATGGTCGAAGTTGTTTCATAAGCCAGTACATACCGCAAAGTTCATCCGGATTATAGCTATACCAAATACGAACTTCTTCCCCAGCTACATATCGTTCAATAACCGAAGACAATGTAGTTTTAATTTTCTGTATTTTTTCTTCAACCTGATAGTCTAAATCCTCTACAAACCAGACAGACAGCATTTTCTTGAGAACATTTTTCCGCTGTTCGCCAATTCCATTATCAGAAATATCTCCCACACTAAGAGCCATATCAAAACAATAAACATCACTGCTCTTGCCTCCCAATGGAATAGCATTCTCCCAAGCAATATGTTCTTGTTCCTGTGCTTGAATTTGTGCTTCTTTCATTTCATCTGAAGATGGAACACTCCCATCTTCGTGCCTCATAAAGACCGAAACTGCACTTCCTCTATACTTTCCCTTACCGTAAGTTTGGGCAATTTTCAAACTTCCACAGGCACTTTCACCAAATACAATTTCAATCATCTTATATACCTCCGATTTAATTACTCCCGTATGAATAAATTATATCATGCAAAACAATTTCTTCTGCTCGGTTGTGAATGTTATTGCAACGCTGCACCCATTCCATTTGACGGGTACGCTTCAATTCCTCGGTCACGCCCTCGGTGGCTTTCATCTGCTCCATGATGGTGTCTAACCGTTCCTGTGCCTGTTCGTTCAGGTCTGCAAGGTATGTCCATAACTCCCCGGTCAAGGTCAATGTGTTCAATCTGGCTGGGTGGACTTCTCTTAAATATTCCCGGTGCATCCGTCCGTACTTTCCGATGGGGCGGTGTTCTTCCGGCAGCTTCAAGTCTGGGATGTAGTAATCTCCAACAAGGATATAATCAATTCCGTTTTCTGTTATTCTTGGTTTCAATTCGCTCATGTTCCTTACCTCCTGTGGAAGCAGGCTCGTCTGGTACTAACTCAATTACATCGGTAATCTCACAATTCAGCGTTTCGCAGATACGGGCTAATGTGTCCATGCTGATGTGCTTTCCCTCTTTGCTCATGTTGGCAATCATATTCGTTGTCATACCAGCGGCAAGCCTTAAATCTTCTTTTCTCATATCACGCTCTAACAGTGTGTGCCAGAGTGGTTTATAGCTGATGTGCATATTATTTTCCTGCCTTTCTATCCATACCACCGGGGCGGTTGCCCCGGCAGGAACTTTTCTCTTATTATAACACCAATCTTGTGAAATCACAATTTATTCTTGTAGCCTGCCGCTGATACCGTCTGGATTGGTTTTTCCTTTCTTTTTGTTCCCTTTAATTAGCCATGAACTGCTTGACCCCTTGTGATTTTGCCCCTGGGTTATCATTTCCGTATCCCTCAAGAAGATTGATAACGCCCCATACTGCCACGCCTGCTCCGATTGCGGTTACAACGGTCTTTAATCCTGTTACTGCTGATGTAAAAAATGCCATATTCAGTTACCTCGTTCTTTCCGAAAATTTATTTTTTGCAAAAAATAAGGAGCATTGCTTTCTATCCGCAAAACTCCTGTACCTCTGGACATCGTGTCCAAATGTTCCTATTCAGTTGTATCCGGGGAAATCTCCCCGCATTCAAAGGCTTCATCTACCTTTGTCTTTTCTGTGACCTTCAAGTGGTGCAGATGTTTCACATACTGTTCCATATCAAAGGCATTTTTCTTGTCATAATCGGACAGCTCTTTGTACCGCTTGTGCTTCGTTATATCGAATTTATCCGAGAAAAATGGTCTGACACCTCTAAGCTGCATAATACATTTCCCGCCATCCATGACAGCAATCTCATCTTGGCTCATCAGTTCCTTTCCGGTCTTTTGGTAATTCAGACCGTAGGACTGGCTCGTCCCCCTCGTATCCGAGGTGTTGTACAGGTCAATGGTTTCTTTCCCCAATACCTCTGCTAATTCCTTTAGGGTGGTCTTTTCCTTTCCTCCGAGAAACAGCGTAGTGTCGCAGTTGCCCTCTATGGTATCGGCATTGTCCCTGTAAATCGCTTTGAGCTGTGATTTTGACTGCAAAATAATAGAAGCTGATATTTCCCTGCTTCGGATCGTAGCAATCAGCTTCTCAAACTGTGGAATCTGCCCGATGTTCGCAAACTCATCAAGGAGCATACGCACATGAACCGGGAGCCTTCCGTTATAAACATCGTCTGCCTTGTCGCAAAGCAAATTAAAGAGCTGGGAATACATGATAGACACCACAAAGTTAAACGTAGCATCTGTATCAGAAATAATAACGAACAACGCTGTTTTTTCCTCTCCCAGCGTGTCAAGCTCCAGTTCATCATATTCCATCAGGTCACGCAGCTCTTTTATATCAAATGGTGCTAACCTCGCACCGCAGCTAATCAGAATCGACTTCGCTGTTTTTCCTGCCGCAAGCTTATATTTCTTATACTGCCTTACAGCAAAATGGTTCGGGTCTTTTTCCTCCAGCTCCTCAAAGAGCAGATCAACAGCATTTTTGAAGTTTTCATCGTCCTCTCTTGCTTCACTTGCATCAATCATATCAATCAGCATGGCAAAATTCTGTTCTTCCTCCGGTGCTTCGTACCAGATGTATGCAATCAATGCTGTATAATAGAGTTTTTCTGCTTTGACCCAAAAGTCCTCACCGGATTGCTGCCCCTCTCCTTTTGTGTTGACTATGATTGTGTTGACGAGTTTCAAAATGTCCTTTTCGCTCCGCAGATAAGCAAATGGATTATAATGCATGGATTTTGCAAAGTTTATGGTGTTGAGGACTTTAATCTTATACTTGCCCCGCTTCAGCATCTTCCCACATTCCACTAAGATTGTGCCTTTCGGGTCAGTGACGCAATAGGACGAGTGCATCTGCATCAGGTTCGGCTTCACGAAAAATCTTGTTTTACCGGAGCCGGAACCGCCAATCACAAGAATATTTTTATTTCTTGCATACTTCGGTTCTTTCGGTCTGCCGGACATCATCAGACGCTCCGTAGCGGTCAGAAGAATATTATTTTCAAATACAGAATCCATATATGGCTCTATATCTTTGGCATTCCCCCATGAAGCGTTTTGTCAAGTGCTTTTCGCAATTTATTGACGCAAAACAGGATTTTTTCAAGAGAAAAGCCCCATGCGGTCAACATGGGGCGAGTTGATAAAGTGAAAGTGCGAAAGTGCAAGGTGCAAAGGCTCTGCGTTTTGCACTTTCATTTTGCAGTTTCGGGCGGCTGCTTCTTCTTGATGAAGTTGTACCATTGACTTCCAACGCGCCTTGCGCCCAATATGCCGCCCATGCTGCGCTTGGCATTTTGTACCGTTCTTTCGGATATTCCGGCTTCGGCTGCCGCCTTGACAATATCCTCGCTTGCCATTTCCTTACCGTCTGCAAGTAAATCGAGTATCAACCTTTCCGCTTGCTCGGTCTTGGTTTCGGTGTTGCCGCCTGTGCCGGACAGCAGTTCATCAGCGGTAATGTCATATTCGCCTATCCATGAAAAGCCGCTTTCCGCGCCCAACGAAAACGCCATAGGCTTACCCTCCGGTGCAAGGGAAGATTTGTCGTGAATGATAACGCGCACATTCGGCTCTCGTTTCACGCGCCCTATGAGCAGCACACTACGAGCGGCGGCTCGGAAGTCGATAGAGCCTAATCCCCGGTATGCGCTCTGACCTCCGGCAGCTTTGTTCAAGTGCCCGATAAGCACAACGGCACACCCGGTACGCTCTGCAACTTCGGCAAGGCGGCGAAAGATAGGGCGTATTTCGTTTGCCTTGTTCATATCCGTTTTTTCGCCTACATACGCCTGTATGGGGTCAAGGATTATAAGACGCGCCCCGGTCTGCCGGATTGCCCTTTCTATGCGTTCATCGGATAAGGACAATTCCTGTTTGCCCTCGTCAATGACAAGTACCCGGTCAAGGTCTGCGTCCGCTTCCATAAGGCGCGGCTTGACGGTATCGCCCAAACCGTCCTCTGCGGTCTGATAGATAACATTAAAAGGCTCATGCTCTGCCATAGCCGGAAAGGGCTTGCGGTTGGTACAGGCGGCGCAAAGGCGCAGGGCAAGGGTGGTTTTTCCCTCGCCGGGGTTGCCCTGTACGATTGTTACCTTTCCAAAAGGGATATACGGCTCCCATAGCCATTCAACGGTCTGTGTGTCAACCTCGCTCATGCGGATAATTTCAACGGTTTCTTCCTGTTGCGGCTCACGCAAGCCATAGACAGCTTCGCGCAGATATTTTCCGTCTGTAATTTCCTCTTTACGCTGTAAAACCTCGTTCCAGTCTTTGAACAACGGTACAAGGCGATTGACGGTGTAGCCTTGGGGGATAATGCTGTTAAGGCGGCTGCAAGCGTCTGTCCCGGCTTTGTCGCTGTCAAGGCAGAGATAGACGGTCTTGATATTCGGACGGTCAGAGAGAAAACGCAGCAGGGCTTTTTCACTCACGCCGCCCAATGACAGATAGCTTTGTTTCTGCCATTCCTTTTTGAACAGGCAGAGGAAAGATAACAGGTCAATGGGGGCTTCAAAGACAAAAAGCCTTTCGCCCTCGCCCCGGTAGCAGAAGTTAAAAGTCTTGTCGCTGCCTTTCACATCAAGCCGGAAGCTGCCCACCGTTCCCCGTTGGTGGGCATATCTCGGTATGCCGCTTTCATCTCTGCCGACAAATACGGCGTTATGGTGGGCGGCTTCCTCGTAGAGATCGCCGCAGGAAAAGAAAAAGCCCGACACATCTTCATCAATGCGCCGGGCGGCTGTAAGGTAGTTCCTCGCTGTTTGGTTGTCGGGGCTTTTGGGTGGTAGTCTGAATTGCAGATAGACGGGTGGGGGTGCTTCGCCCCGTTCGCCTATCAGCATTTCAACGGCTTCAAGAAAACTTTTGCCGTAAAACTCCATGACAAAATCAATCGGACCGCCGCCTTTGCTCTGGCTGTGCCGATACCATCTGTTTTCTCTGACCGTCAAGCTGTCGTGCCGTTTCCAACGGTACTCCTGTCCGGCGCGTTCAAGCTGTTCGCCCTGGGCTTGCAGGAATGATACAAGGTCGGTCTGATTTGCCCGGTCAATCTGTTCTTTGGTGTAGGTCATAGGGAAATATCCTCCTTTTTGCGTCTTGGTGTTTGGTGTGTCTGTTCCTGTGTGCGCTGCTCGGCTTGCTCTACAATATCAATGCACTTTCGGATTTGCTGTAACTCCTTAACCTCGCTGCGCTTTGTTTTCAGTTCTTCATATTCGCCTGTGGATTGGGCTTTCAGTTCGTCAAATTCTTTCTGCCACTCGGACACCTTGAAAGACTTTGTACCCTCCGGCAGATTTGCGTGCAGGAAACGGTTGGCGGCGTTCCAGATAATGAGGTCGCTTTCGTGGGCTTGCTCAAATTTTTCTCTCTTTTTGCCCCATCCGTTTTTCAGCGTTTTCAGTTCATCGTGAATGGGCTTCAAGCGGTTGTAGTTGCTGCCATGCTCGATAAACTTTTCCAATGTCCTCATGCGCTTCTGCTTGGCAACAACGCTTGTATTCAGCCGCTTTGCTTCTTCATCAACAGAGGAAAGGGCAGCGTCCAAATCTTCAAGGGTAGCAATGCCCTTGCTTTGCAGATAGACAATCGCCTTGCTGATTTTTTGCAATTCCCCGGCAGTATGCTGTTGCTGCCAGCCCTGTGAATACTTCCGGCTTTTCTCTCGTTCAATGCTCAAATACCTTGTAAGCAGCGTGGCAATATCGGGAGAGTGCGGGGCAGCTTGCAGTTGCTTCTTAGCGGCGAAAACCTCCGCAAGCCATTCTTTCAAGCTGTCGATATAGCCCCGGATTTCCCGCATAAGTCGGTTGGTCTTTTGTATCATGCGGTTGATTTCTCCCTTGTCGGTGGCTATGCCTTTCTTCTCCATTTGGGAAGCTGCAACACCCATGTGGACGGTGGGGAGTTCCTCAATACCACGCTCTGCATGGCTGCGGTGGTCGATACGCTCCGCGCTGCCGCTTCGCTCTAAATAGTCGTTGGCAAGGTCAGCCCACGCCTTGCGCCATAGGTCGGCGTTCTCCTGCCTGTTCCAGTCCATAAGGTCAACCTTGCGCGTCTTGTATCTGCCGCTTGGCAGCTTTACGCGCTCCCCATTTTCGTCAAGGACATATTCCTTTTTTGACTTCGCCGCCCATGTGCCTTTTTCATCAAGGGGGCGCATAGTCAAAAGGATATGAGCGTGTGGGTTGCCGTTGCCTGTGTCGTGGATATTGAAGTCGGCGCACATTCCTTTGGAAACAAATTGAGAGGAACAGTATTCCCGGACAAGGCGGGTCTGTTCCTCTCTTGAAAGTTCAACAGGTAGGGCGATTTCGATTTCCCTCGCAAGCTGTGAGTTATTCGATTTTTCGATTTGCTCCACGCTGTTCCATAGAATAGAACGGTCAGAGAAAGAGGGTGGGGCATGGGGCGGCAGCATGATTTCAGAATGAACAACGCCGCCTTTTCTTGTATAGTCGTGGGTCAGTCCGTCCCACTCGTTTGTCAGCTTCTCTCCGGCGCGGTAGGCTGCTGCGGCTACGGCAGATTTGCCCTTTCCCCGGCTGACAATCTTAATGCTGCAATGGTAGATTGCGATAGTATCACCTCCCGATACGGTCAACAAAACCCCATGAAAGTGAATAGCTTGCAAAGCAAGGTGTTCGCTTTCGTGGGGTACACAAAAGGGTAGACAGCGCAAGCTGTCGCAGGGAAAGTGTAGGTTTCCCTGTCGCGGCGCAAGCCGCCAATCTCTGCACAAGGCAATAATGCCCGGTGCGGAGATAAAGCCCTCGGCAGAGCGCACACGCCCGTTAGGGTGTATAAGTGCGCCCTTGTGTGCAAGGGTAATTCTTCGGTGTCGCTTCTCCGGCTCGTTTTCTCAAAAACTCCTGCGCTTTGTCGCTGAAAACCGCGGTGTAGAGGAAGTCGCGGGCTTCCTGTTCTGACATATCAATGAGTGCCGGGACAAGGCTTTCAAGGTAGCCGCCCCGCGAACAAAGACGGTGGTTGCGCTCCTTGCGCTTCTCAATGGCAAGTTTGCGGTCAAGCATTTTGTTCCTGTTCTCATACTGCCGGATTTTCTTCTGTGTCAGTTCCATTTCGGCGTTACATTCCTCGATGGTGGTCGGTGGTTTTTTCTTCGACATGGTAGCCCTCCTTTTTGATTTTTAGTAAAAGAAAAGGGCGGCTACTTCGGTTTGGAAATAGTCGCCCTGTTGGGGAATTATGTTATTGTTATTTGAATAATATTATTCTGCCGCGTCTGTGTTACTTTTATCTGCTTTCTTCATTTTCAAGGAGCCCAAAATAAAGACAGCTCCGAAAATGAAACAAAGGACAGACCAGATAGCAAGGTCAGAGAAGCTACCGTAATTTACAATTCCCAGCAGTCCGCCCAACAGATAGAATACTCCGGCAACAATTCCGCCGCCTTTGCTCTTTCGGGTTGCTACTCCAACGATGCCTGCAATCAGCATACAGAAAGCAAGCAACATTCCTGATGTTCCGCTTACTTCGCCGTTATCTGCTAAAGCATTTCCTAATCCGGCAGCGCAAGATTGAAAAGCTACTAAAACAAATAAAACCATGCTGATAATTCCGATTACTAATTTTGCCGTTTTCATGTTGCACACCTCATCTCGTTACGGATTTAATGTAATTACCTCATTTGCAAAATCTTCGCCCATAAAATCATCAGCATCGTATGCTCTAAACAGGACTTCGATTTCTTCCACTTCGGTAATTCCGTTTTCCTCTAAAGTTGTATCAGACCATGCCATAGAACTAAATGCACATTTTCCGGCAGAAACAGAAGTTGCATAGAATGGGTCTGCCATAAAGCCGTTTACAGATGCGTCATCAACGCTGAACATTACCGTTTTGTCTGTCTTGTTCAGCAAGAACAGATTGGCAGTATAGCCCCATATCTCATCATCTTCATAGCCTGTTACGATAACAGTAACATAATCATTATCGATAATCACATTATCAGTAGCCTGTGCTTCTCTCACAAATGCAACAGCGTTTTCTTCTCCGTATGGATAGACATGGATTGTTTCCTTTCCAACAGGGTCAGCAGACCAATCATTGCTATCATACACCTTGAAAGTCAATTCAATATCTGTGTATTCAACAATACCATTTTCCTCAAGAGTATCGGTGCTAAAGTTGATTTCTTCGTTAGCCTTTTTGCCAGCAGCTACCTCGCTTGCAAACATTGGATCGCACTGAACACCATTGATGGAAGCACTCTCGACAGAGAACATATAGGTTTTCTCTGTGGACTTGTTTTCAAGCTGTGCTTTCAGAGTGTAGCCCCACATATTATCGGGGTCGATTTCGGTAATTTTTACCGCTCACTCTGCGTTGTCAATGGCAACAACTTCCTCAAATACGATTTGATTTTCGGTGTTGTCGTTTTCGGTGCTTTCTTCATTTTGAGAAGAAGCGGGGGCATCGTCAGATGCGTCAGGTGTCGCTTCTCCGCCACAAGCTGCAAGAGATAGCACTAAAGCAAGCGAAAGAAGCAAGGTTACAAGTTTTTTCATTCCATTCCCTCCGTTATTAAAAAGTGTAACTTTCCAAATTTAAAAAAGCGACTCATAGAATTATTTCCTCCCGTTAAATAATAGATAACTATTAAAAATAGACAATACTTGCTCATAAGTAATGGTACTTAAATTGTTTACTTTGGCGTGTTTCATTGCTTGATGAAACTGATTTTTAGTAAACAGTTGACGATATTCTCGATTGACCCATTTTGAAACAAAGTACGTATATAGCTTCCAATATTTATCTGGAACATCTGTGGTATGGCGGGTAAGTTTTATTAAGACACTGTTTACTTTTGGTTTAGGATGAAAGCATTCCGCTGGCAGCTTAAGCAATTGCTGAATCGAGACTTGAGTGTGCAAGAGCAACCCTAGTGTTCGGTGAATATCCAAGGTACGCTTGTAGAATCCTTCTTCAACAATCAGATAGATGTCAGACGCACGGCTTTCAAAAACCACTTTTTTAATAATTTGTGTGCTTAAATGGTAAGGAATATTCCCAACAATTTTATACCTCTGTTTGTTAGGGAATTGAAACTGTAGAATATCTTGGTGAATTAAAGTGACACGAGTATTCAGTTTTAATTTTTCTGACGATAAGTTGAATAGATGACTGTCTAATTCAATAGACGTTACCTGTTTACTTATTTTAGCCAGTTTCGTCGTTAAATGCCCTTTACCTGTTCCAATTTCGTAAACGGTATCGGTTTCTTTTAAATTCAATTGTTTTATTATTTGGTTGAGTACTTTTTCACTCGTTAAAAAGTTTTGAGAATATTTTATATTTTTGTTCATGTAATCTCTCCTGAAGTGATTACATCTATAAACAAATACAGAAGTTAAACGATTTGTTTGTAATTTTAGTTATCTGTTTAAAAAGTCATAAGATTAGTCACTGGTAGGAATTAATCTAACGTATTTATTTATCTGCGTAATCACTGTTTTTAGTCTGTTTCAAAACAGTAGATGTTTTATCTACATTACGCATTTAGAATACCAACATGACGAATCCCTCCTTCTTATCCCTTTAGTAACGTGTACTTTCCTGTAAACGCATTTTATCGACAAATTAGCCGGGATATAAACGAATATTTACATTTCAAGACTTGAAAAACGCCGTCTGAAGAAGTATAATATTAAATACCTATAAGCAATAGGCGGTTTACAGGAAAGTACACCTTTCTGTAAAACCGCCTATTTACAATAATTTGGCTTTTTCGTAGATTTCTGCCCGGTAGCGAAAGGTCGCAAGGGGCATACCACACTCTTTTGCGGCTGCTGTGCCGGTAATTTTCCCGGCACGCCACCTCTGATAAACAGCATGAAAGTTATCCGGCAAGGGGCGTGGTGGTCGCCCAAAGCGCACACCCCGCGCCTTTGCTGCCGCGATACCCTCTGTTTGCCGCTGTCTGATATTGGTGCGCTCGTTTTCTGCCACAAAGGACAGCACTTGAAGCACAATATCCGAGAGAAATGTTCCCATAAGGTCTTTTCCCCGGCGCGTATCAAGCAGGGGCATATCCAAAACCACAATGTCAACGCCCTTGTCCTTTGTGATGATACGCCATTGCTGTAAGATTTCTTCATAGTTGCGTCCCAGACGATCTATGCTCTTGATATAGAGCAGGTCGTCTTTTTTCATTTTTCTAAGCAGCTTTTTGTACTGTGGACGCTCAAAATCTTTGCCGGATTGCTTATCCATAAAGATATTCTTATCTGAAACGCCTACCTCGCGTAAGGCGATAAGCTGCCTGTCCTCGTTTTGTTCTCTTGTGCTGACACGCACATAGCCGTAAATGCTTCCAGTCAATTTTTATCCTCCTGTTCGTTTTACATAGACATCAACCGTCCTTACCTAATAATTTTACTGTATCTTTGTGTCATGGCTTGCTTTTCCCGGCTGAAATACCATGCTTCTTTGCATAGTCGCTTGCCGCCTGTCTGCGTTCCTCGCTGTATGGTGCGGTCAGACGGAAAGAGAAGCGTCCCTTTGCAATCTCAAACTCCATACAGCCCGTTTCCGGGTCGCTGTCGGTCAGCTTACAGACAGAGGGGAAGCGGCGGCTGTACGCGGTCAGCCTGTTCTTCAAGTCGGTGTTGTGGGTGCGGATATGGATAAGGGGGTCTTTCTCGTCAAACCAAATATCGGTGGTCTTTTCCTGCTTTTTCAGTCCTGTTTTCATAAACTCTCCTTTCTGCGCCCCTGTTACGCAGTAGGGGCATTTTTCGGGTGTTTTCTTCGGCTCTTGACTTGGGAAAAACGGCGTTTTTTCAATAGAAAATGCTCTGGCGATACATTCCTCGTCCAGAGTGTTCCAATCGTCAAATATTCCGTTTTTACGGCTCTTGACCGTCAGACGCAGAAAAATGCGAATAGTCGGCAAGTATCGCTTTCAGCAGCTTGTCGCGGAATGTTTCTGCGCTTCTGTGATTGAAAAACAACTCCGCAACGATGGTCTGTCCGTTCCGCTGTGTTGTGATGATACCATCCGGCTGCTTCTGCGCGGTGGTTGTGGTTTTCTTTTCTGTCATTGGGTCACTCCTTCCTTTGGGTGCAAAAAAAGGATTTCCCATAGTTGGAAAATCCCTTTCTGCTGTCGGTTATTCTGTTTTACGATACGGGCAGCGCAGCGGCTTGCGCCTTTCGCTTTGCCCGATATTCCCGCGCCTTGATGCGTTCATACTCCCGGCGTTTTTCAAGGTTTTTCGCCCGGTATTCCTTTGAGTAGTTCCGATGATAAGCGCGGCTCTTTTCCTTTTGGGCTTCTTCGATTTTCTCCCGCATTTGCCGGATTTCTTCCTCTGTCGGCTCTGCAAGCTGTGTCAGTTCGTTTTCAAACTTGCCGATATAGCTGAAATATATCCCGATATGCTGAACAGCTTGTTTTGCCCTTTTCTTATCGCGCTCATGCACTTCAATTCTGCTGATAAATTCATTGAGAATGGCGGGGGTAAGGTCGGTAAAGGCGGCGTAGCGTTCTATCAGCTTCAAAAACTTATGCGCCCATCCTCCTGCGTCCTCAAACGCGGATAACTGTTCTTTGAGTTCTGCAAGTTCCGCTTTCAGCGTATAGTATTCCTCCGAATATTTCTGTGACATTTGCTCGTATCGGTCTTGTGGGATAGCACCGAGGGCGTTATCCTCGTAGAGTTTATTCAGCACCTTGTCAATCTGTTCAAGGCGTGTTGTAATTTGCGGAATACGCTTCTGCTGTTTTTTGCTCTTGTCCGTCTGCTGCATATCAAGGTTTTTTCGGACTAATGCTTCAAATTCCTCCCGGTTGCTTATGGAGTATTCTGCAACTTTTTTCAGAACATCCGCGATAGTCTGCATGACTAAATCAGCGTCTATGATGTGCGGGGAATTGCATTTGGGATTTTTGGCTTTGCCCTTGTGGTACTCGCTGCAAAAGGCAACATGACGCTTGCCGCCGTTCCTGTAATCTATGCGAATGTGCATTTTTGCGCCGCAGTCTTTACAGAACATCAAGCCCGACAAAGGGTGGATTTCTCCGTCCCCGTTAGGGCGTCTGACAGGCGCGTTTTCCAAAATCCGCTGTACGGTTTCAAAGTCGGCGCGGTCGATAATCGGCTCATGCACATTCTCGGTTATCTGCCATTCGCTTTTATCTACATAGTGGTTGCGCTTGTCCCGAAAATGCTTTGTGGTCTTGAAATTGACAACATCACCACAATACTCCTGCCTTGTGAGTATCTTGGTTAAGGTTGCTTTGTTCCATTTATAGCGATTTTCCTCGTTCAGCGGTCTGCTTTTCGCTGTCCCTCTGTCGTGCTGTTTGAGGTAGAACGTAGGCGTGAGGATTTGCTCGTTTTTGAGATATACGGCAATTTGGTTTCTGTTCTTCCCGCCGATAAACAGACGGAAAATCAAGCGTACCACTTCGGCGGCTTCCTCGTCGATTATCCAAAAATCCTTGTTGTTCGGGTCTTTCATATATCCGTATGGGGCTTCGGTGGCGATGGGTTTGCCGCTTGCACCCTTGGTCCTGATACCCGTTTTTACTTTCTTGCTGATGTCCTTTGCGTACCACTCCGACATGATATTGATAAAGGGCGCAAACTCCAATGTATCGGGATTGTCGCTGTCTATGCCGTTATTGACCGCGATAAAGCGGACATTGTTCCGTCTGAATACCTCCATTGCATTGCCGACTTGGAGATAATCACGCCCCCAGCGCGTCAGGTCTTTCATAATGCAGACGCCTATTTTTCCGTTTTCCACATCCTCCATCATGCGGGAATAGGCAGAGCGGTCAAAGAACCTGCCGCTTTCGTCATCGTCAATGTAGTGCCGGATATTGGTTAATCTCTGCTGTTGGGCGTACCGTTCCAGAAATGCCTTTTGGTTTACAATGCTGTTGCTCTCGCCGCCATCTCTGTCCTCGTCCCCGACGGAAAGGCGGGAGTAAAGGGCTGTAATTTTATTATATTCGTTCATGTGCATACCTCCTGCGTCCACATAGTTTTCCTTACAGTTAAGATTATGCACCACACCGTGCAGAACCGTATTCCACACCCTGCCGGAATTTCTTGGCATTCTTCGCCTTATAATAAACAATGAATTTTAAGGCAACGCCTCCGGCGATTCCAATCAGCAAATCACTCAGAAAAAAACTGGGGAACGGATTGGAAAACATCCTGTCCATTTGGCTCATTACTACCATCATCTTGTCAGACGCATTACTGCCCTCTGCCACTCTCCATAAAAATGCTGCCTTATTACAGAAGTACCCGGCAAGCACATAGGGAAGATTCAGCAGTATCAGCTTTTTAACATCTGCACTTTTTGCTTTTTCCTTCAGCTTTTTGGGGACAGCTTTTAAATCTTTGGTAATGCCTGCTATGATATTAGTCATAGGCTCTGCCCCCTGTCCTTATTCTTTTCCCGGCTCCGTTCTTTGTTCTGATCCTTTGATACCACATCCCGGAAATGCTTTAATTTCTGCCTTACAGAAGTCCTACTGTTCTTTTTCTCATTTCCATAAACAAATTCCTTAAATGCCTGTGCCACAGCATCGGCATCCCTGCCCTTGAAAAATACCAGATACTTCGGTGGCTCGGTGGTCTTATCCTTTTTCACAGCAAAATCAACATTGTATTTACGAGCTACCCGCTCAAAGGATTTGATATTGCCATCTGTGATTTCAATGGATGAAGCACCTGCACCCTCGCCCACCAGTTCCTTAACCGACACTTTCCCATGCGTTTTCTGTGCCTGTTTTCTGCAATGATTCAGATACATTCTCATGGCAGATTTCAGGATATTGGCATCCAGCTTTGCAGCCTTAATCACAAGGGCGATTGTTTTCTGCGTTACTTCTTCCTGCATCTGTACCTCCTTCTTTCCTTTTTACTGCTGTTCCTTCAGGGCGGAACAAGCAGCCGATGTAGTAAATATTTCATGTTCTCTCCTTTCCGCTTCTGGACATCGTGTCCAAAAATTCTGATTTACAGGCAGCCTGCTCTGATACAGTCCTCGTACTCCCTTAATGCTTCCTCTGTATCTGCATCCACAGATAACTGGATACGAACAAAATCATGCAGCGTTCCCGCTAAAAGAAAATCCTTATAAAGCCGCCCAAAATCCTCAACAAACTTCTTTATCAAATGTTCCGGATCATCTCCAGCATGATATTGTACATAAATCTGACTTCTGCCTGTGTTTCCCAGCATATCCGTCAACTGATACGTCAGCTCTCCTGTCTGCTTGACCGAAATCTGAATCAGATTGTAATTCTTTCTCAATTTAAAATAGCTACTATGATACTCCGACGTTATTGTGATGTTTGGATTTTCTTCCAGTTCCATCACAACATCTGCCAGTTTTCCCAATAACGCTGCGGCTGCTTTTTTCTGAAATTCTCTCTTTTTCATTTCATCTGACCTCCATCCGGCTTCTGGACATCGTGTCCAAAAGCAATAAAAAAGGGCAGCTACAAATCTTTCGACTCATAACTGCCCTGACGCTGTTTTCTGTTTTTCCATGCCCTATTCCTTATATCGAATGACAGGGCACTGTTTTTGTTTATTTCCTATTTTTCTCCGCTCCAAGGCAAACACCATATCTCCGGTTCGCTCAAAAAAGCCGATGTCCTTTTTCCAGCTCATTCCACATTTGCAATGCTGCAAACCAATAAACTGCTGTTTCATTCTCCTGCCGCATACCGGACACCGCTTATTACTGCTTCCCTTTTTCTTTTTCGGCACATCCTCCTTTTTCTCCTTCGGCGGCTTTTCTTCCGGTATCCCATTTTCCGCAATACGAAGCTCATATCGTGGCAATTTTAAAAGATATGCTCGGTAAACCTCTTCATACGGAACCCAGATTGCAAGAGATTTCAGTTTTTCATAAATCCGGTCAATAATCTGCTTTGCTACCTCCTCATTTGGTATCTCTCCATTTTCCTTATAGAAAATGCAGGTTTCCCGAAACATCCAGTCTGCTATTTTCATCTTCTGCTTCTGTTTTAAATCCTTATAGGTCTTATTCGGCTGTTTCTGCTGTTTATATGCCAGTGAATGATGATTTGGTTTCATACAATCCCTCTTTCGGACAAATTCTGTTCAAAGCCATTATAACAAAATTTATGCCTGTATCAAATATTTCCGGTACATTTATTTCAACAGCATAACCGTACACATCTGTGCATGGAACAGACCATTCTCCACCGTAACATTATCAAGCAGCAATGCCTGAAACAACACATTCCTCACATTTTCAAGACTGACGATTTTCTGTTCATTCTCCGGCAGATGTACAAACTCCACACCGTCCTCCACAGCAGATTTTCTTGCGGCTTCACAATGAGTAAAAAGTCCCAGAATATACTTATTTGACATGGCAAAAGCATAGGTTTTCTGTCCATCATATACAATCTGGTACTTCTCCGCTGCTCCTTCCGGCAGACTGAAAACGCACTGCACTATTTCTAAACAAACCTTACCTGCATAGTCCGGTTTCAGTTTATTTTTATAGCGTTGTATTTTCCACTGGATTTCACTACGCTCCACAGGGGAATGGGTACGCTTAAACTGAATTTTCCGGCACAACATATCCAAATCCATATACACGTTATTTCCTACAAGATGCTCCGTATATCCTCTATATTCCCCCAACCGCAACAAATACGAAAGCACCTCATTCAGCTTTTCCTCTGATTCTATGAACTGAAACGGTTTTTCTCCAAATTCCAGATATTCAAACTGTAATGGGCAGCTCCCTTTCTCTATCTCCCGTTCCATAACTCTTTTTACATCTCGTAATGATTCCATTTTGCTCCTTTCCGCTTCTGGACATCGTGTCCAAAAGCAATAAAAAAAGGGCAGCTACAAATCTTTCAATTCATAACTGCCCTGACGCTGTTTTATTTCAGTTCTATTTCTGCCATTTTTGCAAATACTGCTTTTTGCTCTAAAAGCTCTTTCTGTTTTTCCTCCGGCAGACATTTGAAGATTTCCTCATATCCCATTTCCAGCATCGGCGTTCCCTTTGCGAAGAGATAGAGCCGGGTATCAAGCCATTCCTGCCATAAGTCCTCAAACATACTCTCACTGTCTGTATAGGTTATAACATCATTAAATCCATACTCCGGTGTGTAATATTGCAGCTTCACAAAACCGTACCGTCCTACATCCAATACCAAAATGCTTTCCAGCTCATACAGTTCTGCATAGGCTGCGGCAACCTTTTTGCACCGTTCCCGTTCTATGTCTGTAATGTAACTTTTCTCCACAGTTGCAAACCTCCTGTTTCGAGGCATCGTGCTGCCTCTTATTCAATCTTCCGTGTTTCTATTTCAAAAACACTTCCGTCCCTTGTTTTTATTGTAAAAATATTTGCGGCATCAGAGGTATCTATATCCTCAATCCCTAAAGCCACATCATTTTCATCTAATACTTCGTATAGCTGATCCTTAAACTCATTATGTTCCATAACTTTTTTACTCTCCTTGTATGTTTTATGGTGCGTACACGCACCATATTATTATATGTTTCATGCACTTAGAATACAAGTGTGGAAAGGAGCT
Source organism: Clostridium sp. Marseille-P7770 (assembly GCF_902143525.1). NCBI lineage: Bacteria > Bacillati > Bacillota > Clostridia > Eubacteriales > Clostridiaceae > Clostridium > Clostridium sp. Marseille-P7770. The sequence goes on along the minus strand of NZ_CABFVC010000001.1, from coordinate 230,811 downwards.
TTCAGTATGATTAAATACGATCCGCTTTGGCGTACGCTAAAGGAAAAAGGAATCAGCCAGTACCAGCTTATCAAAGATTATGGCATTGATAAAGCACAGCTTCAGCGGCTTCGGCAGAACCTTGTTGTAAAAACGCTTATTTTAAACAGGCTTTGCCAGATACTTAACTGCCGGATTGAAGAGATTATGGAATACGTCCCGGATGATAATTAAAGGTGTTGTTCTGATTGATGAACAATGCCTTTTTCATTTTCGCTTTTCATCTGCACCTTTGGACATCGTGTCCAGAAGTATCACTGATTATCTTTATTATCTCCATCAGCACCATAACCATTCTCAGAATTACAACCACACCGCCAATCAGACCACCTACAATACAGTTCAGTGCCAGTATTCCTATACTTCCTGCAATTCCGAAATTTTTTGGTATGAGAATCATACACATTTTTCTGATCCCATAAGGACAGCCGACCAGTACCCAATACAGGAAAAAATCAAATCCTTCTGCTTTTCTGCAAATCGGATAACAGGTTATCATCCAAACTGCCAGCAACGATACCGGAAGCACAATTTTAACCAATATTCTTTTCATTCCAGCCACCTCCGTACATATCATGCTGTACCTCCTGCTGATAATAATGATTCATCGTTGAGGGTGCATTATAAAGAGCTGTTACCATATATGCCTTGATATTTGCAATTTTCGTAGTTGTTTCCTGCATACATCCTATCACATATTCCAAATGGGAGCTATTCAGTTTGAGGAACTTTGATTTTACAAGCTCATATGGATAATCATTTCCACCGATTTTAACAGTCTTATGCTTCACACATACAATCTCGCAGATTACCTCATACAATTCCTCATACAGCCCTTTGTCCTGCCATCTGCCATATTTCATGTGATGTTCGTACTCAATATTCTCTTTGATGATTTCCATGTAAGCATTGACATCTTCCATCACATCAATCTCCCCTTCCAACTCACTGCCGGATTGATTGATAGGATTGATATAATTCCTATCAATATTACTCTGGTTAGTATGATTATAGTTAGTATAATTAGGGTCTGCTTTTTGAACTTCCGCAAGTTCAGATATTGTACTTCTTGAAGTAAAATTTTTAGACTTCTGGAAGTCTGCTTTTTGAACCTCTTGAAGTTCAGTTTCTGAACTTCTGGAAGTATAACTTTTAGAACTCTTGAGGTTCAAATCCTGAACTTCTGTGGAAACATCAGCATTTGCAGGCGTTTCTTCTTCTGCTTCTCCTATTGTGGCAAAATTCTTTACATAAATAATATCCGGTTTTCCAAGTCCCCTGCGTTTCTTTTCGATCAATCCTATCCCATTATCACTGTCCAACTCTTTCATAATCTTAACACAGGTTGCTTTTGCACATCCCAAATCCTCCATGACATTATCAAGAGTATAAATGATATAGGCTCTGTTTTCTTCATCCAACCAGCCATTTTTCATAGACAGTGACATACGGTCAAGCATCAGACCGTACAGGAGCTTGGCATCGCTGCTAAGCCCCTTGAAACGCTCGTCTTTAATCAGCAACCGAGGAACACGATAAAAGGAAAACTGTTCTGCTTCAATCCCATAGTAATAATCAAACTGTATCTGTTTACCCATTTTACCGCACCCCCTTTACTGTTTCTTCTGCCATTCCTCCAATAATTGCAGGATAATCCCCTCAATCTCTTCGCTGGAGTATTCCTCTGAAAAAAACTGGCTGATTTTTTCAGACTTGATTGTAACTTTCCTCTCTTTCGGCTTTTCCTCGGTCAGTATCAGACGCACCATCGGCAGCGTCAGTTCGCCGCTTTTCCCATATTCCTTCAGCTTGGCAGACTGTACTGTGGAAATATTTGCTCCGCTTTCCTCAAGGATTACCAGCACCCACTGTTGTGCATCTTCCGACAGAAAGGAAATGTCAACACCCTGTACCAGACCGATTTTCTTTCTGTCAACCAACTCTAGCAGCTCATCGGACAGCCTTGCAAGCCAGATATACCGTTGCACCGTCTTTCCGCTTTCTCCGGCAGCTTCTCCTACCTCGTCAAGCGTATTTCCGTTTCCTTTTCTGCCCTGATGCTTCATAGCCTCGTATTTCATGGCATAAGCTTTCGCCTTCTCACTTGGCAGAATGTCCTCACGCTGAATGTTGGAATCCACCATGATAATCGTAGCTTCATCGTCTGTATAATTGCGGACTATCACAGGCATATCCTCTTTTCCTGCCCGTTCTGAACCTCGTTTTCTGCGGTGTCCGGCTATGATTTCATAGCCACCCTCTGCCCTCGGTCTTGCAATTCCCGGTACGAGCACCCCATACTTACTGATGCTTTCCGTTGTTTCTTCCATTTTTTCATCGTCCAGTACACGGAACGGATGATTTCTAAACTCATGCAAATCCGTGAGCTTGGCTCTGATAATCTGCTCTTCGCTCCCTGTCTTTTCTTCTGCATTTCCAAATAAATCATCATAACTGCTTAATTTTACCTTTGCGGCACTTCCTGCTTTACTCATTCCCAAGCACCTCCTCCGTCAAAGACTGATAAGCAGCGGCTACTTTGCCTTTCGGATCATGTTCGTAGATACTGACACCCTCTGCGGAAATCTCTGCCGCACGGACGGAAATGGGAATACTGTTTTCAAATATCCGCACCTTGCTACCGTAATTCTCCACCAGTAATGCAGTAATGTCCTTTGCATAATTGGTTCGAGCATCCACCATTGTCAGCAGAATCCCCTCAATCATCAGCTTCGGGTTAATCTGTCTCCTGACCTTTCCTATGGTCTTAATAAGCTGCTGCAACCCTTTTGCCGGAAGATATGCCGCCTGCACTGGAATCAGAATACTGTCCGCACAGGCAAAAGCGTTTATAGTAATCATGCCGAGAGAGGGCATACAGTCAATCAGAATATAATCATAATTATCCTTTACCAGCTCTATGTAGGAACGCATCACAAGCTCTCTGCTCATCACATTTACAAGTGATACTTCCAGACCGGAAAGCTCAATGTTTCCCGGCATCAGGTCAATTCCCTCTTTGTGTTTCAGGATACCATAATCCGCTTCCATATCTTCATCATTGATGATATTGCCAAGTGCTGTTGCAAGTGTTTCCTCTAGCTTGTCCGGCTCTGTGAAGCCAAGACTGTCTGTCAGACTGCCCTGTGCATCGGCATCAATCAGCAGGACTTTCTTGCCCTGTTTTGCCAATCCTATGCCTAAATTACTGGTTGTGGTGGTCTTGCCCACACCACCTTTTTGGTTTGCGATTGCGATTATTTTACACATGATAGATTCTCCTTTGTTTTCTGCTATTTTTCTGCTACGTTTCTTTTCTTTACTTCTACATACGCCCTGTAAAATTTCTTCGTTCCCTTATTCGGATACATCTCGGAAAACTCCGTTACTTCCACTTTCGGATTCCTCTGCAAAATCTTTCCGAACCACTTAATATCATTCTTTGTTCCCATCAATCTGACTTTTAACATTAGTCTGTTCCTCCCAATAAGGCATACAGCTTATGGTTGTATGTGGCATATTCCGGATACCGAATCTGAATTGCCTGCCAGAAATATGGTGCATAAGCACAGCAGAATATTTCCTCCACCGTGTACTGCCTGCACTCGTCCACCTGTTCTTCTGCATCTTCATAATCGGAAACACTTGGTGTTCCATTGCAATACAGATTGAATGCCATTCTGATCACTCTCACACTTCCACTGGTCTGCCAGCCTTCGTGTAAACACTCTGTTATTACGCATCCTGTTTTGAAATCATAAATTCTGTAAACATTTCTTCTGGTATCATCGCTGATCCCAAGACAATAGCAGAGTGCCTTGTGGTAAACATCCTGATACCGGACTTCCTTTAACTTCTCGTAGTAGAATTTCTCATGTGCATCGCTGATAAAAATAATCTTTTCTTCCTTTTTGGTTTCTGCTCCTAACGCTGTACTTGTCATAATAGAACCCTCCTTGTGTTATTTTGATTTTGTTTTGACCATAACAACAGAAAAAGGACACTCTCCGTTTTATTGGAAAATGTCCTTTTAATAGCATTCAACTATTAAGTTTTGAAAGGTTCTGATTTCTAAAACATCCCTTTTCAGTCCATATTAGTCCACCGAATGACACAAATTTGATGTCAATTTGATGTCAAACACTCGATAAACTCATAAAAGTCTATGGATTTTCTGATTCTTAGTACAACTTCGCACCTGCCGGAATCCAGTCATTCACCATGAGAAGATTTAATCCCTCATGTCCATCTTCCTCGTGTACTGCTGAAATCAGCATACCCTCGGAATCAATGCCCATCATCTTTCTCGGAGGCAAATTTACGATTGCAATCGCTGTCTTGCCAATCAGATCTTCTGGCTCGTAATACTCGTGAATACCGCTTAAAATCGTGCGTTTCCGGTCTGTTCCGTCATCCAGAGTGAACTTTAAAAGCTTCTTTGACTTCGGTACTGCTTCACATTCCAGAATCTTTACTGCACGGAAATCAGCCTTTGCAAAGGTATCGAAATCAATCATTTCTTCAAACAATGGTTCGATTTTTACGTTGGAGAAATCAATCTTTTCTGCAACCTTTTCCTCTGCCACAGCAGCATTTTCTACTGCCTTTTCAGCCTTCCCTTCGCCCTTCTTAGCGTCCAGGGACTTCATTGTCGGGAAGAGCAGTACGTCACGGATCGCCGGGGAGTTTGTAAATAACATAACAAGACGGTCGATACCGTATCCGATACCACCGGTCGGCGGCATACCGATCTCAAGGGCATTTAAGAAGTCCTCATCTGTTGTGTTTGCCTCGTCATCACCGGCAGCAAGAGCAGCCTCCTGTGCTTTGAAACGCTCTCTCTGGTCGATCGGATCGTTTAACTCGGAGTATGCGTTACACATCTCACGGGCATAGATATAGAGCTCGAAACGCTCAACCTGCTCCGGATGACCCGGTTTCTTCTTGGTAAGCGGGGAGATCTCGATCGGATGGTCTGTGATGAAGGTCGGCTGGATCAGGTGCTCCTCAACGAATTCCTCGAAGAAGAGGTTGATGATGTCGCCGCGGACATGACGATCCTCGTAGTGAACGCCCTTCTCATCTGCTAATTTCTTTGCTTCCTCAGTCGTAGTGATCTCGTTGAAATCAATACCGGTATATTTCTTGATCGCATCGATCATGGTAAGGCGCTCGAACGGCTTTCCAAGGTCGATCTCAACATCCGCATACGGGATCGTTGTGGATCCGCAGATCTGCTCTGCGATATGACGGAACATGTTCTCGGTGAGGTCCATCATTCCCTTGTAGTCTGTATATGCCTGGTATAACTCCATCAGAGTGAATTCCGGGTTGTGTCTTGTGTCAAGACCTTCGTTACGGAATACACGGCCGATCTCGTAAACACGCTCCATACCGCCGACGATGAGTCTCTTTAAGTAGAGCTCGAGGGAGATACGAAGTTTAACGTCCTCGTCAAGTGCATTGTAGTGAGTCTCGAACGGTCTTGCGGCAGCACCGCCGGCATTTGCAACGAGCATCGGAGTCTCAACCTCGAGGAATCCGAGGTTATCTAAATATCTGCGGATGCAGCTGATGATCTTGGAACGCATAACGAATGTCTTCTTTACGTCCTCGTTCATGATCAGGTCCACATATCTCTGACGGTAACGGGTATCCGTGTTTGTCAGACCATGGTATTTCTCCGGAAGGATCTGTAAGCTCTTGGAGAGCAGAGTTACGGAATGGGCATGAACAGAGATCTCGCCCATCTTTGTTGTGAATACAAAGCCTTTGATGCCGACGATATCGCCGATATCCATCTTCTTGAAGTCTTTGTAGGAATCGTCACCGAGCTCATCACGGGATACATAGCACTGGATGTTGCCCTTGAGGTCCTGGACGTTGCAGAAGGAAGCTTTACCCATCACACGCTTGGACATGATACGTCCGGCGATGGAAACTTCCTTTCCGTCATATTCTGCGTAATTGTCTTTGATATCTGCGCTGTGAGTATCCTGATCATACTTTGTGATCTGGAACGGGTCTCTGCCCTCTGTCTGTAACTCAGCAAGCTTCTCGCGGCGCACCTTTAGGAGCTGGTGGATATCCTGCTCTTTTGCATTTGCATTCTTGTTCTGATTCTGCTGTTCAGCCACTTTTCTATTTCTCCTTCACTGTAGTCTTTGTGTATGATCGATACGGTCGTGTACAGAATTTTCAGTCCGGAAGATCACTGCCTGTACACGATGACGATCAATCGACTCTTTTAATATCGAGTACCTTATACTGGATAACTCCGGACTGTGTTTCAACGTCAACAACGTCACCAACGCGTTTTCCGATCAGCGCGTGTCCGACCGGAGACTCATTGGAGATCTTATTTTCAAGGCTGTTTGCCTCTGTGGAACCAACGAGCTTGAATTCCATCTCCTCATCGAAATCGACATCGTAAACCTTTACGATACATCCAACATTGATCTTATCAAGGTTTACCTCGTCCTCAACGACAACCTCTGCGTTCTTTAACAGCTTCTCGAGCTCTTCGATTCTTAACTCAATATCTCTCTGCTCATCTTTCGCAGCATCGTACTCGGCATTCTCGGATAAGTCTCCCTGTTCTCTTGCCTCTTTGATCTTCTGGGCAATCTCACGACGGCGGTTTACTTTCAGATCCTGAAGCTCATCCTCGTATTTTTTCAGTCCTGCATAAGTTAAAATATGTTTCTTATCAGCCATGACGTCTTACCTTTCTTATTGTTTCGGGGCAGAATGACCCTTTATAATTTTTAGCTTTACATTCTCTGTATTATAGCGTGTAGAATTGGGATTGTCAAGAAGCCGAAAGCCTTAGTTTTGGTGGATTTTTGCGGAGTTTCGTGGGGATGTGACAGAAAGTGCGGGGGAAGTGTATTTATTATAGAAAGAACACGGAGGGGGAAACACATGAACGGGGTGGTCCGCGGCTGTGAAGATTTCAGAGTGGAAAGAGCATCTCAGCAAAGCCGGATTTGTTGATTTATAACGGCAGATGCTTTATACTAAGGATAATATGAAAAAGAAGAGATCCAGCCGGAAAGAGAGGAAATGCGATGGGAATGTTTTTGAACAGCAGAGTTCCGTATGATGCGTATCAGGTGGCAGCTGCAGGAAAATATTTTATGGATAAGACGGCTTTGCTGCAGGAGCTTTTTCTTTCCATGAACACGACGGAGCGCTTTTTATGCATTACGAGACCGAGAAGATTTGGAAAAAGTGTGATGGCAAATATGGTGGGCGCTTTTTTCGGAAAAGCGGAAGATTCCAGACAGATCTTTTCGCAGCTTGAGATTGCGACGGATCCGTATTTTGAACGTCATCTGAACCGGCATAATATCATTTATATAGATTTTAGTAAAGTACCGGAGAAATGTACCACATACGATGCGTATATCACAAGAATCCTGGATGGCTTGAAGAAAGATCTTTTCCAGGAATACCCGGATCTTCAGATCGATACAGAAAAGGCTGTCTGGGATATTCTGAATATGATCTGCCAGGAGAAAAATGAAAAATACATTTTTGTCATTGATGAGTGGGATGCACCGTTTCACATGGATTTTATTACAGAACAGGATCAGAAGGAGTATCTGCTCTTCCTGAAATCACTCTTAAAAGGTGAGGTCTACGTAGAACTTGCCTATATGACAGGCGTTCTTCCGATCGCAAAGTATTCGAGCGGATCAGAGCTCAACATGTTCCTGGAATATGATATGGCGACTTCTGTACGTTTCAGTGAGTTCTTCGGTTTCCTCGATTCCGAAGTGGATACCCTCTATCAGAGATACCGGACCATAACACGCAATCCGAAAATAGCGAGAGAAGACTTGAAAAACTGGTATGACGGATATCACACAGCAGGCGGAGATCTGATCTACAATCCACGTTCAATCGTATGTGCTCTGACGGACAACCAGGTACGAAACTATTGGACCAGCTCCGGACCGTATGACGAAATCTTCTACTATGTCCGCAATAATGTGGAGGAAGTCCGTGATGATATCGTATTGATGATCGCAGGAGAGGGCATTGATGTTGAGATCCAGAACTACGCTGCGACTGCGATGAAGCTGCATACAAAGGATGAAATTTACTCTGCAATGGTAATCTACGGTCTGCTGACATATGAGGATGGAAAAGTGTTTATTCCGAATCGGGAGATCATGGACCAGTTCAGGCTGCTTCTGATGTCAAAGGAATCATTTGGGTATGTGTATAATCTGGCGCGGGAGTCAGAAAAAATGCTGAAAGCAACGATTGCAGGAGATACAAATACCATGTCGCAGATATTAAAATATGCACATGACTCAGAATCGCCGATCTTTTCATATAATAATGAAATTGAATTATCGGCTGTTGTGAATCTGGTATATCTTGCGGCCAGAGATCGCTATCAGGTGGAACGAGAAGAAAAAGCCGGAGAAGGATATGCAGATTTTATCTTTTATCCGGAGAGAAAAAATGCGGATGCCCTGATCCTGGAATTGAAGGTAGACGCATCACCGGAAGAAGCAATCGCTCAGATTAAAAAGAAGAACTATGCGCTGCGCTTAATGGGAAAACTCGGAGAAAAGCAGAAGTATACAGGAAGAATTCTGGCAGTTGGGATCAGTTATGACAGGAAAACGAAAGAGCATTTTTGTAGGGTGGAAGAACTGAAGAACGGCTAAGATTTGTAGAGAAGAACTGAGGAGGATCAATCAAAATTGCAATATCATCCGCACGCGCACACCTGTCAGCCAAATACTAGGGAACAATTCTGGGTATTGGCGAAGTTTAACAAGAATCTGTCTGTATGGATGGGGATCCGGAAGGTGATCGACCAGGTGAATGCGAATGCGGCGGCATAATGTTATTCCTCATGAAACAGTTTCCGCCGAACGTCCTCTTTTATCTTGACAAGTAACCGTTCGGTTGCTATAATACAAAGTAACCGAACGGTTACAAAAACAAGAAATCAGGTCATGACCGGAAAGACGGAAGAGCCAGACGCTAAGACGCAGTGCTGATTGAAAAATTCAATCTCGCATTGTGTCTTTTGTTTTTCAATGGGTTCACTCGCAAAGATTGCTGCATTCTGCAGATAGGGCGTTTTTGAGATCTATAACAAAAATTTTTGTCGCAGATCAGCTTTTATCCGATCATGCTAACACAGTTCCCTCCGGGAATGCTCCGCGGAATACGCGGCGTACAAGCGGTCCTGCAACGAGGAGCTGGAACGGAAGAGCCATGATAAAGTTCTTCGGGATGTTTGTCAGCCAGATGATCAGGAGCAGATTGAAGTTTCCGCTCTTTACACATCCCTCAAGAGCTCCGTACATGGACATGATGATCACCATCGGAACGACCATGGAGCAGGAAACTGCGATCACTTTGTGTAATACCGGGCTTTCCGGCTTAACGAGAAAACGGAATGCGAATCCCTTTGCCGGGCCTGATACGACGAACCAGTCCATGCACATCGCAAACACGTAGGCGATCGGGAAACCGATCCATGCTTCGCGGATCGTGGTCAGGTTCAGAGCTCCCATGTGAAGGGTTACATTGTAGATGCTCATCCAGAGCACCATAGTAAAGCACATTAATACGGTGTAGATCAGACTTTCTCTTTTATTTCTTGGCATACTTTTTCTCCTTTTTGTGAAATTGTGTTTTTGGTTATTGTACGTGCTAGCGTACATATTCTTTTTCATGATCGGAAAAGCATATGGAATGTCTTTTCTTCCGGATGCGCTTCTCACTGCAAGGGGCAGAAAAAAAGCAGCGAAGTCAACAAAACTCGTTGCGACTCCACTGCTTTTTGTGTGCATCTCACTGCGTTTCCAATCTCTATGTGAACGCAGTATACAATATTTTTCCGGACTTCGTAAGTCTTTTTTTCCAATTTTTACATTTTCGGAAACATGCACAAATTGTATACAATATTCTTATATGCTCTTATTCACCTTCCCATATGGAGTTTCATGTAATGATTTCCTCACAGAATTTTCACATTTTTTTCGTTGACATTAAATGATGGATGTTTTATGATACTTAGCAAGCTAACAAATTAGTTTGCTAAGTATTTGCTAAGAATAAAATCAATGGAATACGGTCGGAGACGACAGGAACTCTGATTTTGGTTTCACATTTTCTTACGGTCAGAGCGGAGAATGGAAAGAAGCGCTGAAATATGATGCAGACAAAGATGATAGCGATCGCGCTCGGTGCGAGAATGAGCTGCGGCACATTCTTTTTTTAAGGGGGATTTTGATTTATGAAAGAAACTGTTGGCAGAAGTATCGGAATGCTGTCCAATTTGATCCGGAGGCATTTCAGTACCTTTTCTTTTCACGACACTCTGAGCCCCGCGCAGGGAAAAACGCTTCATTTTATTCTGGCGAGAAGCATGGACACGGATGTGTTCCAGAAAGATGTCGAGGAAGAATACAGCCTGCGGCCGCCGACGGCCACAAAAATCTTAAAGGATATGGAAAAGAATGGTCTGATCCGCCGGGAAACGGTTCCCTACGATGCGAGATTAAAGCGGATCGTTGTGACGGAAAAGGGACTCCAGTACCAGGGAATGATCCGGGAGAGTCTGGAGGAGACGGAACGAAGGCTGACCGAGGGGATCACGGAGGATGATCTCGCGACATTTTTCCGCGTCATCAGCCGGATGATCCGAAACATGTCCTGATACAGATTAGTCAGATAAGACTCTGTTCTCTTTCCGGCAGCGGGAGACAGAAGACTTATCTGAAAGGAGAAAGTCCGTTATGAGGACAAAAGGGGGAAGATACAGCCGGTTCTGCAAGGATACGGACCTGCTGTACCGAACCTTTTGAACTTTTATCATAACAAATCATAATATGGAAACGAGGTAAGATTCATGGTTAAAACACTTTTAAAAAGCGTGCGCCAATATAAACGGGCATCCATCGAGACGCCCGTGTTCGTTGCCATGGAGGTCGTGCTGGAATGTACGATCCCGCTCATCATGTCAAAGCTCATCGATGACATGACGGGAACTTCCATGACGCCGATCTTAAAGTACGGCGTGCTTCTTCTGGTCCTTGCGACCATGTCCCTGTGTTTTGGAGTCCTCTCCGCAAGATCCGCGGCAACAGCCGGATGCGGACTTGCAAAGAACCTCCGGAGAGATCTCTATTTTAAAACCCAGGATTTCGCGTTTGCGGATATCGACAAGTTTTCATCGTCCTCTCTGGTTACGAGAATGACGACCGACGTCACAAACGTCCAGAATGCGTATCAGATGCTCATCCGGATGGCAGTCCGTGCCCCGCTCATGATGATCTTCTCCGTGATCATGAGCATGAGTATCAATGTCCGGATGTCCTTCATCTTCCTGGCACTGATCCCGGTCCTCGCGATCGCGCTGTTCGGCATCTTTTTCTATGTACATCCGATCTTCAAGCGGATCTTTAAGAAGTATGATGCCTTAAACAATTCCGTCCAGGAAAACGTCGGCGGCATCCGTGTTGTAAAATCCTTCGTCCGTGAAGACTACGAGAAGGAAAAGTTCGGAAAAGCCGCAGAGGAAGTCCGGAAAGACTTCACGATGGCAGAGAAGATCCTCGCATTGAACAACCCGATCATGATGTTCTGCATCTATCTTGCGATGCTTTTAGTAAGCTTCTTTGGAGCGAAGCTCATCATCGGATCCGGTGGAACATCGCTCTCGACCGGTGAACTTTCCTCCCTGATCAGCTATGGCGTCCAGATCCTGTCTTCAATGATGATGCTGTCCATGGTATTTGTTATGTGCAGCATGGCGCAGGAATCCGGCGACCGTATCGCGGAGGTCCTGACACATGAGAGTGTCCTGAGATCTCCGGAAAACGGAGCGAAGGAAGTGAAGGACGGCAGCATCGAGTTTGATCATGTTTCCTTCCGCTATTCCGGAAAGAACAAGAAATATGCACTCACGGACATCGATCTTGAGATCCCGTCCGGCGCTACGATCGGGATCATCGGAGGAACCGGTTCCTCCAAGACTTCCCTGATCCAGCTGATCCCGCGTCTCTATGACGTCTCGGAAGGTTCGGTCAAAGTCGGTGGACGCGATGTGAGAGAATATGACCTCCAGGCGCTCCGTGACGCGGTGGCCGTCGTTCTCCAGAAGAACGTCCTGTTCTCGGGAACGATCAAAGATAACCTCCGCTGGGGCAACAAGAACGCCACAGACGAGGAGCTGATCCATGCATGCAAGCTTGCGCAGGCGGATGAGTTCGTCACCCAGTTCCCGGCCGGCTATGACACTTACATCGAGCAGGGAGGAACGAACGTCTCCGGCGGCCAGAAGCAGCGTCTCTGTATTGCGAGAGCTCTTTTAAAGAAGCCGAAGATCCTGATCCTCGACGATTCCACCTCTGCGGTCGACACAAAGACCGATGCCCTGATCCGTCAGGCATTTAAGAATGAGCTTCCGGATACCACAAAGATCATCATCGCCCAGCGTGTCTCCTCCGTGCAGGATGCGGACCGCATTCTCGTCATGGACGGCGGACGGATCGTGGAGTCCGGTACGCATGAAGAACTTCTCGCTTTAAACGGAATTTACCGGGAAGTCAATGATTCCCAGACAAAGAGCAAGGAGGCAGAGTGATATGGAAAAACAGAACAATAGGAAAAAAGGCACTTTCGGCCGCCTGCTCCGCTATATCTTCCAGAATTACAGGATCCATCTGATCGTGGTCATCTGCTGCATCATCGTCAGCGCGGCGGCTTCCGTTGTCCAGACGGTATTTTTACAGCGGTTGATCGATACCTGTATTCTTCCGGGCCTGAAATCGGGCATGGAAAGTGTGAAACAGCCGTTCATGCAGACGATCCTCTCCATGCTCACGATCTACGCGTTCGGTGTCGCCGCGGCGTTCACCTACACGCACCTCATGGCGATCGTGACACAGGGAACGTTAAAACATCTGCGTGTGGACATGTTCGACAAGATGCAGTCCCTGCCGATCAAATATTTTGATACACATGCACACGGCGATATCATGAGTACCTACACGAACGATACGGACGCGATCCGCCAGATGATCGGTCAGTCGCTTCCGATGGTATTCCAGGCATCTTTGACGATCACAGTCATGTTCCTCATGATGATCTACTACAGCGTGTGGATGACGATCCTGGTCTGCCTGTTCTCGGTGCTCATGCTGACGGTCACGAAGAAATTCGGCGGCGCGAGCTCCCGCTATATGATGGAGCAGCAGAAGTCGCTCGCGAAAGAGGAAGGTTTCATCGAGGAGATGATCCAGGGACAGAAGGTCGTAAAGGTGTTCTGTCATGAAGAAGAGTGCAAGAAGGATTTCGACAAGTTAAATGAGAAACTGTTCTCCGACGGAGAACTTGCAAACCGCTATGGTAACTCCCTGATGCCGATCTTAAACAATGTCGGCAACCTGATGTATGTGGTACTGGCGATCGTTGGCGGACTTCTCGTCTACTGCGGAGCGCCGAACTTAAGCCTCGGCGGAAACGGTGTCCTTACGATCGGTATCATCGTCTCGTTCCTCGGAATGGCAAGACAGCTTTCCCAGACGATCGGGCAGGCATCCATGCAGGTTTCCATGGTCGCAATGGGACTCGCAGGAGCTTCCAGAGTGTTCTCTCTGATCGATGAGGAGCCGGAGAAGGATGAAGGTTATGTAACGCTTGTCCGCGCGGAGTGGACTGCGGACGGAACCTTGAAGGAGACAAACGACAAGAACGGCATCTGGGCATGGAAACATCCGCACAAGGCGGACGGAACCGTCACCTACACCCCGTTAAAGGGCGATATCCGGTTGGAGGATGTTGATTTCGGCTACACACCGGAGAAGCTTGTTCTCCATGATATCACTCTTTATGCGAAACCTGGTCAGAAGATCGCGTTTGTAGGTGCGACCGGCGCCGGAAAGACGACGATCACGAACCTGATCAACCGTTTCTACGACATTCCGGACGGAAAGATCCGTTACGACGGCATCAACATCACGAAGATCAGAAAGCCGGATCTTAGAAGATCTCTCGGCGTCGTTTTACAGGATGTCAACCTGTTTACCGGCACGGTCATGGACAACATCCGCTATGGTCGTCTGGACGCCACGGACGAGGAGTGTATGGCGGCAGCGAGACTGGCGAATGCCGATGACTTTATCCAGAGACTGCCGGAGGGCTACAATACGATGCTCACCGGAAATGGTGCGAGCCTTTCCCAGGGTCAGAGACAGCTCATCTCGATCGCGAGAGCAGCCGTTGCGGATCCGCCGGTCATGATCCTCGATGAGGCGACAAGCTCGATCGATACGAGAACGGAGGCACTCGTCCAGGAAGGTATGGACAACCTGATGATGGGACGTACCGTCTTTGTTATCGCGCACCGTCTTTCCACGGTCCGCAACAGTAAGGCGATCATGGTTCTCGACCACGGTCACATCATCGAGCGCGGCGACCATGAGACGCTGATCGCGCAGAAGGGCGTGTATTATCAGCTTTATACAGGTGCGTTTGAGCTGGAGTAATGGCTGCGGTCTGGTCATACAGTAATTTGTGAATATAACAAGTGAAAACACGCTTCGCGTAAATAATAATCCCCCTCTAACTTCTGCAGTGTGCCCGGAAATCCGGGTGTGCGGGCAGGAGTGGGAGGGGGATTTTTTATGCCGTCTGTTCTTTTTCTGTCAGAAATGATACAAATCGGAAATGACGGTCGAGGACGTTTCCAATCAGACCGATCACTTTTCCCATGGTAAAGGCGGCAAGGATCGTTCCGATCCCGAGGCCTTTGATGTGGCCGAGGAAGAGGAAGGTCAGTCCGGCAGTCACGGCGAGGCAGGGCACGTCGAAGGTGATCTTGACTCTGGAGTAGGGTACTTTGAGGATCTCAGCTGTTTCACGCGGGAACAGGTCGGTCGGGATGATCGGGAGTCCGCAGCGGTTGGAGAGTGCAATTCCGATGCAGAGGACGACATAGCTCACGATAAAGTAACAGATCTGATATCCGAGTCCCATTGGAAGACCGGCAAGGGCAGTTTTGTAGACATCCAGCATCTTGCTGAAGGCAAAGCCGACTACGAAGCTGAAGAGGTAGGTCGGAACGAATTTTTTTCGAAGGATCATCAGGACAGCCACGAGTGTGCCCTGGAAAATGTAGGTCCAGGTGCCGAGTGTCATTCGTGGGAATGATTCTGAGAAGGCGTATGGTACGCTGGAGATTGCCGAGATTCCGGCACCGGAGTCAAGCATCAGGACTACGCCGAAGCTGTTGATGAGGACAACGATCAAGAGGGCAAGTTCACCTCGCCAGATCGGGCGGGTGTCATTTTGGTTTTTGGTGTTCATTTGTGTATGTCTCCCGTTAGTCGATGTTTCTGTGAAGTGCAGAACGGTTATTATTGTAGCGCGGGGGTGGGGAATGTGCAAGAGGGGGTTTTTTGCTGTCCTTTGCCCGAAAAAAGTTGCCGGAGACAGGCTAACATCCGAAAAAATGTAATATAACGCATATTTACATCCGTAAAAGTGTTGATCTCTATGGATTCTTTTTATTCCATGTAGGAGTACGGTTTTACCGGCGGCTGGTCTGCCTTGTGTTCCCCGATAATTTTTTCCATCCAGATCATGTCATACCAGCGGTTGAATTTGTAGCCGCAGTTTTCGAAGGTTCCGCAGAGGTGGAAGCTGAGGTGTTCGTGGAACTGGGCGCTGTTTTTGTTGAGATATTCGTCCTCTACTTTGGGGTAGCCGATGCAGGCATAAAGATTCAGAATACCCATGGTTTTCAGGCGGTCGGCGAGGGCTTCGTAGAGTTTTCGGCCGAGACCACATTTTTTTGCGTTATGGTCCAGGTAGATCGTGAGTTCGCAGGCCCAGTCGTAGGCGGCGCGGCCGACGAAGGGACCTGCATAGGAGTAGCCTTCGATTTTTCCGTTTCGCTCGATCACGAGATATGGATATTTTTTCATGGTGTTGCGCATCCGGTTTTCGAATTCTTCGAGAGAGGGGGCTTCGTATTCGAATGTGATCACGGTGTTTTCTACATAATAGGTATAGATTTCCAGGATGCGCGGGGCATCTTCAAGTTTTGCATTTCGGATATTGATGGAATCCATGGGGGACCTCCTTTTTGAAAAAACTGCTGTAACAGGAGTTATTATAGCACCGGAAAAAGGAGATGAAAACAGGAGTTTTGTCGCGGAACGATATCCTGCAATCATCGTCGGAAAACGTTTTTACCCCGGAAGTCTTGTAAATGACCAACTTCGGCGTCTGGATGATCCGCCTGCCAAATAGAAAGAATTTTAAGCATATTTTGCAGCTGCACCGAACATGCCAATTGACAAATCTCAAATGCGAGAGTTACAATAACTTTAATGCATAAAACCGCGGCTATCTATAACATACAGAGAAGACAGCCGCAGGTAAGGGGAACAAAATGGATTTTACAAGTTTATTTAATATGCAGGGCATGATGTTCTGCGTTCTGGCGCTCGGATGGTATCTGAGGAAAAAAGGGATGATCGATAAGAGTGGAAAGGCGCTTTTGAGCAATCTTGTCATGAACGTGACACTTCCTGCGAGTATCATCAAATCGTTCCAGATGGAATTCAGCATGGACATTTTAAAACTGACCCTGGAAGTGATCGTGATCTCATTTCTGATCCAGATCATCTCGAACGGGCTCAGCCGCGTCCTCTATCCGGGATGGAATGAAGAGAGCCGGAAGGTTCTTCAGTACGCGACGATCGTCTCCAATGCCGGGATCCTCGGAAATGCGATTGCGGAAGGAATTTTCGGAGACCTTGGGATCATGTACGCCGCAGTCTATACGATCCCGACGAGGATCTTCATGTGGTCGGTAGGACTCACTTACTTTACGGAGGCGCCGACGAAAAAAGAACTTGTGAAAAAGGTGCTGACCCATCCGTGCATCATCGCGATCTTTACCGGAATGGTGCTCCTCATCTCGCAGTTTCAGCTTCCGGGATTTGTAAACCAGACAGTTCGGACGATCGCCGGAGCCAATACGTTCTGCGCGATGCTGCTCATCGGATGCACACTGGCGGAGGTGCCGTTTAAAGAGGTGTTCTCAAAAGAAGTTTACTATTATACATTTATCCGCCTGTTCCTGATCCCGGTCATCGTCCTTGCAGGATGCCGGTTGTTCCGGATCGACTCGCTGATCACAGCGGTCTGCGTGATCCTCTCCGCGATGCCGGCGGCGAGCACGAGTGTAGTCCTTGCGGTCAAATATGGAAAAGACGACCGCCTGGCAACGAAGATCGTTGTCTTTTCCACGGTCGTCTCATTGATCACACTTCCGATCTGGTGTTATTTCCTGCAGTAGGAGATCCTGTGGGACTTTCAAGGTAATACCAGAGGTTCATTCGGATAAATTCGTACATACTGAGCCGGAAATCCCGTTCTTTATGCGGGATTCCGGCTATTTTTAATGCTTCCTTCATGACCGGATTCGAGTGAGTGCTCCCACAGAGACCGGACGCATGGTACAGGACGGCGAGAAAAATTTCGCTGGCGTCATGGTCAGAGAGACTGAAGTGGTCTGCCATAAGTCTGACGAAAGCATCTTTGCTGGTAAAATAACTTTTTTTAAAGCAGGCAAGCCGGCAGGCAGAGACATGGACCTCGATGATTGTGCAGAGGATATCGCTGTAGCGGAAATAGTCGCGGTGGTCGTTTAAGACATCGGCCCAGCGGCCAGCCCACTCGTCCGGAGTCCATGTTTTCCCTTCCGGGAAAGCGGCGAAAAGATCATCAAAATAGGAGTGCATCTTATCGGAACAGATTTCCAGATAGATCTCTTCCTTTGTCGTCACATATTTGTAGAGGTTTGCGCGTGTCCATGACAGCTTTCCTGCGATCGTGGACAGGGTGATCTCCTGGTAGGGGACGGAATTAAAAAGAGAGTCGGCAGCAGCCTTGATCTCTGCCATCCGGGCCTGTTTCTGTTCTTCACTTCTTGCGCGCACAAAGTCTGTCATGGGGTTCACCTCCTGTCAATTCCATGCTTTATTCAATAAATACACCATCATTATAATTGATTTCCAGGCACTTGACAAGGCATGTGGGGTATGCTAACATCAAAATTAGTTACAATATGTCACTTACGAAACAGGTGAAAACCGTGAGACTGGGACGCAAAATCCTGTTACAGTGCGCGGGCATGGAGTGCCCGTGTACTGTAACGGAAGATGCTTTCAGATCCCGGCCGGTGAATCGCGTGGGAAAAGGAGAAGCGGATGGATAAGATCAAGAAAAATTTTGGATTTGGCTGTATGCGTTTCCCGATGATCGGGGAAGAGGTGGACGAGAAACAGGTCTGTCAGATGGTCGATTATTTCCTGGAACAGGGATTCAATTACTTTGACACGGCGCGTGGCTATATCGGCGGAAAGAGCGAGCTTGCGATCAAAAACTGCCTGACGAGCCGTCACCCGAGAGAAAGCTATATTCTCACGGATAAGCTGACAGGAAATTTCTTCGAAAAAGAAGAGGATATCCGCCCGCTTTTTGAGTCCCAGCTGGAACGCTGCGGAGTGGAGTATTTTGACTTTTATCTGATGCATGCCCAGAATGTTGAAAAGTTTGAAAAGTTCAAGAAATGTCATGCGTATGAGACGGCACTGAAATTCAAGGAAGAGGGAAAGATCCGCCATTTTGGAATCTCGTTCCATGACTGTGCGGAGGTTCTTGACCAGATCCTCACCGAGTATCCGCAGGTAGAGGTGGTACAGCTCCAGTTCAACTATATCGACTATGATGACCCGGCGGTTCAGTCCGGAAAATGCTATGAAGTCTGCAGAAAGCATGGAAAACCGGTGATCGTCATGGAACCGGTCCGCGGCGGCAGTCTCGCAAATCTTCCGGATAATGCAAAAGCAGTATTTGACGAGCTCCATGGCGGAAGTCCGGCGACATATGCGATCCGCTATGCGGCGGGATTCCCGGGGATTATGATGGTCCTCTCCGGAATGAGCGCGATCGACCAGATGAAGGAAAATCTGGACTTTATGAAAGACTTCAGGCCGCTTGACGAGAAAGAGACACAGGCGGTAGAGAAGGTATGTGAGATCATCCGGGGCAAAAAGCTGAGTTCGTGTACAGGATGCCGCTACTGTGTGGACGGCTGTCCGAAAAAGATCTTGATCCCGGATCTTTTCGCCTGCATGAATGCGAAAAAGATGTATCAGAACTGGAATTCTGACTATTACTATGAAATCCACACGAATGGGCATGGAAAGGCATCCGACTGCATCAAATGTGGAAAATGTGAGCAGATTTGTCCGCAACAGCTGAAGATCCGCGATCTGCTGTGTGATGTTGCGGCGGAATTTGAGAAGAAAGAGGCATAAAGGAGAATAACATGGGATTTCATGAACTGGAAGAAAATCTGATCGATATGGTGAAGGAGCAGCAGGCGAAGCTCGGGTTTCGCCCGGAGGTGATCCGGCTGTACTATCCGGTCTCAACGCTGAATCACTTTTTCGGGACAGATGATACCCCGGAACGGATGGAAGAGCGGCTTCAGGAGCTTGGAGTCCACACGAAGGATACGCTTGGAGCTGTTCAGGTGACCGCAAAAGGGGACCGGTTCTGTATTAAGATCCCGGAAGAGGGCAGTGTGTTCGTCCATGAACAGATGAAAGGACGGGAGTTTATCCAGGACCTTGTAGAACTTGTCGGGAGACATGGATGCAGCCTTGATGAGATCCGGGAGCTTTTCCTCAAATGGTCGGAACATGCCGTGTTTGAAGAAATTGAGGACGGCGATTTCGACTGGGCGTTCCACTTTGCGGATGGCATCCCGGATCGGTATTATTACTGTTTTAAGGATGAGGGATGCCATCTGATCTACCACCGGTTCCTGCCGGAGGATTATGAGGAGCTGCTGTAAATGGAAGACCGGTAATTTCATTGCCGATGGAGTTTACAATTCCAGCGTCGCTGCGATTTTTTTCAATGTCTCCGCAGACGCCCGGAGCTTTTCGGCTTCTTCTGCATTTAACGCGATTGGAACATGCGTCTCGATGCCGGTTAATCCCACGATGGCCGGCATGCTGAGGGAGATGCCGTCGATCCCGTACTCCCCGTGCATCATGGAGGAAACCGGGAGAATGGACCGCTCGTTGCGGATGATGCATTCGCAGATCCGTTTGACGCTCATGGCGATCCCGTAGTAGGTTGCCTGTTTTTTGGAGATGATGTCATAAGCGCTGTTTTTTACGTCCTCCGCGATCCGGTCCATAGCGTGGTCATGGTCGAAATGGCCGCGCATCTCGCAGAAGGTGTTTAACGGGATCCCGGAGACGTTGGTGCTGCTCCATGCGGCGATCTCGCTGTCTCCGTGCTCTCCGATGATGAAGGAATGGACGCTGCGGCTGTCGACACCGAGATGTTCCCCGAGCGCGTATTTTAACCGCGCCGTGTCGAGCACGGTTCCGGAACCGATGACGCGGTTTTCCGGGAAGCCGGAGAGCTTTAACGCCGCGTAGGTCAGGATGTCGACCGGATTGGACACGATGAGGAGGATTCCCTCAAAGCCGCGCTTTGCGATCTCGGGGATGATCGTTTTGTAGATCGCGACATTTTTGTGGACGAGGTCCAGGCGCGTCTCATTCGGTTTCTGGTTCGCTCCGGCGGTGACGATGATGATCGCGGAATCGGCGATGTCATCGTAAGTTCCGGCATAGATCTTCATCTGACCGGCAAACGGGATTCCGTGGGCGATGTCCTTCGCCTCCCCATCGGCTTTGTCGTGGTTGACGTCCAAAAGGACGAGTTCGGAAAAGAGGCGGCTCTGCATCAGGGTGAATGCGGTGGCAGATCCGACGAAGCCGCATCCGATGACGGCTGCTTTTCTTGGGTTGATGGTCTGTTTCATAAAGGATCCCTCCTGTTAGCTCAGAATCGTGCGGAGATGTTCCGCGTGGAAGATGGTTTCAGTTTTTCCTTCCTGCATGTTCAGTATAGTATAACCGGAAATGAAAAACCGTTGTATTTACAACGAAAAAACCAGAAAATTCCAGAAAAACCGGAACTCTTTATGTTGGAGAATGCTGCATTAGAAGATAAGTGGTAAATGTTCAGTAGGTCTGCGCATTTACTGCGCTGACCGTAAGAAAACATAGGCGGGTAGGCAAAAATCCCATTGCCGCAGGCAGTTTTTCATGGATTTTTGCTCGTGACTGTGAAGGTACTGAACAGTTACGATAAGTGTGAAAAAAGTCATGTTCCCCATCCGAAAAATAGGTGGGAACATGACTTTTTATGTAACAGCGACGTTCTGTTCTGATTTTTCTTATTTCTGCTTTTTCTTCGGATTTTCCGGAAACCATCCTTTCTTTACCCGCTCTTCCTGCTCAAATAATTCCTTGATGCTCCAGATGCAGGTGATCCCGAAAACAGCGATCAGCACGCTGATGATCATATTTGAGATCAGGAGAGAGGCGAGCAGGGAAAAAATCCCGATCCCCGCGAACACAGGCCAGACCTGTTTTCCAAAGTAATATTCTGTCTTGATGACGATCACATGAAAACTGCCGATCAGAAGAAACGTTCCGATCGCAGCGATCAGTCCGGTCCAGTTCATAAAAATTCCTTTCTGTGAATCCTTGTTTTATTATGGTCAGCGCAGAACTACTGAACAGTTACTATCTAATGTTCATAGCTTCCCGTTGTGATCGTATACTCGCCTTCGCCCTGGACAAACACGGTGCCGTCGGTTCCGATAATCGAAACGCTCTTTCCGTCAGCACCCGTGATGGAACCTTTGCAGATCAGGGAGGAGACTGTGCTGTTTCCGGTCACGGTCCATGCGGAGAGGGCATCGATCGTTACGTCACAGGTCCCGTTTCCGCCGTTTGTCTCGTCCTGAAGGATCGAGCCGGTCAGGATCGTTCCGTTCGTGAGGTTCAGCTTCAGATTGCTGATGCTGTCCCAGAGGATCGCACCGCTCATTTCCTGCTCATCTGCGGTGAAGGTGCAGTCAGCGCCGTTCTTTCCACTCTCGCCCCAGCCGCGCTTGTTGGCATTGCCGGTACACTTTAAGAAAAAGTCATTGGATGGAGAGTAGGTGATGTCCACATGTTTCAGATAGAAGGAACTCTCAGTGTTTGTCGTGTAGAACAGACCGCCGTTTAAGGAAGTCAGGCTGCCGCCCTCCATCGAAAAGTTACTCTCGCCGACCTCGGAATCGCCGGACATGCTCTGGTAGAGGATCACGGTCCAGTCGCAGTCATTCTGCTCATTTTCCGGGATGTTTCCGGAGAGTGTGCAGTTTTTGAGGGACAGGGAGTTTAAACCTTCGATGCAGACCGCCTCGGAATTTTCCGCGGAGAGCGCTGCATCACTGACGGTAATGTCCGCAGTACAGTAGACAGCCGGGGAACCGGTTCCCTTTGACGTGTAGGTTCCACCGTTTATGGTCATGGTCCCGCCGCCGCGGTCGCTCCGGATCGCTGCGGAAGATTCGCCGTTTGTCTCAACAGTGAGGTTGGAAGCGGTGAGAGTTCCGCCGCCGGCGACGTGGATCCCTCCGGAGGTGTCCTGCTTTGTGGTGATCGTGGTGTCGGATACGGAGACATTGCCGTTGCCGTAGCTGAAGACGCCTGCACCGCCTTTCGCGTCGGTGGTGATCGTGCCGCCGGTGAGTGTCAGGGCTCCGTCTGTGGCAAGGGCAGCGGCGCCGGTGCCGTAGAAGCTGGAGTTGTCGCCGCCGGTGCTGTCGGTGGAGGTGCGGTCGATCGTGAAGTTATTTAAAGTGACAGACGCACCGCTGGTCACAAGAACTGCACTTTCATCCTTTCCGATGGAAGCGTAGGTCTGGTCGCTTTCCTCTTTATCTTCAGAAAAGCTGGAGACAGCATCGTAGGATTCCGGTGCGGAATTCTGTCCGCCCGGACCTCCCGGGCCGCCAGGACCGCCTTCTCCGTCTGGAGGAGCCTGTTTTCCGTCCATATTTCCCGGAGTACCATCCGGCGGATTTCCTGGCCTGTCAGAATTTTCTCCCGGAGCTCCATCCGGTTTATCAGCCGGAGCGGAATCGGAAGCTTCTGTCACCTGTGCGGTAGTATCAGCGGCGGGATCAGCGGCTTTCTGTCCGCATCCGCCGACCATAAGGGTCCCTGCAAGAAGCATGCAGAAGAGTGCCTGTTTTTTCATGAGAATCAGATCCTTTCTGGAATGAAGTATATAAAGAAGTATACGAATTAAGTTTGTTAAAACTGTGAAATACACAGACTTTTCACATGGCGGAATTTGCCGAGTGTTCATGAGGTGGCGATGCGTGCCTGCACGAAGCAATCGGTTGTCAAGGACAAACGCATCCGACGCGAGAAGATGTCAGGGTTCCGGTCTCGTCAATGTCTCGAGAGCTCCCAGAACGCCACCGCACTCGCCGCTGCGACATTTAAGGAGTCAACGCCATGCGCCATCGGGATCATGACCGTGTAGTCACAGCCATCGATCGTGGCGGAGGCGAGACCGTCGCCCTCGGTTCCGAGGATCACTGCGAGCTTTTCTTCTGAGAGAAGTCCGGGATCATCGATAGAGACGGAATCTTCCTTTAATGCCATGGCGGCAGTCTTGTATCCCATGGCTTTGAGGTGTGTAAGTCCGCCTGCGGAGAGATCGGCCTCTTTCGGAAAATAAGTCCACGGGATCTGGAAAACGGTTCCCATGCTGACTCTGGCGGCTCTCCGGTAAAATGGGTCACTGCAGCCGGAGGAGAGCAGGACGGCGTCCATGCCGAGCGCTGCGGCTGAGCGGAAGATGGCGCCGATATTTGTTGGATTTACAACATTTTCGAGCACGGCAATCCGGTGTTTTTCCTTACAGATCTCCTCCACAGAAGGCATCGGCTTCCGTTTCATGGCGCAGAGAAGTCCGCGTGTCAGTGCGAAGCCGGTGAGATTTGTGAGAAGAGAGGCAGCTGCGGTATAAACGGGAAGGTCCGGGTAATCGGAAAAAAGTTCCGGGATCCATGGATCCGTCTGCCGGTCCTCGATCAGGACGGAGACAGGTTCGTATCCGGCATTCAGGGCGCGGCGGATCACATTCGGGCTTTCCGCAATGAAGATCCCGGGGGCCGGTTCGTTGATATGATAAAGCTGGGACTCGGAATAGCGGGAAAAGAGGTCGAGTTCCGGCAGATTAAGGTCGGTGATCGTTATGATTGCTGGCATAAAATCTCCTTTTTGGTTCAGTCTGTTTCTTCTTTTAAGCAGATCAGGTTGCTGACATACGGGCGTTTCCCGGAAAGCACCTCATCGTAAAAATTCTGCTTCCAGTCGATATAGTCGATGCTGTTCTCCAGCTCCCGGATGGATTCGCGCAGCATTTCCTGCTTTCTGGAAAGCATTTCCTTCCGTTTCATGATCGTGCTTTCGCCCTGAAGACAGAGGGCAAGATATTCCTTCATTTCCTGAATGCTCATCCCGCATTTTTTCAGGCAGATCAGGTCTTTGATCCATTTTACATCATGTTCATCGAAAATACGGCGGTTGTTGCTGTCACGTTTTACGTTGGCAGATACCGAAAGCCATTGACCGGTTGTTACAATCGGAATATATAATCGGTAGTATCAACCGGATTATAGCATGAGAGACCCGAAAAGACAAGGACCGGTTCGGCAGGCCGCTGGTTCCTGTCCGCGCATTGCGCAAACATGTGTTATGATATTCGGGCTGAATCTCCTGCTTGCAGGAATCATGAAAGGACGAAAAAGAGCAAAATGAAACTGAACAGAGTGAAACAGATCAGTATAGTCATGGCGGCCGCAGATGTCGTGGATAACGGACTGTCTGTTTCGAGAAACAGCGTTCCGAAGGCGCAGGAAATACCTTCACTTGACAAGCAGGTACCTGCATGATACGATTATATTAGTTACAACGTGTCACTTAAACGACGAATGTCCGTGAATGGCGGATATTCCCTGGTCCTGCGGGGAGGAAAAAGATGGATTTTTTCAGAAAAAGCACGGTAAAGAAAAATGCGGATCAGAAAGGAAATCTGACGGAAGGACCGATCGCGAAGAGGCTTTTTACGTTTATGATCCCGATCTTTCTCGGTCAGCTTCTGCAGCAGCTCTACAACATGGCGGACGCCTGGGTCGTCGGGAACTTTGCGAGCAATGACGCATTCGCGGCGGTCAGCCTGTCCGGAAATGTGACGATGTCGGTGATCACGCTCTTCGGCGGGATCGCGATCGGCGGCGGAGTCGTGATCTCAAAATACTTTGGAGCACAGGACGAGGAGAACCTGCAGCGGGCAGTCCACACGAACTTCCTTCTGGGGATCGTGTTTTCCATTCTCGCGACGATCATCGGTCAGGTGTTTGTCCCGATCCTGCTTGGCTGGCTTCACACGCCGGACAGCGTAATGACGGAGGCGCGACTGTACTTTGGAATCTATTTTGCCGGCGTCTCCACGGTCATCATGTACAACATCTGCATGAACATCATGCGGGCGGTCGGGGACAGCGTACATCCACTCTATTACCTGATCTTTTCCTCCGTGGTGAACATGATCCTGGATCTCATTTTTGTCGCCGGATTCAAATGGAGCGCAGCCGGAGCCGCGGTTGCGACCGTGATCGCGCAGGGACTCAGCGTTCTTTTATGCCTGTCACGTATGGTAAAGGACGGCGGGGCGGCGACGATCCATTGGAAGGAACTGCGCTTCCATAAAGAAATGATCCGCCAGGTCATCGTCCAGGGACTTCCGACGGGGCTCCAGAACTCGGTCATCAGCATCGGAAATCTCGTCGTCCAGTCAAATATCAATACATTCGGCGCATTCGCGATCTCCGGACAGGGTGCCTTTGCGAAGCTTGAGGGGATCGCGTTTCTCCCGATCATGAGCATGTCCATGGCGCTCACGACCTTTGTGAGCCAAAATCTTGGAGCCGGGAGAGCAGACCGGGCAAAAAAAGGCTCCGCCATCGGCCTTGCGTTCGGCATGGTGATGGCAGAGCTTGTGGGAATCTGTCTTTTTATCTGGATCCCGATCCTTCTTAGGATCTTTGTCGATGCACCGGAAGCGATCCGCTTCGGAACGATCCATGGAAGAACGGTTGCACTGTTCTTTTTCCTTCTGGCATTTTCCAACTGCGCGTCCGGCGTCCTCCGCGGAGCCGGAAAATCAGTGGTCCCGATGTTCACGATGCTCATCTGCTGGTGCGGGATCCGCGTTCTCTACGTGACGATCGCACTCCGGATCATTCCGGTATTCCGGACGATCTCATCGGCTTACCCGCTGACATGGAGCTTAAGCTCGATCATTTTTATCGTATTCTTGCTTCGGATGGACTGGGAAAAACAGATTTAAATCTCTTTTCCGCGTTCATTGATCACAAGTGCCATAAATTCTAACGGTTCATCAAACGGATTTTTGATGGCATGGCTCTGACCAACCTCGATCACACAGACATCGCCCGGGTGGATCTCGGTCTCTGTGTGGTCGTTGTCCTCAAAGATCCCCTTTCCTTTGATCACATAGTACGGCTCGGTATTTTCTACATGCTGGTGGAAACCGATGCTGCCGTGCGGCGGGATGATCACGTGTGCGTACATGGATGCATGTCCCATGAGCTCGTCCTTGCTTAAAAGATGACGGATCTCGACGGTGCCTTCACCGCCTCTTAAATTCGGTACAAATGCGACTTCTGTTTTTCTGACCATAGTGGAAACCTCCCTGAAATATTTCAATAAAAATCTGCCGGGCAGCCATCTTTGCGGGATTGGTCTGCCTAAAATATTGACAAATTTATTATACTGCATATTTAGAAAAAGAAAAATCTGATTTTATATTTTTCGCAACCCGGCAATATGTTTATATATGCCTGAATAGTATGGCCGCTGTAGGTGTTCTTGCATTTTCCATTTGGGTTCAAAACATGAGAAAATATATTTTTTACATTTAAGATCAAAATGCTGGGATACAAGAGAAAAATACCAGGAATGCCCCCTGAGTGAACGAGATTCAGAGGGCATTTTGGCGGTGATTTCAGACAGATGATCGGCTTACCCAAGTGTATGGAAGAAATCCACCGTCTTATTCACTTTCTTCATCAGATGATCAAACATCTCCGGTGTCAGGGACTGGGCGCCATCACAGAGGGCTTTTTCAGGATTGTTGTGGACCTCGATCATGAGACCGTCAGCTCCGGCTGCGATCGCTGCCATAGCGAGCGGCTCGACCATGAAACGGATCCCGGCTGCATGGCTCGGGTCGATGATGACCGGAAGGTGAGTTTTCTTCTTTAACATCGGAACGGCGGAGATATCAAGCGTATTTCTGTAGGAAGTCTCGAAAGTACGGATCCCGCGCTCACAGAGGATGACCTTTTCATTTCCACCTGCCATGATGTACTCGGCACTCATCAAGAGCTCGTCCAGAGTGTTGGCAAGTCCGCGCTTTAAGAGAATCGGCTTGTCGATCTTTCCAAGAACCTTTAAGAGCTCGAAGTTCTGCATATTTCTCGCACCGACCTGGATGACATCCACATCATCGAAGAGCGGGAGATGCTCAGCGCTCATGATCTCTGTGACGACCGGGAGACCTGTGGCTTTTTTTGCCTCGAGGAGAAGATCAAGACCGTGCTCATGAAGCCCCTGGAATGCGTACGGGGAAGTTCTCGGCTTGAAAGCACCGCCGCGGAGAAGAGTAGCGCCGGAGCGTTTCACATCCTCAGCGACCTTTGTGATCTGTTCCTTCATCTCGATCGAACACGGTCCGGCGATCACCTGGAAATTGCCGCCGCCGATCTTTCTGCCGCAGATATCGATCACGGTGTCATCCGGGTGCATGGAGCGGTTTGCCTTTTTGTACGGCTCGCGGATCCGGCGGACATCCTCAACGACATCGTTGGCGCGCAGCCAGTCCTCATGGATCATACTCGTATCACCGATCAGTCCGATCAGGGAAGCTTCGGTTCCCTCAGAGAGATGAAGCTTGAAGCCCTGGTTGACAAGTTCGGTCTTTAAAGATTCTACTTTCTGTTTATTGGCGTCTTTCTTTAAGATAATGATCATGATTGTTTTCTCCTTTTTCTGTTAAAATAAAAAATCCGATGTCTGCTGCAATCGCAAACACCGGCTCCACGTTTTCGTTACGTTTCCTCAGGCCCTTTGACCTTCGATCGGAGAGGGTTGTTTTTTGCAGCAGAAACAGTCCGCGCCGTAATAATAGCCCGGAAAATAATAAAAAGAATAGGATGCAAAAAGATTCATCATCTGGTTCTTCATATCTGCTGTTCTCCTCTCTGAAGATTGACCGCCGGATCGATTCTTTCCGGCTGCTGAAGTTATCATAGCGCTGTCAGATGCATTTGTCAATAGAAAAATTCAATAAGTTGAAGTTTTACGCTTTTATGTGATAAAATATACAAAAGAATGAAATAATAAAGGCTAAAAAATAAAGAAGAGCAGAAGAATGATCAGAACAAAAAAGATCCAGACAGCAGTGGGGATAGAAGACTAGTTGTGAATTTGTAAGTACGATACAAGGACGTAAAAGGTCAGGATTACAGAAGACGGGAATATCACGAAAAATCCCCGGCGCAGCCATGTGCTCATGACTATGCGGGGATTTCCAGCCGATCAAAATCTCTATATCCTATTCCAGTGATACCGTAGTCGCAATGATCTCCACGCACCGCTCGATCCCGAGAGTACCGCTGTTTAAGCAGAGATCATAATTCTTCGGCTTGCCCCACTCATTGCCGCTGTAGTACTGATAGTAGTCGCGGCGCTTCGCGTCGATGGCACGGATCCGGCTTTCCAGCTTCTTCACATCCTCATCCGGTTCCTTTTCAAGCGCCAGGATGCGCTCCACACGCTTTTTGAGACCGGAGGAGATAAATACCCGGAAAGCATCCTCAACGATCACGTCAGAACATCTTCCGATGATGACACAAGGTCCCTCGTTCGCAAGCTGGCGGATGATCTTCGACTGGATCACAAAAAGCTGATCGGAAACCGGGATCTCATAGGCAGGAGAGAAAGGATCGACCGTTGCGAGATCATCATAGTTGATCCGCTTCTGTCTGGCGATCACCTCATCGTTTGCGTGAAAAAGATCCTCAGAGATATTGCTGTCCTCGGCCGCCATAGCGATCAGTTCCTTATCGTAAACAGGAATCCCAAATTTCTTTGCGAGGCAGACGCCGATCTCGCGTCCGCCGCTGCCGAATTCACGGCTGATAGTGATGACTTTGCTCATAATATCTTCCTCCCCTGTACAAGTTGCTATTATCCTTAATTCTGCACAGTTTCAGTGCTGTCTGTAAAGAGTATACCATAAAATCGCC
The DNA here is from genome assembly GCF_902143525.1 of Clostridium sp. Marseille-P7770. Lineage (NCBI taxonomy): Bacteria > Bacillati > Bacillota > Clostridia > Eubacteriales > Clostridiaceae > Clostridium > Clostridium sp. Marseille-P7770. Next base: position 201,440 of record NZ_CABFVC010000001.1, on the reverse strand, counting down.
AAAAAGTTACACAAAATTTTCCAGTTTATAGAACTGCAAGAAAATATAAAACAGGATCAACGCGTCCCGCTTTCGCCACTATGATTCAACATAAAAAAATTACGGCCCACGCAACGCGCAGACCGTAACAATAGATCCCTTCAATTACTCACTCAGATAAGCTTTCTTCACCTGATCATTATTCATCATATCCTTCGCATCCCCACTCAAAACGATCTTCCCCGTCTCAAGCACATACGCCTTATTCGCGATCGAAAGCGCCTTCTTCGCATTCTGCTCGACCAGGAGAACCGTTACACCGTCGCGGTTGATACTCTGGATAATGTCAAACACCTCATTCACATAGATCGGAGACAGACCCATCGACGGCTCGTCAAGAACGATCAGCTTCGGGTGGCTCATGAGAGCGCGGCCCATGGCGAGCATCTGCTGCTCACCGCCGGAGAGAGTACCGGCTGGCTGGTTCACACGCTCCTTCAGACGCGGGAAACGCTCGTAGATCATGTTCAACGTCGCTTCCATCTCCGCCTTGTCCTTTCTCGTATAAGCGCCCAGCTTTAAATTCTGGAGAACGGAGAGCGTGGAGAACACGCGGCGCCCCTCCGGAACATGGGCGATGCCCATGCTGACAAGCTTGTAGCCCGGGACTCTTGTGATATCGGTTCCCTCATAGATGATATGTCCGGAACGGGCACTTAAAAGTCCTGTTACCGTGTGCAGCGTAGTCGTCTTACCGGCACCGTTGGCACCGATCAGAGCAACGATCTCTCCCTGGTTTACATCGAAGGAGATTCCCTTTAAAGCCTGGATCACGCCATAATAGACTTCCAGATCTCTTACTTCCAGCATTGCCATAATCTGTTTCTCCTCCTATTCATCACCGAGATATGCCTTGATAACATCCGGATTGCTTAAAACTTCCTGCGTAGGACCTGTGCAGAGAACCTGACCGAAGTTTAACACGGTGAGGCGCTCACAGATGCCGCTGACGAGTTTCATATCGTGTTCGATCAGGAGAATGGTCATTCCGAAATGGTCGCGGACGAAGCGGATCGTCTCCATCAGCTCCGCGGTCTCGTTCGGGTTCATGCCGGCCGCCGGCTCATCGAGAAGAAGAAGCTTCGGCTCCGTTGCGAGCGCACGGGCGATCTCAAGCTTTCTCTGTTTACCGTAAGGAAGGTTGGATGCCTTGAAATCACACTCATTGTCGAGCCCGAACACCTTTAAGAGCTCCATGGCTTCCTCATCCATCTCTTTTTCGACCTTATAATAGCGCGGGAGCCGGAGAATTCCCTCGATCGTGGAGTAGGTGTGGTGATTGTGAAGTCCTGCCTTTACATTGTCAAGAACGGAGAGGTCCTTGAAGAGACGGATGTTCTGGAAAGTACGGGCAATTCCGGCCTTGTTGATGTCGGTCGTGGACTTTCCGGTAAGGTTCTGACCGTCTAAGAGGATCGTTCCCGTATCCGGCTTATAAACACCGGTCAGAAGGTTGAAGATCGTGGTCTTGCCGGCACCGTTCGGTCCGATGAGACCGTAGAGCTGGCCCTTTTCGATATTGATCGCAAAATTGTTGACAGCCTTTAAGCCGCCGAAGGAGATGCTCAGTCCCTTTACACTTAACATGTCTGACATTTTAAGCTTCCCCCTTTCCGGAATGTGTGGTATGTGATGCAAATCCGCCGAAAATCCGTTTGCGGAGCGTGATGAACTGCGGAGCAGAGTTGAAGAGCATCGCAAGGATCAGGACGATCGCGTAGATCAGCATACGGTAGTTGTTTAAGCCTCTTAAAAGCTCCGGGAGCAGATAGAGGATGACGGTGGAGATCACCGATCCGCGGATGCTTCCGATTCCGCCGAGAACGACGTATACAAGGATCATGATGGACATGTTGTAGCCGAAGTTCTTCGGGAGAGCAGTCAGTGTGGTCAGGTTGTGGGCGTAGAGAACGCCGGCAACGCCTGCTAAAGCTGCGGAGATGCTGAATGCGAGCAGCTTATATTTCGTGATGTTGATTCCGATGGACTCAGCAGCGATGCGGTTGTCACGGATGGACATGATCGCGCGGCCCGTTCTGGAATTTACAAGGTTCATGACGATCACGAGAGTGATCAGGACCAGGATGATACCGATCGTAAAGGTTGCGGCCTGCGGAGTTCCGGTGATTCCCTGCGGTCCCTTGATGAGGACTTCACCGCCGTCTTTTAAGCCGAGGGACATGGAGTCCTTAAAGGAAATGTGGAAACCATCTGCGTCCCGTCCAAGGAATATGGCGTTGATGAGGTTCTTGATGATCTCACCGAATGCCAGGGTAACGATCGCGAGATAGTCACCGCGCAGACGTAAAACCGGGATACCGATCAGGATACCGCAGACAGCTGCAACGGCAGCGCCGATAAAAATCGCGATCACAAGGCTTACAGTCGGATTTAAGGTTCCCTTCATGCATTTGGAGAAGAGGGCACCGGCGAATGCACCGACGCACATGAATCCCGCATGTCCAAGGCTTAATTCACCGAGGATTCCGACGGTAAGGTTTAAGGATACTGCCATGATCACATAGATACAGAACGGGACGAGAAGTCCCTTTAAAAGGCTGGATACATGTCCGGTGTTCATGAGGATCTCCATGATGAGCCAGGCAGCGGCCACCATTCCGAGGGTGATCATATTGTTGACGAATGTTTTCTTTTTTGCTGTACTTTTCATGTCGATCACCTACACTTTCTCGTTCAGTTTCTTGCCCAGGATACCGGTCGGACGTACTAAAAGGACGATGATCAGTACGGAGAACACGATCGCATCGGAAAGCTGGGAAGAGATATACGCTTTTGACAGGATCTCAATAATTCCGAGCAGGACTCCGCCGATCAGGGCGCCCGGGATGGAACCGATCCCGCCGAAAACTGCGGCTACGAAAGCCTTGATACCAGGCATGGATCCTGTGTACGGGGTCAGGGACGGGTAAGCGGAGCAGAGCAGCACGCCTGCGATCGCAGCGAGAGCAGAACCGATCGCGAATGTTAAGGCGATCGTACCGTTTACGTTTACACCCATTAAGGTTGCAGCGCCGCGGTCCTCAGAGACAGCGAGCATTGCCTGACCTGCTTTTGTCTTGTTGATAAATGCGGTAAGTCCGATCATGATGACGATACAGGAGAGGATCGTAACGGTCGTCTCTCCGGTGATCGTGATGGCTCCGTCTGCGAGCTTGATCGCCGGGAATGTCACAACGGATGTAAAGGACTTTGTGTCGGCTCCGAATAAGAGGAGAGCGACGTTCTGTAATAAGTAGCTGACACCGATCGCCGTGATCAGGACGGACAGCGGGGAGGCGTCACGCAGTGGTTTGTAGGCAACGCGCTCGATGACGATACCGAGGAGCGTGCACACGACAACGGCCAGGAGCACGCTTAAGAAAGTCGGCATTCCCAGGTAGCGCGTTGTGATAAATACGGTATAGCTTCCGACCATGATGATATCTCCATGGGCGAAGTTCAGCATTTTGGCAATTCCGTAGACCATGGTGTATCCGAGTGCGATGATCGCGTAGACACTGCCAAGGCTGATTCCATTGATTAAATAGTTGATAAAACCCATCATAACTTTTACACCTCGGTATCTTTTCCGGCGGGTTTTCGCCGGGTTCTTGCGGTCTATAATAGGAACGTACAGACCGGATGGACAGTTGCGGGCGGGATCCTGCTGACGGATTTTTGCCCCCGACAGCAAATTTTATGTTCATAATACCATAAGCCCCTGAAAGAAACAAGAGGATTGCCGAAGCGACAATCCTCCTAATTCTGTCATTGTTACGGTTCACAAGATGTGTCCGGTAACATCATTCTTTCATGTCTGATTACATCGCCTGGTAAGCGCCGTCTACAACCTTGACAGCCTTCGGTGCCTTGTGCGGCTCGCCGTCTTCTGTCCATGTCATGTTCTCACCTGTAAGACCGTTTACAGTGATCTTTAACATTGCTTCTTTCATCTTGTCGCATGTATCGCTTACAGAAGTCTCCGGTGTGATGCCAGCTTCCTCAGCAGCAGCTTTGATCGCATAGATCGCATCGTATGCATCAGCAGCGAACTGGATCGGTGTCTCGCCGTATTTCTCTTTGTAAGCAGTTACGAACTTCTGTGTGAGCTCGTCGTCAGCATCTGCTGCGAACGGTGTTAAGAGCATTAAGCCCTCAGCAAGCTTTGTATCGAAGTTGTCAACCTGAAGGATACCGTCCATACCGTCACATCCGAAGAATTTCGGAGCGTAACCCATAGTGTTTGCCTGGTTGAGGATCAGGGATGCCTCTGTGTAGTAGATCGGAAGGAATACAAGGTCAGCGCCTGCATCCTTTGCTTTCTGAAGCTGTGTGGAGAAGTCCTTGTTGGAATCAGCTGTGAATGCCTCAGCAGCAACGATATCAAGACCATGGTTTGCAGCCTCGGAAGCGAACTTCTCGTAGATACCGCTGGAATATACATCGGAGCTGTCGTAGATCACTGCGATCTTATCAGCAAGCTTGTTCTCAGCAATGTAGGTTGCGGATGCAGCACCCTGATCCGGGTCAGAGAAGCATACGCGGAATACGTTCGGGTTCTGTGCACACTCAACGGAAGAACCGGACGGTGTGATCTGGAACATATTGTCAGCCATTGTCTTGTCAGCGACTGCTACGCACGGAGCGGATGTTACAGTACCCATGAGGACCTGCATGCCCCAGTCTTTTAATGTATTGTAGGCATTGACGGATTTCTCGGCGTCGTGCTCGTCATCCTGGAAATTAAATTCGATCTGGTATCCGTTGATACCGCCGTCAGCGTTGATCTCGTCGACTGCGATCTGTGCGCCGTTCTTAACTGCGAGACCGTATACGGCAGCTGCACCTGTAACCGGGCCGATACCACCGATCTTGAATACTTCACCGGAAGCTGCTGTGCTCTCTCCGGCAGCGGCTGTTGTCGCGTCAGCTGCTGCAGCTGTTGTTGTTTCTGTTGTGGAAGAAGAGCTTCCACATGCTGTTAAAGATGCTGCCATTGCCATTGCAAGGCCAAGGCTTAAAAATCTTTTTTTCATAATGTTTCCTCCTCTGGAACTTGTTATCATGATAACCATTCACTGCTTTGCCAATTTGAAGTGGAACGGTTAAAGATTATTTTGAATTATAGGGAGTTTACTTCAAAATGTCAAGCTAATTAAAATTTTAACGGGGAAAAACACGTATTTTTTACGGGTTTATAGCATTTTGGGGAGAAAAACGCTGGATTTATTCAGAGTTGCGGAATAAAACAAGGCTTGTTTTACTGGACGGAAAGAAGCCGGTATTCCGCATTTCAAAGCGGCAGAATCCGCAGCTTCCGTTTGGAAATATTCTGTCCGTAAAAAATAGCGGACGTGTCAGACGATGTGTCTCTGTGATTGACAAAATGCGCGGGAATCGGTAAAATCTGAGTAACTGGGCGAACGAAGATCCTGGCCATCCGAACCGGCCGGAAAGGAGAGTATTATGACGCTTACGCAGTTAAAATATGTGATCACGATCGCAGACACCGGTTCCATGAACGAAGCGGCGAAGCTCCTGTTTATTTCCCAGCCGAGTCTCTCGCTGGCGTTAAAGGAGCTGGAACATGAGATCGGAACGGAGCTTTTTAAGAGAAGCAACCGCGGCGTTGTCCTGACCCCGGAAGGACAGGAGTTCCTGGGCTATGCCAGGCAGGTCACGGAACAGTATAAGCTGATGGAGTCCCGCTATATCGAAAAGAAGAACGTGAAGAAAAAATTCGGCGTTTCCATGCAGCATTATACGTTCGCGGTGAATGCGTTCATTGAGATGGTCAAGCAGTTCGGCATGGATGAATACGAATTTGCGGTGCGGGAGGAAAAGACTTACGAGGTCATCGAGGATGTGAAGACATTCCGCAGTGAGATCGGTATTCTTTATTTAAATGACTTTAACCGGAAAGTCCTCACGAAGCTGTTTGATGAGTCAGATCTGGAATTCTGTCCGCTGATGGACTGCGGGATCTATGTCTATCTCTGGAAAGGTCATCCGCTGGCCGGTCAGGACGAGATCACGATCGAGGAACTTCAGGAATATCCGTGTCTCTCCTTTGAACAGGGAAATTATAATTCCTTCTATTTTGCCGAGGAAGTCCTCAGCACCTACAGCTATAAACGGCTGATCCGTGCAAATGACCGTGCGACCCTGTTAAACCTGATGGTGGGCTTAAACGGATATACGCTCTGTTCCGGGATCCTCTGCGACAACCTGAACGGATCGGATTACCTTGCCGTCAAGTTAAAGTCGGATGAGGTCATGACGATCGGATATCTGAAGAGAAAAGGAATCGCGCTAAGCCCGTTGGGACAGAAATATCTGGAGGAGATCCGAAAATTTGAGGGAATGTGACGGATCAAAATAGCAATAGGAAAAACCTATAGCCAGGCACATAGCGAATATATTGGACGAGGGCAGATACCAGGTGGTATGCTGATAAGCATCCGAAAAAGAACGGATAAAAGGCAGATTATAACGGAAGCAATAGATTAACCTGTAGTTATAAGTGACTTAACTGTCGGTTATATGGTCTATTATAATAAGGAAGAAACTCGTTCAAAACCGGAAAAGATCCTCGGAAACAGTGCAGAGAAGATCCAGGAAATATGAAAAAACAGTGAAGGAACCGATCAGAAAATGCAGACAGACAGAAAAGAAGCGCTCCGCTATCTGGGGCTTGGAAAACATGAACCGGATCCGGAGACGGAGCGGCTTTTAGAGGAATGTATCCGGGAAGCAGAGAGTGCGGCAGATTTCAGACATCTGATCCGGGAGTATCCGCTGATCATGGAAGATGATGGGACGATCAATGGCGGATGTTTTCGGGTGAAGAGTGAAAATTTAAGAAAAAACCTGGCTGGCTGTGATTCCGTGCTGGTGATGGCGGTCACTGTCGGCGCACAGGTGGACAGACTTCTGGCCAGGTACGGGAAACTTTCCGTGGCAAAAGCGGTGGTCATGCAGGCTGCCGCCGCTGCGATGGTGGAAGCTTACTGCAATGAGATGAATGCCGGGTGGAAAAAGGAATATCTGGAAAAAGGCCTCTATCTCAGACCGAGATTTTCGCCGGGATACGGAGATTTTCCGCTGTCGGCGCAAAAAGAGATCCTTGACGGCCTGGAGGCGGGAAAAAGGATCGGGATCACTCTGACAGAGGGATATCTTATGATGCCGTCAAAATCGGTGACGGCGGTGATCGGTGTGAGCAGGACACCGGCAGCATGTACGATCGAAGGATGTGAAGGGTGCGGGAAAAAGGACTGCGCGTTCCGGAGATGTCAGGATTGAGATACAGAAAATAAAAAATGATGGAAAATTACGAGCTGATCTGGTCAGGATCCGGATCAGAGACGATAGGAGAGAACCATGAATATTCTGGAACTGATGAAAGAGAGACGAATTTATTTTGACGGAGGAATGGGAAGTCTTCTGCAGGCGAGAGGACTGCAGCCCGGGGAACTTCCGGAGACATGGAATCTTTCCAAACCGGAGATCATCGAGGAGATCCACAGGGAATACCTGGAAGCAGGCTCTGATGTGGTGACGACCAATACCTTCGGTGCGAACCATTTTAAATTCAAGGCCGAGGATGGATATTCGGTGCAGGATATCGTTGCGGCAGCGGTGGGAAATGCGAAGCGCGCGATCAAAGCCTGCGGACACGGATACGCGGCGCTTGACATGGGACCGACCGGAAAGCTCTTAAAGCCGTACGGAGATCTCGAGTTTGAGGATGCCTATGAGGCATATAAAGAGGTGGTCATCGCCGGAAAAGAGGCGGGAGCCGACCTAGTGATCATCGAGACGATGGGAGACGGCTACGAGTTAAAGGCAGCAGTCCTGGCAGCAAAAGAAAACAGCAATCTCCCGGTCTTTGCGACGATCACCCTTGATGAAAAGGGAAAAATGCTGACCGGAGGAAATGTGGAGTCCGTGACGGCGCTTTTGGAAGGTCTCGGCGCCGATGTGATCGGATTAAACTGCGGACTTGGACCGATCCAGCTTCTTCCGTTTTTAAAAGATATGGTACGTGTTTCCTCCACACCGATCCTTGTAAACCCGAACGCGGGACTCCCGAGAAGTGAGGGCGGAAAGACTGTCTACGATATCAATGCGGACGAGTTTGCCGAGGCGATGAAGGAGATGGCACGGAACGGGGCGACGGTCCTCGGAGGCTGCTGCGGAACGACGCCGGAGCACATTCACAAGACAAAACTTGTCTGCGACGCGATCCCGGTCTGTGAGATCACAGATAAAGGACGGACCGTGATCTCCTCCTACTCCCATGCGGTGACGTTCGGCGGCCGCCCGATCCTGATCGGAGAGCGGATCAATCCGACCGGAAAGCCGAAATTCAAGCAGGCATTAAAGGATAAGGACCTGACATACATCCTCTCCATGGGTGTTGCCCAGCAGGAGAGCCGCGCCGATGTTCTCGACGTCAACGTGGGACTTCCGGGGATCGATGAACCGCAGATGATGGTGGATGTCGTGAAGGAGCTTCAGGGCGTTCTGGACCTGCCGCTGCAGATTGATACTTCCGATCCGGTGGCGATGGAGCGGGCGCTCAGGATCTACAACGGAAAACCGCTGATCAACTCGGTAAACGGAAAGAAAGAGGTCATGGAACAGATCTTCCCGCTCGTGAAGCATTACGGCGGTGTTGTCGTTGCCCTGGCACTCGATGAGGACGGGATCCCGGAGACTGCGGACGGACGAATTGCGGTCGCGAAGAAGATCTACGAGACGGCGGCATCCTACGGGATCCCGAAGAAGGACATTCTCGTGGACTGCCTCTGCATGGCGGTTAGCTCCGATAAAAACGGGGCGCTTACAACCCTGGAAACTGTGCGGAGAGTCCGGGACGAGCTGGGCGGAAAGACGGTTCTCGGCGTTTCCAACGTGTCATTCGGACTTCCGATGCGCGAAAATATCAATGCGTCATTTTTCCTTCTCGCAATGCAGAATGGGCTTTCTGCAGGGATCGTGAACCCGAATCTGGAAGCGATGATGCAGGTTTACGACAGTTTCCTGGTGCTGACGGCGCAGGATGAGAACTGTGTGGGATATGTGGGGATCTACGGTCCGAAGGAAGCGGAGAAAAAGAGACAGAAGGAGATCTTGAAGGCAGCGGCTGTGAACCAGGCGGCAGGCGTGAGCGGGACTGCGGGCGCCGGAAGTGCGGCAGGTTCCGGAACTGCATCCGGGGCAGGCGCAGCGGATACGGGCTCTGCGTTAAAGAAGAGTATCATAAAGGGAATGTCCCAGGCGGCGGCTGACGCGGCGAGACTTGCCCTGAAGGATACGGATGCGCTCGAACTCATCAACACGGACATGATCCCGGCTCTCGACGAGGTCGGAAAGGGATTCGAGGCCGGAACGGTGTTCCTTCCGCAGCTTCTGATGAGTGCGGAGGCTGCGAAGGCGGCGTTTGCTGTCGTGAAGGAGTCCATGGAGGCGAGCGGAGAGGTCCAGGAGAAGAAGGGAAAGGTGATCCTGGCGACGGTGAAGGGGGATATCCATGATATTGGGAAGAATATCGTGAAGGTCCTTCTGGAAAATTATAGTTTTGATGTGATCGATCTTGGAAGAGATGTTCCGCCGGAGACGGTCGTGGAAGAGGCGATCAGGGAGCACGTGCCGGTGGTCGGACTCAGTGCTCTTATGACGACAACGGTTCCGTCGATGGAGGAGACGATCAAGGCGCTGAGGAAGGATGCGCCCTGGGTGAAGGTCATGGTCGGAGGTGCGGTTCTGACGCAGGAGTATGCGGATGCGATCGGGGCGGATGCGTATTGCAAGGATGCGATGGCGTCGGTGAATTTTGCGACGAGTGTGATCGGGAAATAAGAGATCAGAGCGTGATATAGTTGTGACTGCCGGGTTCTTTGGAGAGCCTGGCAGTTGTTTTTTCGGGAGAGAGTGTGTTGGCGAGAGTGGGGCGGAGAGCTTCCGGTCAGGAGTGCGGTGGGATCCTTCCCCGTATTCATGCACTCCTGCCCGGCAGCTCTCCGCTGCAGGCGCAAGGAGTGCGCCGTTGCTGCGCTCGGCGCGGATTGTGCAAAAAAGTGTGCAGAAGTATGGATTTTTCTACCGTGATACGGTATAATGATAGTTACTGTATCAGTCTGCGGTATTGTTTGGCTGTTTTGGTGCGGCGAATGGGATGATCGCAGACTCGCACGCTAATAAAGGAGAAGATCAGATGAAAAAGATTCTGGATATCATCACGGAAGAGATGAGAAAAGCTTTTGCGGCGAATGGTTATGACGAGAATTTTGCGAAAGTGACGTTGTCTAACCGCCCGGACCTTTGCGAGTATCAGTGCAATGGTGCGATGGCAGCTGCAAAGACATATAAAAAGAAACCGATCGATATCGCGAACGGTGTTGTGGAGCAGTTAAAGGACAGCAAGGTGTTTGAAGAGGTGAATGCCGTTATGCCGGGATTCATCAATTTAAAGGTAGATGCTTCTTTTCTTTCTGACTATATGAACGGAATGAAGGATGCGAAGAAGCTTGGTATGGATGAGGTCGAGAAGCCGGAGACGATCATTATCGACTATGGCGGAGCGAATGTTGCGAAACCGCTTCATGTCGGTCATCTTCGTTCTGCGGTGATCGGTGAGGCGTTAAAGCGCATGGGACGTTTTGTCGGCCACAAGGTGATCGGTGATGTTCATCTCGGTGACTGGGGGCTTCAGATGGGACTTATCATCGAGGAGTTAAAGGACAGAAAGCCGGAGCTTCCGTATTTTGATCCGAATTTTACAGGGGAGTATCCGGAGGAGGCACCGTTTACGATCTCTGAGCTTGAGGAGATTTACCCGGCGGCGAGCGGAAAGTCCAAGGTGGATGAGGCGTTCAAGGAGCGTGCGCAGGAGGCAACTTTCAAGCTTCAGAGTGGATATGCGCCGTATCGTGCGATCTGGAAGCACATCATGAATGTGTCTTTAAAGGATTTGAAGAGAAACTATGCAAATCTCGATGTTGATTTTGATCTCTGGAAAGGGGAGAGCGACGCGCAGCCGTATATCCCGGGACTGATCAAGGATCTTCAGGATAAGGGACTTGCTTACGAGAGCCAGGGTGCTCTTGTTGTCGATATCGCGGAGCCGACCGATACGAAGGAGCTTCCGCCGTGTATCGTGAGAAAATCCGACGGAGCCGCTCTCTATGCGACTTCTGACCTTGCAACGATCGTTGAGAGAGAGGAAGATTTCAAGCCGGATCACTATATCTATGTTGTGGACAAGCGCCAGGAGCTTCATTTTACCCAGGTGTTCCGTGTTGCGAAGAAGGCGGGGATCGTTCCGGCAGACCGGAAGATGGATTTTGTCGGTTTCGGAACGATGAACGGAAAGGACGGAAAGCCGTTTAAGACGAGAGAGGGCGGCGTTATGCGTCTGGAGAACCTGATCGCGGATATCGATGAGGCTGCTTACAACCGTATTATGGAAAACCGTACCGTCTCCGAGGATGAGGCGAAGAAGACAGCTGAGATCGTTGGTCTTGCCGCTTTAAAATATGGGGATCTCTCCAACCAGGCGACAAAGGATTATGTCTTCGATATCGACCGGTTTACTTCTTTCGAGGGAAATACAGGTCCGTATATCCTGTACACGATCGCGCGAATCAATTCGATCTTAAAGAAATATCAGGATACCTGTGAGAATACAGAGAACGGTGAGATCCTTCCGCCGTCCGCAGAGCCGGAGAAGACCTTAATGCTCGCACTCTCCAGATACAGTGACGTGATGCTCACCTGTTTTGAGGAACTTGCACCGCATAAGATCTGTGCTTACATCTACGAGCTCTCCAACGCATTAAACCACTTCTATCACGAGACAAAGATCATCGCCGAGGAAGATAAGAAGAAACAGGCCGGATATATCAGCCTTGTTACATTAACCCGCAATGTTCTTATGACCTGCATCAACGTCCTGGGATTTGACGCGCCGGAACGGATGTGATGAAATAAGCCCGTCAAGCGGCTGTGCAGACGGGAAAGCTTGCTTGCCCGGATGTGCAGACATTTGACGGGCAAACATACATGAGCAAGTAGGCCGACAGGCCGGATTGCGAATGTATGTTGAGATTGTGGGAGCGCGAAGCGCGGAACAATCTCATTTCATACACTGGTGAGACGCCAAGGGGAAGCTTGCTTCCCAAGATGCACAGACATTTGACAGGTAAAACTTCATGAGCAAGTAGGCCGTGAGGCCGGATTGCGAATGAAGTTTGAGATCGTGGGAGCGCGAAGCGCGGAGCGATCTGGTTTCGTAGGATATTTTATTAAAAAACCTGGGGGACAAATCGATATGGAAGTAACGGAGCTTACCGCCGAAACCTTCTGGAAAGGCGAAACAGAGATCAGAGGAACCGTCATGGACGGGGAAGATGAATACCGTGTCCGTATCCTGCGCAAGGGTAGTCAGAATTTTGACTACTCTTGTTCGCATATCAGTAAAACAGGAAGAAATCTTGGATTTTGCGGAGTCTCCTGCACACAGGGACCGGACGGGATCCCGATGTGCCCGCATGCCCATGCCCTGCTCGCGGAGTGGATCCGCAGGGAGAGCAGAGAGTCAAAACATCCGGTCTCCACTTCACAGAAGGTCCGCTTTATGGTCCGGGAATACACAAACCGTGAGGTGAGCCGGATCATGGGGGCCTCCGAGGAAGGACATTACCGTCTGGTCCCGATCGTCGCGATCTCGCGGGAACAGGTGAAGGTCCGCTTCACGGTGGGACGGGAGAAACAGTACCCGGTGAAGGATCTGACCGCCTTCGCGAAAGCGATGGAAAACATGAGTCTTGTCCAGTACGGAAAAGGACTGGCTTTCCACCACAGTCTCCAGGCTTTTGATGAGGAGAGCCGTGCGCTGGCGCTTCTCATCATGGAGCGTGTCGGATTTTTCCGGGAACAGTACCGCGGAAGCGGAAGATTTTCCATGGAGGCGGAGCCGGCGTTAAAGGAGCTGATCCTCGGAAAAGCCGGGAGAGAGCGCTTCTTTGCGATCATGGAAGGTCAGACCATCGAGTGCGAGGACTACCGGAAGAAAAAACGGATGCTCACAGTAAAAAGGGAAAATCCGGTCTTTACCGCGGTAGTGAAAAAAGAGGGAAGAGACGGCATCAAAGTCACCGTGGACAAGGATATCATGGCCTTTTCCGGTGAAAAATCCCTGTTTATCGCAGATCAGGAGGCAATCTACTGCTGTGATGCGGACTACACGGAGTGCCTGACCGTATTTATGGAATACATGGTCATGGGACTGGACGCGGAGAACGAGGTCTCGGTCAACGACCGGGATATGCCGCTCTTTTACGAGCGTGTTCTGAGAAAACTGGAATCCTTCGGACTGATCCGCTCAGAAGGCGTGGATCTTGAGAGCTACCGCCCGAAAGAGTTGAAAGCCTCGTTCTATTTTGACAGTGACGCTGCCGGGACGGTCAATCTGCGCCCGGAGCTTGCATATGGAGATTTTTCCTTCCAACCGTTGGCAGATGAGAATGTTCCGAAAGAGATCTGCCGGGATGTTCCGGGAGAGTTCAAGGTGAGCCAGCTGATCACTACCTACTTTAAATATACGGAGGACGGTTCCGGAAACCTTGTGATCAAAAATGATGACGAGGCGGTATATCGTCTGATCTCTGAGGGAATGAAGAAGTTCATGGACACGGGTGACGTGTTCGTGTCCGAGTCCTTCAAGAAGATCCGCGTTCTCCCGCCGGTGAGCACATCTGTCCAGGTGAGAACGCTTGGAAGATGGCTGGAGCTTGAGGTGGATACCGGGGCACTTCCGAGGGAAGAGCTGGCGGCGGTCCTTGCGGCTTACGGGAAGAAAAAGAGCTTCTACCGGATGAAGAACGGCGACTTCCTGACACTCGGGGACGGCGGACTTCTCACGGTGGCAAAGATCGCGGAACAGCTGGGTGTCTCGAAAGAGCTGGTTGGTTCCGAGACGATCAAACTTCCGGCGTACCGCGCCATGTTCCTGGATGCGGCGTTAAAAGAGGATAAGAGTGTCAGTGTCTACCGGGACCAGCTGTTCAAGGCGGTGGTCCGCGGCATGAAAGACGTGGAAGACAGCGATTATGAGATCCCGGAGCGCCTCGCTTCAACGCTCCGCAGTTACCAGAAAGTCGGATACCGGTGGTTAAAGAGCCTGGATGCATATGGTTTCGGTGGAATTCTCGCAGATGAGATGGGTCTTGGAAAGACGATCCAGGTCATCGCCCTCCTGCTCGATGAGAAGGCGAAAAACGGCGGAGTTTCTCTTGTCGTGTGCCCGGCGTCCCTTGTATACAACTGGGAAAATGAGTTTGCCCAGTTTGCACCGGAACTTAAGATCATGACGGCGGCGGGAAACCAGGCCGAGCGCGAGGAGATGTTCGCAGCTTACGAGACAGAAAAGCCGGATGTGATCATCACCTCCTACGATCTTTTAAAGAGAGACATTCTCTGGTATCATGAAAAGGAGTTCCGCTTTGAGATCATCGATGAGGCGCAGTATATCAAGAATTCCTCCACACAGGCGGCGAAGTCTGTAAAGGCTGTTCCGGCAAGAACACGCTTTGCCCTGACGGGAACGCCGATCGAGAACCATCTCGGAGAGCTGTGGAGTATCTTTGATTTCCTGATGCCGGGATTTTTATTCACCTCGCAGAAATTTAAGCGGGCGTTTGAGATGCCGATCGTGAGAGACCAGGATCCGAATGCCCTGGCCCAGTTAAAGAAGCTCACAGGTCCGTTTATCCTGAGAAGATTAAAGAAAGACGTCTTAAAGGAACTTCCGGATAAGCTTGAGACGGTCCTGTATTCCAACATGGAAGGCGAGCAGAAGGATCTCTACACGGCGGCAGCCGCATCCTTAAAGGAACAGCTGATGGAGGGAACCGACGGGGACTACGGAAAAGAGAGGATGCAGATCCTCGCGGAACTCATGCGTCTGCGCCAGATCTGCTGTGAGCCGTCCCTGTGTTTTGAGGGATATAAAGGCGGCTCTGCGAAGCTTGACACCTGCATGGAACTGCTCTTGAACGGGACATCGGCGGGTCATAAGATCCTCTTATTCTCACAGTTCACGTCGATGCTCGAGATCATCGCAAAGCGTCTGAAAAAGGAGAAGATCCCGTTCTACCTGCTCACCGGTTCGACACCGAAGCGGGACCGCATGCAGATGGCATCTTCTTTCCAGAAGGACGATGTGATGGTGTTCCTGATCTCCCTGAAGGCAGGCGGAACAGGATTAAACCTGACAGCTGCGGATGTGGTGATCCATTACGATCCGTGGTGGAATGTGGCGGCGCAGAACCAGGCGACAGACCGTGCCCACAGGATCGGTCAGGAAAATCAGGTCTCCGTATTCAAACTCATCACAAAACATACGATCGAGGAGAACATCCTGAAGCTTCAGGAGATGAAGCGGGATCTCGCGGACACTGTGGTGACGGAGGGAACCGGAGCACTCAGCAGCATCACAAGGGAAGACCTGATCCGGATGCTGGACGAGGATGTATAGCTGCTTTCCGGCAGCAGGATCCTGCTGCAGTGTGCGGACAGGCATCTGTAACGAAATGCCAATGACATAAGAAAATCGACAGAAAAATTCAAAGTTTTTTCGGTGGATCTATGTTAGCATAGAGAGAGGAAAGGTGACTTTTCAGCAGGTCTGCGCATGGTAAAATGCGTGAACAGCGGCATCTTTGCGAAAATATACCGGAAAAAGAGGAAAAAGACATGAGAAAAATGAACAGAATTATCCCGTTTGCACTTGCGTGCGCGATCTTCGCGGCGCAGCCGGTGCAGGCGGCTACGATCATCCGTGACAGCGATAAACAGACGACCAGCCAGAATACTCAGACGACAACAGCGGGGACACAGGCTGGAAACGAGGGCGGTCCGGGATATGAGAACAGTACATCAAACAATACAAACAGTGGAAACACCCAGAGCCAGGTGAGCGCAGCGGCAAAAGCGGCTGCAGATGCCATCACAAAGCCGGAGATCACATCGGAGGCAGGAATCCTCTATGATGTGACGAACGGAAGAGTTCTCTTCGAGAAGAATGCCGATGAGAAACTCGCCCCGGCCAGCACCACAAAGCTCATGACAGCGCTCCTTGTGCTGGAGAAATCGAAACTGGACGACAAGGTGACATTTTCAAAGACGGCTGTCACAAATCTGGAGTCCGGTGCGGTGAAGATCGGACTTGTGGAAGGAGACCAGGTATCTGTAAAAGACTGCCTCTACGGACTTCTCTTAAAATCCGCCAATGAGGTTGCAAACGGACTTGCCGAGCATGTCTCCGGCAGCATTTCCGCATTCGCAGATCTGATGAACGCGAGAGCAAAGGAGCTTGGCTGCACGAACACTCATTTTGTGAACCCGAACGGTTTAAACTCTGACCAGCAGTACACGACATGCCGTGATATGGCAAAGATCGCAGCTGCCGCATTTGCGAATCAGACGCTCTGCCAGATCGATTCCACATTGAGCTACAAGTTCCCGGCAACAAAGGCTGCTGCCGCGAGAACGATCACTCCGGGCCACAAGATGCTCTATCCGAATGATTCCAGATACTATGCAGGAATCGTCGGCGGAAAGACGGGATATACTTCCAAGGCAGGAAACACTCTTGTGACCTGTGTTGAGAAGGACGGTGTCCGCATGGTCGCAGTGATCTTAAAATCCAAGAGCACCCACTATGCAGATACAAAGAAAATGCTGGACTACGGATATCAGTATGTCAATACAGAGAAAGGCAATACGACCGGAAACAGCACGACAACGACCACTACTGCGAAGCAGGAGACTGCGGGAAAGTGGGTTCAGGACAACGGAAGCTGGAGATATGAATTCGCTGATGGAACAAAGGCTGTCGGAACGATCTATACGATCGATGCCGCTGATTTCGGCTTCGACCCGGATGGAAAGATGGTGACCGGATGGAAGATGTTCGGAACTGACTGGTACTATTTTGAGTCCAACGGGACGATGGCGAAGAATGCCTGGAGACAGGATTCCGGCAAGTGGTTCTATCTTGGTGCAGACGGCAAGATCGTAAGAAATACGACGATCGACAACAAGTATAAAGTCGGCGCGGATGGTGCCTGGGTACAGTAAAAAATATGCGCTGCCGTGTGCAGCGGCGAATATCACGCATAAGAGAAAACGGCAGTGATTTCTGAAAATAATAAAGAATAAGAGGAGTGCTTTATCATGAAAGAAAGAGTAAAAGTAATGCAGGATATGTACGAGAATCGTTCCACCAACAAGAAGGCAGCAGGATGCACCGTTATCATCAGCGGCGAGATGAAAGACGTGATGGACAAGATCATTGCGAAACATCCGGAGTACAAGAGCTATGCGCAGGCATTTGCAGGCGTTGTTGAGCGCGGGATCCGCGTATTTGAGGAGGAATAATCTGATTTGGGGACAGCAGTGTTTCTGGCTGCCGGCGCCATCGCATTTGGGGGCGGCTGCCTGGCGCGTTCCCGGTATGAGCGGGACTGCCTTGTTACGGAAGAATACCGGATCGTCTCGGAAAAGATCCACGGTCCGGGAAAGACGATCGTCTTTCTGACAGACCTCCACAATAAGGAGTTCGGAGATCAGAACTGCCGGCTGCTGGATGCGGTCCGGAAGGTGAAGCCGGATGCCGTTTTATCCGGCGGGGACGGGATGGTTGCAAAAAAAGGAAATTCTGATGTGGAGATTCCGAGAAAGCTTCTGACGGAGCTCGCAAAAGAATTTCCGGTATACTGCGGAAATGGAAACCATGAGTGCCGGATGGTCTGGAAGTCTGACATTTACGGTGCAGCCTATGAAAATTACCGGGCTGCCCTGGAAAATGCCGGGATCCGTTATCTCGCGAACGGCTCTGCGGATCTCGACGGAGAGATCAGGATCTATGGTCTCGACCTCCCGAAGAGCGCTTACCTGCCAAGGTCGGGAGAGATCCCGGAAAACCTCTTGAAGGATGCCCTGGGAGAGCCGGATCCGGGAAGATTTAATCTTCTTCTCGCACATTCTCCGCTGTTTTTTGAGGAGTATGCGGCCTGGGGAGCGGATCTTACGCTCTCCGGACATTTTCACGGCGGCACGATCCGGCTTCCGGTCCTCGGCGGAGTCATGACCCCACAGTACCAGTTTTTTTATCCGCGCTGTGCGGGTGAGTTTGAACTTCCCGGAAGATGGGGAGAGAGGAGCCGGATGATCGTCGGACGGGGACTTGGAACCCATTCGATCAATATCCGGTTAAATGATAAACCGCAGGTGGTTGTGATACGGCTCTGCGGTTTGGAGGATGGAAAGAGCGAAAAAAGCTGATTTCCATGTACCGTAAGGAAAGAGTGTGCCATGGCACATTCTTTTTTGCGGTTCAAAGCAACACAAAGGCATCTGATATCTGAAAACATGAGGTGTATATGGAATTATCGTACAAACTGGAAAAGTTTGAAGGTCCGCTGGATCTTCTTCTTCATCTGATCGAAAAAAACAAAGTGAATATCTATGATATCCCGATCACCGAGATCACGGACCAGTACATGGAGTACGTTCGGAAGATGGATGAGGAAGACCTGGATGTGGTCAGCGAGTTCCTGGTGATGGCGGCGACACTTCTCGATATCAAGGCGCGGATGCTGCTGCCGAAAGAAGTAAATGAGGAAGGCGAGGAGGAAGATCCGAGAGCGGAACTTGTGATGCGCCTCCTGGAATATAAGAAATTCCGGCTGATGTCGGAGGAGCTGAAGGATCTGGAGACCGGGGCGGACCGTGTGTTCTACAAAGATCCGACGATCCCGCCGGAGGTGAAGGAATACGAGGAGCCGGTGGATCTCGATAAACTCCTGGATGGTGTGACGCTCACAAAGCTTCAGAAGATCTTTGAGGCGGTCATGAAGCGGCAGCAGGACAAGATCGATCCGGTCCGCAGCACGTTCGGAACGATCAAAAAGGAGCCGGTGAGCCTGGAGGAGAAGATCACTTCGGTTCTCGGCTATGCGAGAAAACACCGGAAGTTCAGTTTCCGCCAGATGCTGGAAAAACAGAGAGATAAGACGGAGGTCGTCGTGACGTTCCTTGCACTGTTGGAGCTCATGAAGGTGGGAAAGATCCATCTGACACAGGAACATCTGTTTGATGACATGTACATAGAATCTCTGGAGCCGGAAGGCGGGGAACAAGATGACAATGAAATCGTCGTCACGACTGTTCAGTAGGACTGCGGAAAAGTCTGCTGCCGGGATATACGAGTGTAAACGGTGACAGGCGGGCGAATGTGCTGAGCGCAGGAAAACATGGGATGATACGATCGTGGAGGAATTTGAATGAGAGTGGAAAACCTGAAAACACAGGAGTCCGTTGTGGAGTCCGTGCTGTTTACCATGGGGCAGTCTGTGGAGATCCGCCAGCTTGCGGCGGCATTGGAATCGGATGAGGAGACGGCCATCCAGGCCGTGGAGCGCCTGAAGGAAAAATATGACAAGAGAAAAGCTGGCATGCAGATCGTCCGGCTGGATGACAGCTACCAGATGTGCAGCCGTGTGGATTATTATGAAAATCTGATCCGTGTCGCGGCAACGCCGAAAAAGCAGATCCTGTCGGATGTGGTGATGGAGACGTTGGCGATCATCGCCTACAAGCAACCGGTCACAAAGGCCGATATCGAGAAGATCCGTGGGGTAAAATCGGATCATGCAGTCAACCGGCTTGTGGAATACGATCTCGTCTATGAGGCGGGTCGCCTAGATGCGCCGGGCCGCCCGGCACTTTTTGCGACGACCGAGGAATTCCTGCGCCGTTTCGGCGTCGGATCCACGGAACAGCTCCCGGAAATGAATGTGGAGCAAAGAGAAGAGATCCGGAGCGAGGTTGAGGAAGAGCTGAACCTGAGGATCGATGAGGAAGGTCATCTGCTGGATGATGACGAAGATCCGGAAGAAGATACAGATGAGAATGAGAACGAGAATGAGAACGAGAAAGAGATAGAAAACAACGAGGCTTACGGGGAGGATTCCATATCATGAAATGCAGTGAGATCAAAGTAGTCAAAAAAGACGGGACGAAAGAGGAGTTTAATGTCCAGAAAGTCCTGGCGGCGGTAAATAAGTCTGCAAACCGTGCGATGATCAACTTCTCGAAGGCCGAGAGTAAGTTTATCTGTGAATTTGTGGAAGAAAAAGCGGAGGACCTGGATGAGGCGGAAGTCCCGATTGCCCAGATGCACAACATCGTCGAGGGCGCTTTGGAGCGCGTCAACCCGGTGGTCGCGAAGAGCTACCGCGATTACCGCAACTATAAGCAGGATTTCGTCCAGATGCTCGATGAAGTCTACAAAAAGAGCCAGTCCATCATGTACATCGGCGACAAGGAGAACAGCAATACGGACAGTGCTCTTGTCTCCACGAAGCGCAGCCTGATCTTCAATGAGTTGAATAAATCTTTATATCAGAAGTTTTTTATGACCGTCGAGGAGCTTCAGGCATGCAGGGATGGATATATCTATATCCACGATATGTCCGCGCGACGCGATACGATGAACTGCTGCCTGTTTGACGTCAATGAGGTCTTGAGCGGCGGTTTTGAGATGGGAAATATCTGGTACAATGAGCCGAAGACCCTGGATGTCGCATTTGACGTCATCGGCGATATCGTTTTAAGCGCGGCAAGCCAGCAGTACGGCGGTTTTACGGTTCCGAGCGTGGAGAACATCCTGGCGCCGTATGCCGAGAAATCCTACGGAAAGTACATCGAAAAATATATCGATCTCGGTCTCGACGAGGAGAAAGCGAAGGAGATAGCCTGGAATGACGTTCAGAGAGAGATGGAACAGGGCTTCCAGGGCTGGGAGTACAAGTTCAACTCCGTTTCCTCCAGCCGCGGTGACTATCCGTTTATCACGATGACGGCAGGAACCGGAACAAGCCGGTTCGCAAAGATGGCGACGATCACGATGCTCAATGTGAGAAAGAAAGGGCAGGGAAAAGAAGGCCACAAGAAGCCGGTCCTGTTCCCGAAGCTTGTGTTCTTATATGATGAGAACCTTCACGGACCGGGAAAAGAGCTTGAGGACGTTTTTGAGGCCGGGATCGAGTGCTCTTCAAGGACGATGTATCCGGACTGGCTCTCCCTGACCGGTGAAGGTTATATCGCAAGCATGTACAAGAAATACGGGAAGATCATCAGCCCGATGGGCTGCCGGGCGTTTCTCTCTCCGTGGTATGAGCGGGGCGGCATGGAACCGGCTGATGAGAATGATGTTCCGGTGTTTGTCGGCCGCTTCAACATCGGCGTTGTGAGCCTGCATCTTCCGATGATCCTTGCAAAGGCACGACAGGAGAGCAAGGATTTCTACGAGGTCCTGGATTATTATCTGGAGCTGATCCGGAAGATCCATATCCGGACTTACGCGTACCTTGGAGAGATGCGCGCGTCCACAAACCCGTTAGCGTACTGTGAGGGCGGATTCTACGGAGGTCATTTAGGACTTCACGATAAGATCAAACCGCTCCTTAAGACGGCGACGGCATCCTTCGGGATCACAGCGTTCAATGAGCTGCAGAGACTGTACAACGGAAAATCCCTGGTGGAAGACGGGGCGTTTGCGATCGAGGTCTTAAAGCACATCAATGAGAAGGTGGAGCAGTTTAAACATGAGGACGGAAATCTCTATGCGATCTACGCGACACCGGCGGAAAACCTCTGTGGGCTTCAGGTCAAGCAGTTCCGGAAAAAGTACGGGATCGTGGAGAATGTCTCCGACCGTGAGTATGTCAGCAATGGCTTCCACTGCCATGTGACGGAAGATATCACGCCGATCCAGAAGCAGAACCTCGAATACCGGTTCTGGGAACTCTCCAACGGCGGAAAGATCCAGTACGTGAAATATCCGATCGACTACAATAAAGAGGCGATCCGCTCCCTCGTGCGCCGCGCGATGAAGATGGGATTCTATGAGGGCGTAAATCTGTCGCTGTCCTACTGCGATGACTGCGGACACGAGGAGTTAAATATGGATGTGTGTCCGGTCTGCGGCAGCAAAAACCTGACAAAGATCGACCGTATGAACGGATATCTGAGCTATTCCCGCGTCAAGGGCGATACGAGGCTGAATGATGCGAAGATGGCCGAGATCGCGGAGCGGAAATCGATGTGATGGAAACAGTTAGCAGTGCGTAAATTTTGTCAAACAAACGCGTTGCAAGCTTGCTTGCATAAGGGTTTGTTTGGCAAAATTTACATAGGGCGAACGCCCGAGAGATTCTTGTTTTTATGAAATAAAAACAAGAATATGTGCACTGCGTGAAAATATAAAATAAAAAAGAGGTGATCTCATGCGCTACCACAACATTACAAAAGAGGACATGTTAAACGGCGACGGCCTGCGCACCGTCTTATGGCTTGCTGGCTGCAGCCATGCCTGTCCGGGCTGCCAGAACCCGGTGACATGGGATGTGAAAGGCGGACTCCCGTTTGACGAGGAGGCAAAGCAGGAACTTTTCGAGGCGCTGGCGCCATCCTGGATCTCCGGCGTGACATTCTCCGGCGGTGATCCGCTTCACTGGCAGAACCGGAAAGAAGTGGGAAATCTGATCGAAGAAATCCACGAAAAGTTCCCGGAAAAGACGATCTGGCTGTATACAGGATTTCTGTGGGAAGACATCCTGGATCTTCCGTTTCTGAAAAACGTGGATGTCCTGGTGGACGGACCGTTCGTGGAAGCAGAAAAAGATGTGACCCTGCACTGGAAAGGCAGCGCGAACCAGAGAGTCATCGATGTGAACCAGACGTTAAAAAATAAAAATGTAGTGCTCTATCAATCGAAATAGGACAAACGATCAGGGACAACTCCTGATTTTGCCGATTCTTCGCATTCCGAATCGGCAAAATCTGCTGCCACAACTGTACACGGCAGGAGAGAGGCAGAAGGAGACAGTGACAGCTGCGTTGGCATGTGATACAATAAGACCATAGAAAACATGAAGACTCATGGGACGGATAGAAGAGAAAATTACAGAGAACTTTCATGGAAAGGAAGAATGTCTATGCTGGCGAAATATGTATTCTGTATTTTAACGATCGAATGGGCGGTACTCGGAATGCGCCTTTTAAAAGGAAAAGGACGTTCTTATGAGCGGATCCGGAATGATGACAGGATCCGGGAAAAAGAACAGTTTGTCCGTTTTCAAGGAATGAATCTCCTGTATCTTGCACTGGTCGCATTCCTGACTCTGCTCACGACATTTGCAGGTTCCGACCGCCTGACGATCCGCTTTTTTGAGCTCACAGCATTGGCTCTGTTTGGGCGGCTGCTGTATGGAAACTGGAAATACAGTGGGAAGATCTGGATCCGGTGGTGACAATATAACAGAAACTATGCATCCGAAGGAAAGCTCAGTGGGGAGATTCCTGTAGGTGTGAGAAGGTGCTGAATAGTTACAAATAAAGGAAAAAGGGATTTGGCATATCAGATGATGGCCAGGTCCCTTTTTGTATTTCAATGAATTTCGAAAGAAGCTGCCAGCGGCAGAACTGTAAGTGGTACTGCGACATTTACCGGATCTGGATCCGGATCGTCCGCTCAAACGGATGTTCCGGCGTTGTGATGGAAAAATGTTCCGGCAGAACATGCGGAGAATCCGGAACATCCTGGGCTTCGAGCGCGATGGCGCATGACGGGCAGGAGTGCGTGCCGTCCGGGAATCCGATGGAATCATCGAGAAATCCGCCGGAATAGACGACGAGTGCCGGGGCATCCGTGTAAAGCGTGATGGAGTGTCCGGAAACAGGATCGCTCAGGATACATGCTTTTTTTACAGGCTGTGGAAGCGACCGGAAACTGCGGGAGGTCTGGTCACGGCTCAGGATAAATGCATGGTTGTAACCGCGTGCGATGGAAATCTGCCTGCGGCAGCGGGAGCGGAGTTTTTCTTCGCGCGGCAGAAAATCCAGCCGGCTTTTAAGAGAAGCCGGGCTGGAAAAATCGAATATCGTCCTTGCAATAGGGATGATTTCGACGGGAATATGTTCCTCGTTATTCAGGCAGACATTGTTTGCGAAAACGGTGAGTGTCTCATCAAGCGCGGAAGATGAGAAATCACCGGAAAGATTCCAGTAGGTATGATTCGACATATTGATATAAGTCGGCCGGTCCGTCGATGCCCGGTACCGGATGGTCAGCCAGTTGCTGTCATCGAGCGTATATTCCGCATGAAACGTGCGATTTCCCGGATATCCGTCGACGCCGTCGGCGAGAAATGCTGAAAATCCGATCGAGACAGAATCATAATCCTGGCGGACGAATTCTGTGTTCCAGTTCTGAGCGGAGAGATTATGCGGACCGCCATGCAGCTGGTTCGCACCTTCGTTTGGGGTCAGAGGGATCGTTTCTCCTCCGAGAAGGATGGAGGAGCCGGAGATCCTTCCGGCATTCGGGGCAAGCGTTGCTCCTGCATAACACGGACAGATGCGGTAAAAATCAGGATTGCCGGAACTCAATGTGATCGGAAGTTCATTCCCGTCTGTTTCCGGATGGTCGGACCATTTCTTGCCTTTAAAAGCAATTTTTTGAATGGACGCTCCAATCGAAAACAGGGAGAGCGAGAGTCCTGAACTGGTTATTATGTCGAAAAAATGCGATTTTTCTCCGGTATCAAATGTGAAAAATTTATCACTTAACTGCATGATACGCCATCTCCTTTCTGATTCCAGTTTAAAATATTTGTACAAAAAAGAGAACATAAAAAAACGACGAGAGCAAGATTTAAAAACAATACAGCAAGCGATGATAATGATGATTATTGGAAAAAAGGTATAATATAAAGTAAATAAAGCGAAAGGCACAATAGAAATTATCTTCTGAAGTGACTGCCAATACAGTACGAAAAAAGAAAAGACTCAAAATGACAGTGAAAAAGGGAGGAACGCAATATGAGCAGTATGTTGGAATTTCAGAACATCTGTAAATATTTCCCTGGTGTAAAAGCACTGGATAATATTTCGTTTAAGGCATATGCAGGCGAGGTTCTGGCATTCCTTGGAGAGAACGGAGCGGGGAAATCCACACTTCTGAAAGTGCTGAATGGAGATTATCAGCCGACAAGCGGAAAATATCTGCTGGACGGTGTGGAAAAACATTTCCAGTCCCCGCATCAGGCGATCGAAGAAGGAATCTCCGTTATCTATCAGGAACGTCAGATTCTTCTGGAGCTTTCGGTCGCAGAGAATATTTATCTCGGAAGAATGCCGGTCAACCGTTTTGGATTCATCGATACCCAGAAAGCAAACCAGATGGCATCAAAGATCATTGAAGATTTTGGTCTTCCGATCCACCCGTCGACAAAAGTCAAAGATCTGAGTATCGCTTACCAGCAGATGGTCGAGATCATGAAGGCATATTCGAGAGAGAATCTGAAGGTAATCTGCTTTGATGAGCCGACAGCATCCCTTTCCGATTCAGAGATCGATGCTCTGTTTAAGATCATCGAAAAGCTGAAAGCGGAAGGCAAGATCATCATCTATGTATCTCACCGAATGGATGAGATCCAGAGGATCACCGACAAAGTGGCGATCTTCAAGGATGGTCATTATGTGACGACAGTAAAGACCGGTGAGGTCCCGGAATCGGAGATGATCCGGATGATGGTCGGACGTGATCTCGGAGATATCTACAAAAATCTCGACAGGAACAAAGAGATCGGAGAGGTTCTCCTGGAAGTAAAAAATGTTTCTTCCGACTATGTGAAAGAGAATTCCTTCGTCCTCAGAAAAGGTGAAGTGCTTGGATTTTCCGGACTTGTCGGTGCAGGACGGACAGAACTCATGAGAGCGATCATCGGCGCGGATCCGATCCGCAGCGGAGAGATCATTCTCGAGGGAAAGATGATCCAGAACCGATCTCCGCATGAAGCAATGGAACACGGGATCGTTCTCGTACCGGAGGACAGAAAACTTCAGGGAATTCTTTCAAACCTTGATATCAGTGATAACATCAATATTTCCATGCTGGACAAAAACTCCAACAGTCTCGGCTTTGTAGATGCAAAGAAGGAAGAAAAGATCGCAGAAGACGGCATTAAAAATTTCAAGATCAAGACGCCTTCCGCAAAGAAAAAGATCGTGGAGCTGTCAGGAGGAAACCAGCAGAAATGCATCGTTGCACGCTGGATCAGCACGAATCCGAAGGTCCTGATCCTGGATGAACCGACAAAAGGAATCGATGTCGGTGCAAAGTCCGAGTTTTACCAGATGATCTGCCAGTTCGCAAAACAGGGACTCGGCGTGATCCTGATCTCTTCCGAACTGCCGGAAGTCATGGGATTATCCGACCGGATCATTGTCATGCGTGCAAGACGGATCGTTGGTGAGGTTTCAGCAGAAGATGCAACTGAGAGTACACTTCTCAGCATGGGAATGATCGGGGAGGTAAAAGAAGCATGAGTACAAAGAAAAAAAGTAGGATCCATATTGACGGCGACAAGCTTGTTCTGATCGCAGCGATCATTGTAGTATTTGCATTGTTTACCTGCCTGAATAAAAACTTCCTGTCCGTCACAAACATGATCAACATCCTGATCGCGGCATCCCTCGTCGGAATGGTCGCAGTCGGACATACATATCTGATCATTGCCGGTCAGAACGACCTGTCTCCTGGTTCACTTGCAGCGTTTTCGGGAGTTGTAGCAGCACTTCTCGTATCAAAGGGAATGCCGTTCGCGGCAGCTGTGATCGTTACGATCGTCTGCGGAGCAGCCGTAGGCTTCTTCAATGCATTCATGGTCAACAAGATCCATCTGGAGGCATTCATCGCAACACTCGTAACACAGTCCATCATCCGTGGATTTGCCTACATCATCTGCGGAGGAAAACCGGTATCCATCAGCAATAAGACATTCCTTCTTCTCGGAAAAGCAAGGATCTTAAACATTCCGGTATCTGTATGGATCATGATCATCTGCATCGTCGTATTCGGTATCATCCTTGCAAAGACGAAATTCGGACGCAGCGTATATGCGATCGGCGGCAGCATGGATGCAGCAAGACTTGCAGGCTTAAATCCGAAAAAGATCATCACAACCTGTTATGTGATGATGGGTATCCTCTGCTCGATCGGCGGCATCATCTTCGCGGCACGTATGAACTCCGGACAGCCGGCCGCAAACGTCAACCTCGAGTTTGATGCGATCACAGCCGTTATCCTCGGCGGTGTATCCTTCGTCGGCGGTGTCGGCAACATGGGCGGCACGATCCTCGGTATCATCCTGATCCAGTCCTTCAACACAGGACTTACGATGGTAAATGTTCCAAGCTTCTGGCAGTATGTCGCAAAAGGCGGACTTCTTCTTTTCGCTCTGACAACTGACTACATCAGAAAACAGAAGCGAGAGAAAGACCTGCTTGCAGCTTCCATGAAGAACCTGTAGATACCAGGGACCAAAGGCCGGAAATCCGGTGCAAGCGGATTTTTGATCCCAACATCATTGTATCAATGATGTAAACAAAATAAATTTTATAAATGGAGGGTTTTATTATGAAAAAGATGAAAAGAACAGCAGCGTTTGCAGCAGCCGCATTATTGACAGCAACGGCACTTGCCGGATGCAGCAGCTCCGACACATCCGCAACAACAGCAGCGGCAGCAGCTGATACCACCGCAGCAGCAGCTGACACGGCGGCAGCAGATGCAGGATCATCAGAAAAAGGTGTTGTTTACGGTATTTACAAAGCCGGCGACCAGACCTGGTTCATTGATGAGGGCGCAGCAGCACAGAAGAAAGTAGAGGAAAATGGAGATGAATTCATTTTCGTAGATGCAAAGATGAGCCCGGAAGAATACCTGAAAGCAATCGATAACGCGATCGCAAACCAGGCAAAGGGAATCGTAACCTGTATCCCGGACCAGACAATGTCCCAGGCTGCCGTTGACAAGTGTAAAGAAGCAGGCATCCCGATCGTTGCAGCCGATGATGCACTTCAGAACGACGCCGGTGAAAAGATCGCTCCGTGGGTAGGAATCAATGCTTACGTCATCGGACAGGCAAACGGCGACTGGCTTGCAGCATATGCAAAAGACAACGGTCTTGTAGAAGATGAGACAAGCGGTCTTCTGATCCTGACAATGGATACCGTTTCTTCCTGCGTACCGCGTGCAGAAGGTGAGTATGATAACTTCACAGCAGGCTGCCCGGACTTCCCGACAGAAAGAATCTTTAAAGCAGACTATGACGGAACGACCGATAAAGGAAACACAGCGGCGACATCCGTTATCACAGCACATCCGGAGATCAAGAAATGGATGGTAACAGGTGCAAACGAGGAAGGTACGATCGGTGCTGTCCGCGCACTTGAGAGTGCAGGTCTTGATGCAGATGCATGCGTAGTAGGTCTTGGTGCTTACATGGCAAAAGACGAGTGGAACAACAAAGGCGCTGACGGTACCTGCATGAAGGCAGCAACATACTTCTCATCTGACTCCGTAGGAACCGGTTCTGTTGAGGTTCTGTATGATGTGATCGCCGGTAAGGACGTTCCGCAGGAGACAGCAGTCGATGCAGTTGTCGTAACACCGGAAAACTACAAAGAAGTAATGGGAAAAGCGGCAGAATAAAAAGAGACCGAGTCCTGTTTTTGTAAATCCTCTCATAAAAAGGGCTGCCTGAATGATTCCGGCAGCCCTTTTCGCATGATATGATCCGATCAGGTTCGATTCTGGTTACAGGCGAGACGGTATTCGGTCGGCGTCTGTCCGGTCACCTTTTTAAAGGTGGTACAGAAGCTGCTCTCACTGCTGAAACCGGTCTGGAAGCAGACGTCCTTGATGGGGATCTCCGAAAAGTTCAGAAGATATTTTGCATTGTTTACCCGTGTCAGGATCACGTATTCATGCGGCGAGAATCCAGTCTCTTTTTTGAAAAGACGACTGAAATAAAAAGGACTTAAAGAAGCCTGGGAAGCGAGATCGTTTAAGGACAGGATCTCCGTCAGATGATTGTTGATGTAGGTGATCGTGTCCTCGATGATGCCGCCAGAGACAGCCTCCGGGTGTTCGTGGTCGCGACTGACAAAAAGTTCGGTCAGCATGTTGACAATGTAATTGTTAAACAATGCCTCCTTTAACGGGAGATGTTCCCGGAAACGGAGATAGATCTTATGGAGATACCGCTCAAACCGGTAGGTGTCTTTCAGACTGATGACCGGAGCGGAACTGCTCATGATCGCCTGATAAAATGCACGTGCCATAGGACCGTCAAAGTGGATCCATTCACATTCCCAGGGCGTCGAGCTTCTGTAGGCATGGGGATGATAACAATCGAGAAATACGATCTGGCCGGGAAGTGCCCGGAATACCTGATCATTCAGCTCAATGATGCATTCCCCGCGCTTGATGTACATGAGAAGAAAATTGTCGAACGCAGTGCGGCGGAGACTGTAATCATCGCTGTAGGAAAAATTTCCGATGATCAGCGGATAAAAAAATAAGGACTGCGCCTGGGCACTTGGGGTATAGACATAATAGTCGGAACCGGGGAGAATCCCTTTTTCGGTAGAGATCATGGAGTGTTTCCACCTTCCTTTCAAAGACGGATCCGGCAGGATCTGACGGCTGGTTACGATGTGCGCATGGTGCGGAAGATGACTTCCGGAACGAAAGAGCCGGGATGCGCAGTACTGGTTTCGATTATAAAGAGAAACGGGAAAAAGGTCAAGAATGATGAGAGCAATTTTTTGAAATTACATGGCAACTGAAGGTAATGAAAAACAGGAGTAATTACAGTATAGTATAAGCAAGAACGAAAAATAAGAGGGTTCCTGAAACGAAAGCAGGGAGATGTGGTTGCCGTTCAGGGAGATGAATTTTCTGAACTGAAAATTCCGTACAATACAGGAACGAGAATAGAAAACAGCAGGAGGTCAGAATTATGAGTGGAGTGAAGATCTGGGAAGAAAATGTGGTCATTCCTACTTATGGGATCGGAGCAGCAGATAAAAACCCTATGTTTTTGGAGAGCCGTGTTTATCAGGGAAGCTCCGGCCGGATCTATCCGTACCCGACGATCGAAAAGATTTATGATGAGAAAGAAGATAAGACGTACCATGCCGTCTGGCTGGAAAATGAGTATCTGAAAGTCATGATCCTTCCGGAGCTCGGAGGCAGGATCCAGAGAGCGTACGACAAGACGAATCATTATGACTTTGTCTATTACAACCATGTGATCAAACCGGCTCTTGTCGGCCTCTGCGGTCCGTGGATCAGCGGAGGAATCGAGTTCAACTGGCCGCAGCACCACCGCCCGACGACCTTCTCACCGGTCGACTATCTTCTGATCGAGAATCCGGACGGATCAAAGACATGCCGTGTCAGCGACGTCGATCAGATGTACGGAACAAAAGGCGAGGCAAGCTTTACCCTCTATCCGGGAAAAGCCTATATCGAGATCAAAGGTCAGCTCTATAACCGGACTTCCACACCGCAGACCTTCCTCTGGTGGGCAAACCCGGCTGTCCCGGTCAACGATCACACACAGTCGATCTTCCCGCCGGATGTCCATGCTGTGATGGATCATGGAAAACGTGACGTTTCAAGATTCCCGATCGCAACAGGGATCTATTACAAACATGACTACAGCGAAGGCGTTGATATTTCCCGTTACAAAAACATTCCGGTTCCGACCTCCTACATGGCGGAAAAGAGTGATTTTAACTTTGTCGGCGGATACGATTACCAGAAACAGGCAGGAATCCTTCATGTTGCCGACCATCATATTTCCCCCGGAAAGAAGCAGTGGACCTGGGGATGCGGCGATTTCGGAAAGGCCTGGGACCGCAACCTGACAGATGAGGATGGCCCGTATGTCGAGCTGATGACCGGCGTCTATACGGATAATCAGCCGGATTTCACCTGGTTAAAACCGATGGAGGAAAAGCGGTTTACCCAGTATTTCATGCCTTATAAGACGGTCGGAGCCGTAAAGAATGCCAGCATCGAGGCGATGGTAGGACTTGATGCGGATGAGAGCGGGATCCGTGTTGCTGCATACACAACGCAGGAATATCCGGATGCCCGAGTCATCCTTACATATGAGGGACAGGTCCTTCTGGATGAAAAGAGAACGATCTCACCGGTCGCTCCGTTTGAGACCCATCTCGATCAGGTTGTTGAGGACGAGACAAAACTTACGGTCCGCGTTCTCGACGGAACGAGAGAGATGATCTCCTACACACCGGCGAAAAAAGAGATCCCGAAGGTTCCGGATCCGGCGGAGGCAGCGAAAGATCCGGAGGAGATCATGTCAAATGAAGAACTGTTCCTGACAGGACTTCACATTGAGCAGTACCGCCATGCGACATACCGCCCGGACCCATACTATCTGGAAGGGCTGAAACGCGACCCGGGCGATATCCGGATCAACAATGCATACGGTTCGCTCCTGATGAGAAGAGGCTGTTTTCAGGCTGCTGAGGCACATTTCCGGACAGCGATCAAACGTGCGACCTGGAAAAATCCGAACCCGTATGATTCCGAGCCGTACTACAACCTTGGATTATCCCTGTTTTATCATGAACGCTATGACGAAGCGTTTGATGCATTCTATAAGGCGACCTGGTCCAATGAGCAGCAGGAGATGAGCTTCTATTATCTGGCGTGCATTGAGGCGATGAGAGGAAACTTTGAGAGTGCACTGGAACTCGCGGAAAAAGGCCTTGTGAAGAATACGCACAATATCAAGGCGAGAGGACTCCGGGCATACCTTCTTGGCAGACTCGGAAGAACGGAAGAAGCGAAAGCGGCAGTCAGCGAGAACCTTGCGATCGACCCGTTTGATTATGTTTCCATGCTGGAATCCGCATATCTGGATCCGGACCATGCAGAAGAGATCCGCGCGAAGGTCAATAAGCTTTCCAGAAACTTCCATGAGACGTATCTGATGGCGGCGAGAGACTTTGCGGAGTACGGGGCATACGACAAGGCGGTTGATACACTCCGCGAATGCAGTGAGAGCTGGCCGATGTTAAAGTACTATGAAGCATATGATCTCGGAAAGATGGGAGCTTCCCATGAGGAGATCCTGAAAGTGCTCAAAGAGGCAGAAAACTGCAGTACGGATTACTGCTTCCCGAATAAGCTGGAGGACATCCTTGTTCTGATCGATGCGCAGAAACAAGATCCGGACGGGGCAAATGCATTCTATTACCTTGGAAACCTCTGGTATGACAAGCTGCAGTACGATCAGGCGATCAGCTGCTGGGAGACTGCGGCGGAGAAGAAGCCGGGATTTGCGATCACATGGAGAAATCTCTCCCTGGCATATTACAACAAGAGAGAAGATCCGGAAAAGGCAAAGGCAGCGTTGGAAAAGGCAGCAGAACTTGCACCGAACGATGCGAGAATCTTCCTGGAGCTTGACCAGCTGTACCGGAAACTGGAAATGCCGGTCGCTGAGCGACTTTCCCGCTATGAAAAGGCAAAAGAGATCTTTATGCAGCGGGATGATCTGATGATCGAATATGTCACGCTCTTAAATCTCTCTGGCCATTATAAAGAGGCATATGACTTTATCATGGCGCACCGGTTCCATCCGTGGGAAGGCGGAGAAGGAAAGGTTACGACCCAGTATACGACCTCTCTCCTGGAGCTCGGAAAAGCGGAAATCGCAAAAGAACACTGGAGCGAGGCAAAAGAGATCCTTGAGAAGGCGCTGGTATATCCGGAGAACCTCGGGGAAGGAAAGCTGGAAGGAACGAAGGACAACCACATCCATTATTATCTCGGACTTGCAAAAGAGCATCTCGGGGAGAACGAGGCGGCGAAGGAAGAGTATGAGGCAGCTTCGATCGGAACGGATGAACCGGCAGGAATGATGTACTACAATGACCAGCCGGCCGACATGATCTACTATCAGGGACTTGCAAAAGAGAAACTTGGTCTGCCGGTGGAGGCAAAATCGAGATATTACCGTCTGCTCGACTACGGAGAGCGCCATCTGTATGACAAGATGCGCGTTGAGTACTTTGCAGTTTCCCTCCCGGATTTCATGATCTTTGATGATGACCTGGATAAGAGAAACAAGACGCACTGCTATTATCTGATGGGACTCGGATATCTGGGACTCGGAGATAAGGAAAAGGCAGCAGAGGCATTCCGGAACGCGATGCAGCTTGATCTGACGCATTTGAACGCAGGGCGTTATCTGAAGATGGCGGAAGAATAGAAGCCGGAAAAAGTCTTAACGCAGGCATAACAGAAAAAAGAAGAGACATGGATTTTGTACAATTCATGCCTCTTCTTTTTTGCAATTTAGGAAGCTGCCTGCTTCGATTACGAAAAGCAATCAGCAGGCAGTCAAATCGGATCGCAGATATCCATTGATGAAATTACATGGTTGCCTTGTTCTTTTCCGCGTCCTGCTCCCTCGCATTCATGATCAGCATCTGAAGCCGGTTCTCGATGTTTGCGAAGCTGACATCCGGATCGTAGTCGAGCGGAAGGATCTGGACGTCCGGGTAGAGCTCCTTTAAGCGCTTGGAGATTCCGCGGCCGACGACGTGGTTCGGCAGACAGCCGAACGGCTGCAGGATCACGAAGGCGCGGCAGCCGTGGGCGGCATGGTGCAGGATCTCTCCCGGGATCAGGACGCCCTCTCCGGCATCGAAGGTGTGGTGGATGATCGGATCACTCTCCTTTACAAGCTCCGGAAGGCGCACGGCCGGGCGGTCGTAGAGCGGGTGAGCACTCGCAATCTTGTCCGCCGCATCGTGGGCGAGATCAAAGAAGAGATCGGCCATCCGGTACCAGAGCTTTTCCTGGAGCGGCTTATGTAAATGGTACTCACGGACCTGCATATCCCGGTAGAAGTAGGATTTCTGGATGACATCGGACATTCTCGCCTCGATGATCTCAAAGCCGTTCTGCTCTAAAAACGCCTCGATGTCATGGTTTGCACCCGGGTGGAAGTTTAAGAGGTACTCCCCGACGATCAGGACGGTCGGTCTCGGATGAGAGCGGTCATACGGAACCTGTTTCATGATCCCGATCGCCTTTGCGAAGCCGTGTTTTGCGCCGTTTACGCCATGCCTGGAAAGTCCGTCGATCACAGCGTCCATCGCCTGCTCAAAGGCGGCATCGGCACTTCCTTTTGTGAACTCATAAGGACGGATCTTCCGGAGCAGCTCCTCCAAAATATCGATCATCGGAAGCGCGTAGGCGATCCGGAGTGCGGAGAGGAGACTTAAGCGGAATCCCGGATGGAGGTTATGGAAATCCGCATCGTCGTTTGTGAGGATCGGAACATCGGAAAATCCTGCGTCATCAAGCGCCTTTCTTAAAAGTGCACTGTAATGCGTCAGACGGCAGTCGCCGATATATTTTCCGGTTGCGATCGCGACATCTTTTCCATCGTATTTTCCACTCTTTAAAGCGGCGAGCGCTTCACCGATCACGATCTGGGCAGGGAAGCAGATGTCATTGTGGACATATTTTTTGCCGAGACGGATCGCCTCGTCCCGCCCGATCGGCAGCGGCTCTGCGCGGAGCCCCTGTTTTTCCATCGCTGCCGACATGACGCGGCAGAATGCGTGGGAGGTATTCGGGATCAGAACGATGCGCTCTTTTCTGTCTTTCTTCTCGTACTTTACCGGGTACGGATCCGTGAGGGCATGGACCGGAGCTTCCTCGTGCTTTTCTCTCTGCATCCGGACTGTCTCGATAAAGGACCGGACACGGATCCGGAGCGGTCCCTGGATCTCACTCTCGTCGAGCTTTAAGACGAGCGGGATCTTCCCGGATACCTGTTTCATGAGGCGGATGATCTCATCGGAGAGGTAGGCGTCATGGCCGCAGCCGAAGCTTACGATCTGGACATATTCCAGGTGTGGATTTTCAGCGGCAATGACAGCGGATCCGAGCATTCTCGCATGATAGTTGTTGACGACATCGAGACGGCTGTTGGTGAGATCCACGTCGTTGACGCCCGGAACGGCATCTGCGGTGAGGACCGGGATGCCGAGACTCGTGAACATCTCCGGAAGGTTGTGGTTGACCAGTGGATCATTCTGATACGGTCTCGAGGCGAGGATCACGGCGTAGCGGTTCTCCTCCGTGACCTGTTTTAAGATCCGTTCTCCTTCTGCTAAGAGCTCCTGGTGGAAGGAATCCTCCGCCATGTCGGCATAGCGGATTGCCTCTTTGATCTCGGATTCCGGGACTCCATAAGTCTCATGGATATATTTTGTGAGCTGCTCATTCCGGTCTTCTTTCGTGTACCAGTGGAACAGCGGATTGTCAAACGGGATCCCGAATACATGCTCCGGATTGTCGGAGTTTTTGATGACGAGCGGATATCCCTTTACGATCGCACACATCCATTCACTCGTTTTTTCCTTGTTTTCCGACTGGACGGAGGTGATGGACGGCATGAAGATCCGGTCCACATGCATGTTCGCGAGACTGCGGGTATGTCCGTGGACGAGCTTCGCCGGGAAGCAGACCGTATCGGAGGCAACCGCGGAAAGTCCCGACTCATAGAGCTTGTGGCTGCTCGGGGCAGACACGCGGACGGTAAAGCCCAGAGAACGGAAAAACGTGGACCAGAACGGCATGGTCTCCCAGAAGGAGAGGACACGCGGGATCCCGATCACAAGATTCCTGGAGGTTACGTGTTCCGGGACCGGGTAATCTTTCCACAGCAGGGATTCCCGGAGCTTGTAGCAGTTCGGGACTTTGTCACGCTTTTCCATGCGCTCGCGCTGAAGTTTCTGAACAGCCGGATCTTTCGGGTCTCCGAGGACTTCTCCGCGCTCACAGCGGTTGTTGGTGACCCAGGACTGGCCGTTCGGGAAGCGGACGATCGTCCGTTTGCAGTGGTTCGTGCAGAACGGGCACGGGGCATTCGCCTCCTGGGTGTAGGAGAAGGAATCCATCGCGTCGAGTCCGATGAAAGTCCGCTTTTTCGTTCCATCCGCCATCGCCTCTTTTGTGAGGATCGCGGCGCCGATCGCACCCATCATGCCCGGATACGGGGCGCGTACGATGGTCTTTCCGGTGTACTGCTCAAATGCGCGCAGAACGGCGTCATTCCGGAAGGTTCCGCCCTGGACCATGATGTGATCCCCGAGAGAGTCGAGGTTCGAGATCCGGATGACCTTCGTGAAGACATTCTCGATGATGGAACGGCAGAGACCGGCCATGATATCTTCCGGCTTTTTCCCGTTTCTCTGCTCGGTGACGATGCTGCTGTTCATGAAAACGGTGCAGCGGCTGCCGAGGACCGCCGGATTTTTCGAGGAAAAGGCGGCGTCTGCGATCTCCGTCACCGGGATCTTCAACGTGGAAGCGAAGTTTTCCAGGAAGGAACCGCAGCCGGAGGAACATGCCTCGTTGACGAGAATGTTCGTGATGATGCCGTGGTCGAGCCAGATGGCCTTCATGTCCTGGCCGCCGATATCGAGGAGAAACGTGATGTCCGGCATGTACTGGAACGCGGCTCTCGCATGGGCAACCGTCTCGACGACATGGTATTCGGTGGAAAATGCCCTGGAGAATAAAAGTTCACCGTATCCGGTGGAGCCGCAGCCTAAGATCTCCAGAGTTACGCCCGCATCGCGGTAACGGTTCCGCATGGTGATCAGGGCATTTTTTGCGACGGTCAGCGGATCGCCCTGGTTGGAGGCGTAGAAGAAGTCGAGAAGCTTTCCGTCATCGCCCATCAGGACAAATTTTGTCGTGGTACTGCCGGAGTCGATGCCGAGCCATGCGCGGACGGTCGTTCCGGGTGTGAGTGCTGCCGGAGTGAAGTCTCCCTTCGGATGTTCTTTTAAGAAGGTGTCATGTTCCTCTTTGGAGGAGAAGAAGAGCGGGGCTGTATGTTCCTGAACGGAATGCTGCTTTTTCTTCGCGTCCGCCTGGACCTGTTCCAGGCGGGAGACCCACTCAGTGAGCGGAAGGAAGGTGACCGGAGCGTCCGAGGCTTCCGGATCTGCCTCTTTGAACATGCCGTTTAAGGAGAGTGCTGCACCGTAGGCGACCATGATCTCCGGGTGTTCCGGGACTAGGCGCTCGTTTTCTTTCAGGTTCAGACGTTCAGAGAAGACATCGATCAGCTTCGGGTTGAAGGTCAGCGGACCTCCCTCAAAGACGACCGGAGGTTTGATATCGAGTCCCTGTGCAAGTCCGCCGATCGTCTGTTTGGCGATCGCGTGGAAGGAGGAGAGGGCGATATCAGCTTTTGCGACTCCCTGGTTTAAGAGCGGCTGGATATCGGTTTTTGCGTAGACGCCGCAGCGCCCGGAGATATCGTAGACGCAGGTTCCCTTGCAGGCAAGTTCGTTCATTTTTTCCGGCGGGGTCTGGAGAATGGAAGCAACTTCGTCGATGAAGGCGCCGGTTCCTCCGGCACAGCTTCCGTTCATGCGCATGTCGGCGACGTTTAACGCGCCGGTTTTTGAATCCGTCTTGAAGAAGATGATCTTTGCATCCTGACCGCCGAGTTCGATGGCGGTGCCGACGGTCTCGTATGTCTTCTTTAATGCGATGGAGTTTGCGACAACTTCCTGGATATAAGGGGTATCGGCTGCTTCTGCGACCGGTTTTGCCCCGGAGCCGGTGAGTATGATCCTGGCTTTTGTGTCAGGAAATTTTTCTGCCGCCTGCCGGATCGCGAAGAGGACGCTTGCAAGCTGATCTGCGTGGTGGCGGCGGTAGTCAGAGTATAAGAGTGATTCGGTCGTCTTGTCGAGGACCGTGATTTTTGTAGTGGTGGAACCGACATCGATTCCGATGAGTAATTGTTTCATATATTTGATCTTTCGTGATAGTGATTTATCGGGTCTGCACCGACAGAAAGAAAAAGGGCATAAACCCCGTTTCGTACCTGGATTTACGCCGATTTCTACACGATGCTGGTGATATTTTAGCGCTGGATTTTTTAAAAGTCAAGGAAATAGGTGCGAGGGAAGCGTTAAAAACGTGTTAAGAAGTGATTGGCTTCGGGCGGGGCGGTGAGCTTCCGCTCGGGAGTGAAGAGGGAGCTGATTGGCTTCGGGCGGGGCGGTGAGCTTCCGCTCGGGAGTGAAGAGGGAGCTGATTGGCTTCGGGTGGGGCCGGTGAGTTTCCGCTCAGGAGTGCAAGGTGATCGCGGGAAGGTTCCTCTAGGCTTGCAGGAGACTGCTAAGGGCGAATGCCAGGTGACACAACTCGCTGCGCTCAAACAAGTGTCACCTGGCATTCAACGCATTCTCCCGCGAGCCAAGAGGAAGCCAGATCCCGTGATCAAGGCACTCCTGATCGGAAGCTCACCGGCTGCGGGCGCATTGACCGCAGGATAAGGTGGGAGGGATAGGTGAAGACTGTGGTTTTAGCTGCGGTACAGGGGAAAATCGGCATACTATGATTTACGTGAACAATGAGCCAAGGTCTGCGCTTGCGTGAGACATTGGCGACTGTCGCGATAACAAGGGGAAACTCGCGAAGCGTGTTTTCACTTGTTGAAGTTTCATGGAAAATCCAGTATAATTTTGGAAGATTATGATACTTTTGGAGGGATTTTTATGAGCCGGACAAGTATGGATATGACGCGGGGCTCTTTGAAGAAACAGATCCTGTTTTTCAGTATTCCGCTGATGCTTTCGAATTTGCTGCAGGTTCTGTTCAACATGTCGGATATTGCGGTGATCGGGCAGTTTGCGGGGGCGATGTCTCTGGGGGCGGTTGGTTCTACGACGACGTTGATCTCGATGTATACGGGATTTCTGATCGGACTTTCCGGTGGGATCAATGTGCTGACGGCGCTTTATATCGGGGCGAGGAACCGGAAGTCGGTTTCGGAGACGGTACATTCGGCTTTTCTTGTCAGCCTGGTGGTCGGATTGATCCTGCTGATTTTGGGAGTTTCTACATCGCGCGGTGTGCTGGTGCTTTTAAATACGAAGGAGGAGCTGATCGACAAGGCCGCTCTGTACATCCGGATCTATTTCCTGGGGATTCCGGCGCTTGCGCTTTATAATTTCGGAAACGCGGTGTTCAGTGCGGCCGGGGATACGGGGCGTCCGCTGAGATATCTGTTTTTGTCGGGGATCGTGAATGTGATCCTGAATCTGTTTTTTGTGATCGTCTTTAAGCTTGATGTAGTTGGAGTGGCGCTTGCGAGTGCGTTGTCTCAGTGCCTTTCGGCGTTTCTGATCGTGATGGCATTGTTCCGGAGTCATGAAGATTTCGGACTGCATCTTGCAAAGCTCCGGCTTTCGAAGGATAAGGCGCAGGCGATCCTGCGGCTCGGGATCCCATCCGGTTTTCAGAATGCGATCTTCGGGATCGCAAATCTGTTTGTCCAGCTCGGCGTCAATTCTTTCAGTGCCGTGATGGTGGCGGGAAATTCCGCGGCGGCGAATGCGGATGCGCTGATCTACGATGTGATGGCGGCGTTCTATACGGCCTGCGCGAGCTTTATGGGGCAGAACTACGGCTCCGGAAACAAAAAGCGTGTGCGGGACAGTTATTCTGTGAGTCTTGCATATTCATTCGGGATCGGACTTGCGATGGGACTTCTTCTCGTCGTGTTCGGAAAGCAGTTCCTGTCCTTATTTACGAATGACCCGGAAGTCATGGCAGCGGGAATGAAGCGCCTGACGATCATGGGATTTTCCTATGGGATCTCCGCGTTCATGGACTGCACGATCGCGGCATCCCGGGCACTCGGAAAGAGTCTGGCACCGATGGTCATCGTGATCTTGGGTTCCTGCGTATTCCGGATCGCGTGGGTCTATACGGTCTTTGCGTATTTTCAGACGATCCCGTCCCTGTATCTGCTCTACAGCTGTTCCTGGTCGCTCACGGCGATCGCGGAGATCCTGTATTTTGTACATGCGTACCGGAGGGCGATGGAGAAGATCGCGGAAACGCGGAGCTGACAGGGGGTGTTGAGCGGGAGATGATTCTTGTTTGGATGGCTGGAAGATGGGTGATAGAAAGAGCGTAATAACTCGGAATTGATGGAGGTAGTGTGAATTATGAAAAAAATTGTATGTGCAATGCTATGTATTCTGCTTATATTTAGTTTGAGTGCTTGTGGTGGAAATGTTAATGAAGTAAATACGCATAATGTAGAATCTGAAATATATTCTGAAGAGGACATTGCAGCCGCTATTGACACCATAAAAAAAGAGTTTAAGAGCAACTGGAATGGATGTACTCTTACAGAAATTTATTATGCAGGGGATGACAGCTCTAAAGACCATCAAGATTGGGCAGATAGGAATAATGCAGATGAAGTCATTGTTTTGCTATCTTCATTCGATGTTGATTCATCTGGAGGAGAGGGTTCTCTGAATCCAAATAGTACATACAATGATTGGAATTGGATTTTAGTTAGAACAAACGGCGGACAATGGCAACATGTTGACCATGGATATTAAAATAAATTCTATTTTGTGGAGGAGAATATTTATGTGTTTTGTATGTGACAGGATTAAAGAAACTAGAGTTGGCAACAACCCATTTTTTGTAAAAGAACTTGAAACAGGATATGTGGTGATTGGGGATTATCAGCATTTTAAAGGGTATACTTTGTTTCTATATAAGACCCATGTTGTTGAATTATTTGATCTTGATGCAGAAGTAAGAGCAAAGCATTTATATGAAATGACACTTGTTTCTGAAGCCGTAAAAAAAGCTTTCGGAGCACAAAAAATGAATTATGAATGTTTGGGAAACGGGGATGGCGGAGCACATATTCACTGGCATTTATTTCCGAGGATGACCGGCGATATAGAGAACTATGGAAACAACGGCAGAGGACCCGTTTGGTGGTACCCGAGGGATAAGATGTACGCTGATGATAACAGACCAAGCGCTGAGGAACTTGAAGAACTGAAAAGTAAGCTTCTTTGCGAACTAGACAAACTGTTGATGTGAGAAAACTTCCAGTTGTGCGCCCAGCCAAGGGTGTGTAGTCAAGCCGGTGGGAATCCGGTTTATCTAAGGTATAGCCAACCAGATAATAGCGAGTCTTGGGATGATGTCGGTAACGGCATCTGACAAGCGTAGACAGCAAGAAAGCAGGGTTGAATAGTGATTGAGCTTCGAAACGTTAACTTCAGTCGGTCGACGTCTTAACTGGTGCGGAAGACAATATCATGTAATGCGATATGGCGAGTGTTATGTGGCACTGCGGAGTCAGAGAACCAATCATGCTTTACATTGTGAATACACATCAACTGGGGAGAACCTGCTGTTTCTCGAAAAAGAGTATGAGGTCACAACTGAAAACGGAGGACTTCAAATGAATGGCAGGTAGTCGGACAATCCCATAGTACTGTAGAAAGCGGGTAATACCGATGGAGGGAAGGGGATTGCATAGTAAAGGTCTTACTGAGGACACATTATCCGTACTCAGGGACGGGGGAAATAATGGAAACGAAATTAGTAAGAATAGCTGAGATATCGGCAATATCAAAACATCCTATATTTACATCAGTGTACCACTTGATAAATGAAGATATGCTAAAGCAATGTCATAAGGAATTAGATGGGAGCAAAGCAGTCGGAATCGACAAGGTAACCAAAGATGAGTATGGGAAGAACCTTGACAGAAATATCAAGGATTTAGTACAAAGGCTGAAAAACAAATCCTTTAAGCCACTTCCATCGCTGAGGGTATACATTCCCAAAGCAAATGGAAAGAAAAGACCATTAGGGATAGCTTCTTATGAGGATAAGATTGTACAAATGGCAGTGAAGAAAATATTGGGTGCTATTTATAAGCCAAGATTCCTAAACTGTATGTATGGATTCAGACCGAACAGAGGTTGTCACGAAGCGATAAAAGAGGTATATCAACGGATAAGTTATGGGAAAATCAGCTATATTGTAGATGCTGACATCAAAGGGTTCTTTGACCATATCGACCATGAGTGGATGATGAAGTTTCTCGAATGGAACATACAGGATAAGAACTTACTGTGGCTGATACGTAAATATCTTAAAGCAGGAATAATGGAACAAGGTAAATTTGAACCAACAGAGGAAGGTTCGGCACAAGGCTCCGTAATGAGTCCGATGCTTGCGAATATATACATGCATCATGTGCTGACGCTGTGGTTCAAACTTGTAGTGAAGAAGGAAATGCAGGGAGAGTGTTTTCTTGTCAACTTTGCGGATGATTTTGTTGCAGGATTTCAATATAAGTCAGAAGCTGAAAGATACTATAAAGAGTTAAAAGAACGAATGGAAAAGTTTGGTCTGGAACTTGAGAGTAGTAAAAGCAGACTGATTGAATTTGGAAGATTTGCAGAGCAGAATCGCAGGGCAAGAGGGGAACATAAACCGGAAACATTTGACTTTCTGGGATTTACTTTCTACTGTAGCAAAAACCGAAAAGGAGGTTTCGCACCAAAAGTACAGACTTCAAGAAAGAAGTTTGAGCAAAAGGTCAGAGCCTATAAGAATTGGATTTATGATAATCGAAATCGACCGATGCGAGAGATAATCAAGGAATTGAATGTGAAGCTAATCGGACACTATCGGTACTATGTTGTTACATGGAATTTCCGAAAGATAACAACATTTTTACATAGGGTTCAGCAGTTTCTGTTTAAAGCCATGAATCGGAGAGGTTGTAGACGGGCATACACATGGAATGGATTTGTGCAAATGCTCAAGTATTATCCATTAGCAAAGCCTAAAACGTACTATTGCTTATATTAAAGTGAATGTTACTATGAGGAGCCGTATGCGGGAAAGCCGCACGTACGGATCTGTGAGGGGCTAAGATTGAGAGGTCTTAGTCTACTTGACTATGTAATAAAAATTATGGCGGTGAGCAAGCAGGGAAGTGACCATGTACGGCGGAGAGCCGGTTCTTTACTCCACCGACTACCGCAACGCGTTTGATGTGGCGGAACTGGAAAAATATCTGGAAAAAGATCATGACTTTAAATATGCGGCGCTGGTACACTGTGACACTCCGAGCGGGATGTTAAATGATGTCTCAAAGCTCTGCCCGCTGTTAAAGAAATACGGGATCCTGACCCTGGTGGACTCCGTCTCGGCCATGTTCGGCGAGGAGATGCGGGTGTACGATTATCAGATCGATCTTCTCTGCGGAGGATCCCAGAAAGCGGTTTCCGCACCTCCAGGATTAAGTTTTGTGACGATCAGTGCGGATGCTTACAAGGCGATGCATTCGCGGAAAACACCGGTCGCGTCCTTCTATGCGAACATCCTGGCCCGGTCTGGATCTGGTATTCAAAGATCTGGGAATCACGCTGAAGTGCAGCCTGAAAGAGGCGTATGACAGGAAGATGAGCGAGCAGTAAAGGAATGTCGGCAGAATGCTGTTATGGCAGTTTTTTCACGGGTAAGAATTACGATTTTATCGGATGATCAAAGAAAATATGATAAATGCATAAAACGAAAAAGACCTGCAGAAATGCATGAAATCTGCAGGTCTTTTTATGTTGATATAGATTATCGGAATCTACCGGCTTGTGCTGACCGGAATTATGCGCCAAGTCTCACACACGTCCGGCTGGAAACGCAGAATTATTCTCTCACAAGAACTTTTGTGATCTCTGCGATATAAACGGTGTGGTAATCTTTCTCCGGATACCATTTTTCATCGTTTTCTTTTGCGATGAAGTTCTCCGGGCGGATCTCATCCTCGTAGAGCTTTTTGCAGACGAAGACCATGTCTGCTTCCTCGAAAGCTGCTGTACCGTCAACAAAGTACGGGGTCAGACCGGCTTCTTTGACCTTATCGCAGTCACGGCCGGATTTGGAACCGCAGATGGAGAGTGCCTGTTTGTGCTCCGGCCCGTAGAAGGACAGGGTAAAGGTATCGTTCGCGTCGACGAATTTCTTTGTGTAGCGCTGCGGGCGGATATAGCAGGTGGCAACATTTTTGCCCCAGAGAACGCCGAGACCACCCCAGCTTGCGGTCATGGTGTTGTATCCGGACTGATCGCCGGCAGTGATCAGCATCCACTCGGAACCGATCTTTGTAAAGGGATTAAAGGTGAGACTCTTGATATCAACTTCTTTGAATGCCATGGGAAAAACTCCTTTCATTGGTGGGGGCAGAAACTTGTCTGCACGGAAATTTCTGTAAAGAGATCCAGGCACAGGTGCCGGATCTTTTGCTGTTCCTATTATAAAAGGCATAGGACGAAAATGCAAATGGAATTCTCAGCCCGGGAAATTCCATCCCACGAAAAAACAGCGGAATACCGGCAGATAAAACGTTAAGATCCTGCATGAATCTTAACAAAAAGGCAGATAATCGGAAACTTGGTCTTGAAGAAAAAGAATGCTGGTGTTATATTTTTAACAAGAAAGATCTGTCCGGATCGCTGATCCTGCGAATGTGGGAGACAGGAGATGGAAGGACGTATCAACGAAAATGTTTGGAGGAAACATTTATGAGAGGTGTAGAGACAAGGATCCAGGAGATCCGTCACCGGATCTTCCGGGAAGTAGCAAGAATGGCGTACCATACGGAATGGCCGGTGGACAAACGAATCGAGGAACTTCCTTATAAGATCATTCCGGGAGAAGTTGGAAATTTCAGAAATGATGTGTTTCTTGAGCGGGCGATCGTGAGCGAGAGACTGCGGCTTGCGATGGGACTTCCGTACCGCGGGGCAGCGGATCCGGCGCCTGTCTCAACAGGGATCGAGGAGGCGGACAAACCGGAGACTTACTACACGCCTCCGCTCATCAACGTGATCAAATTTGCGTGCAACGCATGTCCGGAAAAGCGTGTTTACGTGACAGACGGCTGTCAGGGCTGCCTGGCACATCCGTGCGTGGAGGTCTGCCCGAAAGATGCCGTGACGCTTGACCGGACGAA
The DNA here is from genome assembly GCF_902143525.1 of Clostridium sp. Marseille-P7770. Classification (NCBI taxonomy): domain Bacteria; kingdom Bacillati; phylum Bacillota; class Clostridia; order Eubacteriales; family Clostridiaceae; genus Clostridium; species Clostridium sp. Marseille-P7770. The sequence goes on along the minus strand of NZ_CABFVC010000001.1, from coordinate 156,537 downwards.
CGGAAGATCGAAGATCGATCCGGATAAGTGTATCCGGTGCGGACAGTGTGCCAATGTCTGTGCGTACCATGCGATCATCATCCAGGAACGTCCGTGTGCGGCGGCGTGCGGGATGGATGCGATCCACTCCGACATGAACGGAAAGGCAGATATCGACTATAATAAGTGCGTGTCCTGCGGACAGTGCCTTGTGAACTGCCCGTTCGGTGCGATCGCAGACAAATCCCAGATCTTCCAGGTCATCCGCGCAATCCAGACGGGCGAACGCGTTTATGCGGCTGTGGCACCGGCGTTTGTCGGTCAGTTCGGACCGAAGGTCACACCCGGAAAACTCCGTGCGGCCATGAAAGCGCTCGGATTTGCGGATGTCTTTGAGGTTGCCATCGGCGCGGATTTATGTGCAGTCCAGGAGGCGGAGGACTTCGTGAAAGAAGTTCCGGAACAGCTTCCGTTTATGGCGACCTCCTGCTGTCCTGCATGGTCGGTGATGGCGAAAAAGCTGTTCCCGGACTTCTCGAACTGCATCTCGATGGCATTGACACCGATGACGCTGACAGCGAGACTCATTAAGAAGAAACATGAGAAAGGGAAAGTTGTCTTTATCGGACCGTGCGCGGCGAAAAAGCTGGAGGCGATGCGGACTTCCGTGCGCAGCGATGTGGATTTTGTCCTGACCTTCGAGGAGATGGCGGGAATCTTTGATGCGCGCCATGTCGACATCGAAAATATCGAGGAGGATGAAGGCGGAGTCAATGCTGCATCGAAGGATGGACGAAACTTTGCGGTTGCCGGCGGTGTCGCGAAATCCGTGGTGGATGTGATCGCACAGATGTATCCGGAGAAGGAGATCAAGGTTGCGAACGCGGAAGGCTTAAAGGAGTGCAAGAAACTCCTTCAGCTCGCCAAAGCCGGAAAGTACAACGGCTATCTTCTGGAAGGAATGGCATGCCCGGGAGGCTGCGTTGCAGGTGCCGGAACGATGCAGCCGGTCAAAAAATCTCAGGTTGCGGTAAACCTCTATGCGGGAAAAGCCGGACATGTGACGAGCGACAAGACCGAGTATGTGAGCGAACTGGATAAACTGGTCGATTAAAAGTAACGATGATAAAACTCATATGGACTTGCAGAATGCGGCTTCATTGACGGGGAGCCGCATTCGTTGTAAAATAGGAATCCGACGCCCTTTTATGATAGAAAGGAGGAAAAAACATTGGAGCAGGAGAGAAAAGAGCTTTTGAACAATGAAAGTGAAGATAGAGCAAAGAATAAGACAGGTCTTGTTCTCGAAGGCGGCGGCATGCGCGGGATCTATACCGCGGGGGTGCTCGATGTCTTTCTGGATGAGGGGCTTGAATTTGACGGCGTGATCGGTGTCTCGGCAGGCGCAGTCCATGGATGCAGTTTCCTGTCCGGGCAGCGGGGGAGAAGTATCCGGTATTATAAAAAATACTGTGCGGACAAACGCTTTATGAGCGCTGAGAACATGATACGGACCGGAAACTTTGTGGACACGGATTTCTGTTACCATGAACTTCCGGAGGTCCTGGATCCTTATGATTATGAGGCGTTCGACCGCAATAAGGAGAAAACGGATTTCTATGTGGTCTGCAGCGATGTGGAGAAGGGAATACCTGTCTACGCGAAGCTTCATGACATGAAGAAGGATATCGATTATATCCGCGCGTCAGCGTCGCTCCCGTATGTCTCAAAGTTTGTGGAGCTGGGCGGCAGAAAGCTTCTCGACGGCGGCTGTACCGACAGCGTTCCGGTCGAGGCATTCATAAAACTCGGTTTTACAAAGGATGTTGTCGTTCTGACCCGTGATCTGGAGTACCGGAAAAAGCCGGAGAATGCCTGGATGGCGGATCTTGTGTACCGGAAGTACCCGAAATTTGCCGAGGTGTTAAAGAACCGCTCGGTGGAGTACAACCGCAGCATCCGCAGGATCGAGAAGCTGGAAAAAGAAGGAAAGATCTTTGTGATCCGGCCGAGTGTACCGCTCACGATCAGCAGGACTTCGAGAAGTGCAGAGGAGATCGAAAAGACGTATCAGGTCGGAGTTCTAGACGCAAAGAAACAGATGGCTGCGTTGAAAGAATGGCTCGATATTCGCGGATAAGAAGGACCTCAGAGTGTGACCGGTGAAAAACAAGACCGGGAACAGGAAACAGTCAGTGAAAAGAAGGAAGGAGAGCGCCTATGTCAGTGAAAGAATCGGGATCGGGAAATACGGATCACAGGATCCGCCCGGTTGCCAGGATCCACACGGATTTTCCGACAAAGTTCGGGATCCCCAGGCAGAGCGGCCTCACAGGAGAGCTGGAGTCCCGGATCGTATTTGAACCGGAGTTTTCCAATCCGGACGCGGTCCGCGGGATCGAAGAATTCTCCCATCTCTGGCTGATCTGGGAGTTCTCCGAAAATGTGAGGGATCCGAAGAAGTGGTCTCCGACCGTCCGCCCGCCCCGGCTCGGCGGAAACACGAGAGTCGGCGTGTTTGCGACGAGATCTTCGTTTCGCCCGAATTCACTGGGGCTCTCCGTGGTCCGCTTAAAGGCGGTGGAGACCGGGGAGAACGGAATGCCGGTCCTTGTGGTGACAGGGGCGGATATGATGGATGGGACGCCGGTCTTTGATATCAAGCCGTATATTCCCTTCGCGGACAGCCATCCGGAGGCGAAGGGCGGGTTTACGGACCAGACGAAGGAATACGGGCTCGATGTCCGGATCCCGGAGGAGTTCTTAACACTCCTTCCGGAGGAGAAACGCGCCCCGCTCCGCACCGTCCTTTCCCAGGATCCGCGTCCGTCCTACCAGGAAGATCCGGCACGGGTCTACGGGATGGAATTTGCCGGGTATGAGGTAAAATTCACGGTTTCGGGAGAGACGCTCTATGTGAAGCAGGTGGAGAAAATTCACTCTTCGCAGTAAAAAAATCCGGACTGCCGTATTTGTGCAGTTGGACAAAAACCAAAAACAAGGAAGTTAGAAAACACCAGGAGTTAAAAGAAGATGGAAAACGTATTTTTAGAGCAGTTTCTGATGATCAGCGACGTTCGGACGATCGCGTTCCTTGCTGTTCTCGCTGCTCTGTTTTATCTGATCCATGTGCTTTACCATAAAAAACACATGGATTTTGCTGCCGTAGTCATGATTGGTACCGGACTTGGACTTGTCCTCGGTCTGGCGATCCAGTTTGTGGCCGGATTCCCGGATAAACCGATGGAAGTTGCTTTCGTCGCAGAGACGACAACCTGGTTTGCAATGTTCGGAAGCGGCTACATCAACCTGATCAAGATGATCGTTGTCCCGCTCGTCATGATCTCCATCATGCAGGTGATCATCAACATGCAGCAGGGTAGCAGCATGGCGAAGCTCGTAAAAAAGACACTTTTAGTCACAATGGGGATGGTTGCGATCGCATCTGTGACCGGTATCGTGATCGGAACGCTGTTCGGCGTCGGAAAAGGCGCAGCGATCGTGGAAGATGGAACCGCGACTGCTAAGGATATTACCCCGGTCGCTACGACCATCAAAAACCTGATCCCGGGAAACATCGTGCAGGCGATGGTCGACAGCAACATCATCGGTCTCGTTATTTTCTCAGGTTTCCTGGGTCTTGCGATCTGGTGGATCAACTATGAGAGCAAAGAAGAGGCGAAGCCGTTATACGACCTGATCAACGCGGCTCACAAGGCGATGATCAATATGGCGCTCCTGATCCTCGACTACATGCCGTGGGCTGTGATGGCGCTCCTCGCGAACACGATCGCGCAGAGAGGTCTGTCCTCCATCCTGGAAGTCGGAAAATTCATCATCGCGCTTTATGTGGCGGCTGTCGTTCAGTTTATCATTCAGATCCTCTTCCTTGTGATCAACGGTCTGAATCCGGTCGTATACATAAAGAAATCCTTTGCGACCATGCTGATGGCATTCACCTCCCGCTCCAGCGTCGGATGTCTTCCGATGACGATCGAGACACTGACAAAGAAGCTTGGTGTTGACCAGGGTACCGCAAGCTTTGTAGCAGGATTCGGTACAACCGCAGGAATGCAGGGCTGCGCGGGTATCTTCCCGTCACTCCTGATCATATATGTCTGCAACGTGACAGGAACTCCGATCGATATCACGATGATCGTGATGACGATCTTTGTCGTTACGATCGGTTCTCTTGGAATCGCCGGTATCCCGGGAACAGCCACGATGGCAGCTTCCGTCGGACTTTCCGGCGTCGGCATGGGCGCCCAGTTCGGTATGGTAAGCCCGATCTTAGCGATCGACCCGATCATCGATATGGCAAGAACCATGATCAACGTCACAGGTTCCCTGACGAATGCCCTTGTGGTGGATAAGCTGATGGGAAATCTGAATATGGATGCGTATAACGACATGAGCGAAAGGATTGTGGGAGCACGAAGTGCGGAACAATCCGGTATCAATGCTAAAACTAAAAAAGAAAACGCAGAGTAATCATAGATCCCCGCATGTGCCTGGCAGACAGGTATGTACGGGGATTTTTCTGCCTCCATTTACCTGCAAGAAACTGCGGTTGCCCGGTTCCTGATCGCATAAGATCAGTCATCATACTGCGCATCCTGTTAAAAATATATCTATTTCCGCTAAAATCCTGAAAAAACTGGACAGCTCCTTATTTTTCTGTATAATAGGTAATTGTCGGTCTTTTTACGGCTGGCGGTTATGTTTTGTTTTAAAAGAAATTTCAGGTAAATTCTTTAGAAAACAAAAAAGATCCTACTATATTTAGAACACGAAAAGAAAAAAGGAGAGTTTGAGTATGGAAAAAATACGTCCAATGTTGTTCACAACATTGAAGAAGTATTCCGGTGCCCAGCTGATGTCTGATGTCGTAGCGGGTATCATCGTGGCGATCATCGCCCTTCCGTTATCCATCGCGCTGGCACTGGCATCCGGCGTGGGTCCGGAGCAGGGAATCTACACGGCCATCGCGGCAGGCTTTGTGATCTCATTCTTAGGCGGCAGCCAGGTACAGATCGCAGGACCGACAGCGGCCTTCGCCACGATCGTAGCAGGTATCGTTGCGAGAAGCGGCGTGGAAGGTCTGGCAGTCGCTACGATCCTGGCAGGTATCATCCTTGTCATCATGGGATTCTGCCAGCTTGGTTCCTTAATCAAGTTTATCCCGTTTACGATCACCACCGGATTTACCTCCGGTATCGCGGTGACCATCGTGATCGGACAGTTAAAGGATTTCTTTGGTGTCACATACCCGGCAGGCATGGAGACCATCGAGACGATGCAGAAGTTAAAAGCGTTTGCAGCCGGTTTCGGTACGATGAATATCCATGCGGTGATCGTTGGTCTTGTCTGCCTTGCGATCCTCATCGTGATGCCGATGATCACAGAGAAGATCCCGGGATCCTTAGTGGCAGTCATCGCAGGTATCGTGATGGTAAAATTCCTTCCGTTACAGGTCAACACGATCGGAGATCTCTACAGCGTCAGCAATGCACTTCCGGTCTTCCATATGCCGGCGTTCAGCTATGACGTGATCCAGGGATCTTTATCCGACGCATTCACGATCGCAATCCTGGCAGCCATCGAGTCCCTGCTTTCCTGCGTCGTTGCAGACGGCATGATCGGCGGAAAGCACCGCTCCAACACAGAGCTTGTTGCCCAGGGTGCAGGAAATATTGTTTCTGCTTTATTTGGCGGTATCCCGGCAACCGGTGCCATCGCACGTACAGCGGCAAACATCAAAAACGGCGGACGTACTCCGGTGGCAGGTATGGTCCATGCGGGCGTCCTTCTTCTGATTCTCGTGATCCTGATGCCGTACGCAAGCTGGATCCCGATGCCGACCATCGCGGCGATCCTGTTTATGGTTGCCTACAACATGTGCCAGTGGAGAACATTCGCAAGACTCGCAAAGACGGCACCAAAGAGCGATATCGCAGTTCTTGTGATCACATTCTTCTTAACAGTAGTCTTCGACCTTGTCGTAGCCATCGAGGTGGGCATGGTGCTTTCCTGTCTGCTGTTCATGAAGCGTATGAGCGACGAGATGGGTGTCAGAAGCTGGCTCCATGTGGAGGAACTTGAAGAGCAGAAGCGCGAGGAAGAGGAAGCTGCCAAAGGCGCGAAAAAGGCAAATGCGATTCCTTCTGTAGAGGAAGCGCAGCTGAAGGCGGCGGCAGAGGAGATCAACCCGGCAGATTTACGCCAGATCCCGATGGAGCTTGCAGTCTATGAGCTCACAGGACCGTTATTCTTCGGCGCGGCTGACCGCATCAATCAGATCACAGTGGGGGAAGGCACAAGATGCCTGATCCTTCGTATGCGTGCAGTACCGGCGGCGGACAGCACGGCGATGAACTCCATGACAGCTCTCTATGAGCGCTGCAAAAAGAACGGCGTGACTCTGATCCTGTCCCATGTCAACGAGCAGCCGATGCGCGCGATGGAGAAAGCCGGATTCGTTGATCTTGTTGGAAGAGAAAACTTCTGCAGGAATATTGAGGAAGCCCTTGACCATGCGGACAAGATGCTTGAGAAGTAAATAAGGCGCGGAGGAAGGTTTTTCTGTGCAAAGCTGAAAAGAGCTGTGTGACTATATTTGGGTCAGCAGCTCTTTTTGGCATATGTAGGGAAGCCCAGACTGCAAAAATTAAATTATATTTTTGAAAAAGTCTGTTAAGATGACGCAAAACGTGAAAAATACATACAAAAGTTACAAAAATCCTGACGAAATATATTGTACATGTTATTTGCAAAATTCGTGTTAAGGAGAAAAAATAAGCGATTAAGCGGCGGCTAAAAAGCAGGTAAAAAGGTAGCGGGGATAAAAATTCTGTGATATATATGGTTTCGACTTAAAAACAGGAGAGAAATTTCATCCTGTCAGATTAAAAACATCCCGAAAAAGAAATTTGGCAAAGATTCTTTGCAGGAAACAAAAGCGGGGTGGATATAAAAGAAGAGTTTGGGAGGTCTATATCATGGCTAATTTATTTTCGATCCTTTTCATCATCCTTGTTGCAATTGTAGGCGGTATTCCGACCATCGTGATCACGGGTTATATTCCGGTCATGATCGCTCAGAAGATTTATAGAAAAGTGAAGTACGGATATTCTTTATATCGTTAAAATAAAAGGATGGTTGACTGGCTGCTTGAAAAACCGGCAGTGAAATCTGAACAAATATCATCAAGGAGGGTGACTTTTCGGAAAATTATCTGCAATCTTAACACGATTTTAGCAGAAATTATGTTATAATGAATCCAAAAGAAGAACAAGTGATAAGAATGGCAGCAGTTGTTCTTCATGGATCATAAAAAAACCGGAGGTTCCCCTATGAGCACAAAAGTCAGATCAGTGTTAAAGAACAGCGGGATCGCGTTCGGGATCCTGGGAATTGCGACGGCATTTTGTTTTCTTGTCCAGCGGATCTCAGAATCAGACACGCACGTCCCGCTGTTGTTCGTTTTGGCGGTGCTGTTTGTGTCCCGCTTTACGGATGGATATGTTTATGGAATCGTCGCATCGATCATCGCTGTGTTTGGCGTGAACTATGTATTTACGTTCCCGTATTTCAAACTGAACTTTGCGATCACAGGATACCCGCTGACCTTCGTTGCCATGCTGGCTGTGGCCTGCAGCGTCAGCGCCCTGACGACCCAGATCAAGAAACAGGAGCAGATGCGGCTGGAGGTTGAGCGGGAAAAGATGCGTGCGAACCTTCTGCGGGCGGTCTCCCATGATATCCGCACACCGTTGACGTCGATCGTCGGCTCCGCGTCCGGGATCATCGACAACTATGACGCGCTATCGAAGGAAAATATCCTGGAACTCCTTGAGGACATGAAATCCGAGGGTCAGTGGCTCGTCCGGATGGTGGAAAACCTTCTTTCCATCACGAGGATCGGGGATGGAACCGCCAGAATCAATAAGGAAGATGAATTGGTGGAGGACGTGATCAGCGGAGCGATCACGAAATTCAGAAAAAGATTCCCGGATATCGAGGTAGTCCCGAAAGTGCCGGAGGATGTTCTGTTTGTGCCTATGGACGCGATCCTGATCGAGCAGGTGATCGTAAATCTCTTGGAAAATTGCGTGCTCCACGCGGACGGTATGACAAAGATCTGGTTGATCGTGACGGAGGACGGGGACCAGGTGAAATTCTCTGTTGAGGATGACGGTGCCGGAATCAAGGAGTCCGCTCTTCCGAGAATGTTCGACGGAAGTTTCCAGTCGGAGGACGGAAAAGAGAGCGATTCTAAGCGAAATATGGGAATCGGACTTTCGGTTTGCATGACCATCGTAAGAGCCCACGACGGAATCATGAAAGCAGAAAACAGAAAAGAAGGCGGTGCCAGAGTGATGTTCTGGCTGCCGAAAGGAGTGGACACGGAATATGGAGATTAAAGACAGAGTGCTGGTCGTGGAAGACGACAAGAGGATCAGCAATTTCATCAAGACAGTGCTGGAAGCGAACAATTACGATGTGATCGTCGCGCAGACGGGAGCGGAGGCATACAGCATGGTGACCTCCCAGTGTCCGGACGTGGTGATCTTAGACCTCGGTCTGCCGGACATGGACGGCATGAAGATCTTACAGGGCGTGCGGGAATGGTCCGCGATGCCGGTGATCGTTGTGTCGGCGAGAACCCATGAGAGGGATAAGGTGGAGGCGCTGGATCTCGGAGCTGACGATTACATCACGAAGCCTTTTGGAACATCCGAGCTTCTCGCAAGGATCCGCACCGCGATCCGTCACACAAGGTCTGGGATCCCGAATCAGCCGGGCGGACAGACGGGAGTTTTTAAATCCGGCGGATTGACCATCGATTATGACAAGCACCGCGTGTTTATCGACGGTGTGGACGCGGGGCTGACCCAGAACGAGTATAAAATTGTGAGTCTTCTTGGAAAGTATGCCGGGAAAGTCATGACTTACGACTATATTATTAAAGAGATCTGGGGACCGAACATGAAGAACGATAACCGGATCCTTCGCGTGAATATGGCGAATATCCGGAGAAAGATCGAGAAGAATCCGGCGGAGCCGCAGTATATTTTTACAGAGGTTGGCGTCGGATACCGGATCGTGGAGCCGGATTAGGACAGGATGCCGCGTCGCAGCGGAAATGGAATAAGATATGGTAAAACACCTGCTGTGTTCTCTATGAATTTAGAGGGCAGCAGGTGTTTTTGTATTATATGTTCGAATTATTGTGTGGCGGCAGTCTTCCGGACAAGTTCATCCAATGTCCCGAACCGGTAGCCCATCTCCTCCCACTTCGTCAGCAACTCATCGAGGATCGCCGCGTTTGTGGAGGAAGTACTGTGCAGAAGCACGATGGCACCCGGATGGATGCGCCCGAGAAGCTTTTTGAATGCTTCCTCCTTTGTGGGCTGCTGATCCTGATACCAGTCCACATAGGCGAGACTCCAGAAGAAGGTCTGATAGCCGAGAGCTTTTGCCATCTGAAGATTCGCTTTGCTGTATTTTCCCTGGGGCGGCCGGTAGTATCTCCGCATGGTCTCTCCTGTGATCTCTGTGTAGCTTGTTTCGAGGCTTGAGAGCTCTTTCGCGAAGCTTTCCGGATCGCTGATCTTCGACATGTCCGGGTGGTGGTATGTATGGTTTGCGACAATATGCCCCTCGGAGACCATGCGTTTTACGAGGTCCGGGCTGGTCTCCAGGTAGTTTCCGACGACGAAAAACGCGGCGGGAACCTGATGCTTTTTCAGGGCGTCCAGGATCATGGGGGTATTGCCGTTCTCATATCCGGCGTCGAAGGTCAGGTAGATGACTTTCTCGCCGGAAAGATCGGCGTACCAGGTGTTGTACTGCTTTAATTCATCTGCCGTGGCGTTAGCGACAGGCGGTTTTCCATCCTGCTGGAATGAGAGTCCCCAGTTTCCGTCCGCAGATGCCGGGACTGACGGAATGACGGTGGCGGCGAAAGCGCCGAGGACATAGGAGAGGGGGAGTAGGATGAGAGCCAGGAGAAGTGCGGCTGGACGGCTTCCTGCGAAAATCTGGTCATGATCGCGCGGAAATTTTTTTAAAAGACAGAAAAATGGAAATTTCATGAAATGATATCCTTTTCATGTGGTTCCAGAGACGTGCAGATGTCTCATGGAACTGCTTTTTATAATATATTCCACCCCAGATATTTGTATTCCATCGCAAAATGTGGTAAGATGTGTTGGTGCGCGTAAAGCTGCCGGTTCGGCAGTATGAAAGGAGAGAAAAAATTGAAGATCAGGATCCGGAGGATTCTTTTTCCAATACTGTTCTGTCTGGCGGTAGCATGTATCATTGAACTTCCGCTTGCGCAGACAACGATTTTCGGGGACGACGTGATCTTATGGGATACCTTGTTCCGCTCAGTCATCGCGGTTCCGATGCTGGTACATCTTTATAGAGAGGATTCGGTGTTCAGGGGAAAAGAACACTGGAACGGAAAAATCGCGGCTGCGGCATTTTTCAGTGGCGCGGGAATATCTCTGGCGTTCGGCCTTGTGGTGAGAGCGCTTCAGATCTCTGGCGCGGCCCTGGCAGATGAGAGCCTGTTCACAGGAAATCTGTGGCTGGAGGCTGTGGTGCTTCTGGCGGCATCCCCGATCCTTGAGGAATATTTTTTCCGCGGCGTTCTCTATGGAAGATGCAAGGAGCTTGTATCCGCCCCGGCGGCAGCATTTATGACCGCGGCGTTTTTCGGTGTGTTCCACTGGGACCTTGTGCAGGGAATCTACAGCTTCTTTATGGGGCTGATCCTGGCATATCTTATGGAAAAAACGAATACGGTGAAGGCACCGGTGGTGTTCCATTTCGCGGCGAATCTGGCGGCACTTGTTCTGGAGTTTTTTTAGCATGACGGAAAGAGTGTGCTTATATTTTGTATCAAAATCGGTCGGTTCCGGCGGTCCTGATGCCGCAAAGATGGCGAAAAAGGCGGCAGATTGCCGTAAAATCGTAAGGGAATCGTAATTGAATCACCAAAACCCAGATGATAAAATAGTCTAGGCAAAAAAGAAAGGCGGGAAAACGACATGAAAAAAAGAACATTATTCCGCAGTGGTGCGGCGTTTCTTATGGGACTTCTGATGACCGCGGCAGTGGGATGCTTCACGAGCTTTGCTTATGACAGTGCATGGCTGAAGGCTTGTTCGGTAGAGAACGGAAACAGCATTTCCGTCACAGGAACAGCTACGACCGGCGCTTTAAATGAGGGGGAAACTCCGGATGATGGATATTACTATCTGTTTGAGCTTCACCCATATGAGTCTGAGATAGGCTCCAGAACGGACTACATCGCATGGAGCAACAAATCCGACAAGTTAAAATTCACCTTAAAATACAGCGGTGATTCCACAGATACGATGCTCTATTCCAGATTTGTGGTTGCGTTAAAGACCGGCAGCACCTACACACCGATCAGCAATGCGATCTATGTGACGAATCCGGGCGACGTTGCAAAGTTCCGCGAGGATTACCCGGAGCCGATGAGCAAAAAAGGACTTCTGATCCAGCTTGATATGCTCGGCGACGCGCTGAACCTGGGTGTAAAGCACACGACGGTCAATATCCCGTATCACCAGCTTGTGGGCGGCAATTTAAAGTACAAATACAACGGAAAGACCTACAACTTCAACGGTGATCTCATCAAGGATTATGATAAGATGATCAGTGCGTTCTCCGCAAAAGGAATCGTTGTGACGGCGATCCTTTTAAATGGCTGGAACGACAGCTACCCGGAGCTTCACGAAGCTGGGCTTGCGAAGAGAAAGGAAGCTTTCTACTACGGTTTTAATGTCTCCACGGAGCAGGGATATGAGACGACCCGTGCGCTGCTCTCCTTTATGGCAGAGCGCTATTCCGGTGCCCACGATGACTACGGCCGTGTCAGCAACTGGATCGTCGGAAATGAGATCAACAACAACTTAAACTGGAACTACACCGGTCCGATGGATATCGATTCCTATACAAAGCTCTATTCAAAGGTATTCCGTGTGGCCTACACGGCAATCAAGAGCCAGAGCCGGAACGCGAGAGTCTTCTTCTCCACAGACTATGAGTGGAAGCGGGCGAACTCCAACCTGATGTACGGCGCAAAGGATTTTATTGACCGCTTCAACGCCGATATCCGTGACGAGGGAAATATCGAGTGGGGACTTGCCTACCATCCGTATCCGCATCCGATGACAGAGCCGGAGTTCTGGGATGATGATCAGACAGGCGCTGTCAACAATACAGAAGATTCGCCAGTGGTAAACTTTAAAAACCTCAACGTCCTGACGGATTACTTCCAGAAGGACATCATGCGCGATGCAGGCGGAAATGTCCGCCATATCATTCTCTCTGAGGAGGGCTTTACCTCAAAGAGCGCGACCCGGGGAGACGTCTATGATATCCAGGCAGCCGCTTTCGCGTATGCATATTATCTTGTAGATAATAACCCGTATATCGACGCGTTTATCCTAAACCGTCAGGTCGATGCGGTGATCGAAGTAGAGCAGTCCTGCTCATTCGGTCTCTGGACTGTGGATATGTCAAGTCCGGACCGGGTGATCGCTGTTATGCCGAAGAATATTTACAATGTATTTAAGTATATTGATACAAATAAATCGCTGAAGTATACGGAATTCGCGAAGAAGATCATCGGAATCAACAAGTGGAGCGATGTGATCCCGGGATTTAAGCTGCAGGAATAATTCAAAAGAATAAAGCTGGTATTTTGATCCGGCAGGGCACTTTCAGATATGTGTTCTGCCGGATCTTTTGCTCTATAGGAAAGACCATGTTACATTAAAGTACGAAAGTTATGATTCCTATAGAGCAAAAAATCCCTCCGGGGGGATCGCACTGCGGCGGAATGGAATGATGTCGCTAACGCGACCCGCCGCAGGCGGAGAATCCTGCCAAGCAGGATTCTATTTTGCTTACAAATGCCAGTTTTACGGGATTTTATTGACAAAATCCTGACGAGGGCTTATAATGCGCTATGACAATTACTTAGCACGACAACTCAGGAAATGGCAGGAAACAGTTTTGTGTGTCAACATTTTTCAGGAGGATATCATTATGGCAAAGAAGAACCCAATCGCAGCCGCAGCAAAGAAAATGGCTGCAGCACCGGTTAGCAATAACACTGTAGAAGTAGAGGCAGCAGAGACAAAGGCAGTTAAGGCAGAAGCAAAGGCTGAGGCTCCAAAGGCAGAGGAGCCGAAGAAGGAGACTGCAAAGAAGACTCCGGCAAAGAGAACAACAGCAAAGGACATCAAGACATCCGTAGTTGTACAGTTCGCCGGCAAGGAAGTTGCAGAGAAAGATCTCATCGCGGCTGTTAAGAAAGCCTACACAAAGAAAGGCAATAAAGTCGGCGATATCAAGACCATCGAGATCTATGTTAAGCCGGAAGAGAGCGCTGCTTACTATGTAGTAAACGGTGTCGGCGCGGATGATTACAAGATCGAACTGTAATCAGCTGAGTCTTTTCAATCGTACTCATTTTTGTGTCCGGCGGGCAGGAGAATGGGAACGGGAGACGAACGTGCTGATGCGGAATGGATACCGTTTGTAAAAGAACAGAGATCAGAACAGAGCGTCCGTCGGGATTCCGGCGGGCGCTTTTGAAATCAGGAGATTATGGAAAAAGAGACGAAGAGAGAACTGCCGGGCGAGTTTGTGGAGAAGATGGAGAAGCTGCTGGGCAGTGATGCGGAGACATTTTTTAAGAGTTATGACGCCGAGCGAAAGTTTGGCCTGCGGGTAAATCCGCTTAAGCTGGAAAATGGGGAAATCCTGGATCCGGAAAGCCCGCTGGGAGTTTACCTTCAGGGACTTCCGAAGGTTCCCTGGGCGAAAGAAGGATTCTATTATGAGGCAGAGATGCGCCCGGGACGCCATCCGTTCCATGAGGCCGGTGCCTATTATATCCAGGAACCGAGTGCCATGTCTGTCGCGGAGGCACTTGCACCGGGACCCGGAGAGCGGATCCTGGATCTCTGCGCGGCTCCCGGGGGAAAATCAACCCACCTCGCAGGAAAAATGGGCGGGAAAGGCCTTCTAGTCTGCAATGAGATCCATCCGGCCCGCGCGAAGATCCTGTCCCAGAATATCGAGCGGCTCGGAGTGGGAAATGCGGTCGTGACAAATATGGACCCATTTCAGCTTGCCCCGGCGTTCCCGGAATTCTTTGACGGGATCGTGGTGGATGCGCCGTGTTCCGGAGAGGGAATGTTCCGAAAGGATGAGAATGCCAGAAACGAGTGGAGTCCGGACCATGTAAAACAGTGCGCCGGTCTTCAGGACGGGATCCTGGACTGTGCTGCGAAGATGTTAAAGGACGGCGGACGGATTGCTTATTCCACCTGTACCTTTTCTCCTGAGGAGAATGAACAGAGTGTAGCGAGATTTCTCTCGCGCCATCCGGAATTTTCGGTGATCCGGCCGGCGATCGCAGAATATTTCTCTGCGGGTCATCCGGAATGGGCAGACGGAAATCCGGAACTGGAAAAAACAGTGCGGATCTGGCCGCATCTGGCAGACGGGGAAGGTCATTTTCTGGCATTGCTCGTGAAAGGGGAAAACGGCTGGGATTCTGTCCCGGAAGAGATCGGAAGTCTGTGTGAGAAAGCAGGTGCAGAATGCGCAGAGACAGTCGCGGATGAGATCGTCGTTTCCGGAAAACGCAAAAAGAGCGGAAAGAAAGACAGCAGACGGGACGGACAAAAGAACGGGCGCGGAAGAGAGGATGCTGCGCTTTCGGAGGCAGTTTCCGCATTCCGTATGTTTGAAAAGGAAAATCTGAAAGATTCAGAGAGTCTGGAGTCCGGAAAAAGATTTCTTCTGTTTGGGGAAAATCTGTATCTTGTACCGGAACAGATGCCGGATCTGAAAGGCTTAAAAGTTTTAAGACCGGGTCTGCATCTTGGAACTTCGAAAAAAGACAGGTTTGAGCCGTCCCACGCACTGGCGCTCTTCCTGAAAAGAGAGAATGTAAAACAGGCAGTGGAAGTGGGGACAGAAGATCTCGCACTGCGGTATCTCCGCGGGGAGACGCTGCGAGCGGAAGATTTTGAAGATAAAGAGATTCCTGCGAAAGGCTGGGTGCTCGTGACGACCGGAGGCATGTCGCTGGGATTTGCGAAGGCAGCCGGCGGAATGCTGAAAAACCATTATCCGAAGGGACTGCGGATCCAGGGCGGCTGAGTTTTGCAGATGCATGTTCAGCTGACAGAGCAGATCTGAGCGACCCACCGGAGCGGTTCAGAAAAAGACCGGCTCCGGTGGATTTTTAATATCAGGAAAAAGTCTTTGCATATCCTCAGGGAGCGGCGCGGAAAGATTTACGGCCTCACCTGTCACCGGATGGGAAAAACTCAAAAATGTGGAATGAAGCGGCTGGCGGTCGATAAAACGATAATCCGGGTGATAGAGAAAATCTCCCGGAAGTGGGTGACCGATAGCTTTCATATGGACGCGGATCTGGTGCGTTCTTCCGGTCTCTAAAAGGAGACGGATGAACGAGAGATCCGCGTCTTTGTTATACGCAAGTGTCCGGTAGTGTGTCACAGCCGTCTCTCCGTGCTCCGGGTCACAGATCCGCTCGATGGTGGAGCCGTCTTTTCTTGCGATCGGGAGGTCGATGGTGCCGGACTCGTCGGTCTTACCGGAGACGATGGCCGCGTACTCCCTGTGGATCGTGTGGTCTTTCACGGCATCGGAGAGGATGCAGGAGCTGTATGGATTTTTTGCCAGGAGCACAAGCCCGGAGGTATCCCGATCGAGCCGGTTCACAGCGCGAAACACAAAGGGCGTCGTTTCATTTCTGTAGTACCAGGCAATCCCGTTCGCCAGGGTGTTCTCATAATGTCCCTGGGATGGATGGACCGGCATTCCGGCAGATTTGTCGATCACGAGGACATGTTCATCCTCAAAGACAACCGAGAGGTCCATGGGGACCGGAAGAATCTGATCGGAACTCTTTTTCTCTGTGACGTGGACCGTTAAAAGGTCGCCTGGCTGAAGGATCGTGTTGGAAAAGACGGTTTTTCCGTTTAAAAGAAAGCTGCCGTCGGTGTTCCGGAGATGGACGACCAGGCGGGAAGAATATCCGGAATCCAGGAGAAACGCCGCGATGGAACGTCCTCCGGAGGATCCGGTGATCGTATAGGTTAAAGTTGTATTCATGAAAAATCCTTTTTGGAATATTTTTGCCTGTTATCGTGAAAGCGCGGAGCCGTCAGGCGCGATACCCTGACAAAGTCGGAATACAGCATTGGAAAATCCTGCTTTGTGTATGAAAAGGCTGCCTGCGCACGTCGATTCCTATTGTAGCATAGGAGAAATTGTCCGGCAAGTCTCAGGATCCATCCGCATATGCTGTTACAAAGATCCGGCGGAAGTTCTTAAAAAATGTGGAAAAATAGAGAGTGTGGAAAGCAGATCCTGCGGGCCTGTGCAGGAACCGGACGGGCGGAAAAAGTGGGGGAGAGCGGTAAAAAATACGGACTGCTGCAGCTGTACATGGGAATTCTATTGCTTCTCGTTGTCTCGGTATCGGGAAACGTCCCGTATTCCGGAGTAAACCGGGAGAAAATTTCGCTGTATGGATCCAAAGCGGAGACCAGGATACAGGCGGAGCAGGAAGATAAAAGAGAGGATCCGGCCGCAGTCCAGTCAGCTGTGGAGCCGGAGCCTCTGAACCTGAATTCCCGCTCCGCAGTTCTGATGGATGCCGATACCGGGCGTGTTCTGTATGGAAAAAATGAGACAGAAGACCTTCCGATGGCCAGCACCACAAAGATCATGACCTGCATTCTTGCGCTGGAAAATGCGGGGCCGGAGACGGAGGTCCTTGTCTCAGACCGGGCTGCATCGATGCCGGAGGTAAAGCTTCACATAAAAAAGGGAGAGAAATACCGGATGGAAGATCTCCTGTATTCGCTGATGCTGGAATCTCATAATGATTCTGCCGTGGCTATCGCCGAGGCAGTTGCGGGAAGTGTGGAGAAGTTTGCGGATATGATGAACCGGAAGGCTGTGGAACTCGGCTGCGGAGATACCTGTTTTGTGACGCCGAACGGACTGGATGCGGAGGATCCGGAGAGCGGAAAAATACATTCCACAACAGCGGAAGACCTGGCGAGGATCCTCAGATACTGCATCCTGTTCTCACCGGCCAAGAATGAGTTCCTCGCCATCACAAGGGCGCCGTCCCATGCGTTCTCAGATCTTTCGGGGATGAGAACGTTCTCCTGCGTGAACCATAACGCGCTCCTGACGTCTATGAAAGGCGCAGTCAGCGGAAAGACGGGATTTACCGGGAAAGCCGGGTACTGCTATGTGGGCGCGGTGAAAAAAGGGGAAAAGTTCTTTATCATGGCACTCTTGGGCTGTGGATGGCCTCCTCATAAGACTTACAAATGGCAGGATGTGAGAAAACTCGTGCAGTACGGGGAAACGAATTTTGAGTACCGGGTGATCGAAAAGACGGGGCTGGACGGAGAGCCGGTGATCGCGGTAAAAGATGGTGTGGAGCCGGAGGTGAAAGTGAGGGCTGAGAACGGAGATGAGACATCGATCCGCATCCTTCTAGGGAAAGATGAGGATGTCCGGGTCAGGACAAAGATCGCAGGGACCATTCAGGCACCGGTGCGGGAAGGAACGCCTGTGGGGCAGAGAGATTATATGATCGGTGATGTGATCGTCGCCAGTGATCCGGTCCTGACGACAGAAAATGTGGAGGTGTGGGATTTCGGATATGCGGAAAGGATCGTGATGAAAAAATTCTGGCAGTTATAACGGCATCATCCGGAATTACAGTTCAGAAACTATCTGCCTGCAGAATGGGGAAATACTAGCAGAAAAATCCGGAAAATCCTATGATCGTACTTGGAATTACAGGAAAATCCTGCTATACTGTTGGGAAAGACTGAGTTTTCAGTGGAAAATAGTAACGTTACGAAAAATACGCAAGTACGGAGGCACAAAATGCAGACAAAACTGACGAGAGAGGATGCCATCGAGCTCCTCAGAAAACACAACAAAGAACCGTTCCACATTCTCCACGGACTTACCGTCGGGGGAGTTTTAAAATGGTACGCGAATGAGCTTGGATATGGGGATGAAGCCGGATTCTGGGAGATCTGCGGAATCCTTCATGATATTGATTTTGAGGAATACCCGGAAGAACACTGTCTGATTGCCCCGCGCCTGTTAAAAGAAGGCGGAGCGGAAGATGAGGTGATCCATGCAGTCTGCAGCCACGGATACGGCATCCACGAGTGGATCAACGCAAAGCCGGAGCATGAGATGGAGAAAGTCCTCTTTGCGGCAGACGAGCTGACCGGTCTGATCTGGGCGGCGGCAAAGATGCGCCCTTCAAAGAGCACGAAGGATATGGAAGTATCCAGCTTAAAGAAAAAATTTAAGGATAAGAAGTTTGCGGCCGGATGCTCCAGAGATGTCATCATAAAAGGCGCGGAGAATCTCGGCTGGGAACTGCCGAAGCTGATGGAGATGACGATCCTCGCCATGAGATCCTGCGAGGACTCTGTTGCGGAAGAGATGAAAGAGATGGGACTGGCGGAATAAAAGCGGAAAGCCTGTGAGATGGAGTACGGACAGGAAACTTAACAGAGAAATAACAAGTGAAAACCTGAGAAGCTTTTTGGGCTCCTCAGGTTTTTAAGCTGGTGGGAAAATTTTTCTATCGTCCGGTCGGGTTTTCCTCCCGGTCCTGTCATTTCACGCTCTTGATCTGTGCGGTCATTTTATTCGGCAGGCACACGATGATCTCGCCGTCCATATGGATCTTCCCCTGGTGAACGCAGATCTTATCGGGGCAGGTCGCTTCGGAGACCCAGACTTCCCCGTCTTTGATGATCAGATGGTTTGTGCCGCCGGATGCACCATCGATCGTGAGTTCCTGATCTTTTGCGAGATCGAGTGTCTCGACGACGTTTCCGTCGACAGAGATCTCGACGACTTCTGCCGGGCTCTTATGCATCAGCTTTGTCCCGAGAAACAGAAGAGCGGCAGCCGCAAGGACCACGGCGATCAGGATCAGGTCCTGTTTCTTAAAAAGTGTGTGTTTCATGTCTTTATTTTTTGTCATAAAAATCTCCTGAAAACTCAATAACCAATGAGGCTGCAGTGCCTGCGGATCCCGGATGCGCTGAGCCGGGGATCATTGTTTAATGATAAAGTCTTCCATCCCGTCCGAATAATAAACGTGATAATCCTCATCGATAAAGCATGCATAGATCCCGTCGAGGGAATTTGCAAGCTCCAGTCCTTTTTCAAGTCCGAGAGAAAAACAGGTGGTGGAGAGGCCATCACCGTCCACAGATTCTTCGGAAAGGATCGTCACTGAGATCAGCCCGTTATCGTAAGGATACCCCGTTGCCGGATTTAAAATATGATGGTAATTTTTTCCGTCAACCTCAAAATGGCGTTCATAGACGCCGGAAGTGACAACGGAGAGATCATCGATGCCCAGCACCTCAAAAGTCTCATCGCGGTCCGCAAACGGTTTCTGAAGTCCGATGTGGAACTTGCTCCCGTCCGGCTTTTCTCCGACGCAGAGAACGTTTCCGCCGAGATTAATGATTGCGCTCTTCACACCGGCATCCAGAAGCTGATCCTTGATCCGGTCGGCGATATATCCCTTCGCGATAGATCCGAGATCGATCGTGGTGTCAGGGGAAAGGAACGTCAGGGTGTTTCCGGAGAGGACCAGGTTGTGATAATCCACTTTCGGAATGTCCGCTTCAATGTCCGCCGCATCCGGGATCACAGCCTCGCCGCTCGTGAAGTTCCAGAGGGAGCTCAGCGGTTCGATCGTAATGTCGAAAGCGCCGCCGGACTTTTCGCAGTATTCCAGACCTTTCGATAAGAGCGCCGCCATATCGTCGGAAACCGTGACGGTGTCCGTAGTCCGGTGGTTGATCTGATAGAGTTCACTGGTCTCTAACGTCTTGCTGAAAATGTTTTCATACTCTTTACAAAGTGCCATCGAATCGTCTAAGATAGAGGAGTCGTCAGAATCGTAGAGGGTGATGGTGACGAAGGTGTTGAGCAGAAAATCGGAACGGCTCAAAGGAGTCTCAGGAGTGAGAAGACCCGGACCGTCACTATTTTGGCATCCACTCAGTGCCATGCCGGAAACGAGGATGAGACCGGCGGCACAGATGCTGAAGATTGTTTTTTTGTTCATATTTGTACTTCCTGTAATTTGATGGATGATCGTAACTTTCCGATCAATGAGGAGCCGTTACGCCGGATCCTCATAATATCTGATTTTTTATTCTAACAAACAGACTTTTGAAAGTCAAGAAAGACGAGGGATCGATCCTATGTATCGAGAAAAAAAGGCGATAAATATCGCATTGTACGGACTTCTCATAGCACTCGCCATGGTGCTCAGCTTTGTTGAGACGCTGATCCCAATTCCGATCCCGGTCCCGGGCGTAAAGCTTGGACTCGCGAACCTTGTGACGGTGGTGGGACTTTACCTGATCGGGATCCCCGGAACGATCGCGGTGACCCTGATCCGCATCGTTCTTGTGGGTTTATCTTTTGGAAATCCATACAGTATGATCTACGGGCTGTCAGGAAGCTTTCTCAGCCTGTTTGTGATGGCAATCTTAAAGAAAACGGGAAAACTCTCCCAGATCGGTATCAGCGTCCTCGGCGGCATCGCCCACAACATCGGTCAGATCACATTCGCAGCTGTCATTGTCCAGACAGCAGGCGTATTTTACTATCTCCCGTTCCTCCTCGCCGCCGGCTGCATCGCAGGAACCCTGATCGGAGTTGTCGGCGGGATCATTACAGAACGCCTGATGCACGCAATGCGCGGTATAAAAAAATAAAATACCGATTGTATTGAGGGGATATTTTTACTATAATGAATGGTAACAGGTTGCAGGTGCGCCCGATTGTTTCGGAGCATTCTCTCAGGCAAGTTTACTTGTCTGAGAGAATGATGCGGAATAATCTGGCATAGGGCGACCGCCCTATGCTTCTTGTTTTTCCATCGGAAAAACAAGAAGAGCGCACAAAAACCAGCCAATCAACTATCATGCAAGCTAACATATAACCGCAAAATCGGAGGGGATACATCATGATTGAAATGTCAGTAAAAAAACTGGTACAGTATGGAAAAGAAACAGGCCTGATCGAAAAAGAAGACGAGATCTACGCCAGAAACCAGATCCTGGAAGTTCTCGGCATGGATGAATATGAAGAGCCTGGCGAGATCGTGGGGACGATCAGCCTGGAAGATACCTTAAATGAGCTGACCGATTACGCGGCAGAACACGGGATCCTTGAAAACAACAGCGTTGTGTACCGGGATCTCTTTGATACGCGGCTCATGAACTGCCTGATGCCGCGCCCGAGTGAGGTCGTAAAAAAGTTCCACAGTGAATATGAAAAGTCCCCGGAGGATGCGACCGGTTATTTCTATAAACTGAGCCAGGATTCCAACTATATCCGCCGTTACCGCGTCTGTAAAGATCTGAAGTGGATCACAAAGACAGAGTATGGGGATCTCGATATCACGGTAAACCTCTCCAAACCGGAGAAAGATCCGAAAGCGATCGCAGCTGCAAAGAACATGAAACAGAGCGGATATCCGAAATGCCTGCTCTGCATGGAGAACGTCGGCTATGCGGGCCGCGTCAATCATCCGGCGAGAAACAACCACAGGATCATCCCGCTGACTTTAAACGGGGAGAACTGGGGATTCCAGTATTCTCCGTATGTCTATTATAATGAGCACTGCATCGTCTTCAACGGAAAACATACGCCGATGAAGATTGACCGGAACACATTTAAGAAATTATTTGATTTCGTCACGATGTTCCCGCACTATTTCCTGGGATCCAATGCGGATCTCCCGATCGTTGGCGGTTCCATCCTGACCCACGACCATTTCCAGGGCGGAAGATATACCTTTGCAATGGCGAAGGCGCCGGTGGAAAAGAGTTTTACAGTCAATGGATTCGAGGATGTGGAAGCCGGGATCGTAAAATGGCCGATGTCCGTGATCCGGATCCGTGGGGAAAAGAAAGAGCGGCTGATCGATCTTGCAGACAAGATCCTGACTGCATGGCGCGGATACACAGATGCGGATGCGGATATTTATGCGGATACAAACGGAGAACCGCACAACACGATCACCCCGATCGCGAGATTCCGCGATGGGAAGTTTGAGCTGGACCTGGTGCTCAGAAATAACCGCACCACCGAGGACCGCCCGCTCGGCCTGTTCCATCCGAACCCGAAGCTGCATCACATTAAAAAAGAGAACATCGGACTGATCGAAGTCATGGGTCTTGCGGTCCTTCCGTCAAGACTGAAAGAAGAGCTTGCCCTGCTCGCAGATTATATTGTAGAAGGAAAAGACATCCGCAGCGAAGAGTCGATCGCGAAACACGCGGACTGGGTGGAGGAATTCCTTCCGAAATATGAGAAGATCACAAAAGACAATGTGATGGAGATCCTGCAGGATGAGGTCGGTCATGTATTTGCGAATGTTCTGGAGGATGCCGGTGTCTATAAACGCACAGAGGCAGGCCGGGAGGCATTCGGAAGATTTATCGCGTCCCTGAACTGAAGATCCTGCGGACGCATATGCAGAATGGGAGTGAATCACTGCGATCACGTTACATTTTCCTTAATATTTTCATAAATGTAAGGACGGTGTCTCGCCAAGCGCAGGAAAATATGTTATACTTGATAACTGTTTAACGAGAATCAGCAGAAATTCTCCTGTCGCTGCCGGTGGTGAGGAGAGTGGAAGATGAGAAACTCAACGGCAGCGGCGGCAGAGAAAAATCAAAAGGAACGGTCTTTTCAGCAGCCTGTATCTGATGCCGGAACGTGAAAAGGAGACTGACATGTTAAATGAGGAGAAGATCCGTCTGATGACGGGGATCGCCATGTTTGAAAAGAAAATGATGAAGGAATCCATTCCTGCGAACCGGTATTTTAAGAGCGATTATGTGGGAAGCCACCTGATCCGGTCGTTTATCGCGTATTCACTGACCGTCTGCCTGTGCCTGATGCTATGGGTCCTTTACCGTTTTGATGATCTGATCAATGCGATGGCAGTCGACGATCTGCTTTCACTTGGTGCACGCCTTGTATTTTACTATGTGGCAGGACTTCTCGCATATCTTGTCGTGACCTGGAAGATCTATTCGAGACGCTATGATGAGGCGGTGGGAAAACTGAAGATCTACCAGGCAAAACTCCGGCGGCTGGATAAAAAGTACAACCAGCAGGGAGTGAAGGAAAACGGGGAGGAAAAGAGTAAGTGATCGGACTTTTAGTATTTAAGGAAAAGCTGAAACAATTTTATGGGAAATATAATATTTACATCGTACCGGTCGTAAGATTTCTGGTGGGATTTCTCACCTTCTGGCTGATCAATGCGAATGTGGGATTTATGACAAAGCTGAAAAATCCGCTGATCCCGGTGGTAATGGGACTGATCGCCTCCTTTATCCCGTACGGAGTGACTGCGTTTTTAGCCGGGATCTTTATCCTGATCCATGTTTCCCAGGTGTCTCTGGAGATCGCCCTGATCATCTTTGTATTCATGCTCGCGGTTACTGTCCTTTACTATGGTTTCCGCCCGGGGGACGGATATCTTCTGCTCCTGACTCCGCTGCTGTTTTTCCTGCGGATCCCGTATGTGGTCCCGCTCGTCGTAGGCCTTTCCGGAAGTCTGGTCTCGATCGTTCCGGTGTGCTGCGGTGTCTGCATTTACTATATCCTGATGTATTTAAAGCAGAATGCGGGGACACTGACCGGAAGCTCCATGACGGAGATGGCGGACCGTTTTATCCAGATCGTAAAAAATGTGTTTGGAAATGAACTCATGTGGGTCATGGTGGCTGCGTTTGCCGCTGCGATCCTTGTCGTGTTCATTATCAAAAATCTCTCGGTGGATTATTCCTGGTCCATCGCCATCGTTGCCGGAGTGATCACCCAGCTTGCTGTGATCTTTGTGGGAGATTTTAACTTCAATCTTCCGGTATCCGCCGGTTCCATGATCTTTGGGATCGTTGTCTCGGTGGTGATCGCCCTGATCTACCAGTTCTTTGTATTCGCAGTGGATTATACGAGAACAGAGTATCTGCAGTATGAAGATGATGATTACTATTATTATGTAAAAGCTGTCCCGAAGCTCACGGTGTCCGCACCGGACGTAAAGGTACAGCGGATCTATTCGAGAAAAAACGTGAGACGCGAGAAAAATGAAACGCGTGAATAATTGTACGGAGGTAACAAAATGACAGAATTTCTTGGGAATATGTATTCCTGGTTTACATTTATTCCGAAGATCACATTGTCGAATCTTTTTGAAATTCTGATCCTCACAGCCCTGATCTATGAAGTCCTTTTGTGGGTAAAGTCGACGAGAGCAGGAGTGCTGCTGCGGGGTGGTATGATCATTGTCGGATTCTATCTGCTGGCGGCGATGCTCCATCTGAATACGATCACCTGGATCATCAACCATATGGGCCAGCTCGTATTGACGGCTCTCATCATTATCTTCCAGCCGGAACTCCGGAAAGCGCTGGAGCAGCTCGGAAGCAAAAACATCATCACAGATCTTTTTATTTCCGAGAATTCCAGACTCCAGGAGGGATATACGGAAAAGACCGTAAACGAGATTACACGCGCTGCCTTCGAGATGGGAAAAGTAAAGACAGGAGCGCTGATCGTGATCGAGCGCGACACTCCGCTTCCGGAGATCGAGCGAACAGGGATCCCGGTGGACGGGATCGTGACGAGCCAGCTTCTGATCAATATTTTTGAGCATAATACGCCGCTTCACGATGGAGCGATCATTATCCGCGGAAACCGTGTGACCTCTGCGACCTGTTACCTGCCGCTTTCTGATAACCTCAGCATCAGTAAGGATCTCGGAACGAGACACCGCGCAGCTCTGGGGATCAGTGAGAGCACGGACAGTCTGACGGTGGTCGTATCGGAGGAGACCGGACGGGTATCGCTGGCAGAACGCGGAAGTTTAAGAAGGATCAACAGTCCGGAAGAGCTGAAACTTGCGATCGCTGCGAAGCCGCAGGAGGAGACTGTATCCGGCCCGTTCAAACTTCTGAAGGGATGGCATAAAAATGAAAGAAAAGCAGAATAAAAGATGGGGGCTTTTGCTGATTTCCTTCCTGTGTGCTTTTTTAGTCTGGCTGGGAGTTGTCAATGTGGCAGATCCGGTCATGACGGATACGGTCGAGGTGCCGGTGGAGATCGTCAACAGTGATGTCCTCACAAAGAATAATCTGACTTACGAGGTTGTCGGAAAGTCGACGACGACAGTGCAGTATGAGGTAAAGACGACGAATGCGTATCGGATCCGTTCTTCAGATTTCCGTGCCTATGCGGATATGACGGATATGTGGTCTGTGACAGGAGCGATCCCGATCAAGATCGAGGTCTTAAATCACTCGGAGTACCTGGTATCTACCCCGGTAAGCCGGAACGGGACCATCAAGATCGAGACGGAACCTCTTCAGAGAAAGACATTTACGATCGGGGTTACGACGACGGGAATGCTCGAGGATGGTTACCAGACCGGTAAAGTGACACTCTCACCGGAAACACTTACGGTGGAAGGTCCGGAATCCCTGATCGGGCAGATCAGCAGTGTCGGGATCGAGATCAATTTAGACGGAAAGAATGCAGACTGGAGCGATTCGGAGGAGCCGAAGTTCTATGATGCAAATAACAACAGCATTACGATCAGCGACCGTCTGATCAGCAACTGCAAGAGCGTGGATTACACCATGGAGATCCTGAAGGTGAAGAATCTGAGCCTGGACTTCGATGTCACCGGTGAGGTGGCGAGCGGTTACCGTTATTCAGGTGTGGAATGCGCGCTTAAGAGTGTGCCGGTAGTTGGATTAAAGAGCGCTCTGGCGTCCTTAAATACCATCACGATCCCGAAAGAAGAGCTGGATGTTACCGGAGCAAAGGCGAACATCGTAAAGACGATCGATCTGAATGATTACCTGCCGGAGGGAGTTTCCCTTGCCGGAATGGACAGCTCCGAGATCACGGTGACTTTGACCGTGGAGCCGTTAAAAGAGCAGGAATACACGGTGCGCATCAGTTCTGACTGTTATGTTGGCACTAACAGTTCCTACAGCTATCAGGCGGAACCGGCAACCGTTACGATCCGGATCCGAGCGCTTCAGGAGGAACTTGACAGCCTGCAGTTCACATCCGATGATCTGAGTCTGAATGTCTCAGGAATGGGAGAGGGAAGTCATCAGGTTCAGCCTACACTGAACAGAGAACTGGATTCGGCGTATGATCTGCTGGGAATCTCCAGCTGTGTGGTAAATGTTACAAAAGAGCAGGAAGCCGCGGCAGAGACAACACCGGAGACAACCGTAGAGGAGACAACTAAAGCGTCTGAGATTACTGCAGAGAGCAGCAAAGAGGCGGAGACAGAGGAGGAGACCACCGCAGCAGCGACAAGACATGCGGTGATCGTCCCGCCAGAGACAACAGAAGCTCATCAGGCAATCGGACTTCAGACGTTATTTCGAAATTAGGAGTTAAAAATACTTATGGTAAAGCAAAAAGTTACAATTGGAAACCCGACCGGTCTGCACTTGAGACCGGCAGGGCTTCTGTGCAAGGCGGCATTGCGGTTTCAGAGTTCGATCAAATTTGAATATGGAAACACGACAGCAAATGCAAAAAGTGTACTGAGCGTGCTGGGGGCATGCGTAAAGTGCGGAGATGAGATCGAATTGATCTGTGATGGAGCGGACGAGCAGGAAGCCATGGCCGCGATCACAGAGCTGATCAACAGTGGTCTCGGAGAGTAGGCTGATATGCTGGTTTATGTGATCTGTTACGGCGCTGCCATGCTTTTTGCATTCAGCGCCCATTTTACCTTATCGGGGATGTCGCTGCTCCTGGCAGCGGTCTATCTCTATCTGAGAGAATACGGAAAGAGTGGAAACCCGCTCCATCTGCGCGGGCTGTTTTCCTTGTTCTATGTAGGCGGAGAGGGGATTTCCTGTCTGAAGCTTTCCAGACTCCAGACAGAGTGGAGCCTCGAAACCTGGGCATGTTTTTTTGTCGCATTTGCGGCATTCTGGAATGTGTATGAACTTGCAGAAAAGCGGTTCAGCAGAAAGAAAACGGAATCCGCAAAGGATGGTGATATTCAGAAAGAATGTCTGCAGAGCGGATTTACGCAGGCAGCTGCCGCAAAATACGGGGATCATATTTTTATAGCGATTGCCGGACTTACAGCATTGTCGTTTGCGGCGTTTCTGTTTGAAGCAGTCCGCCTGGGATATGTTCCGTTCCTGCTTCGCGGGGTGCCCCATGCATATTCCTATTTCCATATCTCAGGAGTTCATTATCTGACGGTTTCCTGTGTGCTGGTCCCGTCGATGGAGGTTCTTCTCTGGTTCTACAAGAGAGAGATGAAAAAAACGGAAAAGATCCTTTCGCTTATTCTGACAGGAGTCGCTCTTCTGATCCCGGTGCTCTGCGTATCGAGATTTCAGCTGATCTTTGCGGTGATCCTTGCGGTGCTGACCTTTATGATCGTCAGCGGACACAGAAAACTCCGGTATCTTTTCTTTGCTGCGGCAGGACTTGTTCCGCTCTATGTGATCCTGACGATCGCGAGAAGTCACGATGTGACGTATCTCAACGGGATTTTCGAGATGAAGAATGCAGCTACGCCGATCTTTATCACGCAGCCGTACATGTACATTGCAAACAATTACGACAATTTTGACTGTCTTGTAAAGCAGCTTCCCGCCCATTCGATGGGATTAAAGGGAATGTTCCCGCTCTGGGCTCTCTCCGGGCTTAAATTTTTAAAGCCGGTGCTCGTGGACTGGCCGATCTACGTGACGAAGGAGGAGCTGACGACGGTCACCTTGTTCTACGATGCCTATTATGATTTTGGTATCGC
Source organism: Clostridium sp. Marseille-P7770 (assembly GCF_902143525.1). NCBI lineage: Bacteria > Bacillati > Bacillota > Clostridia > Eubacteriales > Clostridiaceae > Clostridium > Clostridium sp. Marseille-P7770. Next base: position 128,558 of record NZ_CABFVC010000001.1, on the reverse strand, counting down.
CGGTGTATTTTTCTTTTCATCGGTACTCGGAGTCCTGTCTGCGTGGCTTTCTTCGAGGATCTATCCGGGAAGAAATCCGGCCTGGTATCTGTTTTATTCCCAGGCGGCTCTCTATTTTATGCTCTCGTTCTTTACAACCTGGTATTCCAATCCGACGACCTGGTTTTACTTTGCGGTGACCGGTGCCTTTGGAATTTTCTTAGAGATAAAAAATAAACGGAGGAAACAGTTATGATATCAGAAAAAATGAAACCATTTATGGCAAACAATTCCGCGATCCGCGCAATGTTCGAGGAAGGAAAGCGCATGGCGGCCATTTACGGAAAAGAGAATGTCTATGACTTCAGCCTTGGAAATCCGAATGTGCCGGTCCCGCAGGTGACAGAGGCGATCCTTGATGTGGTGAAAAATGAGGATTTCATGACACTCCATGGATATATGAGCAACGCCGGTTTTGAGGATGTCCGCCAGACGATCGCGGATTCTTTAAATAAGCGTTTTGGAACGAATTTCTCATTCAAAAACCTGATCATGACGGTCGGTGCGGCCAGCGGTTTAAATATCATCTTAAAGAGTATTTTGAATCCGGGCGATGAAGTGATCGTATTTGCACCGTATTTTGTGGAATATAATGCGTATGTGAGAAACTATGACGGAAATGTAGTGATCATTTCTCCGGATACGGAGACATTTATGCCGAAGCTTGATGAGTTTGAGGCGAAGATCACTGCCAGAACGAAGGCTGTCATCATCAACAATCCGAACAACCCGACAGGTGTTGTCTATGATGAGGCGACGATCAAAGCACTGGCTGCGATCATGGAGAAGAAGGAGAAGGAGTTCGGCACATCGATCGTACTGATCTCTGATGAGCCGTACCGCGAGCTTGCTTACGGCGGAGTGGATGTTCCGTTTGTGACAAAGTTCTACCACAATGCGGTTGTGGGATACTCTTACAGTAAGTCTCTTTCTGTTCCGGGTGAGCGTATCGGATATGTTGTGATCCCGGATGAGGTGGATGACTCCGCTGCGCTGATCGGTGCGGCTACGATCGCAAACCGTGTGATCGGGTGTGTGAATGCGCCGTCCCTGATCCAGAAGGCACTCCAGTACTGCATCCAGCATGATGTGACGGTGGATCTTGCAACTTATGAGAAGAACAGGAATCTGATCTACGGGGCATTGACGGAGTACGGGTTTACTTGTGCGAAGCCGGATGGAGCGTTCTATCTGTTTGTGAAGTCACCGGTTGAGGACGAGAAGGAGTTCTGCGAGGTGGCAAAGAAGCATCATGTGCTGGTGGTTCCGGGAAGTTCGTTTGCTTGTCCGGGGTATGTGAGACTGGCTTATTGCGTGTCTTATGAGCAGATCGAGAGGTCACTGCCGGCGTTTAAGGAGATCGCGAAGGAGTATGGGCTCTGCAAGTAAGAATGATATATAAAGGGGGATCTGCCTGGGTAAAATACTGCAGATGAGAAAAGCAGGATTTTTACGTGGATAGGAGGTCCGCAAAATGAATTTCAGAAAGTATATGGGAATTATTTTAAATATTGTTGTGCCATTAGCGATCATCTACGCGGTGTGCGTATGGGGATTGCGGCTGGTGGTGTTTTTCCTGCCGTTTGTGATCGGGTGGATCGTGGCGATGATCGCGAATCCGCTGGTCCGGTTTCTTGAGAGAAAGCTGAAGATCGTCCGCCGCCATGGTTCGGTGATCCTGGTCGTCGGGGTTCTTGGACTCGTGATCTTTGGATTTTATGGGCTGTGTTCCTGGCTGTTTCAGGAGATGACGGAGTTTGTCCAGGCGCTGCCGGAAATTTATGGATCTGTTCAGGGCGAGGTCAATCAGGCGTATGCCCGGATCGGCGGTCTTTTGAAGTATCTTCCGGCGGACACGGAAAATACGATCGGTGCGATCCTGGAGAACGCGGGCGGTTACATCGGGGACTTTGTTCAGAAGATCGCGGCATCGGCGGGCGGAAGAGTGGTCCGCACGCTCCCGGAGGTGTTTGTCAATGCGATCATCATCTGTCTCTCGTCGTATCTGTTTCTTGCGGATCATGACAGGATCGTGGAGACAGTGAAGCAGTTTACACCGGAACCGGTGTTAAAGTATGGGAGAATGGTGAGGAAGGATGCCCGGACGCTGATCGGCGGATATTTTCTTGCACAGTTTAAGATCATGTTCGTGATCGCGATCGTTCTTGTGATCGGAATGCTGATCCTTGGGGTCCCGTATGGGATTTTTCTTGGGATTGGGATCGCGATCCTTGATTTTCTTCCAATGTTCGGAACGGGAACGGCGCTGATCCCGTGGGCGGTGGTGAAGCTGTTTACCGGTGAGTACGGGTATGCGGTCGGTCTCATCGTACTTTATGTCCTGACACAGGGGATCCGCCAGGTGATCCAGCCGAAGATCGTCGGTGACAGTATGGGACTTCCGCCGTTAGCAACTTTGTTTTTCCTTTATCTTGGTTTCAAGTTCCGCGGCATTGCCGGAATGATCATCGCAGTGCCGATCGGGATCCTGTTTATCCGTTTTTATGAGTACGGAGCGTTTGACGGACTGATCCGGAATGTGAAACTGCTTGCGGAGGAGATCAGGAAGCTGATGGAGAGCTAGATTCCCATTGATATCGCGACAGTCGCCAAGGTCTCGCGCAAGCGCGGACTTTGGCTCGTTGTTTGCGTAAATATAAAACAGGCATTTTGGAACGAAAGAAGGTTCCGGAATGCCTGTTTTTATCGGTGATGAATCATCCGGTCTGTCACGGCATAAAATAAAATGATATTCGATCGATCGAGGATAGTATGGCACAGGGATATTTGCAAGTTGATGTTGTATCTGATGTGAACAGTTTTCCGGTGCAGGATGCGGATGTTGCGATCGCCAGGACAGAAGAGCCGGATAAGATTATCGAGGAGACGCGGACGAACAGTTCCGGGCAGACGGAGAATCTTTCATTAGATGCACCGCCGCCGGAACTTTCCTTATCGCCGGAGGAGATGGAGCGCCCGTACGCGGAATACACGATCCGGATCACGGCTCCGGGATTCAAACCGTTTCTTGTTTCCGGGACGGAAGTTCTGGCGGAGGTGACGGCGATCCAGGGGATCCGTCTGCGTCCGCTTTCCAATGCACCGACCGGAGAGCAGACGGAGACGGTGACGATCCCGGATCATACGCTCTATGGGGATTATCTTCCAAAAATCGCGGAGAGTGAGATCAAACCGGTCACGGAAACAGGAGAGATCGTACTCTCCAGAGTTGTTGTCCCACAGACCATCGTGGTGCATGACGGCGCACCGACCAATGCGTCTGCACCGGACTATTATGTTCCTTACCGTGATTACATCAAAAATGTGGCTTCCAGTGAGATCTATGCGACGTGGCCGCGTTCTGCGATCGTTGCGAATGTGCTGGCGATCATGTCCTTCACGTTAAACCGCGTCTACACGGAATGGTACCGCAACCAGGGATATGATTTCACGATCACATCATCAACCGCGTATGATCATAAATGGATTTATGGGCGGAATATTTTTGAGTCCATCTCTGTCGTGGTGGATGATATTTTTGATAATTATCTTTCGCGGCCGGGAGTGAAACAGCCGATCCTGACACAGTATTGCGATGGGCGGAAGGTTCGGTGTCCGGGGTGGTTAACGCAATGGGGCAGCTGCGAGCTCGGAGAAGCGGGGTATAGTCCGATCGAGATCCTGCGGAATTTTTATGGAGATGATATGTATATCAATACGGCGGAACAGATTTCCGGCATCCCGGCATCGTGGCCGGGATATGATCTGAAGATTGGTGCCACCGGTGATAAGGTGCGGCAGCTGCAGGAGCAGTTAGACGCAATCTCCAGCGTGTATACCGCAATTCCGGATATTTCCCCTGATGGGATCTACGGTCCGGCTACCGCGGCAGCAGTCCGGGAATTTCAGTCGATCTTCGGATTGCCGCAGACCGGAGTGGTGGACTTTGCCACCTGGTATAAGATCTCTCACATTTATGTGGGGATCACCAGGATCGCAGAGCTGTCATAGATTGGAGACGGGGCAGGATTTTGCCGTCAATCTGTATTCAGGATCGGCAAAATCCACTGCCGCGCTTGTTTTCACGATAGAGAAAGTATGGAGAGCTCCTCCTCTGAAAAAGCCCCGGATTTTCATGGATTGCCGTCCTTTTTTGTAGACAGGAAGCGGCAAAAAAAACAATGTTGTCGGAAAAACAGGAACGATTTTCTGTAATTTACCAGAAAAAGCCTTGTGAAATATAAAAAAATGTGCTATGATACACATGTTAAAAAAAGATTGCAGATATGGTTCATCGGTAGAACGCTAGCTTCCCAAGCTGGAAAGGCGGGTTCGATTCCCGTTATCTGCTTTATAGGCAGCAGATTCAGTCCTCTGTTCATTGGAAATCCCAGTGTGCAGAGGACTGTTTTTATTTAGGCAAACAACGAGCCAAAGTCCGCGCTTGCGCGAGACCTCGACGACTGTCGCGATAACAAGGGGGAAACTTGCAAAGTGTGTTTTCACTTGTTATAAAAAGAACCGGCCACGTGAAAGTGTGTGGCCGGTTCTTTGAGAAATCAGCGTCGGAAACTCAGATTCCCACAGAAATTCGTTCTGCAGCCTGTATTGCAGCCCGTATCGCATCTAATCCCGGAACTGCAGGTGCTGCCGCATGTCTGGTCTGTGCAGCTTGCTCCGAGTATCCGGTACACATCGGCAGCACGGAGATTTGAGATCGCACAGCCGTTCTGCATCCGGATCACGGAAACAGCATAGTTTCCATTGGAAGCGCAGGTGCTTCCGGAAGGAAACGCAGTCTGGCAGGAACGGCCTGCGGCGAAGGACGCGAAAGGCATTGTGAGTGTCATCATGGCGGAAAATGCGAGAACTGCCATCATCTGTTTTTTCATGGTAAAACCTCCTGTTATTTGAAATGTTACAAAAATGTTACAAAACAGATTCTACCATAAAATTCTGCTGACAGAACTGGGAATGGATGGAAAAAAGTCCTACTTCGCAGCGGATGCCGCTTTATCCTTCCGGATCAGCTTCCTCATCGCCTCCACCGCCGTCACGACAGCAGCCTCCGTATCGTAGACCTGGACGTCCTCAAGGCCGAGTTCACGTCTTGTCTGGTTTGCGATCACGAGCATTACGGAGCCGGTGCGGACTCTGCGGACGCTGCCGACGATGAAGAGGGCTGCGGATTCCATCTCGGAGGCGAGGGCGCCGCAGGCGATCCAGGCTTTCCATTTGGAATTCAGTTCATCTGCCACTGGCATGGAATCAGGGGAATGTTGACCGTAGAAGTTGTCCTTGCACTGGACGACACCGAGGTGATGGCGGTAGCCGAGTTCCTCAGAAGCTTCCTTTAACGCGGCAGTGACATCGAAATCCGGAACTGCCGGGTACTCAATGGGCGCGTATTCCTTTGTGGTCCCCTCAAAGCGGATCGCGCCGGTGGCGATCACGAGATCTCCGCCAAGAACGTCCTTCTGCATGCCGCCGGAGGTGCCCACACGGATGAAGGTGTCCGCACCGCAGTGGATTAGTTCTTCGACTGCGATGGAGGCGGACGGACCGCCGATTCCAGTGGAGACAACGCTGACTTTTTCCCCGTCGAGATAGCCGGTATAGGTGGTGTATTCCCGGTTCTGGGCGATCTTTACCGGGTTATCGAAATGTTTCGCAATCTTTTCACAACGCCCCGGATCGCCCGGCAGGATCACATAGCGTCCCACATCCCCGGCGCCGACGCCGATGTGATATTCTTTTCCCTTTGTATAGACAAGTTTACTCATAAGCTGCCTCCTTACATAAGAAGTTCATAAGCAGGAAAAAATCATTCACAGCCGATTTCCAGAACAAGAAAGGCACCTTCTGTCTGTGTCAGGGCTGTTTTCAAATCTTTCCTTTATTAATATTCATTTTACCATTTTTCCTCAATAGAGACAACTCTTTATAACATCTGAACAGATACTTCCAACAAAAAATAAATCCACTATCAGAAGTCAGAAAAGTATCAGATACCGGTCGCTGATATTTATCCGGAAGAAAGACATCACAAAAAATACAGAATATATTTTTGCTTCGCGGCAAGAAATACGCCAATCAGTCGAGTTAACATAATTCAAAATTTCACGCCCAGACAACACTGGTTAGCACGTCATAACTTTCACAAACAATTTCTTGAAAAATTTCAAAAAAACCAGTTGAAAAATCTCTCACCGCATGATAGAATAGTGAAAATTTGGGCTGAAATAAATTTTCAATCCCAGATAGGAAACGAACACGAACACAGAAGAAAGGGTGGCGTCATGAAAGCATATTTAATACTGGAAGACGGAACCGTGTTTGAAGGAACAAGCATCGGCTCTACCAGAGAAGTGATCAGTGAAATTGTTTTTAACACATCCATGACCGGTTATTTAGAAGTCCTTACCGATCCGTCCTACGCAGGACAGGCAGTGGTAATGACTTATCCGTTAATTGGTAATTACGGTATTTGTAAAGAAGATATGGAGTCCGGACAGGTGTGGCCGGATGGTTATATTGTCAGAGAATTATCTAGGATCCCCAGTAATTTCAGAAGTGGGGACACGATTCAGCATTTCTTAGAAGAACAGGATATTCCAGGTATCAGTGGTATCGATACAAGAGCCCTCACAAAGATCTTAAGAGAAAAAGGAACCATGAACGGCATGATCACAACGAACGGATCATTTGATCTCGAGGAAGTGAAAGAGCGGATCAAGGCGTATAAAGTAACAGGCGTTGTATTAAAGACGACCACAAAGGAGAAATATATTCTCCCGGGAACCGGAAAGAAAGTTGCCCTCATGGACTTCGGCGCGAAGAAAAATATCGCGAGAGAGTTAAATAAGAGAGGCTGCGAAGTGACCGTATATCCGGCGGACACTCCGGCGGAGGAAGTATTAAAGACAAATCCGGACGGGATCATGCTGTCAAACGGTCCTGGAGACCCGGCTGAGAACACGGAGATCATCAAAGAAGTCCGCAAGTTCTACGAGTCAGACATCCCGGTATTTGCGATCTGCCTTGGTCACCAGCTCATGGCTCTCGCGACAGGCGCCAACACCTACAAATTAAAATACGGTCACCGCGGCGGCAACCACCCGGTCAAGGACCTTGAGACAGGACGTGTCTACATCTCCTCACAGAACCATGGATATGCAGTGGACGAGCACAGCCTCGATCCGAAGGTTGCAGTCCAGGCTTTCGTGAATGTAAACGATAAGACAAACGAAGGATTAAAGTACGTGGGCAAGAACATCTTTACCGTTCAGTACCACCCGGAAGCATGCCCGGGACCGCAGGATTCCGGATATCTGTTTGACCGCTTTTTACGCATGATGGAGGAGGAAAGATAATGCCTAAGAATCCAGAGATCAAGAAAGTACTTGTAATCGGTTCCGGTCCGATCGTTATCGGCCAGGCCGCAGAATTTGACTACGCGGGAACACAGGCCTGCCGTTCCTTAAAGGAAGAAGGCATCGAGGTCGTTCTCTTAAACTCCAACCCGGCAACGATCATGACAGATAAGGATATCGCGGACCGGGTATATATCGAGCCGCTGACAACTGAGGTTGTCGAGCAGTTGATTAAAAAAGAAAAACCGGACAGTGTCCTCCCGACCCTTGGCGGACAGGCCGGCTTAAACCTTGCAATGGAACTGGAGGAGGCAGGTATCTTAAAGGCAAATAACGTGCGCCTTATCGGTACAACAGCCCTCACGATCAAAAAAGCCGAAGACCGTGAAATGTTCAAGGAGACAATGGAAAAGATCGGCGAACCGGTGGCTCCGTCTGAGATCGTTGAGGATGTGAACACAGGTCTTGCTGTTGCAAAAGAGATCGGTTATCCGGTCGTTCTCCGTCCGGCTTATACCCTTGGCGGCTCCGGCGGCGGTATTGCCTATAATGAGGAGCAGTGCGCAGAGATCCTGGAGAACGGACTCCGTTTATCCCGTGTGGGCCAGGTCCTTGTAGAGCGCTGTATTGCGGGCTGGAAGGAGATCGAATATGAGGTTATGCGTGACGGTGCAGGCAATGTGATCACCGTCTGCAACATGGAGAATATCGACCCTGTGGGCGTACATACCGGTGACAGTATCGTTGTCGCTCCGTCCCAGACATTAGGAGATAAAGAGTACCAGATGCTCCGTACCTCCGCGTTAAAGATCATCACAGAGCTTGGTATCACCGGTGGCTGCAACGTACAGTACGCACTTCACCCGGAGAGCTTCGAGTACTGTGTAATTGAGGTAAACCCGCGTGTAAGCCGTTCCTCCGCCCTTGCGTCCAAGGCGACAGGATACCCGATCGCGAAGGTTGCCGCGAAGATCGCCCTCGGCTACACACTTGATGAGATCAAGAACGCTGTTACAAAGAAGACCTACGCAAGCTTCGAGCCGATGCTCGACTATGTGGTAGTCAAGATGCCGAGACTTCCCTTCGATAAATTCATCAATGCGAGTCACAAGTTAGGAACCCAGATGAAAGCGACCGGAGAGGTCATGAGTATCTGCACAAGCTTTGAGGGCGGCTTAATGAAAGCAATCCGCTCTCTGGAGCAGCATGTGGACTCCTTAATGTCTTACGACTACAGCGGACTCACAGATGAACAGTTAAAAGAGCAGCTTCACAACGTGGATGACCGCCGGATCTGGGTTATTGCAGAGGCACTCCGCCGCGGTTTCGATTACGAGCTGATCCATGATATCACGAAGATCGATATCTGGTTTATCGATAAATTGATGATCCTCGTTGAGATGGAGAATGCCTTAAAGAAGGCCGGGAAGAACCTCGACGCAGAACTCTTAAAAGAAGCAAAACGCATCGAGTTCCCGGATAACGTGATCGCAAGACTCACAGGTCTCACAGAAGACGAGATCAAAAAGATGCGCCATGACAACAACATCCGCGCAGCTTTCAAGATGGTAGATACCTGCGCAGCTGAGTTCGCGGCAGAGACTCCTTACTACTATTCCTGCTTCGGAAGTGAAAATGAGGCGGAAGGTGAGACTGAGAAGAGAAAAGTCCTCGTTCTCGGCTCCGGCCCGATCCGTATCGGACAGGGTATCGAGTTCGACTTCTGTTCCGTACACAGCACATGGGCGTTTGCAAAAGAAGGTTTTGAGACCATTATCATCAACAACAACCCGGAGACCGTCAGCACAGACTTCGATATCGCAGACAAGCTGTATTTTGAGCCGCTGACACCGGAAGATGTCGAGAGCATCGTCGATATCGAGAAACCGGACGGAGCCGTTGTCCAGTTCGGCGGACAGACAGCGATCAAACTGACCGAGGCCTTAATGAAGATGGGCGTTCCGATCCTTGGAACTGCTGCTGAGGACGTTGACGCGGCAGAGGACAGAGAGCTCTTCGATGAGATTCTTGAGAAATGCCAGATCCCGAGAGCAAAGGGACATACCGTATTCACCGCAGAAGAAGCGAAAAAGGCGGCAAACGAGTTAGGCTACCCGGTACTCGTCCGCCCGTCCTACGTTCTTGGCGGACAGGGCATGCAGATCGCGATCTGTGACGAAGATATCGATGAATTTATCGGCATCATCAACCGGATCGCCCAGGAACACCCGATCCTGGTCGACAAATACATCATGGGTAAGGAGATCGAGGTCGATGCGATCTGCGACGGCACCGACATCCTGATCCCGGGTATCATGGAGCATATCGAGCGTACCGGTATCCATTCCGGTGACAGTATCTCCGTATATCCGGCAAAGAGCATCTCCGAGAACAATAAGAAGACGATCGTGGATTACACCGAGAAGCTTGCGAGAGCACTTCATGTCAAAGGTATGATCAACATCCAGTTCATCGTTGATGGCGAGAATGTTTACATCATTGAAGTAAACCCGCGTTCTTCCAGAACCGTACCGTATATCAGCAAGGTAACAGGAATCCCGATTGTTCCGCTCGCAACCCAGATCATCTGCGGCCACACGATCCGCGAACTCGGCTACACACCGGGCCTTCAGAAAGAGGCAGATTACTATGCAGTGAAGATGCCGGTATTCTCCTTCGAGAAGATCCGCGGAGCTGATATCAGCCTTGGACCGGAGATGAAATCCACGGGTGAATGCCTCGGTATTGCAAAGACCTTCAACGAAGCTCTTTACAAGGCCTTCCAGGGCGCTGGTATCAAGCTTCCGAAGTATAAGAACATGGTCATGACTGTCCGCGATTCCGATAAGGAAGAGATGCTCGACATCGCTGCGAGATTCAAGGCACAGGGTTACCGTATCTTCTGTACCGCAGGAACCGCAAAGTATTTCAATGAGCATGGCGTAAAGGTCATTCCGGTAAGAAAGATCGAGCAGGAGTCTCCGAACCTTCTTGATTTGATCCTTGGACATGAGATCGACCTTGTCATCGATATCCCAGCACAGGGCGCAGAGAGAAGCCATGACGGCTTTATCATCCGCCGGAATGCCATCGAGACAGGCGTTACCGTTCTCACTGCAGTCGATACTGCGAGAGCGCTTGTGACAAGTATGGAAAATCGTGCAAAAGAACTTACACTGATCAATATTGCTGAAATCTGATATTGGTAAAAGATAGAAGAGCAGCCCGTTTCACAATGGAGTGAGATGGGCTGCTCTTTGCGTTGTCCCCCAGCAGCGTATGCCGGAAATGTATGCCGGAAATTTGAAAGAGGTGCAGCGCTGTGCAAAAAACGAAATATTAACGCTTTATCAAGATAAATATATGCATTGATAATGTATAAAACATTGGAAAAACTGCATGAAACGATATAATTATGCATCGGATACTGTATAAAATGCATAATTCGTAAAAAAAACATAAAAAAGTGCTTTACAAAAGAATAATTATACATTATAATGCGTATCAACATCACACATGTGAGACATAGAAAAAGATAGAAACAAAGAGGAGAGGATCGATTATGAAGAAGAACATCGTTTTAGCTATGACAACAGCAGCGGTCATTGCTGCTCTTACAGGATGCGGAAGCTCCAAGACCACTGAGACAACGGCAGCAGCAACAACGGCAGCTGAGACAACAACAGCCGACGCGACAACAGCGGCTGAATCAAAGGAAGCGGATAAGACAGAGGCAGCAGCCGCAGCGGAAGGTTCCTTAAAGGCACTTGAGAATGTAGATCCGAATGGCCATCTCGGAAAAGTTCTTGCGGCAGGAAAGATCACGATGGGAACATCTCCGGATTTCGCTCCGTGGGAATTCAAGGATGTCAGCAGCGGAACAACCGAGTATGTCGGTGCTGATGTGGAGCTTGCAAAATACATCGCAAAGAAGCTTGGCGTAGAACTTGAGATCAAGCCGATGGAGTTCTCCGCGATCCAGCAGGCAGTTACTTCCGGAAACATTGATATGGGTATCTCCGGCTTCGCTTACACAGATGAGCGTGCAGAGGCTATGGGACTTTCCGAGCGTTACAACGTAAACGCGAAGAAGGGTCAGGGTCTTTTAGTTAAGAAGGAGCTCGCTTCCCAGTACAATACAGCAGAATCCTTCGCAGGAAAGAAAGTTGCTACCCAGAACGCAACCTTACAGAACAAGCTTGCAACAGAGCAGCTTCCGTCTGATGTTCAGATCCAGTTAGTGACAAATGTAACAGACGGTGTTATGATGTTAACAACAGGTAAGGTTGACGCACTTGCTGTATCCGGTGATAACGGTGAATCCCTTGCAAAGACATACGACGATATCGCAATGGCAGACTTCAAGTTCGACTACACAAGCGATGGTAACGTTATCGCAGTCAAGAAAGGTGATGACGATCTCTTAAATGCGATCAACGAAGTGATCGTTGAAGTTAACGAGAAAGGTCTCTACGAGCAGTGGAAGGAAGAGGCAGTTGCTCTTGCTGATAAGCTCGGCGTCGAGACACACTAATTTCGGAGCAGATCGTTTCGTTCCGTGATGGAAAATCAGCGCAGGACGGAATCGGTTATCGCTTCAGGTTACAGAAATTACAGAGCTCGGTCTTTCCGGTGAAAATGCCGGAAAGACCTTTGTCTGTTTTCAAGTTTTATCTACGAAAGGAGTTTTCCAGATGGAGTTTCTTAACGTCATGTTAAAAGTCTGGATGAAGTACTGGAACTTATTCTTACAGGGTCTTGGAATGACACTGTTTATGGGTCTCCTCACCGTCCTCATCAGTACCGTTTTCGGTTCTCTGATGGCACTGATGCGCCGCAGCAACGTGGGCATCGGAAAATTTAAGCCGCTCCGGCTGATCGCTACCGTTTATGTCGAAATTATCCGCGGTACGCCGATCCTGCTGCAGTTATATTTCTTCTACTTTATGCTGCCGACCTGGCTCCCGTTCTTCAACTTGAGCGAGTTTACATGCGTTATGACTGCATGCTGCGTAAACTCCACCGCTTATGTCTGTGAGATCGTCCGCGCAGGTATCCAGGCTGTCGATGTCGGACAGACTGAAGCTGCCCGTTCTCTGGGCTTAAACGCGCGCCAGACCATGATCCATATCGTTCTCCCGCAGGCAGTTAAGAATATTCTTCCGGCACTCTGCAACGAGTTCGTAGCAATCGTCAAGGAGACATCTCTGGCATCCACGTTCTTTATCGGAGAGCTTATGACCCAGTTTAAGACCATCAACGGTCTTACATTCCGTGTACTTGAGCCGTTAACCATCGTTGGTATCATTTACTTCGGCGTGACATTTATCATGTCCAAGCTGATTGCCTTACTGGAGAGGAGGATGAACGCAAGTGAGCGCTAATGAAAAAGAACTGATCCGTGTAGAAGATCTGCATAAATCCTTCGGCAGTCTTCAGGTATTAAAAGGTGTTACTGAGCATGTCGACCAGGGTGAGGTTGTGTCTGTTATCGGACCGTCCGGCGGCGGTAAAAGTACATTTTTACGCTGCTTAAACCTCCTTGAGACGCCGACATCCGGAAAGATCTATTTTGAGGGAACCGACATTACCGACAAGAATGTGGATATCAACCTTCATCGCCAGAAGATGGGAATGGTATTCCAGCACTTTAATGTATTCAATAATCTTACAGTTGGAAAGAACGTAACGCTTGCCCCTGTCCTTCTCGGAAAGAAAACCCAGAAGGAAGCTGACGAGATGATGCGGGAGCTTTTAAACCGCGTTGGTCTTGCGGATAAGGAGAACCAGTTCCCGAAGAAGCTCTCCGGCGGACAGAAACAGCGTCTTGCGATCGTGCGTGCGCTGGCGATGGAACCGGACGTTATGCTTTTTGACGAGCCGACTTCCGCCCTTGACCCGGAGATGGTAGGAGAGGTCCTTCATGTTATCAAGGGTCTTGTTAAGACAGGCATGACCACGGTGATCGTTACCCATGAGATGGGATTTGCAAGGGAGGTTTCCGACCGTGTATTCTTTATGGATGGCGGCGTGATCGCGGAGAAAGGTACTCCGGAAGAGGTCTTCAACCATCCGCAGAACCCGAGAACGCAGGAATTTTTAAGCAAGGTATTATACTGATGAAAGAACAGCGGGAAAAGCTGTTTTAACAGGAACTATGAGAAACACGCTTTGCGAGCTTCTCAAGTTATCGCGGCAGTCGCCAAGGTCTCATGCAAGCATGGACTTTGGCTCGTTGCTCGCGTAAATCATATCCCGTTCAGGGAGACTCCTGGAGTCTTACCTGGCGGGATTTTTGAAAGGAGAACATGACATGGCAGCATCCAAACAGACAGCCTTCGATTATATCGACGAGAAATCCGGCGTGATCACCGACGTATCCGATAAGATCTGGGACTATGCGGAGCTTTCCCTGAGAGAGTACAAATCCGGTGAGCTTTATGCAAAGGTATTAAAAGAAGAAGGATTTACTGTCGAACATCCCTTTGACAACATTGAGACTGCATTCCGTGCTTCCTACGGTTCCGGAAAGCCGGTGATCGGAATTCTGGCTGAGTATGATGCCCTGACAGGTCTTTCCCAGATCGCCGGATCTGAGACCAGAAAAGAGCTTGTCACAGACGGAAACGGCCACGGCTGCGGCCACAACCTTTTAGGTGCGGGGGCCATGGCTGCGGCTTTTGCCATCAAGAAATATCTGGAAGAAAAAGGTGAGGGAAGCGGTAAGGTAATCCTTTACGGCTGTCCTGGTGAGGAAGGTGCCGCTACAAAAGCATTTATGGCAAGAGACGGCGTGTTTGCGGAGTGCGACGCGGCTCTCACCTGGCATCCGGGGAATGTGAATCAGGTCACTTCCGGTACCTGCAACACCTGTATCCAGACAGAGTATAAGTTTACCGGAGTTGCCTCCCATGCAGCGGGCGCGCCGGACAAGGGACGTTCTGCCCTCGATGCGGTGGAGCTTATGAATATCGGTGTCCAGTTCTTAAGAGAGCATATGCCGGACAGCGCGAGGATCCATTACTCCATCACGGATGCCGGTGGAGATTCTCCAAACGTGGTACAGCCGAAGGCACAGGTCCTCTATATGGTCCGCTCCATCTGGGTAAAGGACGCGCTGGAGCTTCAGGAGAGAGTCGACCGGATCGCTCTTGCAGCATCCATGATGACAGATACAAAGATGGAGAAGAAGTTTATCGATGGCTGCTCCAATACCGTCCCGAACAAGGTTCTGGAGTCCCTTATGTGGGACAACTTCAACGATCTCGGTGTCTGCCATTACACGGAGGAAGAATTAAAGTATGCGAAAGCCCTCTACGATTCCGTTGAGATGAAGTCCGACAAGCTTCCGGGAGATGCGACGGAGGACAGCAGCGATATCTACGAATATGTTGATGAGAAGTCCAAACACGGCACAACACCGATGAATGAGTTCCTTGTCCCGTATCTCTACTATGAGAAACCGAGAATGGGCTCCACGGATGTCGGTGACGTGAGCTGGTGCATTCCAACGGCGCAGATCAACACTTCCACATTCCCTGCACAGGCGCCGGGACATTCCTGGCAGAATGTCTCCTGTGGACGGACATCCATTGCCCACAAGAACATGCTGTTAGCGGGAAAGGTCATCGCGGCTACCGCGATCGATCTCATGGAGAAGCCGGATGTTCTTCAGGCGGCGAAAGATGAGTTCAATAAGAAGATGAAACGCTACGGCGGCTACATCTGCCCGATCCCGAAGGACGCGGTTCCGGTCGTTCCGGGCGAGAAGATGTAATTGTGCAGATAGTTACGAAAACAAAATAGACTGGTCGTAAGTCCGGCCGGACAGATCATGCAGCAGACGTTTGCTGCACAGAGCTGTCCGGCTTTTTACGCGGACAACGAGCCAAAGTCCGCGCTTGCGCGAGACCTTGGCGACTGTCGCGATAACAAGGGGAAACACGCGAAGCATGTTTTCACTTGTTACTTCGGCCAATTCCGTAAAATGAAACCATATCTGCAGATTTCGCCAATTTACAGATTTTTTACACATTTTTCAGCGAAAAGATAGGAATCGCGGTTCTAAAACACGCAAAAATGTGGTATAATATAAAAGTATATTTTCAGATAGGAGAACAAATGGTTGCTTTCGGTGGCGGAAATTTTCTGAATTGAAGATTCCGTAAGATGTCGCTGCGGTCGTGGAGCCTGCTGATGTGTTTTCACGGCAGAAAGGAGCGGATGGATATGAATATCAGGGAAACGATGGAACAATGGGAACGCCAGAATCTCAGCCCGTATGCTGCTCTGAGCAGTGAGACGCTGGGGCGGGACCGCGAGGAAGTCCCCTGTGATGTTCGTCCTGCCTACCAGCGGGACCGTGACCGGATCCTGCACAGCAAGTCATTTCGCCGCCTGAAAGACAAGACACAGGTCTTTCTGGCCCCGGAAGGCGACCACTACCGCACGAGGCTGACGCACACGCTGGAGGTCTCCCAGATCGCCAGGACGATCGCAAAGGCGCTTCGGATGAATGAATCCCTGACGGAGGCGATCGCGCTGGGACATGATCTCGGACATACGCCTTTCGGACATGCTGGCGAGTACATATTAAATGAGATCTGTGAGGACGGTTTCGCCCACTTTAAACAGAGTGTCCGGATCGTGGAGGTCCTGGAGAAAAAAGGACAGGGATTAAACCTCACGAAGGAAGTGCGCGACGGGATCTTAAATCACAGAACGTCAGGAAACCCTGCGACGCT
The DNA here is from genome assembly GCF_902143525.1 of Clostridium sp. Marseille-P7770. Lineage (NCBI taxonomy): Bacteria > Bacillati > Bacillota > Clostridia > Eubacteriales > Clostridiaceae > Clostridium > Clostridium sp. Marseille-P7770. The sequence continues at coordinate 112,402 of NZ_CABFVC010000001.1, read as the reverse complement.
GGAGGGAAAGATCGTCCGCTTCTCTGATAAGATCGCGTACATCAATCATGACATCGATGATGCGATCCGCGGGAAGATCATCACCGAGAAAGATATCCCCAGAGAGTTTGCGGATGTCCTCGGTGATACGGTAAAGGACCGCCTGAATATCATGATCCATGATATCATCAACAACAGCATGGACAAGCCGTCGATCTTCATGTCTCCGGATGTGGAGCGGGCGATGCGCGGGATGAGAGAGTGGATGTTCGAGCATGTCTACCGGAATCCGGCCGCAAAAGGCGAGGAGGGAAGAGCGCAGCAGCTGATCGTGACGCTCTATGAATATTATCTGAAACATGTGGACGAGCTTCCGGAGGAATTCCGGATGATGATGGAGACCCGCGGTGAGAAGAAAGAGCGGGTCGTCTGCGATTATATTGCCGGGATGAGCGACGGATACGCGATCGACCGGTTTGAGGAATTATTTGTGCCGAAGGCATGGAAGATATAAAAAATACGCATTGTGGGAGGGATGAAACGTGTATTATCCGGAAGAAGTGATCGAGGAGGTACGGACGAGGAATGATATCGTGGATATCGTGTCCCAGTATGTAAATCTGAAGAAAAAGGGCGCAAACTATTTCGGCCTGTGCCCGTTTCATAACGAGAAATCCCCGTCGTTTTCTGTCTCCCCATCGAAGCAGATGTACTACTGTTTTGGCTGCGGAGCAGGAGGAAACGTGATCTCCTTCGTGATGGAATATGAAAATTATACCTTTGTGGAGGCTGTGAAGATGCTGGCGGACCGCGCCGGGATCGCGCTGCCGGAGATGGAATATTCGAAGGAAGCAAAGGCCCAGGCAAGCTTAAAAAATACGCTCCTGGAGATCAACCGCCTTGCCGCAAATTTCTTTTATTACCAGCTAAAGCAGCCAGCCGGCAAGATCGGATATGATTACCTGAAGGAAAAGCGGCGGCTGAGCGATGATACGATCCGCCATTTCGGACTTGGATATTCCAGCAAAGTGCCGGATGATCTGTACCGGTATATGCGATCGAAAGGGTATCACGATGATATCTTAAAAGAGACAGGCCTCTTCTTTATTGATGAGCGCGGGGCAAGGGATAAGTTCTGGAACCGCGTCATGTTCCCGATCCTGGACGTCAACAACCGCGTCATCGGCTTCGGCGGACGTGTGATGGGGGATGGGGAGCCGAAGTATTTAAACTCCCCGGAGACGAAGATCTTCGATAAGAGCCGGAATCTTTATGGACTGAACTTCGCAAGAACGTCCAGGGCGAAATATATGCTGGTCTGCGAGGGATATGTCGATGTGATCGCGATGCACCAGGCGGGCTTTACGAATGCCGTGGCATCCTTAGGGACCGCATTTACGTCCCAGCACGCGATGCTGTTAAAGCGATATACGGATCAGGTGATCCTGACCTACGACAGCGACGGAGCCGGCGTGAAAGCGGCGCTCCGGGCGATCCCGATCCTGAAAGAAGTCGGGATGTCCATCAAGGTTTTAAACATGAAGCCGTATAAAGATCCGGATGAGTTTATCAAGAACCTCGGAAAAGAGGAGTTCCAGAAGCGGATCGACAACGCAGTCGGGAGTTTCATGTTCGAGATCTCGGTGATCCGGAACCAGTACAACATGCAGGATCCGGAGTCAAAGACAGGATTTTATAATGCCGTCGCGAAGAAGCTGCTGGAATTCCCGGAAAAGCTTGAGAGGGATAACTATACGGAAGCCGTTGCCAGGGAGTATATGATCCCGGAGGCAGACCTCAAAAATCTCGTGAATTCCATGGGTGGACTCATCGGAGTGACGACAAGAGAGCGCGAGTATGACAAAGAGCGGATCCGACAGAAAAAGGAGAAGGAGGACGGGATCCGGAAATCCCAGAGACTGCTCCTCACATGGCTCATCGAGCGGCCGGAGCTGTTCGAAAAGATCCGCGGCATCATCACGCCGGAGGATTTCGATGATGAACTCTATCGGGAAGCAGCGTCCATGGTGTTTGAGGAATATGAAAAAACAGGAAGCGTGAACCCTGCCCAGATCCTGAATCATTTCATCGAGGGCGAGGAACAATACAGGGAAGTAGCTGCCCTGTTCCATGCGACACTCAGTGAATCCTTAAATAATGAGGAGCAGAGGAGAGCGTTTTCCGAGACAGTCAAAAAGATCAAGAAACACAGTCTGGATGTGAAGGGAAAGACTGCAGACATCAGAGAATTACAGGAAATTATCAGGCAGCAGTCGGAACTTGCTGCCCTGAATATCACACTGGACTAGAATCCAGCCGGGAAGGATGGAATTATGGAGGAAAAAACACTTACATTTGACGAGAAGTTATCAAAACTTCTGGAACTCGCAAAGAGCAAAAAGAATGTCCTGGAAGAGAAGGACATTCACGATGCGTTTGCGGGGGAAGAACTGACACCTGAGAAGCTGGACCGCATATATGACTTCCTGGATAAAAAGCATGTTGATGTTTTAAAAATGTCAAACGATGACGATATGGATCCGGATCTGTTCACAGAGGATGAAGATCCGGACCCGGAGGATGAGATCGATATGGAACATATCGACCTCTCAGTTCCGGAAGGAGTCAGCGTGGATGACCCTGTCCGGATGTATTTAAAGGAGATTGGGAAAGTGCCGTTGCTCTCCCCTGATGAGGAGATCGAGCTGGCAAAGAAGATCGAGCTTGGGGATGAGGCGGCGAAAAAGAAGCTCGCCGAGGCCAATTTACGTCTTGTGGTCAGCATCGCAAAGCGCTATGTGGGACGCGGGATGCAGCTTCTGGACCTGATCCAGGAGGGAAATCTCGGACTCATCAAGGCCGTGGAAAAGTTTGATTACCGGAAGGGATACAAGTTCAGCACTTACGCGACCTGGTGGATCCGTCAGGCGATCACCCGCGCGATCGCGGACCAGGCGAGAACGATCCGGATCCCGGTCCATATGGTCGAGACGATCAACCGGCTTGTGAGAACACAGCGCCAGCTGGTACAGAAACTCGGAAGAGAGGCAACGCCGGAGGAGCTTGCGAAAGAGCTCGATATGCCGGTAGACCGCGTGAGAGAGATCATGAAGATCTCCCAGGATCCGGTGTCCCTGGAGACGCCGATCGGTGAGGAGGAGGACAGCCATCTTGGAGATTTTATCCAGGATGACAACGTGGAAGTGCCGGCGGATGCCGCGACATACACACTGCTCCATGAACAGCTGATGGAGGTCCTTTCAACGCTCACGGAGCGGGAGCAGAAGGTCCTGCGGCTACGGTTTGGTCTGGATGATGGGAGACCGAGGACGCTGGAGGAGGTCGGAAGACAGTTCAATGTGACGAGGGAGCGGATCCGGCAGATCGAGGCGAAGGCGCTCCGGAAACTGCGCCATCCGAGCAGAAGCAAGGTTTTAAAGGATTATCTGGACGAATAAGCGAAAAAAGAATGGAGAAACATATATGAAATTATCAGAACGCCTGGAGATGGTGCTCTCGTTCGTGGAAACGGGAGAATCCGCGGCAGACGTTGGGACGGACCACGGGCATGTGCCGGTGGAACTTGTCCGGAGAGGAATCGTAAAAAAGGCAGTTGCGATGGATGTGCGGAAGGGACCGCTTTCCCGTGCAACGGAGAATATTGCGCTCGCAGGACTTTCGGAGAAGATCGCGACAAGACTCTCAGACGGGGTTGCAAAGCTGCTGCCTGGGGAGGCGGACTCGGTCGTGATCGCCGGAATGGGCGGTGAGCTGATCATTAAGATCCTGGAGAACGGAAGGCACATGTGGGATTCCGTGTCCCAGTGGGTGCTGTCCCCGCAGTCGGAGATCTTTAAGGTCCGCAGATGGCTTCTGGAAAACGGGTTTGAGATCCGCAGGGAAGATATGCTCTTAGAGGACGGGAAGTATTATACGGTGATGGATGTCCGAAGAAGAGGTTCCGGTGACGCTGATCAGGCGGCAGATGCTCTGAAAGGTGCAGATCAGGCAGATGGGAATGCGCAGGATGCAGCTTCCGCCAGTGGGCTTTCCGGACTTTCTGAGGACAGCCGGATACTCTACGGGGATTATCTGATCCGGACGAAAAATCCGGTGCTTCTTACATATCTGAAAGAGGAAGAGGAAAAGCTCGCTTGTTTTATCGGGGATCTTTCCGCAAAGGCCGGTTCTTCGGAGCGGGTGGCTGAACGTCTTTCGGAGTTAAAAGTACAGTTGAGGGAAAATCAGGAGGTACAGCATGAAATGCAGGGAGATCATTGATATTTTAGAGACGCTTGCGCCGAAGTCCTGTGCCTGTGACTGGGACAATCCGGGACTTCTTGCTGGGCGTATGGATAAGGATGTAAAGAAGATCCTGCTGACACTGGACGCGGATGATGCGGCGGTGGAGCGGGCGAAGAAGATCGGTGCGGACATGCTTTTGAGTCATCATCCGCTGATCTTTAAGCCGGTGAAGCATGTTTCCGATGAGGATTTTATCGGAAAACGTCTTGTCTCCCTGATCCAGGCGGACGTGTCCTATTATGCGATGCACACGAATTTTGACTCGGCCCCGGGATGTATGGCGGATATTGTCGCGGACCGGCTGAATTTTGTGGATCAGAAGCCGCTGGAGCTTATGGGAGAGCTTTCGGGAACTGCTTATGGAATCGGAAAGACGGGAACTTTGAAGAAGCCGATGACGGGTCCGGAGCTTGCGAGAGAGGTGAAGAACCGGTTTGGACTGCCGTTTGTCACGGTCTACGGGAGTGAGCTTTATGAAAATGAGCCGGTGACGAGAGCGGCGACTTGTCCGGGTGCCGGAGGAAGTGAGATCCGGGAGGCGCTTCGTGCAGGAGCGCAGGTGTTTATTACCGGGGATATCAGTCACCATGAGGGAATCGATGCGGCGGCCCAGGGGATGATGATCATTGATGCGGGGCATTATGGGCTGGAGCATGTGTTTATGGACTTTATGGAGGGATTTTTGCGGGATAAATTGCCGGAGGAAGTTGCGATCGAGAAGATGGCGGTGAAGTTTCCGGCGGTGGTGATATAGGATGGATTGGAGGCGGTTTTATGGCAGTTGTGAAGGCGAATGGAATCGGGAAGGTTTATCCGGAGGGGACTACATATCTGGAGATCGCGAGGGATTTTCAGGATCAGTATGAGAATGATATTCTGCTTGTGAGAGTGAATGGAAAGCTCAGGGAGCTGGATAAGACTTTGACGGAGGATTCGGAGATTTCGTTTATCACGGCGGAGGGGAATGCCGGGTATAAGACATATGAGCGCAGTGCGATCTTTCTGATGCTGAAGGCGTTTTATGAGGTGGTCCCGAGAGAGAAGATCAGGAAGATCCAGATCGATTTTGCGCTTGGAAACGGAATTTACGGGGAGCTTGTCGGGGATGTCCCAGTGGATGAGAAGCTGCTTTTAAAGGTAAAGGCGCAGATGGAGAAGCTGCGGGATGCGGCAATCCCGGTCAAGAAGCGGAGCATCAACACGGATGATGCGGTGGAGCTGTTCGGGAAGCATGGGATGCATGATAAGGAGCAGCTGTTCCAGTACCGGCGGGCATCTCGGGTGAATATTTACAGTATCGGGGAGTTTGAGGACTATTTTTACGGGTATATGGTCCCGGACACGAGTTATGTGAAGTATTTTGATCTGGTGCCGTGCCATGCGGGATTTCTGCTGCTGCTTCCGGTGAAATCGGATCCGAAGCATGTGGAGCATCCGGCGGTCAGGGAGAAGCTGTTCTCGATCCTTCATTCATCGTATCGCTGGAGTGACAGCCTTGAGGTCCCGAATGTCGGTGCTCTGAATAAGATGATCGCGGACGGGAAGGGACAGGATCTGATCCTGATGCAGGAGGCGCTGCAGGAGAAAAATATCGGTCAGGTTGCTGAGAAGGCAGTGAAGGATCCGGACCGCAGGATCGTGATGATCGCGGGACCGTCTTCGTCCGGTAAGACAACCTTCAGCCACAGGCTTTCAACCCAGTTTGCGGCGCTGGGATACAATCCGCATCCGATCTCCGTGGACAACTATTTCCGCAACCGGGAAGAGTATCCGCTTGATGAGAACGGGCAGCCGGATTTTGAGGCGCTTGGGTGCGTGGATATTCCGCAGTTTAATGAGGATATGAACGCTCTGCTCTCCGGTAAGACCATCGAACTTCCACGGTTTAACTTTAAGACCGGTAAGAGGGAATACAAAGGCGAAATGCTGAAGCTTGGAAAGAAGGATATTCTCGTCATCGAGGGCATCCATTGCCTGAATGACGCGATGTCCTCAGAACTTCCGAAGGACAGTAAATTTAAGATCTATATTAGCGCCCTGACCCAGTTGAATGTGGATGAGCACAACCGGATCCCGACAACTGACGGACGACTGATCCGCCGGATGGTGCGGGACGCGAGAACGAGAGGAACCTCCGCGTTAGAGACGATCGAGCGCTGGCCGTCGGTGCGCCGCGGCGAGGACAAGAATATCTTCCCGTACCAGGAGAGCGCTGATGTGATGTTTAACTCCGCGCTTGTGTATGAGCTTGCGGTATTGAAGCTCTATGCGGAACCGCTGCTCTTCAATATCCCGAGAGACCGGGAAGAGTATGATGAGGCGAAGCGGCTCCTCAAATTCCTGGATTATTTCCTTGCCATCGACAGTGATGTGATCCCGAAGACTTCGATTCTCAGGGAGTTTATCGGGGGAAGCTGTCTGAATGTGTAGTTGTATCCGTTTTTTTCTGTGGTATTTTCATAGGAGTATGCATCCATATGGACATTATCTGTAAAAGCCGTAACGAAAAAAATATAAACACACGTCTGGACATCAAAATAAATATATGCTAAAATAAACAAGTTCTGAGTAAGACAGATGGTCGCTGCTGCAGTTCTAAGGGATGCAGGAGAGGAAAGTCCGGGCTTCAAAGGGCAGGGTGCCGGATAACGTCCGGCGAAGGTGACTTCAGAGACAGTGCAACAGAAATAAACCGCATGGAAACATGTAAGGGTGGAAAGGCAGTGTAAGAGACTACCGCCTCACTGGTAACAGGGAGGGCACATGCAAACCTCACTCGAAGCAAGGCCAAACAGGAAGCATAAGGCGGCCCGTCTGCTTCCGGGTAGGCCGCTTGAGCCGTCCGGTGACGGACGGTCTAGATAGATGACCATCCAACGACATAACCCGGCTTATCGTCTTGCTCAGAATATTGAATATGGAAAATGATGAAGACCGCTTTTCAGGATCGAATGATAAGGTTTTGAAAAGAGGTCTTTTTAGAATATCGAATCAATTTTGGGGTACTATTATGATGACGCTTTATCTAGTACAATCCACTTTAAATAACAAACTATTTTAATTCACATTCCTATTTATGGTACAATTGAACCATCGGAGGTGTCAATTATGCCTAATACAATTAAAACTATTTCTTTAACAGATGATGATAAATCTTACTTAAATAAACTGCTGACTCAGAGCACTTTGGAAATTCGCGTTTATCAATGTGCCAGAATCCTTCTGCTCAAATCTGAGGGTGCATCTAACGAAGCAATTGCTGACAAACTGGATATTGGAATCGGTGTGGTAAAACGTTGTCTTAATAAATTTAAAGAGAACAGTGTTGAAGCTTCTTTACATGATAACAACGGCCGTGGAAGAAAAGCGGAAATCACCGATGACGATATCACCTGGGTAATCAGTAAAGCTTGCCAAAAACCGAAGGATTACGGCTATTCTGCTGAATTCTGATATCCCATGAGTTTCAGGAAATTCATCAACTCTATAGCAGAAGCGGAAGGACATCTTCGTAGGGCAACAGTAGCTGAAACAACGCTTCGGAAAATTCTGAGCAATGCAAGGATCAAACCATTTCAGGTGTCTTATTACTGCGAAAGACGGGATCCTGAGTTTGATGCAAAAATGCATGATGTCCTTGTTATCCACAAGCAGATTGAAATGCAGTTTGACAAGGATGGAAAACTGATTCCCTTTGAGAAAGATGCCGTACATACCCTGTCTTATGATGAAAAGCCAGGAATTCAGGCAATTGCTACCACAGGTGAAGACCGTCCACCGATTCCGAATACAGATAAAAGCAGTGGCTATCAGCGAGATTATGAGTATGTCAGGTTGGAGACCCTCTCTCTGCTTGCAGCGATTGATTTGCTCTCAGGAGAAGCAATTCCATTAGTAAGTGAAACTCATAAAAGTTCTGACTTTATGACCTTTCTAAAGAAGAGATTGATTTCATAGTGTATGAGCTGCTTCAGCAGAAAACAAAAACAAAAAAGCACCAAAACCAATTTCACGAAAGAGAAAGTCTATCCAGAATTAGCATAAAACGATAGTTTGAAATAGGCTTCTAATTTGCGTGAATCATACTAGTATGGAGGATTTAAAAACTTTTAAGGGAAAGATATTTTGGAAACTGGTTTATCCCGTCAAAGTAAATGTCGATGGAGTTGTTTATGAATTGAACTATTATGTTGATATAGATGCAATTTCTGGCAATATCTTGGAAATTGCACATGATGTATATTAAGGAATTCTTAGGAGGTAAGTATATGAAAAAGTATTTTATTGCCCTATCTATTATGATGTTGATGTTATCTGCATGTGGGCACAGTAATGATAGAATTGATTTTCCACAAGCAGTATTATCGACACCAACAAGCATTAAAGTAAATAATGGTATTTCGGAAATATATTTAACACCGGAGCAGTTGGAGTTCTCAGAAGTGGTTGCTTTAATTGAAAGGAATTGGTGGAAGACTATTAAAGATATCAATGAGCCTCTTACTGATGCCAATTTAAAAGATATGGATGCGCCAATAAAAATATTAAATACTTTCTCAGAAAAAGAACTTTCAAATCAAGATATTTTAATAAGCTTTTATTATAAGGAACCAATAAAGTGGAAAAATGTAATTAACAGTAGCAATGAAGGAGATTTATTTAAGATTATATCTTACGTATTTATTCTTGATACAACATTTTCAGAAGAAAATAACAAAGGAATTATGCTTATTTCAGAAGATGAAAATGTATTTAATAAGTCGAATATGTATGAATATTATTATAATAAATCTCTGATCCCTTTAATAAAAGGACTTTTTGAGAGCAATTACAGTAATGAGTAAGCCATTATTTCGGTGGATAATATAGATAGCGTTTGATTGTATTAATACGTAAAAAAGTTGGTAGAAAAATCTTTCTATCAGCTTTTTTTCTGGTGCGCCTGGCGGCGCACGTTTCTAACGGGTCAAAGTCCCGAATCCGCCCGGTAGTGGGAAGGATATAGCCGAAGGCAAGGGTGTCCATCGTGAGATGGAATCTGGAGGAAGCTGGATGTGAGGAACATACTAACTCACGGGCAAATCTCTGGTCTGACGAACAGAAATCTCATATGAGGTCATGCATGAGGGTAAGACTGCCAGACACGTTGAAGCCCAATAACTACACGGAATCATGCATGATAGATGAGGCAGATGGATGGAGAGGAAGAAACGTGTGGTACCTAGGGAGGTCTGTGCGGTACGCCTTGAAAGAGGTAACCATTGCATAAAGCAATGCTGAACGCACAGAAGTCAGCAGAGGTCATAGTAGCCGAGAGGTGAAGGACCGAATCAGTAGGAGTCTTGAGTATGACCGAGAAAGGAGGAATGACCATCTATGGCAGAAGACATTGAAAACAATGGCTGTTCGCAAAGAGATAATGTGGAACATAAAGGGTATGTGAAAGCGTCTAGGTCATTCAATCGGATATGGAAAGAAAGAGACAGTGCACAGCCGAGACTTTAGATGACCATCCAACGACATAACCCGGCTTATCGTCTTGCTCAGAATTGAATAAGAAATTAAGACCGTCTTTTGAAACTTAGCGGAAACGCGAGGTTTTGGAAGACGGTCTTTTTACGTCTTAACAATGAAAAAAAGTTATGTAATTATATAAATAAACGAAATTTTACTTTATGATAACCGGATGATATGATGAATTCAGAAAGAGAAATGGTTGATCAGTCAGACAAGATCATACACAGGGAAAGGATGAAATTATGAGATTCTGGAAGAAAGCAAAAACTGCCGATACTCCCGGAACATGGGAAGGAACGGAAAAATACGGACCAGTGAAACTTGCGTCGGTGGATTTCCGCGACGGTCAGCAGTCTGTAATCGCAACGAGAATGAGAACGGAGGACATGCTTCCGATCCTGGAGCAGATGGATGACTTCGGATACGAATGCATCGAGATGTGGGGAGGAGCAACATTCGACTCCTGCATCCGCTATCTGAATGAAGATCCGTGGGAGCGCCTGAAGGCATTCAAGAGAGTCTGTAAAAAAACACCGCTGCGCATGCTGCTCCGCGGTCAGAATCTTTTAGGCTATACTCCGTATCCGGATGATGTGGTCGAGAGATTCGTGACAAAGACGGCTGAGGATGGAATGGATATCTTCCTGATCTTTGACGGCTTAAACGATATCAGAAACTGTGCATGTGCTGCGAAGGCAGCGCTGAAAGCCGGAAAACGCGTGGAAGGAAATATTCAGTTTACTTCCAGCCCGGTACACACTGTTGAATCGTTTGTACAGACAGCAAAAGATTATGTGAATATCGGAGCGACCGCAGTCCACCTGGAAGATATGGGCGGTATGATCGATCCGACGACGGCGGCAAAGACAGTGGCAGCTGTGAAAAAAGCCGTCAATGTTCCGGTTCACTATCATTCCCACTGCACCGGCGGAATGACAGAGATCACATACTGGGAAGTGGCGAGAGCAGGCGCAGATGTGCTCGATGTGGATGTCTCCGCATTTGCGCTTGGAACAAGCCATCCGGCGGCAGAGAGCATCATCGCGGTATTAAAGGGAACCCCGCGTGATACCGGTCTTGACTATGCAAAGCTGGCACCGATCAATGCGTATTTAAAAGAAGTACGAAAGAAATATAAGGAATTTGAGTCAAAACTTCAGGGCGTGGATATCAATGTTGTCCGCCATCAGATCCCTGGCGGAATGCGTTCCAATCTGGAATTCCAGCTGGCGCAGATGAAAGCACCGGAGAGACTTCCTGAGGTTCTGGAAGAGGTTGTCAGAGTCAGAAAAGATCTCGGATATCCGCCGCTCGGAACCCCATTCTCCCAGATGTGCGGTGCTCAGGCAACGATCAATGTGATCTCCGGAAAGCGCTATCAGATGATCCCGAAAGAAGTGACCGCCTATGTGGAAGGAAAGTACGGCAAAGCTCCGGGACCGGTAAGCGAGGAGTTAAAGAAGCGGATTCTCGGCGATGACAAAAAGCCGATCACCTGCCGTCCGGCAGACCTGATCCCGGCGGGATATGAGAAGATCTGCGAAGAGTGTAAGGACATCGCAAGAACAGAAGAAGATATCCTTACCTACGCGATCTTCCCGCAGGTCGGCAGAGAGTTCCTTGAAAAGAAATATAACGGGTAGATGTTTGCAGGCCGTTCATGAAAACCCGACGCATTAGTGGGATCGAAATCCTGATCCGGAAGTTATCTGGATCCCGGTATTTCGCTCATACTGTTCGATGGTCTCCAGAAATTTCTGTACCTGCAAAAGCTCATAGCTATCTGCGTGGTAAAAAAGCCAGGTGTTCCGGCGCAGAGGAGTTCCATCCTTCAAAAACAGCGGGACCACCTTTCCCGGAAAATCTCCGAGACAGATGGCGGGAAGGGTGGACCAGCCGAGTCCGGCGGCAGCCATCTCACGGCAGCTGTTGATGTCATCGAGCATCATCCGGGAATTCTGGATGTTGAATCCGTTCTCCTGGACCCACTGGCTCAGACGTTTTTCTTCCTCCGGGTCGGTGCGGTGGCTGATATACGGATATTCTGCCGGATTGCGGTCGGCGTTCTCGCGGCTGCAGACAAAGCAGACCGGTTCAGAGGAGAGGAGGATCCGTCCTTCCTCCCAGGGATATTCTCCGCGGAGGATCGCGAGCGGAAATTTTCTCTCGGAAAGCTGCCGGAACAGCGTCTGGCTGTGACCGGTCGAGATACTGATATCGACCTGCGGATACTGTTCCGTGTAAAGGCGCATAACGCTCGGAAGACGGTAGCGGCAGTAATTGATGGAAGTACCGATGGATAAAGAACCTCCGACCACTCCTTTGGATGCATGAATGGAGTTGCGGAGCTGTTCATTCATCTCGCACATCTGCCGGCAGTAGGAGACAACAGATTCTCCGACGGAGTTAAAGAGCACGCCCTTTCTGGAACGGATCAGAAGCTCAGAACCAAGTTCCTCCTCGATGCGGCGGATCCGCTTCGTAAGAGCCGGCTGGGTCAGAAAGTGCTGGTCAGCAACTTTTGTGATGTTTTTCGTCTCATAGAGATCGATCAAAAGCTGATAGTCCTGTTCATTCATAAAGCTGTAACCTCCTTAAAATATGATACCGGTTTGGTTTACACAGAATCCCTTTTATATCTGCAATTTGCCCCGGTTTGTGTGAAACAGGTGCAGCGACTTCAAGGGCTGCTTAGTAATGAACCCGAATTTATGAATCCGGAAAGGCAAAAAATTAAAAAATGCGGGCAGAAGAATGTTTGAGTTCGTGGTGTCTGTCCTGATATCATCAAAATTAGTTATCCAAATTCAGTATATCATATAAATAAAAAGAATGTAAGGAGCAATGACAATGTATATGACAAAATATCCATGCGTTTACATGCGCGGCGGCACAAGCAAAGCTGTATTTTTCCATGAGAAGGATCTTCCGAAGGACCAGTCCAAGTGGGACGAGCTGTTCTTAAAGGTTATGGGAAGCCCGGATGTCAAGCAGATCGACGGCATGGGAGGAACCGTTTCCTCCACAAGCAAGATCGCGATCATTTCCCCATCCGACCGTGAGGATGTGGATGTTAACTATTCCTTCCGACAGGTTGATATCGTGATCCCGAATGTCGATAAAAAGGCAAACTGCGGAAACATTTCCTCCGCGGTCGGTCCGTTTGCGATCGATGAAGGACTTGTTCCGGCGGTGGAGCCGATCACGGTCGTAAAGGTGCTCAACACCAACACAAACAAGATCATCGAGGAGCATGTCCGTGTGAAGGACGGTCACGCGATGGTGGACGGAGATGAGGTGATCCGCGGAGTTCCGGGGACAGGAAGCCGGATCGACATGTACTTTATGGAACCGGCCGGTGCAGCAACCGGAAAGCTGTTCCCGACAGGCAACCGCAAGGATGTATTTGATATTCCGGATTACGGTCCGATCGAGGTTTCCATCGTGGACTGCTCCAACACGATCGTGTTTATGCGTGCAAAAGACCTTGGGATTAAGGGAACCGAGCTTACCGAGTTAAATGCAAACAAAGATGTGATGGAACACATTGAACGGATCCGCTGTTTTGCAGCAAAGGCGTGCGGCTTTGTTGAAAACTGGGAGGACGCAAGAACAAAATCAACATCCCTGCCGAAGGTTTCCATCATCTCTGAGCCGCAGGATTATAAAGACATGGACGGAAACCTGACTCCGGCTGACACGATGGATATCTGCGTCCGTGCGGTATCTGTCGGCTCCCTTCACAAGGCATATCCGATCACGGTTTCCATCGGAACAGGAGCTGCGGCACTTCTTCCGGGAACGATCGTCAATGATCTTGTTCAGCCGAAAGAGGGTCAGTCTATCGTCCGCCTCGGACATGCCAGCGGCGTGACTGCCGTAGACATCAAGATCGACGGCGACCATGTCATCAAGGGCGGCGTCACAAGAACTGCGCGCCGCATCATGGATGGCTATGTATATGTAAGAGAATAAATAAAGTCCCCAAATACCCTTCAATCTGAAATTCCTGCGAGGCGTCAGCTCCATACCGCACCCCGCAGGGATAGTACCCCAAAAGTACAGCGAAGAGTTTCACAATAGAAAATAAAATCAGGAGGAAATCAAGATGGTGACATTGCATGAAGGAAAACAGTTCATCATTGACAACGAGAGGATCGCAACAGCCGAAGAAGCTGCAAATCTTTCCGAGGAAGAAGGAAGAAAAGAGACTCTGACTTATCAGGTGTTAGCGGCTCACAACCACTCCGGAAACATGAAAAATCTGGAGATCCAGTTTGATTCCATGGGTGTGTACGATAACACATACGTCGGAATCCTACAGACCGCATATGCCAGTGGATTAAAGGAATTCCCGATGCCGTGCGTATTCACAAACTGCCACAACTGTCTGTGCGCGGTAGGCGGAACGATCAACACGGATGTTCACAAATATGCGGAGTCCGCATGTAAGAAATCCGGTGGAATTTTCGTACCGCCGCACGAGGCTGTTATCCACCAGTACATGCGTGAGATGATCGTAAAATCCGGCGGAATGTCCATCGTTTCCGACTCCCACACCCGTTACGGAACCCAGGGTTCCATCTCCATCGGAGAGGGCGGTCCGGAGCTTGCAAAGGCCATGCTCGGAAAATATTATGAGATCGAATATCCGGGTGTGATCGCGGTATTCTTAACCGGAAAACCGAAGCCGTGGGTAGGTCCGATGGACGTTGCCTTAAGCATTATCGGAAAAGTATTTAAGAATAACTTCGTAAAGAACAAAATCCTCGAGTTCGTTGGTCCTGGCGTTTCCAGTATGTCCATGGACTTCAGAAACGGAATCGATACGATGACGACGGAGTCCGCATGTCTTTCCTCCGTATGGGCGACAGATGAGCAGACAAAGCGCTACTTCGAGATCCACAAGCGTCCGGATGACTTCAAGGAGATGAAGCCGGGCCATGCAGCCATGTATGACGGAATCGTTGAGATCAACCTCGACACGATCATTCCGATGATCGCACTTCCGTTCCATCCGAGCAACGCATATCCGTTAGCAGACGTGATTGCTGATCCGGAAAAATACATGACACTCACAGAGAAAGAGGCAGAGCGCGTCTTTGAGAACAACAAGGACATTCATCTTGACCTCCACTCCAAGATCCAGAACGGTAAGATCAAGGTTGACCAGGCAGCGATCGCCGGATGTGCAGCAGGTTCCTTTGAGAACATCTTCGCGGTAGACCAGATCGCAAAGAAAATGAACCATGGTCTCGGAACCTTCCCGTTCAACATCTATCCGGCATCCCAGCCGATCATGTACGAGTTAAATAAAATCGGTGTTTTAAATGACTTAATGAATTACGGCGTCCGCGTAAAGACAGCATTCTGCGGACCGTGCTTCGGAGCTTCTGATGCACCTGGAAACAACGATTTCTGTATCCGTCACAGCACGAGAAACTTCCCGAACCGTGAAGGCTCCAACCCGGCAAACGGCCAGATTGCTTCCGTTGCCTTAATGGATTCCAAGTCGATCGCTGCGACCGCATTTAACGGCGGATACCTGACTTCCGCCGAGGACTGTCCGGTTGTTTACGAGACTCCGGAGTATGAATTCAATGAGCACATTTATGACAACATCGTGTATAATGGATTTGGAAAAGCAAAACCGGAGACAGAGATCGTTTACGGTCCGTCCATCAAAGACTGGCCGAAGATGCCGGCACTGACCGAGAACCTTCTTCTTCAGGTTGCCAGCGTGATCCGCGATGAGGTGACAACAACGGATGAGCTGATCCCGTCCGGTGAGACAGCTTCCTACCGTTCCAACCCGTACAAGATCTCTGAGTTCACCCTGATCCGGAAGGATCCGCAGTATGTGGGACGCGCGAAAGCCGCACAGGAGTTCGAGAAGGCGAGAGTTGCAGGCGATAAGGAGAAAGCAGGAACCTTCTATCAGGTACTCAAGGCGGTCGGTGTTGACACTCCGGTCGAGGAACTCATGAAGACAACCGGGATCGGATCTGTCCTCTACGCAAAGAGACCGGGCGATGGTTCTGCGAGAGAGTACGCGGCAAGCTGCCAGAAAGTACTCGGTGGACTTGCAAACATCTGCATCGAGTATGCGACAAAGAGATACCGCAGCAACTGCGTCAACTGGGGAATTCTGCCGTTCACATGTCCGGAAAAAGAGATTGTTCTTGAGCCGGGTGAGTACCTGTATCTTCCGGGAATCCGCAAAGCAGTGGAAGACGGTGCGACAAGATTTACGGCAAAAGTGATCGGAAAAGACGGCGCAGTCCGCGACCTTGAGTTAGAGCTGAACGGCGTAACCGAGGCAGAGAAGAAGGTTCTTTTAGCGGGAAGCCTGATCAATTCCTATAAGGAAGCGTAAATATTAAAATAATACAATACTGCCGGTCCGGTCAGCGTGAAATTGCGCGCTGACCGCGGGCTGGAAAACAGGGGTATCACGAATATTTGGAGGTATTACATATGAAACTGGCAATCATCGGCTTTGTACTCATGATCGTCTTAATGTACGTGCTCATCCGGGAAAAGATGGCTCCGCCTGTGGCATTCATCCTTCTCCCACTGATCGCAGCGGCATGTGCAGGATTCGGAATGGAAGATATCGCGGGTTTTGTGAAAACAGGTATGAATTCCATGTTAAGCACCGCGATCCTGTTCGTCTTTTCCATCTCATATTTCACATTGATGTCCGATAAAGGACTTTTTGATCCGATCATCAATTTCCTGATCAAAAAAGCGGGAACGAATGTGACAACGATCCTCGTTGCGGCAGTGCTCACAACCTTCGTTGCACACTTAGACGGATCCGGTGCGACTACATTCTTAATCGTAGTTCCGGCGTTCTTACCGATCTGCAAGGAGATGGGAATCCGCCCGAAGGCTCTGCTCGGCGCAATGTGCGGCGCTTACGGCGTGATGAACATCGTTCCGTGGGGCGGTCCGACGATGCGTGCAGCGAGTGTTGCTGGTGTGGAAGCCGGTGATCTCTACAGTTTTATCATTCCGGGAATCGCATGTCTGGTTCTTATGGCATTTGTGATCGTATTTGTAGTTGCCATGATCGAAAAGAAAAACGGCGCCGGAAATGCGGCAAAGATCGAGTCCGAACAGAAAAAGGCAGAGGAGAAGAAGGTAACCTATGACGCCATCTACTGGTTTAACCTGATCCTCACGATCGTGATGCTCGTTTTCTTATTCATGGATCTTCCGATTCCGTTATATTCGATCTTCATGGTTGCTTACGCGATCGCCCTCATCGTAAACTTTAAAAGCGTCAAGGAACAGAGCAAAAAGATCAAAGAGTACGGCTCTAATGCCATGGTCATGACTGTCACCTTATTTGCAGTCGGAATCTTCATGGGAGTTATCAAGGACTCCGGCATGGTGGAAGCGATGGCAGAGACGATCGTCAATGCACTTCCGGCAGTGATCGCACCGCACATGCACTGGTTCATGGCACTCTTCTCCGTACCGCTCCTGATGATCCTTGGAACGGATGCTTTCTACTACGCACTTCTCCCGATTATTATCGGCGTAGTACAGCCGTTCGGCATCACTCCGGAAACGGTAGCGGCAACCTTCCTTTTATCAGCCACAATGGCAACTCCGATCAGCCCGTCCGTTGCAGCCGTGTACGTGGGCCTCGGTCTTGCAGACGTCTCCATCAGCGAGCATATCCGCTACTCCCTGCGCCTTGTATGGCCGGCGAGCATTGCGGTACTGATCTTATCAACGCTGGTTGGCGTGATCCAGTTCTAAGAAAAAAGACCACCCTGTCTGGCTGAAAAGCCGGATGGAGGTGGTCTTTTTTCACTTATTATGCAAAAATCGATCTAATTTTGTCAGAGTTCTTCTTCCGGATGAAAATCTGCCATGAATCGTTTCAGGAGATAGGTGCAGAAATACGGGAAGGTGTAAGTACAGTTTTCGTGACCAATATTCTGGGATGAAAATTTAAAGCCATAGCGGATATCCGGATAGCGCTCCGAATTAATCAGGGTGTTCATGGATTTTGCTCTTCCGCTGGCAGCTTTCACTTCCAGTGGAATCAGGGAAGTCATGGAGCGGATAAAGAAATCTGCTTCAAGTGTAGATGTTTCTTTTTTATAATAATAAAGCTTATAATGCTGTTTGACTAAAGCTTCCCCGACAATATTTTCATATAAGGCACCTTTGTAGACTCCGAGATTCTTGTTGGCGCGCAGATCTTCCTGGGATTCATCATCCAGCATGGACACAAGAAGACCGGTGTCGGCAAAGTATAATTTAAAAATATCCGGATCATAATTGCCGCCCAGAGGAAGTTCCGGAAACTCCAGACAATAGCAGATATTTACCATACCGGCATCGACAAGCCATTCTGCACACCCGCGGTAATCACGGAACCGCGCACCGGACGCCACTTTTGAAATCTGGAATTTCTTGTTTTCTTTTGCGAGCTGTGGAGCAATCCGGTTGAAAACATTTAAGATTCTCGTCTGATCGATCCCCTGCGCGTATTTACGGATATCTTCTTTATAGTCGGCGATCAGCTGTCTTTGCGTGTCGAGAGAGTTTTCGAAAGTGTTTCTCTGGATATATTCCGCCACTACGGCAGGCATACCGCCCAAAACACAGAAATCAAGAAACAGGGAATGGTACACTTTCATTTCCAGCTCATTAAACGGGCGCAGTTCCCTCATATGAGAAAGCATACTCTGGACAGTTGCATCATCATAGCCTTTTGCCCATAAAAATTCTTCGAAGTCAAGAGAGAACATTTCATAATCTTTCTTATATCCAACACTGTTGCTCTCGATTTTGCGATAGTTTACACCGAGCATGGAACCGCTGCAAATGACGTCAAACCGCCCGTCAATGCAAAAAAATTTCAGAGAGGTAGCAATTTCAGGAAATTCAGTAATTTCATCAAAAAAGATCAATGTTTTTTGCGGAATGAATTTCTTTGACGGATCGATCAGGGAAATATTTTTTATGATATCAGCTGCCTCGTAACCGTCAGAAATGATCCCCTTATACTTCTCGTCTCTTACAAAATTGATCTCTATAATACTTTCATAGTTTTCGGCCGCAAAATGTTTGATGGATTCTGTTTTGCCAACCTGGCGGCTTCCTTTGATGATCAGTGGTTTTCTGTGCGGGTCGGATTTCCATTCACAGAGAAAATTGTCTACCTTTCGTTTTAAATACATGTGTGCACCTCCGTTCTTTATTATGAGTATACACAAAAAAACAGCGAATATCAATTATAATATCACAAAAAAACAGCGAATAATTTTAAATATAACACAAAAATAAATTATATGATGGGTATACGTGTATTTGTCAAGAAAAGCAGACAACAAGAAAGACCGCAGCAATCGATACCTGGATTGCTGCGGTCTCTAAAATTAAGCCAGATCGTCTGATCAACAACAGTCAGCCAGATCCCACCGATCAGCCATGCTTTTCATCGCAATATCTGCACCGATACACCTCATGATCTTTATCATCGAGATAGAAGATATGCGGAAGCTCCTGCTCGATCGAGGTGATGCAGCGCGGGTTCTTGCAGTGGATCACGTTCTTTAAGATCTTCGGGAGATGAAGGCTGCGCTTTTCGGCGATCTTGTCATCGCGGATGATGTTGACGGTGATGTTGTGGTCGATGTAGCCGAGAACATCGAGGTCGATGGCGTCGAGCGGTCCCTCGATCTTGATGATGTCTTTCCGGCCCATCTTGTTGCTCTTCGCGTTCTTGATGATTGCGACGGTGCAGTCCAGCTCGCCTAAACGCAGGTAGCGGTAGATATCCATACTTTTTCCTGCTTGGATATGGTCAAGGACAACACCTTCCCGGATTCCGCTGATATTTAACATGGTTTTTCTACCTCCAGTAATGTCATAATGAGAGCCATACGGACATATACGCCGTTCTGGACCTGTTTAAAGTATGCGGCACGCGGATCATCATCGACTTCGACGGAAATCTCATTGACACGCGGGAGCGGGTGCAGAACGTACATATCCGGTTTTGCGAGTTTCATCTTTTCTTTGTCGAGAATGTAGCAGTCCTTCATGCGGATGTAGTCTTCCTCGTTGAAGAAACGTTCCTTCTGGACTCTTGTCATGTAGAGGATATCCAGTTCTTCCATTGCGTCATCAAGACTGGTTGTCTCACGGTACTCGATATTTTTGGCATCAAGGACACTCTCCTTGATATAATCTGGTACCTTTAACTCCGGCGGGGAGATCAGGATAAAGCGGATCCCCTCATAGCGGGAGAGTGCATTGATCAGAGAGTGGACCGTGCGGCCAAATTTTAAATCTCCGCAGAGTCCGACCGTCATATTGGAAAGTCTGCCCTTTAAGGAACGGATCGTATATAAATCAGTTAAAGTCTGTGTGGGATGCTGATGACCGCCGTCTCCGGCATTGATAACAGGAATCGAAGATTTGGTGGAGGCAACATAGGCTGCGCCTTCTTTTGGATGTCTCATTGCGCAGATATCTGCGTAACAGGAAATAACACGAATTGTATCGGAAACACTTTCACCCTTGGTCGCGGAACTGGAATCGGCGGAAGCAAAACCGAGAACGGAACCTCCGAGGTTTAACATGGCCGCTTCAAAACTTAAACGGGTTCTTGTGCTTGGCTCATAGAAAAGGGTTGCTAATTTCTTTCCGTCACACACGTGTGCGTATCGGGAACGGTCTTTCTCAATGTCGGCGGCAAGCTCTAAGAGATTGTCCGTCTCCTCAAGAGAAAAGTCAAGAGGATTTAACATGTGTCTCATGATGTTTGTAATCTCCTTCCAAGTGTTTTGCGTTACCATGCTGGGTAGGAATTTTCTGAACTGAAAATTCCGTACAGTTATAGTAGGGGGAGTGGATTTTGCCGATTCGGAATGCGAAGCATCGGCAAAATCTGTTATCGTTCATGCAGTGCAGGAACGATAACATTTTTATTATTATAGCGAATCCGGAGTGGAATTTCCACTATTTTTTTGAAGAAAATTATGATAAAATGAAGATCAGTGGGTGCAATGCACAAAAGAAAAATAATCGGATGCCTCTGGAAGGCCTGTGTTTCCGGGAAAAAGGAAGCCGGAGCGAAGGCGCACCGGGCAGAACGGATCGTTGGAGGAACCATGAAAAAGACGATGGAGCAGATCATCCTGGAAGGTCAGGTCGCAAAATGCCGCTCCCTGGAGGAACTTTATGTGCTGTGGGAGCTGATGCAGCAGATGGAGGAAGATCCGGACGGAAAGACCTGTTATCCGGAAATGGATCAGAGAAATTTTCATATTGACGGAATCGTGGACCCGGTGCACTATGACGGGACCCTTTATATATTAAAAGAGACGAACATGCGGAAAATGATCCAGAAAGGCGAGACGATGCCGGTGGTCTCGGATATCCGGGGCGACTTTCTCTCCGGGAAGAGTCCGTCTGGCCGGGTGGAATATCTGGAGTATCTCACTGGCATGCAGAAGGTCCTCTGGGAGGAACGTCATCCGGGGGAAGAGTGCAGACTTACCGGGAAAAAGCTCCGCGAGAAGGCGGCGGTCCTCTATCTCAATAAGCGCGGCGGAAAGGGCGCGGCCGATGAGGTCAGCCTGGATTATGGTCAGTACTATATGGAGTTTATCAAGAAGCAGATCCGGCTTTTAAACCCGAAGACCGTGGTCTGCTGCGGAGAGGACCTCTTCCGCTTGATCGTGATGGAAGTGTTCCAGAATAAGAAACAGAAAAAGAACCGGGAGATCTACATGAAATGGAAAGATCTGATCCAGGGAGATGTCTTTTTTGCGGACCGGGAATACCGTCCGATAAAAGAGGCAAAGAAAGATGAGGCGGCTGTCCGCGTTGTGAGGATGTGGAATCCGTCCTACCGGGTGAATAATGGACAGTATGTGTCGCTGGAGGAGTATCTGAAGGAGTTCCGGAGAAGACGTTCCGGCGGGAAAGAGGATGAGCAGGAGAATCTGCAAAGCGCGGAGCCAGATGAGGAAAACACGGAGTCCCCGATGACAGAGGATCCGGCTGTGGAGAAATCAGAATAGTGCAGGGATACAAGGGAATTCTGGAAGTTTGAAAAAATGGACAGAGTTCCTTTTTCTATGACAGAAAATTCCAAAGGAATTTCCCGCTGCACAAAAAATGCAATGTATGAGAGATGTACACTTGTACGAAGAGGAAGGTCTTCGCTGGAGACTGCACAAAGAGCCCGAATGTGACAGGTCATATTTCTGATCTGTAAGAATTGCTTTTCACAGGAAGAAACTTTCTGAACAGATGATCTTAAAACAGACAGGAATCATCATGGATTTCGCCAATCTGAAATATGGTAAGAAATTGTAAGAATAATTAAGTAATTTTATATAGTCAGAACATGATGCAGACAGTATACTTGAGGTACAAAAAGAACTTTGACGTCAAGATGAAACGTCAGGAATGACAGGCGCGGCGGAAAAGAATGCTGTGTAAAAATTGTAGAAAAAGGAGGCGGACGGATGCAGCAGAGCGACGAAGCGGTGATCCGGGTAAAGGATCTGTACAAGGTATACCGCATGGGCGAAGAAAAAGTGTATGCGCTGAACGGGGTCAGCTTTGAGATCCACAAAGGCGAGTTCTGCGCGATCACAGGACCGTCCGGATCCGGAAAATCGACACTTTTAAATATGCTGGCGGGACTGGAACATCCGACAAAGGGCGAGATCGTGATCGCCGGAAAACATATCGAAAAGCTGAATGAGAAACAGCTTGTAACATTCCGCAGGGAGCGGGTCGGATTTATCTTTCAGTCCTACAACCTGATCGGGACGATGGATGCGGTGGAAAATGTGGCTTTGCCGTTATCGTTTCGGGGAATGCCGAGGGCAGCGAGGATCAAGCGGGCGAAACAGTATTTAAAGCTTGTGGGACTTGAAAAATTTATGACCCACATGCCGAACCAGATGTCCGGCGGACAGCAGCAGCGAGTCGGAATCGCGAGAGCCCTGGCGATGAACCCGCAGATCATCTTCGCGGACGAGCCCACGGGAAACCTGGATTCGAAGACAACGATGGAAGTATTAAAACTCATGCAGAAGGTCGTAAGAGAACAGAAACAGACGCTTGTGATGGTTACCCACGACAATAATCTGGCGACCTACGCGGACCGGATCTTTAAAATCATCGACGGAAAGATCGTGAGCATCGAGGAGAATCACCATGAGGTGGACCTGGTGCAGTTAGAAGAGTCCATGCAGGCGGCGGCAGAGGCGCAGGCGGAGGGAAAATTTAAGAATCCGGCAGCAGAAGAGCAAATAGAGACAGTTGTGGAAGCAGAAGAACACCGGATAGAGGGAAAGTCAGAATAACAATCGACAAAATTTTGGAATAAACGCAAAAATATGGAAAGCTGGCACAAATAACTAAAATAGAACAGCCAGGAGGAGAGGAACAGTATGAAAATAAAAGGATTACGCTGGATGGCAACATTCCTTGCTGCGTGTATGCTGATGGGCGCAGTCCCGGCAACTGCATTCGCGGCGAAGGAGACAACAGAAGCGGCGGAGACGATCCCACAGGTATACAGGATGGATGACGACAATGATACCGTCCGCCTTGTGATCGGAAAGACGCCGACCTTATATATCGGAAAAAACGGAACCGTCTCTGTGACACTCATGAACATGGAGGACAAAGACTGGGTCGAGACAGAGATCTGGATCGCCTCAGAGGATGATTTCCGGAACCATTATTCCGATGAGATCACAAAGACGGAGGACCGTGACAGCGAGGAGAGCAGCATCGCCCAGTCCATGAAGACGATCTACCCCTTGGAGGTGACGGATTCTTAAAACCGCCATTATAAGGTTGGTCATGTAAACAAAAAAGCGAAAAAGACCGTCAACCTGAATGTCAATGTAAAAAAAGGTCTGGAAGAGGGATACTATCCGATCCTGATCTATATCTCGAAGCGCGCTCAGGGCGAGGACGGAATGTCATCCGAGTACGCAAAGACCATAATGGCATGGATCGAGACAAAGAAGACAACAGGAACCAGTGAGACAAATGAGGACAACTCCGAGCCGGTAGCATTCGCCCTCGGCGAGAATCAGTCCACCCCGTCCGCAAACTATTCCGAGGTCATGAATTTCGATGTAAATGTGAGAAATACCGGTTATAAGACCGCCTACGATGTGCGTGTCGATATGGAGCTCTCTGAGGATATCGCGAAGTTTCCGTTTGAGATCAATGACGGAAATTATGACCGGCAGCTGGGAAATATGAACCCGGATCAGACGGTGGCGGTTCCGTTCAGCATGGCAGTGCGGGAAAAGGCGAAATCCGGCTATTACCCGATCAAGTTTAAGATCCGTTACCGGGAAAATGAGAATGGAAACTTTGCTGCTCCTGTTGAGGATACCTTTTATGTGCGGGTCTATGGAAAAGACGAGGATGATTCTCTGGATTCTGAAGCAGGCGAGAACGAAAGAACAAAGGCGCGTATCATCGTCGACAGCTTTGAGACGGATCCTGCGGAGATCTATGCCGGACAGGATTTTACGCTGAAGGTGCGCATGAAAAACGCTTCCAACAGTATCGCGGCCAGCAACATCCTGTTTACCTTCGAGTCGGAAACAGTGAGCGACAGTCCGGTATTTACGACGGTGAACGGTTCAAACTCCGTGGTTGTCAATTCTCTGGCACCGGGAGCATCTGACACGCTGACGATAAAATTTTCTTCAAGTCCCACAGCGGAACAGCGTTCCTACACGATCACGATCAATGAGCAGTATGACAGCCCGGAATTCAAGAACGCGAAGGAAGCCGTAAAGATCGCGGTTGGATTAAAGCAGGAGGCACGGTTAAATACCGGTACCATCGAGGTCATGCCGGATGCTATTTCCGTCGGCGAGGAGTCAAACGTGATGTTCTCCATCAACAACACCGGAAAAGTCATGCTCTATAATGTGAACGCGGTCTTTGAGGCAGACTCTATCCAGAAGAATGAGGCGTATGTTGGAAATATCGAACCCGGAAAAAGCGGAAACGTGGATACGATGATCAACGGAATCGCGCCGACCGCGGATGATGGAAAGGTTAAACTCTCCATTACATATGAGGATGAGAACGGAAAAGTCTCCACGGTCGAGAAAGAGATCCAGCTTATGGTAAATGAGGATCAGAGCATGGATGAAAGCAATGTTGATGATACCTGGAACAGTGACGATGTACAGCCGGAACCATCCACGACGGATAAACTGAAACATCTCGCGATCCCGGTGGGAATCGTTGGAGTGATCCTTGCAGCTGTGATCCTTGTGGTCATCAGACGCAAAAAGAAGAAAGCGGGAATGGACGATGAGATTCTTTGATCTGCTCATCATGAGCATCAATAACCTGCGCAGACGGAAACTCAGGACGGGACTTACCGTTCTGGGTGTTGTCATCGGCACAGCCTCCATCGTAGTCATGGTCTCTCTGGGAATCGGATTGAAGGAAAATACCGTGGAATCCTATGCTTCCTTCGGAAGTCTCACAAGGATCCAGATCAGTTCCGGATACGGGAACCAGTCCGAGGACGATTACCTCGTGGACGCCACGGTGACGAAGCTTGCGAAGATCCCGCATGTGAAGAGTGTGTCCCCGATCCTGGAGACAGATGTGAATCTGAAGCAGGGAGTTTATCAGGGATATTCGAACATTGTGGGAATGCCCAGAGAGGAGCTGGAACAGATTCCGCTGGCGGAGGGAAAACTTCCGAACAAGAATGCGGCGACTCTGGAGTTTATCGTCGGAAATATGGTTTCCGACAACTTTTATAACAGCAAGACCGGAAAGGGAAGCTGGGACGGAGAGGATCTTTCCAAAGTGGATCTTATACACAAGCCGTTTTTTACCATGTTCCAGAATATGGGAAACGGGGATGAAAGCAGCCAGAAAAAGTATCTTTTCCCGGCCTGCGCTCTGGTGGATGGCGGTGAGAACGGATTTTCTGAGTATGGATACCAGATCTACACGGATATCGATCTGTTAAAGACCCAGCTGAAAAAGATCTACCGGAAGAACCCGATCCCCGGACAGCCGACAAATAAAAAGGGAAAACCCTACAATTATTTTGTCTACAATATGATTTACGTGAATGTGGACGATATGGAGCATGTGACGGAGGTCCAGAAAGCGATCACAGATATGGGCTACGAGGCCTACAGCAGCATGCAGTGGCTCGAACAGGCCCAGCAGCAGACGGATATGATCCAGGCGGTCCTCGGAGGCATCGGTGCTGTATCGCTGTTTGTGGCGGCAATCGGAATCGCGAACACGATGATGATGTCCATCTATGAGAGAACGAAGGAGATCGGTGTGCTGAAGGTTTTGGGATGTGCGCTTGGAGATATCCGGACGATGTTTTTGATGGAGGCAGGATTTATCGGATTTATGGGAGGCGTTCTGGGACTTGGCTTAAGCTACAGCGTCTCCGCGGCGATCAATAAGTTTCTGGGAGCCAGTCTCTCCGGCATGACCGGCGGTTCCGGAGCGATCTCAAGGATCCCGCTGTGGCTTTCCGGATCCGCTGTGGTCTTTGCGGTCCTCATCGGCATGCTGGCCGGACTTTTCCCGGCACTGCGGGCGATGAAATTAAGTCCGCTGGCGGCGATCAGAAATGAATAAGGTAAATGAGTCCTGGGTGCGCTGACACCTTAAAAATCTGACATTTCATCCAGTCCGCAGGCAGGTTGGGGAGTAGCAGAAAAACTCTACAGTTATGCCGCACATGGAGAGGCGGACGGTTGCCAGACAACAGAAAAATCGGGATTAAAAGATCCGGTAAACCAAAAGACACGCCATACAGATTTCACTTAAAACCTGTATGACGTGTCTTTTTCAATTCTTAAAATATCTGATCATTTACCCGGCACTTAAGCCTTGGCCGCCTTCTGTCTGGACAGTGTCTGTACACCCTCAATAACAAGGATGATCGCAAGGAAGATCAGAAGGATTCCGAGGATCGTCTGTGCCCACGGACCCCAGTCAGCGCCGCCTGCAGCGATCATGCCGATCTGGTTCTTAACTGTGAGTGCAAGGGATGTGATCGTAACGACGATCATGAATGCCATCGGGATCAGGAACATCTTGTTGTTTTTGCCCATGTTTCCGAGCCATGTGGCAACGGCTAAGAGGCCGATACCTGCAAGAAGCTGGTTTGCAGCTCCGAAGAGCCCCCAGATCTTTCCGTATCCGTTCATACCGAGAAGGATGCCCAGAACAACCGTGAGGATTGTAGCGAAGTATGGATTTACCATAACCTTTTTCCAGCCCTCTTTGATATCAGCAGCAGTTTCGCCCGGCTCAAGCCAGAACTCCTGGAACATGAAACGCGCAAGACGGGTTGCGGTATCAAGAGAAGTCAGGCAGAATGCGGAATATGTAAGTACCAGTAAGGAGTTTAAAATGCTGTAGCTTCCCGGGATGATATCGTCGATCATGTGAGCGATACCGCCGCCAAAGATCGCTGTCGCGCCCTTTAACGCCTGGTCCGGATGAACCGCGTTCCACTTGTAAGCATAACCGATGGCACAGAGCGTTAAAACTGCGAGAACACACTCTAAGAGCATTCCGCCGTAAGCGATCGGTTTCGCGTCAGTCTCTTTGTCGAGCTGCTTGGATGTGGTACCGGAAGAAACCAGAGAGTGGAAACCGGAGATCGCACCGCAGGCAACGGTTGTAAACAGTACCGGGAACATGTACTGAACGCCGTTTCCGTTGTCAACTGCAAAGCTTGTCACAGCCGGGAAAGAGGAGTCGAAAGTCGGATGAGCGACGATGACGCCGAATGCTGCAACTGCTAACATTGCGTAAAGCAGGAAGGAACTTAAGTAGTCACGCGGCTGGAGAAGGATCCATACCGGTGTTACAGAAGCGATGGCGATGTAAAGACCAACGATCCACATCCATGCCTTTGTGGAGAGGTAGATCGGATGAAAGTTCATTCCGATCGCCATGATCAGAACGATCGCAAGAACGCCGAATACGGAAGCGATACCCATCGGCATGTTGCGGCGGTATACACAGAAACCGAACACGATCGCGATCAGGATGAACAGGATCGAGATCATTGCTACAGTTGCCGGAGTCGCAGATTTCGCCATATCAAGAGCGCCGCTTTCATCGTAAACTGCACCGAATGTGGAAGCAACGATCGAAGCGAAGGCTGCTACGACTAAGATCAGTGTCAGGTAAGAGAAGATGATGAACAGCTGTTTTGCACGTTTGCTCATGTTTGCAGAGATGATCTCTCCGATGGACTGTCCTTTGCTGCGGACAGAAGCGAAGAGTGCACCGAAGTCATGGACACCGCCGAAGAAGATACCGCCGACGAGGATCCATAAGGTAACCGGGAGCCAGCCGAACATGGCTGCGCCGATCGGTCCCGTGATCGGGCCTGCGCCTGCGATGGAGGAAAAGTGATGTCCCATCAGAACCGGAGCTTTTGCCGGTACATAGTCGACACCGTCAGCCATTGTGTGAGCCGGTGTCTCAGTTTTGCTTTCGCCTACGCCCCACTGCTTGCACAGCCAGCCGCCGTAGCAGACATAGCCGATGCCAAGAATGGCAACACAGACGATGAGAAGTACTAATGAATTCATTGTTGCTATCTCCCTTTCTTTTAAAATATAATAATGTTGGGGTCAAAAGTTTTTGACCCCTTTGATACCGTATTGTTCCGCACTTTGTGCTCTCACAATACTCAAAAACATTCATAATCCGCTCATTTTTCTGCGAAAAATGGCTGCTTATTCATGTTTTTGGCGGGGTCCAAGGTCAAAAAACCTCTTGCAGGCAAGCCTGCATCGGATTTATGACCTTTTTCCCCTGGTATCATATAATACTTTTTTCAAAATTTTCGCAACATGGTGACCGCTTGCGTTTGAAGTGACCTTCCCGTCAGCCACCTCCACCAACGCCGCATGAAAATTCATCCAGCCATGCAGGGAAAAATGAAAACTTTTGTAGATACGGCATTTTTTCAGGGCTTTTTTTGCCTCCGGATCGCAGCTGTCGCACACGAAGACTGCCGTAATATAGGAAGCCATATGACCTGGACCGACATGGATCCGTTTCATGCCGTCAGCATGGATCTCGGATTTTAATTCCTCGAAGGTCTCTAAAGTCAGATGCGGAATGTTGACGAGATAGAGAAATTCCTCGTTTTCCGCGGACCATAATTCTGCCTTTTTTGAGATGACATACTGGCCGGAATGCTCAAAAAAATCACAGCGGGCTGTGATTGGAGAACGATCGCCCTTGATCATCATATGAATATCGTAAAAAGGTTCGTAGTTTTTTAACAGCCGCTCGATCGCGGACTCTCTTGTGTATTGCATTCGGCTTCCCATTTCTAATATTGATTTTGTGCATGAATTATTATACTTTTATGAAAAATATAAAAAATTTATAAAAAGCTTTATTATTATAACTCTGAATACATAATTATGCAAGTTTTTTACGAGATAAATAGGGAAAGAAACAAGAAATTAGTTTTATAAATTAAGTGGAGGGGAAAATGGATAGGACACCGTGTGCGGGTAATTTGGAAATCAGGAATGCATTTGACAAATATTTGTGAAATTCCTATACTACAATGTAAGTACAGAGTTCCGATCCGGAACCAGGAGATATCGGTTAAAGAAGGAGAAAAAGAGATGTTTATAAATTTTTCAAATCATCCGAGCAGCATGTGGGGCGAAAAACAGAAGACGGAAGCAGAAAAGTACGGACTGATCGAGGACCTGCCTTTCCCGGCGGTGAGCGCCCATGCAGACAGGAAAGAGGTTCAGGATCTGGCGGAACACTATGCAGCCATGATCCTTGAAAAGCAGCCGGAATGCGTGATGTGCCAGGGAGAATTCTGCCTCAGCTATCATGTGATCGAAAGACTGAAGAAAGCCGGGGTACGGGTTGTTGCTGCCTGCAGTGAACGTGTGGTGGAGGAAATATATGGAAAGACGGGAACGGAGAAGAAGAGCGTCTTTCAGTTTATCCAGTTCAGGGAATACTAAAGGGTTCTGTCTGAAGCAGCAAAAATGACTGGCTGTTTTGAAAAATGACCAGAAATTAGGAGTAACGATATGAGAAAAAATGAGGAAAACATGACGTGGATGGACATCCCGTATATCACGCTGACGTTTTGTCTGAGATTTTATCAGAGAGTCGCGGTGCCGGAGAACAAGGTTTCCGCGCTGCGCGGAGGCCTTGGGGAGATGCTGCTCCGGAAAAACTGCATTGCGGACCGGGACTGTGAAGCGTGCCGGTTTCAGGACAACTGCATGGTCTGGAATGCCTTTTACACACCGATGCGGCTGAAACCCGGGTATGTGACGGGAAAGGAGAGTCTTGGGTATCTGATCGAATGCGACAATCTGGATACGGTGATGGACGAGGGGCACGGGTTCGTGTTCCGCCTGAAGCTTTTTGGGCGCAATATCCCGCTGTTCGCCCAGTATCTGGATGCGTTCTGGCGCCTCGGACAATGCGGACTCGGGAAAGAACAGGCGAAGTTTGAGATCGCGGCGGTCTACACGGAAGAAGAACAGCTGCTTTTGGATGATACAGAGATCCATATGGAACATTTCCGGGTACACACGGTCGGAGAGTATATCCGGAAGAGAAAATGGGAACTTTCGGGAGAACAGCCGGCGCAGAACGGCGATTATCTGGTCCATTTCCTGAGCCCCCTGGCACTGCGGAAGGACCGGATCGATCTGAAATGTTTTGATGCGGAAGCGATCTGGCGCGCGATCCACCGGAAGATCCAGATGATGAGCGCCTTCGATGAGATCGGGACAGAACTGGAAAAACCGCAGACGTGGCCGCAGATCATCGACGCGAGATCGGCAGAGACCTCGGTCAGACGATATTCCAGCACGCACAGAAAAGGAATGGAATTAAGCGGAGTTCAGGGATATGTGATCTTCGAAGAGGTTCCGGAGGGGAGACTGGAAGAACTTCTGGCAGGAGAACTGTTCCATATAGGAAGAAATAACAGCTTTGATTTTGGGCGGTATGTGGTACAGAGACGATAATCTTTATGCCTTTGCAGGCAGAAAGTGCTGAAAGCCTGTGAGGTGAAGGGCATCGCCCAGACACTGGGAAGAAAGCTGGGATATGAGCTGGCCGCAAGCGGAGAAAATAAGGAAAAGATGTAAAAGCACCCGCCGCGCGTCCACCGCATAAAATAAAGTAATGAAGCTTAAGGCGGCTTTCTTTGAAGACATTTCCGAAACCACTGAGCGCGCAGGAAGAGCGGGAATACTTAAGACGCTGCAAAGAGGGCGACCTGGAAGCCAGAGAGGTGCTGATCAGCCGGAACCTTCGGCTGGTCGCACATGTGGTCAAAAAATACCAGCAGTCCGGATATGAGACGGACGATCTTCTGTCAGTTGGAACCATCGGCCTGATCAAGGCAGTCAATACGTTTAATGCGGAAAAAGGATCAAGACTGGCGACCTATGCCGTCAAATGCGTGGAAAATGAGATCCTGATGATGTTCCGGTCGGGGAAAAAGTTCTCCAGGGAAGTCTCCATCTATGACCCGATCGGTGCGGATAAAGACGGGGAGACGGTGAGTCTGTTTGATGTTCTGGAATCCGGAGACCGGGAAGTGCTGGAGACGGTCATCATCGGACAGGATGTGAAGATACTCTATGAGGCATACCGGGACCGTCTGACGGAGACGGAAAAAAAGGTGATCCGGATGCGCTACGGTCTGTTCGGGGAAGATGAGCACACGCAGCGGGAGATCGCCGGACAGCTTGGAATTTCCCGATCCTATGTATCCAGGATCGAGAAAAAGGCGGTTGCCCGCATGCGGGAGGCGTTCGGATACGGAGAGTGAAACGGACGGTATGAGTCCGGATCATGGAAAAACAAAAGACAGGATCGGGAGAACAGCATGATGGTCTGGAAAAGGATCATTGTGCTGTTTTTGTTTGGAAAGAAATTATAAAAATGCAAAAAAGAATAAAAAACCCCTTGCATAAATATACACATAGGATTATAATTATGCATAATTATTCAAAAAATATTCAGCTTTATGCATCTGCCCCCACAAAAACATGCAGAGAAGAAAAGCTCCGGTCCCTTTTTTAACACGGATCGGAAGGAAAGCTGACTGGGATCCAGCAAATTATGACCGAGAGGAGAAACGATTATGAAGCCAAAGGTATACATTGACGGAAAAGAAGGAACCACCGGACTCCAGATTTATGAGAGACTTGCATTGAGAAACGATATTGAACTCCTGCTGATCGATGAGGCAAAGAGAAAAGATGCGGATGAGAGAAAGAAACTCATCAACGCTGCGGATATCACGTTCCTCTGTCTGCCGGATGCGGCGGCAAAAGAGGCGGTGAGCTTTGTGGAAAAAGATTCCGCAAGGATCATCGATGCATCGACGGCACACCGGACAGCTTCCGGCTGGGCATACGGAATTCCGGAACTTTCCGACGCACATAAGGATGCGATCGTTCATGCGAAATATACGGCAAACCCGGGCTGCCATGCATCGGGATTTGTGATCCCGGTCTATCCGCTCGTTGCGGCGGGGATCATCCCGAAGGAGACACCGCTCACTGTATTCTCCCTGACCGGCTACTCCGGAGGCGGAAAAAAGATGATCGCGGAATACGAATCTCCGGAGAAACCGGCGCTCTACAATACCCCGAGGATCTACGGCTTAAGCCTGAAACATAAACATCTGCCGGAGATGCAGAAGATCTGCAGACTCGACGTTCCGCCGGTGTTCTGCCCGATCGTGGATGACTACTATAAAGGAATGGCAGTCACCGTGATGCTGCAGAATTCGATGTTAAAGGGAAATCCGACTGCAAAGGATATCCATGAGGCACTTGCAGCTCATTATGATGGAAAGAACGTTGTAAAAGTCCATCCGTTCGGCTGGGACGATCCGATGATCGCAGCGGGAACTATGGCCGGAAAAGACAGCATGGAAATCGTGGTCAATGGACATGAGGATCAGACGATCATCACGGCGCTGTTTGACAATCTCGGAAAAGGCGCATCCGGCGCAGCTGTCGAGAACATGAACCTGATGCTCGGATTTGAGGAGACGGCAGGATTAAATCTGTAAAAAGGAATGGCTGTCTGCAGAAAGAAAAGATGCAGGCGAGTCCGAAACAGTCAGAAACGTGATATAGATGATAAGAGGGGAGAAAAACGTTATGGAAAATCTGAAACCGGAAACAAGAGCTGGCGTTCTCGTTGAGGCGCTCCCATACCTTCAGGATTACTATGGAAAGATCGTGGTCGTCAAATACGGCGGAAATGCCATGATCAATGAAGAATTAAAACAGGCGGTCATCCGCGACATCGTTCTTTTAAATCTGGTCGGCATCAAGGTCGTTCTGGTTCACGGCGGCGGTCCGGAGATCGGAGAACTCTTAAAGAAGACAGGAAAAGAGTCCAAATTCATCAAGGGACTCCGCTACACCGATCAGGAGACCATGGAGGCAGTCCAGATGGTCCTCTGCGGAAAGCTCAATAAGAACCTTGTGACGCTCTTAAAAAATGCCGGAGGAAAAGGCGTCGGCTTAAGCGGCATGGACGGCGGATTATTTGAGGCAGTCAAATTAAATGATCCGGACGGCACCGAGTACGGCTATGTGGGCGATATCGTAAAGACAAACCCACAGATCGTTCTCGACATGCTGGAAAAAGGCTACATTCCGGTTGTCACCTGCGTTGCAGCTGGAATCGATGATACCTGCAACTACAATATCAACGCGGATACGGCGGCGGAGAAGCTGGCGATCGCGCTGAAGGCGAAAAAGCTGATCATGCTGACTGACGTGCGCGGACTGTTAAGAGATCCGTCCGATGACACGACACTTATCAAGCGCCTGAAAGTTTCGGATGTTCCGTCCCTGGTCAAGGAGGGCGTCATCAAGGGCGGCATGATCCCGAAGGTCAACTGCTGCGTGGAGTGCGTCCGTCAGGGCGTAGAGCGTGCGAACATCCAGGACGGCCGTGTGCCGCACTCGATCTTAATCGAGCTGCTCACAAACGAAGGCGTTGGAACCATGTTTTCATAGGAGGAACAAGGAATGACTGCAGAAGAGATCAAGAAAAAAGATTCAGAATATATCATGCATACCTACGGACGGTTTGACATCGTCCTTGACCACGGAAAAGGCGCGACGCTTTGGGATGCAGACGGAAAAGAGTATGTGGATCTCACGTCCGGGATCGGCGTCAACAGCCTGGGACATGGAAATGAGAAGATCGTCGGTGCGATCACAAAACAGGCGGAAAAGCTCATGCATGCGTCAAATCTCTACTACACGGAGCCGATGGTGAGTGCTGCTGAGAAGCTTGTGACGGCAACCGGCATGGGAAAGATCTTCTTCGCAAACTCCGGAGCAGAGGCGAACGAGGGCGCGATCAAGGTTGCGAGAAAGTATTCCTTCGATAAATACGGGGCAGGGAGAAACAAGATCGTGACATTGATCCAGTCCTTCCACGGAAGAACCGTGACGACCTTAAAGGCAACCGGACAGGAGAAGTTCCATCAGTATTTCTTCCCGTTCACGGAAGGTTTTGACTATGCGAAGGCAAATGACCTGGCGGATGTAACCGCAAAAGCGGACAAGACCTGCTGCGCGGTCATGATGGAGATGATCCAGGGCGAGGGCGGTGTTCTCCCGCTCGACAAAGAGTTCGTCCAGGGGGTTGCAAAGTTCTGTAAGGAACATGACATCCTTCTCATAGTGGATGAGGTCCAGACCGGCATCGGAAGATGCGGAAGTCTTTTTGCATACGAGCAGTACGGGATTTCCCCGGACATCGTGACGATGGCGAAAGGACTCGGCGGCGGACTTCCGATCGGCGGCGTGCTCACATCTGCAGCGTGTGCCGACGTGATGGGACCTGGAACCCACGGATCCACATTCGGAGGCAACCCGGTGAGTGCAGCGTCCGCAAATGTCGTTCTCGACACGGTGAATGCTCCGGAATTCTTAAAAGAAGTTCAGGAAAAAGGCGCTTACATCAAGGAAAAAGTCCTGGGATTCCACTCCCCGGCAGTCAAAAATGTCCGCGGCATGGGACTCATGCTCGGCATCATCGTAGATCCGGAAAAGCGTGCCGGATACGTTTCAAAGCTCATGGAAAAGGGCGTTCTCGTGCTGACAGCCGGAACGGACGCGATCCGTCTGCTCCCGCCGTTAGTCATTACATATGAAGAGATCGATAAGGCACTTGAGGCCATGAAGGAGGTATTTTAAATCATGAATCATTTATTAAAATTACTGGATCTGAGTACGGAGGAGATCACCGGGATCCTGGATCTCGCGGACCAGTTAAAATATGAGAGAAAGCACAACATTCCGCACAGACACTTAGAGGGACAGACTCTGGGAATGATCTTCCAGAAGTCTTCCACAAGAACAAGGGTTTCCTTCGAGACAGGAATGTATCAGCTGGGCGGACATGCCCTGTTCCTCTCATCAAAAGATTTGCAGATCGGCCGCGGAGAGCCGGTTCAGGATACAGCCCGTGTATTATCCCGCTACCTTGACGGCATCATGATCCGTACCTTCGAACAGAAGGAAGTCGAGGATCTCGCAAAATTCGGCTCCATCCCGGTCATCAACGGTCTGACTGATTTCTGCCATCCCTGCCAGGTACTTGCAGACCTTATGACGATTCGTGAGAAATTCGGAAGCTTCACAGGTCTTAAGATGTGCTACATCGGCGATGGCAACAACATGGCAAACTCCCTGATCGTCGGCGGCTTAAAGGTCGGCATGAATGTTGCAGTTGCGACACCGGACGGTTATAAGCCGGACGGAGAAGTCCTTGAGTTCACAAAGGGCTACGCAGATAAATTTGCCCTGGAGACAGACCCGTTCATGGCAGCATCCGGCGCGGATATCGTGATCACGGACACATGGACTTCCATGGGTGAGGAAGCGGAGAAAGAGGAGAGAAAGAAAGTATTTAAGGATTATCAGGTCAACAAACAGCTCCTCGCAGCCGCAAATGCAGGTGCGATGGTCCAGCACTGCCTCCCGGCTTACCGCGGACAGGAGATCACAGAGGAAGTCTTCGAGGAACATGCCGACGAGATCTTCAACGAGGCGGAGAACCGTCTTCATGCACAGAAGGCAGTTATGGTCAAGCTGATGAAGAAAGACTGAGCGGAAAAATAAAAATCAGAAAGTTCCCTGTGGGTGCGGGAGTACCTACGTGCCAATGATGCGCACTCGCGCGAAGATGAAGATCGTCGCGAGCGACCGCGCTCGGCGCGAGAATGTGCCGAGGCACATTCTTTTTTAGGTTTATATAAACTTTATGAAATTTTAACAGATGTTTCCTGGGGAAAATACGGTATGCGTGTTATACTTATAGATAAGCTGAACACGTATGAAAACTGGCGAGGCATTGATCCTGACCGGAGGCCGGATCCCGTCTGCGGATCCTGCCGACGGCAAAAAGATCTGGTGTGAGGAGGGAGAAAAATGGAAATTCATGAATTTTATATTCCGTCCAGCAGTGGGATCGCGAATCTTCACTGTATGGAGTGGATCCCGAGCGGTGAGGTGAAAGCGATCGTTCAGATTGCCCACGGAATGATGGAACATGTCGGAAGATACCGGGAGTTTGCGGAATTTTTAGCGGGACACGGGATCTATGTCCTTGGAAATGATCATCTTGGACACGGAAAGACCGCAGCGGCAGCGGAAGACCGCGGATACTTCGGGGAGCATGGCGGAGCCGTCTCGGTGATCCGCGATATGCGCCGCGTGACGGTCCACGCGCAGAGAAAATATCCAGGTGTGCCGATCTTCCTTCTGGGACACAGCATGGGATCATTTTTCGCGAGACGATATCTGACTGTCTATAAAGACGGGATCGACGGAGTGATCTTACTCGGGACCGGAGCTCCGAAGGACGCGGAGGTCCGGCTTGGCTATCTGCTGGCGGACACGATCTGCAGACAGAGAGGAACACGCTGCCGGAGCAAACTGCTCTATGAGATGTCCCTCGGAAATTACAACAGGAAATTTAAACCTGTGAAGACGCCGTACGACTGGCTCTCCAGGGATGAAAAGAAAGACCGGGATTTCGGAGACGATCCGCTGACAGATTTTATCTTCACAGCCGGGGCGTACCGTGACTTCTTTGAGGTGATCTTAAAAACGGCAAAGCTTGAAAAAGCCGGAAAAATGCGGACAGATCTCCCGATCCTGATCCTGTCCGGAAGCAAAGACCCGGTGGGAGAGGAGACAAAAGGCGTGCGCCGCGTCTATGAGCGATACGACAAGGCAGGAGCGGAGGATCTCTCCATCGGCTTCTATGAGGATGCGAGACATGAACTTTTAAACGAACTCAACCGCGACCAGGTATCCGCGGATATCCTGGAGTGGATCGGGGAACATGAGGGCTGATTCCTGTCAATGACGGCGAAAACATGGATGAAAGCTCAAATGGTAAGGCCACGCGGCGGCTGTTTGCCCGCGCGGTGGGAGGACGATGCATATGGGGCTGACGGAAATAGGAAGGAATCCTCCGCCGGACGCCCCATATTCGAGAGGGAATCCGCTCTCTTCTGCAGGAGTGAGAGGGAAACGGATACAGGTTTCACAGTCTAAATTCTTAAAATTCTTAAACCATATCTATTTTATCAAAAACGGTGAAGATATTCTCGATTTCAGGGATGATTTCAACTAATAACAGCAAGGACACTCCCATCTCTATAGGTGGCGAGATGACAACCAAAGACTGGAAAGGAGTATTTTTTGTTCAGCAAGATCAACAGCATATATCTCCTCGGAATGGAGGGGAAAAACGTGACCGTGGAGGCGGACGTCAGCGACGGACTTCCGGGGCTGATCCTTGTGGGATATCTGGCCTCGGAGGTCCGGGAGGGCGGAGACCGGGTGCGGACGGCGATCAAGAATCTTGGACTCTCCCTGCCGCCAAAGAAGATCACGGTCAATCTGTCTCCGGCAGATTTTAGAAAGGAAGGAACCGGCTTTGATCTGGCGA
The DNA here is from genome assembly GCF_902143525.1 of Clostridium sp. Marseille-P7770. Taxonomy (NCBI): domain Bacteria; kingdom Bacillati; phylum Bacillota; class Clostridia; order Eubacteriales; family Clostridiaceae; genus Clostridium; species Clostridium sp. Marseille-P7770. Next base: position 74,545 of record NZ_CABFVC010000001.1, on the reverse strand, counting down.
TCGCCGCGGCGATCCTGTCATCATACGGAGGATTCCAGGCAAAGGACCTGGAGGATGCGGTATTCTTCGGGGAACTGGGGCTGGACGGGACTGTGCGGGGGATCCCGGGCGTTATGGCGCTCACGGCACAGGCACGGGAGAGTGGATTCCGACGGGTATTTCTTTCGGCTGAGAACGTGAAGGAGGCATCCTTTATCGGCGGGATTTCGCTCTACGGTGTCCGGGATCTGAAACATCTGGTGGATATGTTATCCGGAAAACAGCCGATGCGCCCGGAACCACCGGTAAACATGAAGGAGCTGCAGGATACGATGAACCGCTATGATGTGGATTTCGCGGAATTATCGGGACAGCCGCTCCTTAGGCGGGCGGCGGAGGTGGCAGCCGCCGGAAAGCACAACCTTCTGGTCGTGGGACCTGCGGGGGCCGGAAAGACCATGCTTGCGAGGAGAATGCCGACGATCATGCCGGGAATGGACGTGGCGGAGAGCATCGAGATCTCGAAGATCTACAGTGTGAGCGGACTTCTGACGGAGAAAGAGCCGCTTGTAAAGATCAGGCCGTTCCGCGCACCCCACCACACGGTATCGGTCCAGGCACTGACGGGAGGCGGGAGGAGACCGAAGCCGGGGGAGATCTCGCTTGCCACCGGCGGGATCCTGTTCCTCGATGAATTGCCGGAGTTTTCCAGAGCGGCGCTCGAGACACTCCGGCAGCCGCTCGAAGACCGGGAGGTGACAGTCTCGAGAGTGGAGGCCACGGTGACATATCCGGCCAACTTTCAGCTTGTGGCTGCGATGAACCCATGTCCCTGCGGTCATTTTCCGGACCTTGCGAGGTGCCGGTGCACGGAGGGACAGATCACGCGGTATCTACAGAAGATATCGGGACCACTGCTGGACAGGATCGATCTCTGTGTGGAGGCATCCCCGGTTACTTACGGGGATATCAGAGGCGGCGGAGAAAATGAAGCTTCCGGCGCGATCCGGGCGCGGGTGGAGCAGGCGAGAGAGATCCAGAAAGAGCGGTTTATGGAGGAAAACATCCGCTGCAACGGGGAGATGGCGGGGCGGCATATCCGGAAATACTGCGTTCTGGGGAAGGAGGAGGAGACCTTTATGGAGGAGATCTTCGAAAAGCTTGCGCTTTCCGCCAGGATGCATGACAGGATCTTAAAAGTCGCAAGAACGACGGCGGATCTTGCAGGTGCGAGTGAAATCCGGCTTTCAGATCTCTGCGAGGCGGTGTCCTATGTGAAGAGCCGGGAGAAGTTCTGGGGGAATTAATGCCTGAAAACGAAGCTTGTCCGGAACTTTTTGGGTGCGGAACAGTTCTATGAATGAAAGGAAAGGGGTACATAAGATCATGGCTTACAACACACTTACTGAGCGGGAAGCGTTTTACTGTCTCTGCCATGTTCCGGGGTTCGGCAGTGCGACGATCGGGAAGTTAAGGGAAAGGTTCGGAACATATCAGGAGGTCTGGACGGCAAAGGAACAGGAAATCCAAAAAGCGGGAGTTCTCACAGAGAAGCGCGTGACGGTCTTTTTGCAGGCAAGAGAGCAGGAATCTGCATGGCTGAAGGAATTTTATGGGCTGGAACGGACGGGGATCCGCTTTATCGCGGAAGGAGACACCGACTATCCGGAACGTTTCCTTCCATATAAAGACCGACCGGCGGCGCTTTTCGTAAAGGGAAATCTTCCGGAAAACGAGGTCCCGGCGGTTGCCATTGTCGGCGCCAGAGCCTGCACGGAATATGGGAAGGAGGCGGCAGGATTTTATGCCGGGGAGCTTGCCAATGCGGGAGTCAACATTATCAGCGGCATGGCGGCGGGAGTGGATAGCTGTGCCCACAGGGGCGCGATCGAGCGCGGGAAACCCACCTACGCGGTTCTGGGATGCGGGGTAAATATCTGTTATCCGCGGGAAAATTACAAAATTTTTCATGCCATGGAGGAAAACGGCGGTATCCTCTCAGAATTCGTCCCGGGGACCCGCCCTGTGGCAATGAACTTTCCGCTGAGAAACCGGATCATCAGCGCTCTCGCTGATGCGGTCATAATAATAGAAGCGAGGGAGAAGAGCGGATCGCTGATCACGGCGGATTTTGCGTTGGAGCAGGGAAAGGAGGTTTTCGCCCTTCCGGGACGTGCAAATGACCCGCTGAGCGGGGGCTGCAACCGCCTGATCCAGGGCGGCGCGAGCCTGCTTTTGAGCCCGTCGGATGTGCTGGAATTCCTCGGGATGAAATACGAAAGAAAATTAACGATTCATAAATTTTCACAAAATAGGCTTGCCAAGAACGAAAATTTGGTGTATGCTTCGGTTGATTCGCGCCCCAGACATCTGGAAGAGGTCGCCGCATTGAGCGGACTCTCTGTGACAGAATGTATGGAAGCCCTTTTAAAGCTGGAGCTTGCGGGACTTGTTTTTGGAACCGGGAATCAATATTATAAAGCGGAATGATTGCAGAAGGATGTGAAAAATATGGCGAACAGTCTTGTGATTGTGGAGTCTCCTGCAAAGGTTAAAACAATTAAAAAATTCCTGGGAAGCACATATGAGGTGGACGCGTCCAACGGACACGTAAGAGATCTTCCGAAGAGCCAGCTCGGAATTGATGTGGAAAATGATTATGAACCGAAATATATCACGATCCGGGGCAAGGGCGATATCCTTGCGAAACTCCGGAAAGAAGTGAAAAAAGCAGATAAGATCTATCTCGCAACTGACCCTGACCGTGAGGGAGAGGCGATTTCCTGGCATTTGATGAAAGCGCTGAAACTCGATGAGGTAAAAGATAAAAAAGTATACCGGATCAGCTTCAATGAGATCACGAAAAACGCGGTAAAGGCGTCCTTAAAGGCGCCGAGAGATATCGATATGAATCTTGTGGATGCCCAGCAGACGCGGCGTATCCTGGACCGTATCGTGGGCTATAAGATCAGCCCGATCCTCTGGGAAAAGGTAAAACGCGGACTGAGTGCCGGCCGTGTCCAGTCGGTGGCACTCCGAATGATCTGTGACCGTGAAGAGGAGATCTCCGCGTTTATTCCGGAGGAATACTGGAGTCTCGATGCGATGTTAAAGGCACCGGGGACAAAGAAGCCGGCAGCGGCCCATTTCCATAAAGATAAGGATGGAAAGACAGAGATCAGGAGCCGTGCCGAGCTGGATGCCCTGTTAGAGTCCTTAAAGGGACAGAAATTTATCGTAAATGATATCAGGAACGGTGAGCGCACGAAGAAGCCGCCGCTTCCGTTTACAACGAGTACCATGCAGCAGGAGGCGTCCAAGGCGTTAAACTTCTCCACCCAGAAGACGATGCGTCTCGCACAGCAGCTCTATGAGGGCGTTGATGTGAAAGGACACGGCACGGTCGGTCTGATCACTTACCTGCGTACCGATTCCACCCGTGTCGCGGAGGAAGCGGAGAAGATGGCAGGCGAATTCATCGCTGAGAACTATGGGGAAGCATATCTGTCAACGGGAGAGAACTCAAAGAAGAATAACGGAAAGATCCAGGATGCGCACGAGGCGATCCGTCCGACGAATCTTTCCCTGACACCTGTCAAGGTGAAGGAATCTCTTTCGAGAGACCAGTTCCGTCTTTACCAGCTGATCTGGAAGCGGTTTACCGCGAGCCGGATGTCCGCGGCTGTCTATGAGACGACTTCTGTTAAGATCATGGCGGGCGGAAATGAATTTACGATGACAGCGTCCAGACTGAAATTTGACGGATTCATGTCTGTCTATATCGAGGCGGACGAGAAGGAAGAGAAGAATCAGATCCTCTCGAGGCTGGAAAAGGGCGAGGAGCTGGAGCTTGCCGATCTTGTAAATGCCCAGCACTTTACTCAGCCGCCGGCCCACTATACGGAGGCATCGCTTGTAAAGGCGATGGAGGAACAGGGCATCGGACGTCCGAGTACCTACGCTCCGACGATCACAACGATCCTTGCACGCCGGTATGTGGTGAAGGAAAATAAAAATATTTATGTGACTGAGCTCGGCGAGGTTGTCAACCGGATCATGAAGCAGTGCTTCCCGAGCATCGTGGATATCGCTTTCACGGCGAATCTGGAGTTTCTGTTAGACAGCGTCGGAGAGGGACTGACTCCGTGGAAGACGATCGTCAGAAACTTTTACCCGGATCTCATGGCAGCGGTGGATGAGGCACAGAGAACGCTTGAGACGGTTCATATCGCGGATGAGGAATCGGATGAGATCTGTGAGGTCTGCGGAAGACGGATGGTCATCAAGTACGGTCCTCACGGTAAGTTCCTCGCATGTCCGGGATTCCCGGAGTGCCGGAATACGAAGCCGTATCTGGAGAAGACCGGCATCCCGTGTCCGAAGTGCGGAAAAGAAGTCATCATCAAGAAGACGAAAAAAGGCAGAAAGTATTACGGCTGTGAGGCCAACCCGGACTGTGATTTCATGTCCTGGCAGAAACCGTCCACTGAGAAATGTCCGGAATGCGGAAGCTACATGGTGGAAAAAGGAAACAAACTCGTCTGTGCAAATGAGCAGTGCGGTTTTGTGATGCCGATGAAGGAAAAGGAAGAGGAAAAGACTGCAACTGAATAATCTGCTGCCGATTACAGGATGAACGGCAGTGATAAAAAGGCTCCGGCGGGATGTGCGAGACACATTTGCCGGATGTTTCTTGCAAGAGCTGTGAATCAAACCTGCATACGGCGGATGTTTGGAAGAAGATGAAGGCATCGGGTCAGCTGGTGTGGAAAGGTGAAATGTCTCTTCTGACAGTGAAATTTGACGATAAATGCACTGAACTGCATAATTATCGCTACAAATGATACAATTCAGACAGTTTGAACTTCGAAAAATTGATAAGGACTTGACAATTTATTTCGATTTATCCTAATTATCCGAAAAAGTCTTGAAATTCTGGAAATATCGTGTTACAATTTAATCGATCAAATATTATTCGTACGATATCAGAAAGTAAAGGAGGTTTTCGGAAATGAGTGTTGAATTATTGGATAAGACCAGAAAAATAAACAAACTGCTCCACAACAACAATTCGCACAAGGTCGTATTTAACGACATCTGTAAAGTTTTAAGCGAAATTTTGCTGTCGAACATTCTCGTGATCAGCAAGAAAGGAAAAGTCCTGGGTGTAAGCATCTGTCCTGGTGTCGATGAGATCCATGAGTTGATTGAGGACAAAGTAGGCGGCTATGTCGATAAAATGTTTAACGAACGCCTCTTAAGTGTCCTTTCCACAAAGGAAAATGTAAATCTTGCGACTCTCGGTTTCGCTGAGGAGAACGTGAAGAAATACCAGGCGATCATCGCTCCGATCGATATTGCGGGAGAGCGTCTTGGAACTTTATTTATGTACAAATCCGACGAGCAGTATGATATCGATGATATTATTCTCTGCGAGTATGGTACTACGGTTGTCGGCCTTGAGATGATGCGTTCTGTAAATGAGGAGAACGCGGAGGAGACAAGAAAGGTACAGATCGTGAAATCTGCGATCAGCACGTTATCGTTCTCTGAGCTGGAGGCAATTACCCATATCTTCGAGGAGCTTGACGGAAACGAGGGAATTCTTGTTGCCAGCAAGATCGCAGACCGGGTTGGTATTACGAGATCCGTTATCGTGAATGCGCTCCGGAAGTTTGAGAGTGCGGGTGTTATCGAGTCGAGGTCTTCGGGTATGAAGGGAACATACATTAAAGTTTTGAATGATGTGGTGTTTGATGAGCTGAAGGCGTTGAAGGCGGTTAATGCGAAATAGCTGATAGAAGTGGTTTTGGTTGTAATTGAAGAAGATGTAAAAAGAGGTGCGGCGGGATTTAGGGCTGCGCCTCTTTTTTGGGTGGAATAGGGGAGAGTGGCTTTATGGAGGTGTTGGCGAGGGTACGCGGTGAGCTTCCGGGCTGGTGTGCTTGGGATGCGGGGATGGTTCCTCTAAGCGCCCGGGAGACTGCTAAGGGCGAAGAACAGGCAGCACAACTCGCTGCGCTCAGACAAGTGCTGCCTGTTCTTCAACGCAGTCACCCGCGCGCTAAGAGGAAGCCAGATCCCCGGATCATGCACACCAGCTCGGAAGCTCACCGCTGGGTATCGCGAGAGATATAGAAGGAATGTTGTTTCGGCGAAGTGATCTGAGGAGGAAAGAAGATTTCTGGGTTCATGTGCATCTGTCGGGAAGTTCACCACTGGGAGATGCGGTACGCAAAAAAAGTTGGAAAAATAATAAAAAAGTACTTGCAGGGGAAATTGACTTATGATATAGTGAAAAAGCTGATATTATGCACGTCTGCGGATTCTGCAAGTGGTGCCTGAGTTTTTCAGGTGGTTGTGGAAGTGAGATGCAGGCGGAAGTAAATAACCAAATGGAGGAAAATAACATGAGCGTAATTTCAATGAAACAGCTTCTGGAAGCCGGCGTACATTTCGGTCACCAGACAAGAAGATGGAACCCGAAAATGGCACCGTACATCTACACAGAGAGAAACGGTATCTACATCATCGACCTTCAGAAATCTGTAGGTAAAGTTGATGAGGCTTACAAGGCAGTTGCTGATATCGCAGCTGAGGGCGGCACAATCCTTTTCGTTGGTACAAAGAAACAGGCTCAGGATGCAATCAAGGCTGAGGCTGAGCGTTGCGGAATGTACTATGTAAACGAGAGATGGCTTGGCGGTATGCTTACAAACTTCAAGACCATCCAGTCCAGAATCGCTAGATTAAAAGCAATCGAGAAGATGTCTGAGGACGGAACTTTCGACGTTCTTCCGAAGAAGGAAGTTATCGAGTTAAAGAAAGAGTGGGAGAAGCTTGAGAAGAACCTTGGCGGTATCAAGGAAATGAAGAAGATCCCGGACGCTATCTTTATCGTAGATCCGAAGAAGGAAAGAATCTGTGTTCAGGAAGCTCACACACTTGGAATCACTCTGATCGGTATCGCTGATACAAACTGCGATCCGGAAGAACTTGACTATGTAATTCCGGGTAACGACGATGCTATCAGAGCCGTTAAGCTTATCGTTTCCAAGATGGCAGACGCTGTCATCGAGGCTAAGCAGGGCGAGGCTGAGGCAGCAGAAGCAGCTGAGGAGAACGCAGAGGCTTAAGTTGTTATAAGGAATCCGGAAGGTGCTGTCAGTGGCAGCACCTTCTTCTGAAAAGACACGTTTTATTTTGATTCTTTAATATGATTCGGAGGAAATGAAACATGGCAGCAGTTACAGCTAAAATGGTAAAAGATTTAAGAGAAATGACAGGCGCTGGAATGATGGACTGCAAGAAAGCTCTTGCAGCTACAGACGGCGACATGGACAAGGCTGTTGAGTTCTTAAGAGAAAAAGGACTTGCAGGTGCAGAGAAGAAGGCTGGACGTATCGCAGCTGAGGGTATTGTTGACACAGCTATGACAGCAGACGAGAAGAAAGCTGTTATCGTTGAGGTTAACGCTGAGACAGACTTCGTTGCAAAGAACGCAAAGTTCCAGGCATACGTTGCTCAGGTTGCAGCTCAGGCTCTTACAACAACAGCAGCAGATATGGACGCATTCATGGATGAGAAGTGGGCAGCAGATGAGAGCCTTACTGTTAAGGAAGCTCTTTCCTCCCAGATCTCCATCATCGGCGAGAACATGAGCATCCGTCGTTTCAAACAGGTTAAAGAGGAGAACGGTTTCGTTGCTTCCTATATCCATGCCGGTGGAAGAATCGGTGTTCTCCTTGACGTTCAGACAGACGTTGTAAACGACGCTGTTAAAGAGATGGCTAAGAACGTCTGCATGCAGGTTGCAGCTCTTAATCCGAAATACACAAGCCGTAACGAGGTAAGCGCAGACTTCATCGAGCATGAGAAATCCATCCTTATGGCTCAGATCCAGAATGATCCGAAGGAAGCATCCAAGCCGGAGAAGGTTATCCAGGGTATGATCCAGGGACGTATCAACAAAGAGATGAAAGAGATCTGCCTCTTAGACCAGGTTTACGTAAAAGCAGAGGACGGCAAGCAGTCCGTAGCTCAGTACGTAGCTCAGGTTGCAAAAGAGAATGGCGCTAACATCGAGCTCAAGAGCTTCGTTCGTTTCGAGACTGGTGAAGGTCTTGAGAAGAAGGAAGAGAACTTCGCTGAGGAAGTTGCTAAGCAGATGGGCAAATAATAAAAGTTTGTATTCCGATACAGACGTTTATAAGCCGCATGGTCCTGAAATACAGGACTGTGCGGCTTATTTTTTCCCGGACAAACTGATCCTCCCGGTTGGTGCCGAGGGAAAAAAGATAGCAGGTTTCTCTGCTGATCGTCTCCGTGTTCTGATCATACAGGACCTGCAGTCCCATCCGGAACCTGCTCTCCAGGGCAGGGCTGTTGCAGAGGATGTCATAGCAGTACATTTCCGGAATATACGGGAGCTCGTGTTCATTCGGGTTGTTCAGATAAATATGATGGAATTTTTCCGAACCATACGGCTGGACCATCAGAGACTGATCGACGGTCTGCCCCATGGGATAAACCCAGGCGAAGACCTGACCGGCCACATCCTCGATCACATATCCGCTCATCGTATTGTAGAGGATCATATCTTCTTTTGTATAGATTGGGTTGTCGTAGAGATCCATGTATGTATAGTCTACACGCCCGACTTCCCGTTTGTCGGAGGGACCGTGAAGCGTCCACTCCTCCCAGCTCATACTGGTATAGACACTGAATTCCCATTTTTCATTTTCTGTGTTCTCGTTTACATAAAAACTCCGATAGATACCTGGAGCAAAGCAGGCCATACCGAGTTCCTGGCTGGAGACCATGGAGATAAAAAGGAGATCCGGGGCGGCATCCGTGATGGTGATCGTTCGCCCGTCCGATCTTACGAAAGAGCCTTTCAACGGGGATGTGTTCGACAAGCGTTCCCATCCTCCGGCCTGCGCTGTGAAGCCCATTCCTGAGGAAAGTCCCAGCGTGAGAAGGATCGCACCCCATCTCTTGACCACATGACATCCTTCAACTACGCATATGATCTCAGTGCAGTCAGAGACTGGCTGTTTGCACAGAGTAAGTAAAAAAAGAAATCCGGCAACGAACGGCATACGGCTTTTAGTAGAAAATGAAAAAGCTCCTTCGGACTGCAGAGAGATTCTGGCGGTCCGGGGGAGCTTTTTTGTAGGAAGTTCCTTTGGAATGTGTCGAGGCATATTCTTTTTATTTGGAATATTTTCGCTCGTATGGTATACTGGACACAGTAGTCTGCACTCTTACTGGGAGTGAGAGAAAGAGATGAATCGACATTATGAATAAACAGCAGCTCGCCCAGAAAATCTGGGCTTCCGCGAACCAGATGCGGTCAAAGATCGAGGCCGGAGAATATAAGGACTTTATCCTCGGTTTTATTTTTTATAAATATCTTTCCGATAAAGAAGTCCAGTTCTTAAAGGAAAACGATTGTGATGACGAATATTTAAAAACATTGTCGGAAGATGATCCGGAGACGGTGGAATGGGTGCAGGAGAATATTGGATATTTTATCTCATATGAAAACCTTTTTTCCACATGGCTGAAAATGGGAAAAAATTTTGATGTCTCCAATGTGAGAGACGCCCTCTCTGCGTTCAGCCGTCTGATCTCTGCAACGCATAAAAACGTGTTTGACAAGATTTTTGATACACTGCAGACAGGGCTCTCAAAGCTCGGTGACAGCTCCGGAACGCAGACAAAAGCGATCAGCGGACTCCTTGGTCTGATCAAGGACATCCCGATGGACGGAAAACAGGGATATGATCAAAACGGGAAGAGCAGAACTGGAGATCAGGACGAAAGAGAAAATTGAAGCTCTGACAGAGGAAGAAGTTCTGGAACTTCTTGAATTAAAGTGGATCGATCCGCTCACGGAAAAACTTTCCTGTCTGCCGGATTCGATCGTAGATGAACTGCTTAGAAAAATCCAGAAACTGCAGAGTAAGTACGAGACTACCTTCTTCGACCTGGAAAACGAGATCCGGGAGACCGAGAAGGAACATGCAAAGATGATGGATGATCTGGATGGAAGCGGGTACGATCTCAAGGGACTCCGCGAGTTTAAATCGTTGCTGTTGGGGGAATAGTCATGGAAAATAAGAAAAAACCGGCAATTCGATTTAAGGGATTTTGTGATGATTGGGAACAGCGTAAGTTAGGGGAAATCTATGTGGAGCGCAACGAAAAAGGGAAGGATAACCTTGAAATATTGTCGGTTTCAATACATCATGGAGTTTCAAATGGAGAATTAGATGCTGATTTATTAGGAAAAAATGTGGGGAGAAGTGAAGATAAATCTCTTTATAAACACGTATATTATGGCGATCTTGTTTTTAACATGATGCGAGCCTGGCAAGGGGCTATCGGAGTAGTGAAAAGTGAGGGAATGGTAAGCCCTGCTTATGTTTCAGCGATTCCAGACAAAAATTTATATCCAGAATTTATGGATTATTGCCTGCGTAGAAAACCAGTAATTACACAGATCAACAACTTATCGTATGGGGTGACTGATTTTCGAAAAAGATCATATTGGGATTCATTTGTGAAAGTTAGTGTAATGTTTCCGTCAGTTGCGGAACAGGAAAAATTAACTAAGGTTTTTCGTAGTCTTGATCACCTTATCACCCTTCATCAGCGTAAGCTCGAAAAACTGCAAAAAATCAAGAAATCGATGTTGGAAAAGATGTTTGTTTAGGGAGGAGCTGTGAAAAAATGAAGAAAATTACATTGTACCATGGCACTCCGGACCGGATCGTGACCCCGAAGTTTGGTGGTGGAGATGATAAACATGATTACGGACGGGGATTTTACCTGACAGAGAACATCGAACTGGCAAAAGAATGGGCAGTGTGCAGACCAAATGAGAAAAACGGCTGGGTCCACAAGTACGAACTGGAGTGCGATGGACTGAAAATTCTGGATTTTCAGGAAAAAAATGTTTTCGCATGGCTGGCTGAGCTGATGAAACACAGGGATGCGGCGGATTCCAAACGTTACCGGATGCTGGCATCAAAGTTCATTGATAAATATGGAATCGACACGGAAACGTACGACGTGATCAAAGGCTGGCGAGCGAATGCGTCCTACTTTTACATTGCGAAAGAGTTTGTGCGTGACAATATCGATGTTGACCTTCTGGAAGAACTGTTATCCCTCGGCGGTCTTGGAATCCAATACTGTATCAAGACAGAACGGGCGTATGCCGGACTGCATGAATTAAAAGATGAGCTGGAAATCGTCGAGTACACAGAATTCAATGACCGATATAACGCAAGAGATATCATGGCACGAAAAAAGATGCGGGATCTGGTAAATTCGGATGCAAATACGGTAACAAACGTATTTAGTACGCTGCTTGAGAGGTGATGGATATGAGGGCATATTCCGATGCATATCTGGAAGATGTAGTGGAAAATCAGGGAAAACTGTTTGATCTTGTTGCACAGTCGTTTCCAGACAAAGATACAGGAGACTTTATTAAGGCGTATATGTCCAGTAAAACACGAAAGAGTATCGACGAGGCGAAGGCATATGTCAATACCATGGATGCCAGAGAACTCTGGGATTATTTTACGGAGACAGAACAGTACCGGATGAAGCCGGGAAAGTCGATCGGTGGATTTATGCCGGACTGGATCGGGGAATTTTATGCGTATTATCAGTGGTATTATAATATCCCGAGTGCGGAGTTAGTGAAAAAGATCCCTCTGGACTTCCTGGAAAAGGCGTACTATGGACTGCATGACCTGGAACTGGAGCTTGCAGTCCGGAAAGTGGGGCAGGTCTGATGCATGTGATAGGATTTCACAATCCGGATGAGGAGTATGGAGCTTTCAGCAACTGGTATCCATCAAAATTTGTTGCGGACGGAATCTGCTTCACATCGATGGAGCAGTTTATGATGTACCGGAAGGCTGTGTGGTTTCAGGATCATGAGATTGCGGAGAAGATCCTTGCAACGGAGGACGCTGCGAGGATCAAGGAACTCGGGCGGATGGTAGCCGGATATGAGGATTTGATCTGGAGTGGAATCCGGCAGATGGTGGTATATGAAGGGCTGATTGAAAAATTTTCACAGAATTCAGAACTTTGTGAACAATTATTGAGTACCGGGGATGCAATTTTGGCAGAATGCGCTGTCAGAGACCGGATCTGGGGAATCGGACTTGCGATGGACGATCCAAAACGGCTTGATCCGTCTATGTGGCGAGGTCAAAATCTGCTTGGGTACGCATTAATGATGGTACGGGATCAGATCAGACATCATTCCGGGCAGTAAAAGACAGGAAAATGGGCGAAAAAGACGGACGCTTGGGAACAGCGTAAGGTTGGAGAAGTAACAACATCGTACTCAGGCGGCACTCCAACGGTTGGCGTAAAAGAGTATTATGATGGTCAAATACCATTTATCCGTTCCGCTGAAATCAATAGCGAAAGCACCGAACTTTTTATATCCGAAAAAGGGTTGAATGGTTCTTCGACACGGCTCGTTTCAAAAGGAGATATCCTTTATGCCTTATATGGTGCTACAAGCGGTGAAGTGGGTCGTGCAAGGCTTGAAGGTGCGATAAATCAGGCTATTTTAGCGATTAAGCCAATGGATAATTACGATGCAGAATATTTATCACAATGGCTGCGAAAGAGTAAACGCAACATAGTAGAAACATATTTGCAAGGTGGGCAAGGAAATCTATCAGGTGTAATCGTAAAAGAATTGGTTGTGGATTTTCCCTCTTATAACGAACAACAGATAAGTGGTCAGTACTTTGCAAATCTCGACAACCTTATCACCCTTTGCCAGCGTGTGCCGCTGTGAAAATGGAGGAACGCGAGCAATGTTAAGTGAAACAAAAAAGGAAGATTTATTTTGTGAGTATTATGCTTGGTGGATCATGGTATATAAAAAGGGAGCAATCCGCAAAGTCACAATGGACAAATACCTGATGACGCAGAAATGGCTGGAAAAGCTGATCCCGGAGCTGAAGATCAGAGAGATGAACCGTATCGCCTATCAGCAGCTGTTAAATGACTATACGGAGTACCATGAACGGCAGACAACCATGGACTTCCATCATCAGTTGAAGGGCACCATCCTGGATGCGGTGGATGAAGGTCTGATCGACCGGGACCCGACCAGAAAAGCAATTATAAAGGGAAAGGGGCCATCGGTAAAAAAGATCAAGTATCTGAATCAGTTTCACCTGCATACGCTGCTTGTTTCGCTGGATCTGAAGGACCAGGTCAACTGGGATTATTTTATTCTTCTGGTCGCAAAGACGGGGATGCGTTTTTCGGAGGCACTTGCCCTGACCCCGAAGGATTTTGATTTTTCCCATCAGACACTGTCGATCAGCAAAACATGGAATTATAAGGGTGACGGCGGATTCCAGCCGACAAAGAACAAATCATCTGTCCGGAAGATCCAGATCGACTGGCAGACGGTGATCCAGTTCTCAGAGCTGGTAAAAAATTTACCGGAGGATCAGCCGATCTTCGCAAAAACAAAGGTGTACAATTCAACGGTAAATGATATCCTGAGCAGGCATTGCAAAAAGTGTAAGATCCCGGTCATATCGATCCATGGTCTGCGCCATACACATGCCTCACTATTGTTGTTTACCGGTGTCTCGATCGCAAGTGTGGCGAGAAGACTTGGCCATTCGAGTATGACAACAACGCAGAAGACATACCTGCATATTATTCAGGAACTGGAAAATAAGGATATTGACCTTGTCATGAGATCTCTGTCCAGTCTGAACTAAAACGAAAAAGAAACAGATCCCGGCTGCGCTGGCAGGGAGCGAACCATTTGCAAACAGTGCGGATCTATAGTAAAATGAAAACAGGCATGAAAACGACCCGGCGCAAGAATCCCGCCGGTTCAGATAGGAGCAGCAGGAAATGGATTTATACAGAATTATCCTTGTGGATGACGAGGAAGAAGTGCGAAAGAGCATTATCCGAAAGATCGACTGGCAGTCGGTAGGCTTTACCGTGGTCGGCGATGCGGAGAACGGGGAGGACGCTTTGGAGAAGATCGAGAATCTGGAGCCAGACGTTGTCCTCACGGATATCCGGATGCCATATATGGATGGTCTTACGCTTGCGGAGAAGATCCGCCAGAAATATCCGTCGATGAAGATTGTGATCTTTTCCGGATATGACGATTTCGAGTACGCGAAGCGGGCGATCAAGTTAAATGTGACGGAATATATCTTAAAGCCGGTGAATGTGGAGGAGCTGACGGCGATCTTAAAGAAGATCCAGGCGAGTCTCGACGAGGAGATTGAGCAGAAGCGGGACGTGAGTCTTCTGCGGGAAAATTACAAGCGCAGTCTGCCGATCCTCAGGGAGCAGTTTTTAAAGGATCTTGTGAGCCGACAGATGGATGAGATGACGGTGGCGGAGCGCCTGGAACAGTATGATATCCCGCTGGCAGGTGCGAAAAAATGGATCTCGATCGCAGTCAAGGCGGAGCTTTCGGCTGTCTCCGGCGAGGTGATCCTGCCGCTTCATGAAGAGCGGGACCTGATCCCGATCTCCGTGATGCAGATCCTGGAGGAAAATCTGAAAAATTACTGCCGCTTTTCCCTGTTTTCATTCTCGGGGGCGGCGGATGCGGAGATCGCAGGGATCGTCGCGGTGGATGAGACAAACTCCCAGACCGGACTGATCGATATCCTGAGCGACATCTGCAAGGAGATCCGGAAGATCTTAATGATTCCGGTCACGATCGGGATCGGTCACAGCCGGACGGAGCTTGGACTGATCTGTGAATCTTTCCAGTCAGCACTCGACGCGCTTGGATACCGCGCGATCGTCGGTGTCGGCAGTACGATCTATATCAACGACGTGGAGCCGATGAACACCGGAAAACTTCAGTTCACTTCGGAAGATGAGTCAGCACTGATCCAGGCAGTCAAATTCGGGCCGGAGGAAAAGATCCGGGAAGTGACCGCGCGGATCATCGGACGGATGTCGGACGCGAAGGTTCACGCGAGACAATACCAGACTTACATTCTGAGCGTCGCAAACTGCCTGGTCCAGCTGATCCAGCAGTATGATCTGGAGATGGACGAGCTTTTTGCTGACTCAAAGGTGGGGGCGGATCCGTTTACGATCATCCACCAGGTCATGAACCGGGAGACGTTCTCAAAATGGCTCCTCGGGGCAGCGTTAAAGATCAACGGCGCGATGAATAAGGAGCGCGACAACACGACGAGACAGAGTATGGAACGCGCCAAGCAGTATATTATGGAAAATTATCAGGATCCGGATCTCTCGGTCGAACAGATCTGCCGGATCCTTCATATGAGCCCGGCGTATTTTTCAACGATGTTCAAGAAGGCAACCGGGCAGACGTACATCGGATATCTGACGGACGTCCGCCTCAATAAGGCTGTGGAGCTTCTGAACATGACGGATGACAAGACGTACGTGATCGCCGCGAAGGTCGGATATCAGGAGCAGAATTACTTCAGTTACGTTTTTAAAAAGAAATTCGGCGTCTCACCGACAAAATTCAGGGGAAGCAGACCCGGAAATTAAAGGGCGGTGAATAAAAATAGGGGAGAGCAGTATGAAACCAGAAAACGAGAACGGATTTCTGAAACGGACCAGCATCCGCTATATGATCTTCGTGTACTTTACGGTGACGGCACTTGCGGCCAGCATCTTTATCGGAC
The DNA here is from genome assembly GCF_902143525.1 of Clostridium sp. Marseille-P7770. Classification (NCBI taxonomy): domain Bacteria; kingdom Bacillati; phylum Bacillota; class Clostridia; order Eubacteriales; family Clostridiaceae; genus Clostridium; species Clostridium sp. Marseille-P7770. The sequence goes on along the minus strand of NZ_CABFVC010000001.1, from coordinate 58,856 downwards.
TGTCATTGTACAGCCGGATGTCAAAACAGATGTCCGACACGATGCAGGAGGAAAATCAGATCCTGATCGACCAGGTGAACCGCTCGGTGGATGTGTGGCTCCGCGGCATCATGAAGCTTTCCGATTCCCTGTATTACGACGTGATCAAAAATGCGGATCTGGAGAACGAGCGCGTCAACCGGGAGATGATGCTGCTCTACGACAATAACCAGGACAATGTGGAGAATATCGCCCTGTTCTCCAGAAGCGGAGAGCTTCTGGAGGCAGTTCCCGCTTCCCGCCTGAAGACCGGTGTGGATCCGACGGAGGAATCGTGGTTCCAGGCGGCACTGAGCAAGACGGAGAACCTTCATTTTTCGGTTCCCCACGTCCAGCGGGTCTTCGATGTGAGCGAAAACCAGTACCGCTGGGTGATCTCGGCGGCCCGCGTGGTCGAGATCACGGAGGGTTCCTCCACGGAACAGGGCGTACTTTTGATCGATATCCGCTATGACAGTCTGGAACAGTTGTTCGATGAGATCACGCTCGGGAACGGCGGCTATGTCTATCTCATGGGAACGGACGGAGAGCTGATCTACCATCCGGAATCCCAGCTTTTGTATTCCGGACTGGAAGAGGAAAACCTCGAGGCGGCGGCCGGCTACCGCGACGGGATCCACGAGGAGATGTTCCAGGGGAAAAAGCGGGCGGTGACTGTTAAGACGGTCGGATACACCGGATGGAAGATCATCGGGGCGGCGCCGATGGGCGGAGTCACCCTGAATGCGTTGAAGACGCGTCTCCTGATCACGTTTATCGTGGTATTTGTTGCCTTCCTTCTCGCGGTGATCAACGCCTATATCTCCACGAGGATCACGACCCCGATCGAAGCGCTGGAGAAGTCCGTGAACGAGATCGAGGCGGGAAACCTGAATGCGGATGTCTATGTGGGCGGCTCCTATGAGATTCGCCATCTCGGCACATCCATTCAGAACATGGCGACCCAGATCCGGCGGCTGATGGATGACATCGTCGCGGAGCATGAATCAAAGCGAAAGAATGAGTTCGACGTCCTGCAGTCCCAGATCAACCCGCACTTCCTTTACAATACGCTGGACATCATCGTCTGGATGATCGAGAATGAAAAACAGGCGGATGCTGTGAAGGTTGTGACGGCGCTGGCGAGATTTTTCCGGATCAGCCTGAGCCGTGGAAAGAGCATCATCACCGTCCGGGATGAGATCGAACATGTGAGAAATTATCTGACGATCCAGCATATGCGCTTTAAAAATCGCTTTACCTACGGGATCGAGGCGGATGAGTCGGTTATGGATCTTGCGAGTGTAAAGCTGATCCTTCAGCCGCTTGTGGAAAATGCGATCTATCACGGCATGGAGTTCATGGACGGGGACGGGGAGATCCGGATCCATGTATACCGGGATGGCGATGACCTTTATATGAAGGTCTCTGACAACGGACTCGGAATGACGAAGGAGCAGATCGAAAACATGTTCTCCGACAAAAAACATGTGGCCTCAAAGAGCGGCTCCGGGATCGGCGTCCGGAATGTCAATGAAAGGATCCGCCTGTATTTTGGATCGGATTACGGTCTCTCGATCGAGTCGGAGCTTGACGAGGGGACGACCGTGACGATCCACATGAAGGCGATCCCTTACTCGGAGACGGCAGAGGGGGAAAAGATCAATGTCAAATAAAGAAAAGATCGGCTGGTGTGCCGGAGTGATCCTGCTGGTGATCCTGTATCTGCTGTCCTCGACGGATCTGATCATCAAGGAGAAGAAAAAGGAGATCTTCCGGGTGTCGGTGATCGTCGACCAGGTGAACGACAATTATTACGGAAATTTCCGCGAAGGCATGAACATGGCGGAAAAAAAGTATCAGGCGGATGTGAATTTTATCACGCTGTATGCAGAAAATGATGAAAAACAGCAGGATGAGCTCATCGTGCGCGAAGTGAAGGACGGAACGAACGCGATCATCCTCGCACCGGTGCGGGAGGATCACACGGTCATGCAGCTGGACGAGATTTCACCGGGATGTCCGGTGATCTTTCTCGGCGCTTCGACGATCAGCAGTTCGGTCGCATGTTCGATCTCGGTGGACCGCTACGAGATGGGGCGGAGCCTCGGCGAGAAGATCGTGGAAAATGAGACACCGGAGATTCCGGTCTGTCTGTTTACGGAAGGACTTTCCTACACGGGAAATACCGATACATATGACGGACTTCGTTCTGTGCTCGACCAGGCCGGCTTTTCAGTCAGTCTGATCGAGAAGAGAAATGAGGACACTTACCGGAAAACGATCGAGGGGACCGTGTACCCGGAAAACGGAAAATTTATGGCAGTCGGCATGGATGTAGGCGCGCTGTCGGATCTCGCGGATATTCTGGAGGGAAGCGGCGTGTACCGGGAACATGTAACAGCGCTTTACGGGATCGGAAGTACGACAAAACTGTTAAACCAGATGGACAAGGGGATCGTCACCGGTCTTATGGCGTGGAACCGCTTTGATGAAGGATACTTAAGCGTGGAAAAAGCCGTACAGGCGGCAGGCGGAGAGTGGAATGAGAAACAGATCACATTGACGCCGGAATATATCGATGATGGGATCTTAAAGAGCGGGACCTATGAGAAATTGCTGTATCCGATGGAATAGGAGGATGCCAGAATGAAAAAGAACAGATTTCCGGTCATGACGGTCGCGCTTGCGGCGGCAGCACTGCTTGGGATCACCGTGTGGCGGGCCGCTTTGGAAAACGGTGCGCAGGAAGAAAAAAAGACTTCTCTCCGGATCGGGGTTCTCCTGTACCGCGGGGATGATACGTTTATCGGGACACTCCGGAGTTCCATGGAGCAGGATGCAAAGGAGTATGAACAGGAGACGGGGATCCGGGTAACCCTGGATGTCCGGGATGCGAAGAGAAACCAGATGACTCAGAACAGCCAGGCGGAGCGGATGATCGGCTTAAACTGTGATGTACTCTGTGTGAACATGGTTGACCGCTCGGCAGCTTCCGGTGTCATCGACAAAGCGATGGAGGCGGATATCCCGATCGTGTTCTTCAACCGGGAACCTGTGTCGGAGGATATGAACCGCTGGGAAAAACTCTATTATGTTGGGGCGGATGCGAAAGAGTCGGCGGTCCTTGAGGGGCAGATCCTCGTTGATGCCTACCGGAAGAATCCGGCATCCCTTGACCGGAATGGGGACGGGGTCGTCTCATACGTCCTTCTTGAGGGGGAGACGAACCACCAGGATTCCCTGATCCGGACGGAGTGGTCGGTCCAGACCTTAAAGGACGGCGGTGTCCCGATCCGGAGGATCACGAGCGGGATCGCGAACTGGGAGAGAAACCAGGCGTCTGCACTCATGGAAGAATGGCTTTCCGATTACGGGGATGAGATCGAACTTGTGATCTGCAACAACGATGATATGGCGCTCGGGGCGATCGATGCGATCGAGCGGGCGGGGATCATGGCCGGGACGATCAAACTCGTCGGGATCGACGGGACTCCGGCCGGTCAGGAGACATTCCGCGAGGGAAAACTTTTCGGAACGGTGGAATCGGACAGGGAGGCTTATGCGAAGCGGATCTTTGACACGGCGGAGGAACTGGCGATGGGAAAAGAGGTCACACAGGAAAAATACTTCTGGTGCCCGCAGCATATGGTCGCAAACTGATCCGGATCCATTTGTAAAAGTTGATGGAAAAGCAGCCCTGGATCCGGGACTGGTAGTGCCAATTAAGCGTTTTTCTGCCGTGATATGACAAAAAATTGTGGTTTTTTTACATAAATCAAAGAATTTCAATAATTTATCATAAAAAAAAGTATGGAAAAATGCACAAAGACAAGCTATAATTAACTTGTCGTTAAGGGAAAATGCCTAAACGGTCAAAATTATTTTTTGAATGGGAGGATTCAAAAACATGAGAATGACAAAGAAAGTAACAGCAATGGCACTGGCTTCCATGATGGCCCTGTCTTTAGCAGGATGCGGAAGCTCTTCCACAACAGCAACAACAGCAGCGGCTACCGAGGCAGCTACAACCGCAGCAGCTTCTGAGGCAGCATCCGAAGCAGCAACAACTGCAGCTGAGGCAGCTGGAACTGTAGATGTAGCAGACAAGAAAGTCGGCATCAGCATCTACAAGTTCGATGATAACTTCATGACTCTTTACAGAACAGAGTTAGTTCGCTACTTAACAGAGGATCTTGGATTCAAGGCTGAGAACGTAGTCGTTCAGGATGGTAAGGGCGATCAGGCAGAGCAGACAAACCAGATCCAGAACTTCATCACACAGAAATATGACGTTCTGATCTTAAACCTTGTACAGGCTTCTTCCGCACCGGAGATCACAGATATGTGTAAAGAAGCTGGTATCCCGGTTGTTTACATCAACCGTGAGCCGGACGTAGCAGAAGAAGAGAGATGGGAATCTGAAGGTCTTAACGCTACATACGTAGGATGTGACGCAAGACAGTCCGGTACATACCAGGGCGAAGAGATCCTTGAGACTGCAAACAAGGGCGATATCAACGGCGACGGCAAAGTTTCCTACATCATGATCCAGGGCGACCCGGAGAACGTAGATGCTCAGTACAGAACAGAGTTCTCTGTAAAAGCTCTTACAGATGCAGGCGTAGAAGTTGAGGAACTCTTAAAGCAGCGTGGTGACTGGGATCAGGCAAAAGCTCAGCAGATCGCTCAGGATGCTTTAAACCAGTACGGCGACAAGATCGAAGTAATCTTCTGCAACAACGATGCAATGGCACTTGGTGCATTACAGGCAATCGAAGCAGCAGGACGTAAAGTTAACGAGGATATCTACCTTGTAGGCGTTGACGCTCTGACAGAGGCTGTTCAGAACGTAATCGACGGCAAGCAGACAGGTACTGTATTCAACAACCACTTCGCACAGGCTCAGGCAGCAAGCGATATCGCTGTTAAGTTCTTAAGCGGTGAGAAAGTTGACGCAGTCAACATGGTTAACTACGAGAAGGTTACAAAGGATAACGCTCAGGAAATCCTTGATATGTTAAAGTAATTGATACTGTAACAAATGAGAACCGGGTGTGTTGTCTAACACATCCGGTTCGTTGATTAAAATATGCCACCCGGAAATGCGGGGGAGTGTAACTGAAAGGAGTTTTGGGATGGCAGAACAGTACAGACTCGAAATGAGAGGAGTCAAAAAAACTTTCCCGGGCGTAAAAGCGCTTGACGGAGTTAACTTACGGGTTCGCCCCGGAACGGTCCACGCACTGATGGGAGAGAACGGTGCCGGAAAATCGACACTGATGAAATGTCTTTTCGGAATCTATAAAATGGATGAAGGCGAGGTCTATATCGACGGCGTCAAGACGGAGATCGCAAACCCGGATGATGCGCTGAAAAAAGGACTTGCCATGGTTCATCAGGAGCTTCAGCCGATTCCTGAACGCTCGATCGCTGAGAACATGTATCTTGGAAGGTATCCGATGAAAAACTTCGGACCGATCAAGGTGGTGGATCATGCGAAGATGAACAGTGAAGCTGAGAAATGGCTCCGGGATGTCAAGATGGATTTTGACCCGAAAGCAAAACTCGGCACCTTATCAATCGGACAGATGCAGTCAGTAGAGATCGCGAAAGCGGTCAGCCAGAGTGCAAACCTTGTAATTCTGGATGAGCCGACGTCCTCCCTGACTGATAACGAGGTAGAAGCATTATTCCGGATCATCAGAGATCTGAAATCCAGAGGTGTTTCTATGATATATATCAGCCACAAGATGGCTGAGATCCGCCAGATCTCCGACGATATCACGATCATGCGTGATGGTACATATGTTGGAACCTGGGCGATCGATGATATCTCCGACGAGGAGATCGTAAAACAGATGGTTGGACGTGAATTAAATAACGTATATCCGCCGAAGGATGATTACCGGACGGATGAGACGGTATTAAAAGTCAGCCATTTGACAAGTATTCTTCCGAACTCCTTCAAGGATTGCTCTTTCGAGCTGAAGAGAGGAGAGATCTTAGGCTTCGGCGGACTTGTCGGCGCACAGAGAACGGAACTCATGGAAGCAATCTTCGGAATGCGCCACGTTGAGAGTGGTACCGTTGAGATTCTCGGAAAACCGGCGCACATCAATCGGCCGCAGGATGCGATCAACAGTTCCGTCGGAATGATCACCGAGGATCGCCGGGGAAACGGTATCTTCGGATGCTTAAGTATCGATGACAACACGGCGATCGCTTCCTATAAGAACTACACCCACATGGGCAAGATCAATAAGAAAGAAGTCGATGCAGTCGTAAGAGACAGCATTGCGAAGTTAAAGATCAAGACACCGAGCGGAAAGACTTTGATCCAGTCTCTCTCCGGTGGTAACCAGCAGAAGGTAATTATCGCAAGATGGCTTGCAAACAATCCTGATATCCTGATCATGGATGAGCCGACCCGTGGTATCGACGTCGGAGCCAAGTATGAGATCTACCAGATCATGATCGATCTCGTAAAACAGGGTAAATCCATCATTATGATCTCGTCGGAAATGCCGGAGCTGATCGGTATGTCCAACCGTATCATCGTAATGTGCAACGGTCACATTACCGGTGAGGTGGAAGGAGAAGACGCAACGCAGGAGAAGATCATGTCCTTCGCCACAAAGTTCACCTTAAGCGGCGAAGAAAACAAGTAGATTACAGGGAGGTTCAGTCATGACAGCGAAAAAAGTAAGTGCAAAAGATTTCCTTATCAATAATGGAATCATCGTCGTTCTTTTATTACTTGCAGTATTTACTGCGATCAAGCAGCCTACATTCTTTTCAGGCGGCAACTTAATCAACATCGCATTAAACGTAGCTCCGCGATTCATCATCGCCTGTGGTGTTTCCGGATGCTTAATCACAAAAGGTACAGACCTTTCTGCAGGACGTATGGTTGGTCTTTCCGCCTGCCTCGCAGGTACCCTGCTTCAGAAACCGGATTACAGTGGTAAGTTCTTCCCGAACCTTCCGGATTTCGGAAATTCCTGGGGATTATGGGTTCTCGCGGTTCTTTTGATCTGCGTAGCCATTTGCTGTATCTTTGGTTTCATCAACGGTATCGTTGTTTCCTACTTACAGGTTCCGGCTTTCATCGGAACACTTGGTATGCAGCTTATCGTTTACGGTGTCTGCCTTGTTTACACAAACGCGACTCCAATCGGTGGATATCATAGTGCATACACAGCAGTAGCAAAAGGAAAACTCTTTGGTGTGATCCCGTTCCTGTTCCTGATCGCCCTTGCGGTTGGTCTTGTTATGTGGTTCATCTATAACATGACTCCTCATGGAAAATACATGTATGCGATCGGCGGCAACGAGCAGTCTGCGGAGGTTTCCGGTGTAAACACAAAGAAGACAAAGATCATCATTTACATGACAGCAGCAGCTCTTTACGCACTGGGCGGCTTCCTTGTAGGAGCAAAATCCGGTGGTTCCTCCGTCAACATGGGTTACGGCTGGGAGCTTGAGGCCATCGCAGCCTGCACCATCGGCGGTGTATCCGTAAACGGTGGTATCGGACGTATCTCCGGTGTTCTCATCGGTGTCCTTGTATTCGAGATCTTAAAGACCTGCTTACAGTACTTAGGAGTAGATACAAACTACCAGTACATTGCACAGGGTATCGTTATCGTAGTTGCGATCGCACTCGATATCAGAAAGTACATTGCAAAGAAGTAATAAAGAAACTGTTGTCAGGCAGTTTGAGAGAACGGGCGGCGGATGAGTTCCGAAGCCCGTTCTTTGTTTACGCGAACAACGAGCCAAGGTCCGCGCAAGCGTGGACTTTGGCGACTGTCGCGATAACAAGGGGAAACTCGCAAAGTGTGTTTTCACTTGTTGCTGTTGTGTGAATCCGGAAAAAGCTGGAGGTGAGAGGATGGAAGAAGAGATGGAGAAGATGGGGGAGGCTGAGACTGTGGCTGAGGCCGCCAAAGAGGCTGTGGAGACCTTGAAGGAAAAGAGCCTGGAAGAACTCGCTGAAGAAAATAAACGGCTTCAGGAGGAGAATGAGAGGCTGAAAAACAGATCCATCAAGGAGCGCATGTACGATAAGATCAACGTGTCGGTCCGGACGATCGATATCTTTATCGGGTGCATGTGCGTGTTGTTTGTGGCAGTCGTGGTGATGGGAATGCTGAAATAGAAGAGTGCAGATCCGGGCGAAGAAGCGGAGACTGCGTGAAAAAGTCCGGACCGTGAAAGATATCTGCCTGAAACCAGACGAAGATGTGAAAATATGATCGGGCATAAGAAAAAGCTCTGAAGAACAATGTGAAAAGGTTCTTCAGAGCTTTTTAATGATTAGGGGGAAATCCAGATGGAATTTCCTGCTTTATTTTTTGTACAGGATCCGAATGGAATTCAATACGCAGAGGATCGCCACTCCTGTATCGGCGAACACGGCGAGCCACATGGAGGCGATTCCCATGAGTCCCAGTACCATGACGAGTGCCTTTACTGCGAGTGCGAACACAACGTTCTGGTTGGAGATCGCGCCGGTGCTCTTTGCGATCCTGATCGCGGTCGGGATCGCGTCCATGCTGGAAGTCATAAATACGACATCAGCAGCCTCGATCGCGGCATCCGCACCACTGCCCATCGCAGCTCCGACGTCAGCGCCTGCGAGAACCGGTGCGTCATTGATCCCATCGCCGACGAACATCGCGCTGCCGCTCTCGGCGCGGAGTTTCTGCAGGATTTCCAGTTTGTCGGCAGGGAGAAGCTTTGCATAAACATGGTCGATCCCGACAGCATCCGCAACAGCTTCGGCAGCGGCTTCCCCGTCACCGGTGAGCATTGCGGAGCGGATCCCCATGGATTTTAATGTCCTGATCGCATCCTTTGCCTCCGGCTTGATCGTGTCGGAGATCTGGATCGTTCCGGCGAAAGTACCATTGATCGCTACATAAACGGTGGTGACGGCTCCGTTTTCATCGTAAGTACCGCAGTCCACGTTGAACTCGGTCAGGAGCTTTCTGTTTCCGCAGAGGACATCTCCGCAGGAAAGTCTGGCATGAATGCCCTTTCCGGAAATCTCTTCAAGCTGTGCCGGGTTTTCGAGGCTCAGATCCTGCTCTTTTGCTGCGAGAAGGATGCTTGTGCCGATCGGGTGGGTGGAAGCGGTCTCACATGCAGCTGCAGCCTGAAGGACTTCGGCTGCTGTGTAATTTGCGGAAGGAACAATGTCCTGGACAATGAAATTGCCCTTTGTGATGGTTCCTGTCTTATCCATGACGACGGTCTTTACATTTTTCAGTGTTTCCAGGGCGATCCCGCCTTTAAAGAGGATCCCTTTTCTGGATCCGGCGCCGATCCCGGAGAAGAATGCGAGCGGTACGCTTAAAACGAGGGCACATGGACAGCTGATTACCAGGAAGGTAAGCGCTGTGTAGATCCAGTGGGACCAGTTTCCGGTGATCAGGGACGGAATGATCGCGGTCGCTGCTGCGAGAGCAACGACGAACGGGGTGTATACCCGTGCAAATTTTGTGATAAAGCGTTCTGCCTGTGGCTTGCTGGCTGCAGCGTTCTCTACAGAATCCAGGATCCTTGTGACCATGGACTCGGAGAGCTCTTTTTCCACGCGCATCTTTAAGAGACCGGAGGTGTTGACGCAGCCGGAGGTCAGGGTGCTTCCGACTGTTACGGATACCGGAACCGGCTCTCCGGTGATCGGGGAGGTATCGATGCGGCTCTCGCCCTCGATAACGACTCCGTCGAGCGGGATGCGGTCGCCGGGGCGGATCTGCACGATATTTCCAACGGCGGCAGAACCGGCCGGGATCTCCCGGACAGCGCCGTTCTCGTCAAGAAGAACAGTCTCCGGGCGGAGATCGACGGCTTCCATGATCTGGCTGCGGCTCTTCTCGACTGCGCGGTGCTCGAACGCTTCACCGACGCGGTAGAAGAGCATAACGCCGACCGCCTCGCCAAATTCACCGATCGCGAACGCACCGATCGTTGCAACACTCATCAAGAAGTTTTCGTCCATGACATGGCCGGACTTCATATTCTTGAGTGCGGTGAGGAGGACTTCACGTCCGAGGATCAGATAAGCGATCACAAAACAGCCGATCGATACCGACGGCATCGAATGGGAGAGAAGCTCACCGATGATAAATAAAGCAGCTCCGGCGAGCAGCTCCGGAATATCGTGGTCGTGTTTGTCGTCGTGGGTGTCGGAGGACGGCTTTCCTTCCTCACGGATCTCGATGACAGTCCCAGGCTCGATCTGATCAGCGATCTCCTGCATCTTCGGGAGAAGCTTTGTCCCCTCGGAAGAGTAGACACGGAGCTGTCTTGTCGCGAACGTCAGGATACAATCGTCGACTTCCGGGAGTTCCTGGATCTTTTTCTCGATCTTTGCGGAGCAGTTCGCGCAGTCGATGTTTTTCATCACATAGACTGTGCAGACAGCCTTTGGATTCTTCGGGCGGACCTCGATAATGGTTCCGGGTTCGATCTGATCGGCGATCGCCTGCATTTTCGGGAGAAGTTTGGTGCCCTCGGAAGAGTAGACACGGAGCTGCCTTGTCGCAAACGTCAGGATACAGTCATCGACTTCCGGGAGTTCCTGGATCTTTTTCTCGATCTTTGCGGAGCAGTTTGCACAGTCGATGTTTTTCATCACGTAGACGATGCACTCAGATTTCGGAGTGGAAGCGTGGTGGTGTTCCTCGTGACCTTCGTGATGCTCGCCGTGCTCATGTCCACAGTGATCGTCATCATCGTCATCATCGCAGCAGTGGTCGTCGCCATCGTGGTGATGGTGGTGTCCGCAGCTGCACTGTTCATGTTCATGGTGCTCGTTATGATGCTCGCCGTGCTCATGTCCGCAGCAATCGTCATCATTGTCATCATCGCAGCAGTGGTCCTCGCCATCGTGGTGATGGTGGTGTCCGCAGCTGCAGTGTTCATGCTCATGGTGCTCGCCGTGATGCGCGTCATGATGCTCGCCGTGTTCGTGTCCACAGCAGTGGTCCTCATCGTGGTGATGATGGTGTCCGCAGCAGCATTCTTCAGCTTCATGCTCATCCGGTTCCTGCTTGGTTCTTTCTAATTCATCCATAGAGTCGACCTCCTAAGAATTATATTTGCAATCTATTTATACATAAACATATGAACCATCGTTCATATGTTTAATATAATACAGCCCGTTGGGAAATGCAAGGTTGTTTTCAGTATTGCCCAAAGAACTAATAAAATAAGGTTTTGCCGGGAAAACAGGATGAAAAAGAAGCAGAAAAGAGAAAAACAAAAAGAAAGGCTGTCCGCAGAAACAAACAGCGGACAGCTTTAAACATGCAGAAGTATGAGACTTAGATAACTCCGAACATCCGGTCCTCGATCAGATGGATCCCATGAAGGAAACACTCGCAGACCGGAGTCTCAACGCCGAGTTCTTTTCCGAGACGTACAACGGTACCGGCAAACATATCGACTTCCGTATGCTTTCCGGTTTCCAGATCCTGGAGTGTGGACGGCTTATTTTCATATGGAAGACGTCCGATCGTGTGCTCCTGGCGGTCGATCTCGTTCTGACCAATGTCGATTCCAAGTTTATTGGCAACATGGATCACTTCCCACATGGCTTTGTGACGGAAATAATTGGCGTCATCGCTCTTCTGGAAAGCGCCGAACGGAACGCCGAACATCGCACAGGTCATATTTTCGGCGACATTGCACATGAATTTGAACCAGATGCCTTTTAACATGTCTGCATCGACCTTATAGTCGATTCCACAGAGATCGAACAGATTCTTTACTGCGAGAACATTCTCGGAATAGTGTTCCGGATCATTCTTCAGATCCCCGAAGTGGATCGAACCCTTGTGAGGATCGAACTCTGTCTTTCCGTCCTTCATGACAATGCTGATTCGCATGTAGGAATACAGGACATGTTCTTCTCCATAGACAGCTGCAACCTGCTTTTCACTCTCGACGCCGTTTAATACGGAGAGGATGATCGTGTCCTTTCCGACCTGATTTCTGATATCTTTGATCGCCTGCTCCAGATCATATCCTTTTACCGCGATGATGACGAGATCTGCCGGATCTCCCTCTACATCCGGGGTGATGATCGGAAAGCGATAATTGATCGTGTTGACGGTCACACCTTTTCGCTCCAGGCGCTCTTTTCTCGCACCATCCGCGAGGATCCGGAAATCAGCCCCGAGTTTTTCTGAAATACGCGGCGCAAAAAATACCCCCATCGCGCCGAGACCGATCAACGTCACCTTCTTTATGTCCTTCATAATACCTTTTATCCTCCTTATTTTGCCCCCTCTCCGCAGAGACGGGAGAAACTGCCGGAAACTGCCGGAAATGGCAGGCGGCAGACACTGTTTCCTCTTATTGTATAGTAAGTCGGGGAGAGTGTCAACGAATTACGGATTTTCAGACCAGAAAATCCACAGCGAAAAGTATCCTGCGGAATTTTCGGAGTGGAAAATTCTTACAAAATAATAGTATAAAAATTCCACAAGATGGAATATCAGGGGAAATCCTCCTTGTCTTGACGGAAAAAAGGTGATATGATGGAAAGTATGGAGAAAAATTAACAATAAAGCGGAGAGGATCCGGTCACTGCGGCGCCTTTCAGAAGCTTTGTGGGGGAGAACACATATGATGGAAATCACGAGAGAAGACAGGCGGTCGGTGATCGATCACTGTTATCTGGCTTATTTTATCAGCGGAATGGTCATCCTGATCTTCGGAGTCATCCTGCCAAACCTGATCGAAGAGAGAAACCTGAGCTTTACGGCGGCGGGCGGTCTGCTGTCGTTCCTGGCGATCGGAAACTTATGTTCCAGCCTGGTCTACCCGGTATTTTGCGGGATGATGTCCCAGAAGATGGCTGTCGTGGTCCTCGCGATCCCGTATCCGGTCTGCCTGCTTTTATTTACATTCGGACTTCCGGTCCCGGTTCTCTATGTGATGATCTTTCTCATCGGTATTACAAAGGGAATGATCACGATCATCAATAACCACGCGATCCGTCAGGTGACGGGGAGCTCTAACAAATATTTAAACCTGCTCCACATGTGGTATGCGGTGGGCGCGTTCCTGTCCCCGTTTGTCACCATGATTCTTATGGGTGCGGGGATGAACTGGAAGACGATCTTACAGCTTCTTGCAGTCCTCACGGTTCTCATCGTTGTTTCTTATGTGACGATGGATTACCGCAAGATCGAAAAGGAAGAAAAGAAACCGGCAGGAGAGGAGGATGGTCCGGCATCAGGACAGAAGGACAAGTTCTGGTTCTTAAAAAATACAGGATTTCTCCTGGCAGTCGGCGCACTGTTCTTCTATATGGGGCTTGAAAACTCCGTAAACGGGTGGTTTGTTACCTATTTAAAGAGCACCGGATTTATGTCCGCAAGTCTCGCGACCGTTATGGTGTCTGTAACCTGGATCATGATCATGATCGGCAGGATCGTGATCGCTTCGATCTCGAAGAATGTGCCGCCGGCAAAGATCCTGGCTGTGATCTCCGTTCTTCAGTTTGCCTCGGTGCTGATCCTTGTATTCGCAGGCAATACGGCAATGGCAGTGGCAGCCCTGGTTCTTCTCGGTCTTGGCATGGCGGGCGCATTCCCGACAACGACGGCCTTTACCGGCGATCTCATGGGAAATTCCCCGCTTGGAATGTCGGTGTTTACGGGGATCGGTTCCCTAGGCGGGATCCTGACCCCGCAGGTGATCGGAGTCCTTGCGGACAAGCTGGGCTTCCAGGCGGCGATCATGTTCCTGGTGCTGGACGCTTTCCTTCTGGCGCTTTTTGGCGTCGGAGCACTCCGATACGCCGCGAAAAAAGTCAGATAGGATGACAAAATTTGTCGTTCTGCATAGAATGCTGTCAGGGTCAGGAGTTCCGATGCTTTCTGCAGGTCTGTCTGCGGAGATAGGAGCGGACTTCTGACCACAATATCATATAAAAAGGGGTATAGAACATATGGATATTCGCTATTCCGCAAATCAGAGAGATGTAAAACGCTACACGACAGAAGAACTGAGAAATGAGTTCCTGATCCAGGATCTCTACCGCCCGGACGAGGTGGTATCTGTCTACTCCCATGTAGACCGCATGGTGACATTGGGCTGCATGCCGGTGAAAGAACATGTTTCCATCGAAAAAGGGATCGATTGCTGGAAAAACTTCGGGACTCATTACTTCCTTGAGCGCCGTGAGATCGGGATCTTCAACATCGGCGGTTCCGGCTCGATCACGGCCGATGGGGTGGAGTACCATCTTGATTATAAAGACTGCCTTTACATCACAAAAGGTACGAAAGAAGTGATCTTTGCCAGCGACAATGAAAATGCTCCGGCAAAATTCTATATGGTGAGTGCGCCGGCCCACACATCTTACGAGACGAGACTCATCACCTTAAAGGATGCTGCGAAACGTCCGCTCGGTGACTCCAACACGTCCAATAAGAGAGTCATCAACCAGTTTATCCATCCGGACGTTTTAAAAACATGCCAGCTGTCCATGGGAATGACGGCCCTGGAACCGGGCAGTGTCTGGAACAGCATGCCGTGCCACACACATGAGCGCCGCATGGAGATCTATATGTATTTTGAAGTTCCGGAGAACCAGGTGGTCATGCATTTCATGGGTGAGCCGACGGAGACGAGACACATCGTCATGAAGAATGAGGAGGCGGTGATCAGCCCGTCATGGAGCATCCACTGCGGAGCCGGAACCTCCAACTACACCTTCATCTGGGCGATGGGCGGAGAGAACCAGGAGTTTGACGATATGGACACGATCACTCCGACAGATTTAAAATAAGATATCCTGAACGAAAGAACGGATGACGGCAGGATGATCGATACCTTATTATTATAGAGAGAAAGGAAACAGACAAAATGGATAAGAAAAGCATGTTTTCCCTGGAAGGAAAGATCGCTCTGGTAACGGGCGGGGCACACGGGATCGGTTTCGCGATCGCGGAGAGCTATGCGGAAGCGGGAGCGACCGTAGTGTTTAACTGCAGCAATGAGGAGTCCTTAAAGCGCGGACTTGCCGCATACAAAGAAAAAGGCATCGATGCCCACGGATATGTCTGCGACGTCACGGACGAGGAAGCGGTAAAGAAGATGATCGCTGACATCGAGGAGAAGATCGGCACTGTGGACATTCTTGTAAACAATGCGGGAATGATCCGGAGGATCCCGATGCATGAGATGAGTGCGGAAGAGTTCCGCAAGGTCGTTGATGTCGACCTGAATGCACCGTTTATCATGGCGAAGGCGGTTCTTCCGTCGATGATGAAAAAGAGATCCGGCAAGATCATCAACATCTGCTCCATGATGTCCGAACTCGGAAGAGAGACTGTATCCGCATATGCGGCTGCAAAGGGCGGATTAAAGATGCTCACAAAGAACATCGCCTCCGAGTACGGAGAATACAACATCCAGTGCAACGGCATCGGACCTGGTTATATCGCGACATCCCAGACGGCGCCGTTAAGAGAGCGCCAGGCGGACGGCTCCCGTCACCCGTTTGACCAGTTCATCATCGCGAAGACACCGGCAGCGAGATGGGGGACTGTCGAGGACTTAAAGGGACCGGCGGTATTCCTCGCATCTGAGGCATCTGATTTCGTGAACGGACATATCCTCTACGTCGACGGCGGAATCCTTGCTTATATTGGAAAACAGCCGTAAATCGGGAACCATATCTGAGACTGTGACCGCCCGTCGATTCATGCATATCATGCAGGAGTTGACGGGCGGTTTTTGCGAACTCGCACGAAGCTGAAGACTGTCGCAAGCAAAGCACTCCGGCGCAGGAATGTGGACGGGACAGTAGTGAAAACGGAACGGTCAGGATTGGAAAACAGTACTAACAGAGTAGGTTTGTCAATATAAGGACATAAGCTGTACTTGTCTTTATATCACGTTGAATTAGTATATTTGATAAATTTTTTTCAATCGGCTTTGTTGACATTTGCGCAGAAAGCTGATATACTCAAATTACGATATTGTGAAAACTGCATAGAAACAAGGTGATTATGGGTGCTGATTTGTCAAGTACCCTTATGCGCCGAGAAAAATGTGGAATGCATTTCACAATACGGAATAACTAACCAACAAAAGTTTCTTAAATGAAACGAAACGAAGGAGGTGCGGTAAGTATATGTGGACAGGCGGTATGACCGTTGCGGATTCGATTGTCATTTCACTCGTTGGATTGTTAGTCGTATTCTCAGCACTTGCAGTGCTCGCAATCGCGGTTATCATTATCTCTAAGGTCATCGGTACATTATTTAAGGAGAGTGCGCCAAAGGCAGCTGCGGCAGTTGCAGCACCGGCTCCGGCTATCGATGAGGAATCCTATGCAGTGCTTCTCGCGGCAGTCAGTGAGGAAGCAAGATTGTCCGGGGAAGAGTTCCGTGTAGTAAGTATCAAGGAACTGTAAAAGACCCAAATGTAAAAGCAAAAGCAGCTATGCGAATATGAATCAGCTGCACGCAAAAAAAGGAAAGGATGTATTAAAAGAAATGAAATACGTTGCAACATTAAACGGAAAAAAGTATGAAGTTGAGATCGAGAGAGTAGACGAGTACAGACCGCTTGACAGAGGCGCGCAGGTAAGCGCACCGGCACCGATCCTCGCAGCAGCACCGGCACCGAAGGCAGCTCCGGCTCCGGCAGCAGCACCGGCACCGAAGGCAGCTCCGGCAGCAGCACCGGCTCCGGCTCCAGCACCGGCAGCAGCTCCGTCCGCAGGTGGACAGACAGTAGAAGCTCCGATGCCAGGTAAGATCCTTGACATCAAGGTTAAAGTCGGTGACGCAGTAAGCTACGGTCAGTGCGTAATCGTTATGGAAGCTATGAAGATGGAAACAGAGATCGTTGCTCCGGCAGCAGGAACTGTTGCAGCTATCAATGTAAGCACAGGCGATTCCGTTGAGACAGGTGCAGTTCTGGTTACCTTAAACTAAGCGGGAGGTGCCACACGTGAATATACTTTCAGTTTTCTCGGAGCTCCTCGCTCAGTCAGGTTTCGCCGCAATCACCTGGCAGCAGGGCGTTATGCTCCTTGTATCCTTCGTTTTATTATATCTTGCAATCAAGAAGCAGTTCGAGCCGCTCCTTCTGCTCCCGATCGCATTCGGTATGTTCCTTGCGAACCTTCCGCTTGCAGGTCTTATGAATGAGGCAGATCACTGGTATCAGTCCGGTGTGTTAAGAATTATGTACATGGGCGTTAAGTCCAGCTTATTCCCGTGCCTGATCTTCATGGCAGTCGGTGCGATGACAGACTTCGGTCCGTTGATCGCGAATCCGGTCAGCCTTCTTCTCGGTGCAGCCGCTCAGTTCGGTATCTATGTTGCATTTACACTTGCAAATGCAACAGGACTTTTCACACCGGGTGAGTGTGCAGCGATCGGTATCATCGGTGGTGCTGATGGCCCGACCGCAATCTATATCGCAAATAACCTGGCTCCGGATCTTGTGGCTCCGATCGCTGTAGCCGCGTATTCCTACATGGCTCTGATCCCGCTGATCCAGCCGCCGATCATGAAGCTCCTTACAACAAAGAAAGAGCGTCAGATCGTTATGAAGCAGTTAAGAAAAGTCAGCAAAGTCGAGAAAGTCGTTTTCCCGGTATTCGTTGTTCTGTTCTGCTCCCTGCTTCTTCCGTCCGTAGCACCGCTTCTTGGTATGCTGATGCTCGGTAACCTGTTCCGTGAGTCCGGCGTTACCGGAAGACTTTCCGATACTGCACAGAACGCACTCTGCAACATGGTTACGATCATGCTCGGTACAACCGTAGGTGCTACAGCAAATGGTGAGATCTTCCTTCGTGTCCAGACACTTGCCATCATCGCTATGGGTCTTCTTGCTTTCGCTTTCGCGACAGTCGGTGGTATCCTGCTTGGTAAAGTTCTCTGCGCGATCACAGGCGGTAAGATCAACCCGTTAATCGGTTCCGCAGGTGTATCCGCAGTTCCGATGGCAGCCCGTGTTTCTCAGACAGTTGGTGCGAAAGAGAACCCGACCAACTTCCTTCTGATGCACGCTATGGGCCCGAACGTAGCTGGTGTTATCGGTTCTGCAGTAGCAGCCGGTTACTTCATGCTGATGTTCAAATCTTGATAAAATCCATTCCAGAAATGGAATCGAAGTTGAAATCCGTTTCATAACATGGTATATTTTTACAGGAACTAAAAAGCAGTTCAGGCCTGTCTGAGGAGAACAGGCAGGCCTTTTAACTGCAAATATAAATAAAGGAGGCTTTATTGTGGCTAATAAAGTTATGTCATTACACGACGCCGTAGAGAAGTACGTACATGATAACGATGTACTCTGCCTCGGCGGATTTACAACAAACCGTAAACCGTATGCTGCTGTTTACGAGATCCTTCGTCAGGGTAAAACTGGTTTTGTAGGCTGGTCCGGCCCGGCAGGCGGAGACTGGGACTCCTTAATCGGTGAGGGTCGTGTAAGAGCTTACATCAACTGCTACACAGCAAACTCTGGTTATACAAACGTTGCACGTCGTTTCCGTGCTGCAATCGAGAAAGGTGAGCTTACATACGAGGACTACTCTCAGGACGTTCTTATGTTACAGCTTCACGCAGCTTCTCTTGGTCTTCCGTATCTCCCGGTAAGAATGATGCAGGGTTCCGGCCTTGTTAAATTCTGGGGCATCAGCGAAGAGAAGAGAAAAACAATGGAAGGCGTTGACAACTTAAAGTGCGTAGATATCGAGAACCCGTTTGAGCCGGGCGAGAAGCTTCTTGCTGTTCCGGTTCCGAAGCTTGACTGCGCGATCATCCATGTACAGCAGGCATCTCCGGATGGAACCTGCATTATCGATGGTGATGAGTTCCACGATGTTGATATCGCAATCGCTGCAAAGCGTACGATCGTTACATGCGAGGAGATCGTAAGTGATGAATACATCCGCCGTGATCCTACAAAGACAAGAATCTTCGGCGAGTGCGTAGACGCTGTCGTTCGTACTCCGTACGGCGCATGGCCGGCACAGTGCTATGGCTACTATGATGATGATGATAAGGGACTTAAGGAGTACGATAAGGCTTCCAAGTACCTTGACGCTGAAGATGCAAAGGCACAGCTCGCAAAGGCTGCTGCAAAGGCTGAGAAGGCTGCTGCTGCTAAACCGGAAGACGAGAAGCTTGCAAAGGCTGCAGAGGTTGCAAAACAGGCTGCAGAGGATGCTGCTAACGGCACAAAGATTCCGGAGACCTTCAAGGATTACCTCCAGAAATACGTATACGGCTGCAAGGATCAGGATGATCTTCTTAATGTCCTTGGCGGCGCTCGCCTCATGAACCTTAAGAATGAGCCGCATCTTGGCTATTCTACCAGACACTAATTGAGGGAGGGAAATTCAAAAATGGCTGATTATACAAAGTATACAAAGCAGGAAATGCAGGCTTATGCCATCGCAAAAAATATTAAAGAAAATCAGATCGTTATCGTTGGTACCGGTCTTCCGTTAATCGGTGCTTCTCTTGCGAAGCGTGTGGTTTGCCCGAGCTGCCATCCGATCGTAGAGAGCGGACTTATGGACTGCTCACCGGTAGAGGTACCGCGTTCCGTAGGTGATAACCGTTTCATGGCTCACTGTGCAGTACAGTGGCCGAACGTTCGCTTCGTAGGTTTCGAGGCTAACGAGTGGCTTCATGACGCTGACCGTATGATCGCTTTCATCGGCGGTGCTCAGATCGACCCGTATGGTAACGTTAACTCCACATGTATCTTCGGTAAGGGTGACTACGTTCAGCCGACAACCCGTTTCACAGGTTCCGGCGGAGCTAACGGTATCGCTACATTCTGCAACACCATCATTATGATGCAGCACCAGAAGAGAAGATTCATGGAGCATGTTGACTACATCACAAGCTGCGGCTGGATGGACGGCCCTGGCGGACGTGAGAGAGCAGGTCTTCCGGGCAACCGCGGACCGCAGATGGTAGTTACAGATCTTGGTATCATGAAGTTCGACGAAGAGACCAAGAGAATGTACCTTGCTTACTACTATCCATTCTCCTCTCCGGAAATGGTTCAGGAGAACACAGGTTTCGAGATCGATACCTCCAGAGCACAGCTTATGGAAGGCCCGGATCCGGAGATCATTCGCGTTATTCGTGAAGAGATCGACCCAGGTCAGGCTTTCATCAAAGTTCCGAAGGAAACAAAATAATCGAAACGATCATTTTATAGATGATAATCATGCCGCGGTCAGTGACTGGCAAAAACCGCTGACCGCAGCAATCGCGTATATATAAGGAGGAAGAACATGGGTTACTTTTCCATGCCGAAATATTTCCAGGGAATGCCTACTGTTGGTAAAGAGCTGGTAAACGTTAATGACGAGAACGCAAAAGAGATCAAAGCCGTTGAGGCTGACATCCATGAGTCCATCGAGAAAGCTCTTGCAGCTGGTATCACAACAGAAGAGAAGTTAAACGAGCGCGGACAGCTCTCCGCAATGCAGCGTATCAACGCTCTCATTGATGAGGGAACATGGTGCCCGTTAAACAGCCTTTACAACCCGGAAGGCAACAAGTTCGGTACAACAAACATTCTTAACGGACTTGGCCGTGTAAACGGAAAATGGGTTTACATCATCGCTTCCGATAACAAGAAGATGGCCGGCGCATGGGTACCGGGACAGGCAGACAACCTTCTGCGTGCTTCCGATGCAGCTAAGATGCTCCACCTTCCGCTCGTATATCTGTTAAACTGCTCCGGCGTTGAGTTCCCGAACCAGGATAAGGTTTACCCGAACAGACGCGGCGGCGGTACACCGTTCTTCCGTAACGCTGAGTTAAACCAGCTTGGTGTTCCGGTTATCGTAGGTATCTACGGAACCAACCCGGCAGGCGGCGGATACCACAGCATTTCCCCGACAATCCTTATCGCACACAGCCAGGCAAACATGGCAGTAGGCGGCGCTGGTATTCTTTCCGGTATGAACCCGAAGGGATATATTGACGAAGAGTCTGCTGAGCAGATCATCGCAGCACAGATCGAAAACGGCAAGAAGCACGTTCCGGCTCCGGGTTCCGTTCCGGTTCACTATGACGAGACTGGTTTCTTCCGTGAAGTATATGAGAACGATTACGGCGTAATCGAGGGCATCAAGAAGTACGTTAGCTACCTTCCGTCATACAACCTCGAGTTCTTCCGTGTTGATGATCCGAAGGCACCGGCTCTTCCGGCAGAGGACCTTTACAGCATCATCCCGATGAACCAGAAACGTCCGTACGATATCTACGATGTAATCGGCCGTCTCTTCGACGGCAGTGAGTTCGCTGAGTACAAGAACGGTTACGGCCCGGAGGTTGTAACAGGTCTTGCTAAAGTAAACGGACTTCTCGTTGGTGTTGTAGCAAACGTTCAGGGTCTCCTTATGAACTATCCGGAGTACAAACAGAACTCTGTTGGTATCGGCGGAAAGTTATATCGTCAGGGCCTGATCAAGATGAACGAGTTCGTAACACTTTGCGCTCGTGACAGAATCCCGCTGATCTGGTTACAGGATACAACTGGTATCGATGTAGGTGATGACGCTGAGAAGGCTGAGCTTCTTGGTCTTGGTCAGTCTCTGATCTACTCCATCCAGAACTCCAAGCTTCCGTCCTTAGAGGTTACACTTCGTAAGGCATCCGCAGCTGCTCACTACGTACTTGGCGGACCGCAGGGCAACGATACAAACGTATTCTCCCTTGCAACAGGCGCTTCTGAGTACTATGTAATGCCGGGTGAGACAGCAGCAAACGCTATGTACTCCAGAAAACTTGTTAAGGCTAAGAAGGCCGGTGAGGATCTCCAGCCGATCATCGACAAGATGAACGACATGATCCAGATGTACCACGACAAGTCCCGTCCGAAATACTGCACAATCAAGGGTATGGCTGACGAGATCGTTGATCTTACAGAGATCCGTCCGTACATTCAGGCATTCACAGAGTCTGCTTACCAGAATCCGGAGTCTATCTGCCCGTTCCATCAGATGGTAACACCGCGTGCGATCCGTGAGTGGAACACATTTAAAAAAGCTTGATTCTGACTGAAGGATAGAGTAAAATGATACGTATCCAGGCCGGGGGAGTACTTTCTCTGGCCTGGATATACTGGTATAACAAAGCCAGTTTCATTTTACATTTTCAGTATACCCGGAGGTTATTATGAGTGCAATTTACACCCTGGGAATCGACGTAGGATCCACGGCTTCCAAATGCATCATGATGAAGGATGGCCAGGAGATCGTAGCGAAATCCCTGATCGATGTAGGTGCAGGTACCAGCGGCCCCCAGCGTGCGATCGACGCAGTGTTGGAAAACGCAGGCATGAAAAAAGAGGATGTGGCTTTTACCCTGGCAACAGGTTATGGTCGTAATTCCTTAATGAATTTTGCAGACAAACAGATGAGTGAGTTATCCTGCCACGCAAGGGGAGCTTACTTCCTGTTCCCTGACGTTCATACCGTCATTGATATCGGCGGTCAGGACGTTAAGGTCCTTCATATTGACAACGGTGCAATGACCAACTTCCAGATGAACGACAAGTGCGCTGCAGGAACCGGAAGATTCCTCGACGTAATGGCAGGCGTTCTTGAAGTAAAGGTCCAGGATCTTGGTCATCTTGATTCCCTCTCCAAAAAGAGAGTCGAGATCAGCTCCACATGTACCGTATTTGCGGAGAGCGAGGTTATCAGCCAGCTGTCGATGGGAACCGACAAATGCGATATTATCGCAGGTATCCACCGCTCCGTGGCTCACCGTGTCACTGGACTCGCACACCGGATCGGAGTGGTTCCGGCACTCGTCATGACTGGCGGTGTCGCACAGAACGACGGTGTTGTCAAAGCTCTTCAGAATGAGCTTGGATGTGAGATCCACAGATCTCCTCTGACACAGTATAACGGTGCGCTTGGTGCAGCCTTATATGCATATCAGGCAGCAAGCCGCCGCGCATAAGACAGTTTGATGTTTATCGTCCATGCAAATCTGCATGGATCGGTGAAACAGAATTAGGTTATGCAATTTTATGGCTGAAAAACAGCTGCGGGATTGTCCCGCAGCCGCGGTCGGTCATGATTGATAAGAAATGGAGGATATTTATTATGGCAAAGCAGGTTAGCCCTGGTGTTCTTGCGCTGCGTAAAGTCGTAGACGACGTTCATAAAGACGCGCGTGAGGCCAAAAAGAGAGGCGAGTTAGTTGGATGGTCTTCTTCCAAATTCCCGTGCGAGCTCGCAGCAGCATTTGATTTAAACGTTATGTACCCGGAGAACCAGGCAGCTGGTATCGCAGCAAACCGTTACGGTGAGCTTATGTGCCAGGCAGCTGAGGATATGGGTTACGATAACGATATCTGCGGTTATGCACGTATCAGCCTTGCATATGCAGCTGGTGTCCGTGTTGCTCGTAAGTTTGACCCGGAGACAGGTGAATACATCATCGATCCGAGCACAGGTAAGCCGTTAAAGGATGCTGACGGTAACGTAGTGATCGACGAGGCAACTGGCAAGCCGAAGAAAGATCCGAAGACTCAGACTCCGTATCTTGAGGTTGTAAACCTTCTTGAGCTTGAAAAACTTCCGGATGGACCGGATAAAGAGCGCCGCATCGCAGCAATCTCCCCGATCCGTCAGATGCAGATCCCGCAGCCGGATTTTGTTCTCTGCTGCAACAACATCTGTAACTGTATGACAAAGTGGTATGAGAACATCGCTCGTATGTGCAACATTCCGCTTATCATGATCGATATTCCGTACAACAACTCTGTTGATGTTGCTGATCAGAATGTTCGCTATGTTCGTGGACAGTTCGACAAGGCAATCAAGCAGTTAGAGGAGCTTACAGGCAAGAAGTTCGACGAGAAGAAGTTCGAGCATGCATGTGAGAACGCAAACCGTACAGCAAAAGCATGGTTAAAAGTCTGTGATTACTTACAGTACAAACCGGCTCCGTACAGTGGTTTCGACCTGTTCAACCATATGGCTGACGTCGTAACTGCACGTGCAAGAGTTGAGGCTGCTGAGGCATTCGAGCAGTTAGCGAAAGACCTTGACGAGACGATCGCTAAGGGTGAGACAACAACTCCGTTCCCGGAGAAATACCGTGTAATGTTCGAGGGTATTCCGTGCTGGCCGAAGCTTCCGGCTCTGTTCAAACCGTTAAAGGCTAACGGCGTGAACGTAACAGCAGTTGTATATGCACCGGCATTCGGTTTCGTATACAATGGTCTGGATGAGATGGCTCGTGCTTACTATAAAGCACCGAACTCTGTATGTATCGAGCAGGGTGTTGCATGGCGTGAAGGCATCTGCCGCGACAACAAGGTAGATGGCGTTCTCGTTCACTACAACAGAAGCTGTAAGCCGTGGTCTGGTTACATGGCTGAGATGCAGCGTCGCTTCACTAAGGATCTTGGCATCCCGTGCGCAGGATTCGATGGTGACCAGGCTGACCCGCGTAACTTCAATGCCGCTCAGTACGAGACTAGAGTACAGGGTCTTGTTGAGGCTATGGAAGCAAACATCCAGGCAAAGGAGGCTAAATAGACCATGAGTATCAACGCATTATTTGACGAATTTAAAGTAAAAGCTGCAACTCCGAAACAGCAGCTTGCTGAATATAAAGCACAGGGCAAGAAGGTCATCGGCGTTCTCCCGTACTACGCTCCGGAAGAGCTTGTATATGCTGCAGGCATGGTTCCGATGGGAATCTGGGGCTCCAACAACAAGACAATCAGCCGTGCAAAAGAGTACTGTGCAACCTTCTACTGCACAATCGCTCAGCTCGCACTTGAAATGCTTCTTGACGGAACTATGGATCAGTTAGACGGAATCATCACACCAACAATCTGTGATACATTACGTCCGATGAGCCAGAACTTCCGTGTTGCTATGGGCGACAAGATGAAAGTTATCTTCCTTGCTCATCCGCAGAACCGTTTCGAAGAGTTCGGACTTAAGTTCTGTGAGGAGGAGTACGCAAACGTTAAGGCTGACCTCGAGGAAGTATGTGGCCACGAGATCACCAACGATGCGATCCTTGACGCAATCAAGGTTTACAACAAGAGCCGTGCAGCTCGCCGTGAGTTCGTAAAACTCGCTAACGAGCACTGTGACGTTGTAACTCCTACAAAGCGTTCCGCAGTATTAAAGGCATTCTTCTTCATGGAGAAACCGGAATACACTGCAAAACTTGAAGAGTTAAACAAAGAGCTCGCAGCTCTTCCGGTATGTGACTGGAAGGGAACAAAGGTTGTTACATCCGGTATCATCGTAGACAACCCGAAGCTTCTTGAGATCTTCGAGAATAACAACATCGCGATCGCAGCTGATGATGTTGCTCATGAGAGTCGTTCCTTCCGTACAGACGTTCCGGAGGATGAGCAGGATGCTCTCAGAGCTCTTGCTAAACAGTTTGCAAACATGGATTACGATATCCTTCTTTATGATCCGCAGTCTTCCAAGAACCGCCGTGGCGAGTTCGTGGCTGACATGGTTAAGAAGAGCGGCGCTCAGGGTCTTGTACTCTTCATGCAGCAGTTCTGCGATCCGGAGGAGATGGAGTATCCGTACCTCAAGAAAGCTCTCGACAATGCAGGTATCCCGCACATCAAGCTTGGTGTTGACCAGCAGATGAGAGACTTCGGACAGGCTGCAACTGCTATCGAGGCATTTGCGGATGTTCTTGAGATGAGAAAGTAAATAAAACTTTGAATTGCACTGACCTGGTGATAGAATTGTGTTGAAAGCTTGCTTTCATAAGCAATTCTATTGCCGGGGCAGTATAAGGACGAGGTCCGAAGCTTCTTGGACGCCGTAAGGCGGAAAAGAAGATAATTCATAATGAGAGGGGGCAGGCGTTCTTTTTTTTTAGTGTTCACGCGGAGTCAGGCAAAAAACCGCCGTACCGAACATGATTTCCTTTTGGGGAGATCGTGGAGGTGCGGCGGTTTTTTTGTTGTGGGGAGATGGTGCTTCATAATGGGTCCGGGGACGCGCAGGGCCGCCTCCGGCCCCGGGTACTGGTTTCCAGAGACGGTTCCTCTAAGCTCCCGAAAGAATGCTAAGGGCGGAGAGCAGGGGACACAACTCGCCTGCGGCTTAAACAAGTGTCCCCTGTTCTCCAACGCATTCTCCCGGGTAGCCAAGAGGAAGCCATGCCTCTGGAATCAGGCACCCGTGTCCGGAGGCGGTCCTGCGCTGGGGGATGGGAGATATGGAAAAGAGAAAAAAGAAAAAAGAGGTTCCGTGTTGGGGGATAGAGGAAGGCAAGCCTGCAGATATAAATTTAAGTAAAGGACACTATCGGAAAATACTAAAATGTGGTATATTAGCTTGTAAAGATAATTATCGCGGCATAATATATGATTCTGAGAAAAAAGAATATTAATGCAAAATAAATGGAAAATTCAGAGAAAATGGTGTGTACAACTGTACAGATAAACATAAGTTTGAGCGGGAGATGGAATCACGGGCAACACAAACTGGAATTACGTTATTGCTGCTGTGGAAGAGATGAATTTTACAAAGGCCGCAAAGCGACTGTATATTTCGCAGCAATCATTGAGTAATTATATTGCAAAATTGGAAAAACAGTTTGGAGTAGAGTTTTTTAACAGAAAGAATACGCTTACCCTGACAACTGCAGGGGAGAGCCTGTACCGATATGCAAAATTTATCAAGATGGCGGTAGGAGAGTATGCGTCAGCACACAATGAGCATTTTATGGTGGATGAGCATTGGATCCAGTTAATGACAAGAGTGATGTGTATGGCAGCAGTAGCATTCCAGAATGAAAGCAGGGAAATACATGAATAATAAAAAAGAACGTATTGCAGATGCGATCAATCGCAGCAGGGATGAATTGTTTGAATTGTCAAAGAAGATCCATGATCATCCGGAACTTGGTTTTGAAGAGTTTCAGGCGGTGGAGGCAATTTCTTCGGTTCTGGAGCATCACGGATTTCAGGTGCAAAAGGGGTATGGAGGTCTTCAGACTGCCTTTCGCGCAGATAAAGCGGGAAAAGGGAAGGGACCGAATGTTGCATTTCTGGCGGAATATGACGCACTCAGAGGCATTGGTCATGGCTGTGGTCATAATCTGATTGCCACCTGTTCGACTGGGGCATTTTAGGACTTGCCTCCATGATGGCGGAATTAAACGGAAATGTTTGCCTGATCGGAACTCCGGCGGAGGAAGGAGGAGCTGGAAAGGTAAAACTTCTCAGAAATGGAGCATTTGACGATGTAGACTTCGCTTTGATGATGCATCCGTCATCCGGAGGAGCGAATCTGGTTGGCAGAGGCGGCAGGGCAGCATGTACGCTGACAATTAGTTTTACGGGAAAAGGAGCGCATTCCTCCGTGCCGAAGAATGGAATCAATGTGTTAAGTGCTGTTCTTCATGTGTTCCAGCAGATTGATCTTCTACGTCCGACATTCGATCCTCAGGACAACATCAATGGAATTATAACAAACGGTGGCAGCGCTGCAAATGTGATTCCTGCGCAGGCAGAATGTGAGTTCTGTGTCCGGGCGGATACGATGAAGAGGACGGAGGAACTGATTGAAATTTTAAAACGCTGTGTAGAAAATGCAGAAAAACTGACAGGAGCAAATGCTTTGATTAATCTGGGCGATATCTATGCGGAACGATATCCAAATCAGCCGATGTGTCAGGCATTCAAGGATAATATGGAATTGATAGGAATTCACATGGAATGGCCGGATCCGAAAAAGCAATACGGTTCTTCGGACATCGGAAATGTATCCATCAAAATTCCGGCGATTCATGATTATCTGTCCATCACAGATGACAAAACAATTCAGGGTCATACGATAGAGTATGCAAATGCGGCAGGAAGCTTAGAGGCGCAGGAAATCTGCTTAAAAGGCGCAAAAGGACTTGCCATGACTGGATATGATATTTTGGTGGATCCTGATTTTCAGAAAAATATCCGCACATATCACGAAAAACAAATCCCCATTTTTTATAAAGAAAAATAGTTTGGAGAATGTATTGGCACTGTTGTTTCTTTTCTCCCTTTTCGGAATTGTGTGTCTGAATGAAAAAATATGTATAATTATGCATTATTGATGTATAAATATACATTAAGGTTAATTTAAAAACGAATTTGTTTGAAGTTTCACCAAATCAATGGAGGTGTTTGATTATGAAAAAAAGAATAATTGCAGTAATTGTAATTTTAGCTGTATTAGTAGCTCTATTCTTTATTGGCACAGGTTTTCAAAAAAGAATGGATGTCGTATTAGTTGATTACTCTGTATCAGAGGATGGAACGGAGATCACGCTTGATGTAGGAATTCCAACATCTACAGGATATATCAGAGGATTTAAAGACAATGGCGGTGGAGTAAAACCACATTATCTTACATTTTTTTCGACATTTGGTGGAATAAACAGTCCGATTGGAGCAGAGCATAGCTTCCAATTAGAGCTTACTTCGGATGATACAGAAATTTATTTTAACAGACCGGAGAGAGGTTACGAGTTGGTTTTAGTGAAAGATGAAGAAACAGGTCAATGGCTCAGACCAAGTGGAATAGGTGAAGAAAATAACACTATTTTTGAAGCAACCATTCTTGAAATTCGTGATAATTATTTTTTAGTAGAACCAGTAGAGGGTAGTCAAGAATTAAACAGTGCAGATCTGATTATAGTACCAATGAAAAACATAGGTACTGCTCCACAACCAAATGTTGGTGACATTATTGAAATAGCATATAACGGAGAAATTGCAGAAAGTTATCCAGCACAGATAACAGAGGTTTACGGTATCAAAGTTGTCAAAGAAGCAGAACAATAAATAACAGGATAGTTTGGGCTAAGTAATATCAGAAACACTTTTCCGAAAAGGGAGTGATGCAGACTTTAAACAATATGATGTAATATTGCAAGATAAAGTAAGAACAGGAATGCAAAAGGTTATCGGTGGTTACTACACAGATGCATTACAAGCTTCAAAAGATAATAAGGCATTTTTAACAAAATATATCAATAATCTACGCGCATAATAAGAAGGTGGATAAACTTATGACAAGAGAAGAAGTATTTAAAAGAATTTGGAATTGGCATAACTTTTTGTATCGTTATACAGATGGTAAATTTGATGATTTTAGATATGTTGTTTTGGGATACTGTGAATCAAGCAGACCTGATGAGTTGAATATAACATCATACGATATGCAAATGCTTGATAAAATGATTGAAGTATATGAAGCAAATAACATATCAGAAAATGATAAAGGCTTTTTGGCAAGCAGAATGCATAAAATTTCAAATAAGTGCGACTGTCGATTTGAAAATAGAAAAACCAAACAAGAGCAATTAGATTTCATAAATAGTTTGTCTGAAAGTCAGCTGAAAGAAGTTGTCAAACAGATTGAAATGTATGATTTAGCAAGAGAATTATATAGCAAAGGCTATAGATAAGTAAAAGGCTACCTCACCATCCAAGTGAAGTAGCCTTTCAAAAATTTCAATTTCACGAATTGCGTATAATCATTAAGTAAAACGAACTCCCCATTATGGAAAAATAAATAAAAATCGTGGAAAACGTATAAAAATGAGTTTATATACAGTAGGAACACTTTTCCGAAAAGGGAGTTTCTTTTTATAGAGCAACAGTGCTATTTTTTGTGGCTTTTGTATAAGAAATATGATAAAATGGGTGGAAAAGAGCGAATAGTAGAACTGATATGAAAGGGATAAATAAAATCTGAACGGAATCAAAAGGGGGATTTCGGGGGAGTGAAGGGAAAGAGAAACGTATGGGCGTTGTTCCTTGGAATTGCAGTTGCGGCGATGAGTGCGGCGGGCTGCAGCACAGGGGAGAGCAGCGGCCAGGGACCGGAGAAAGTGAGTGCGGAGAAGAGACTTACGGTGTATACTTCCCATAAGCAGGAGGTCTATGCACCGATCATAAAGGAGTTTGAGGAGCGGACCGGAATCTGGGTGGAAGTGCTTCCCGGGGGAACGACGGAGCTTCTGGAGCGGATCCGGGAAGAGGGAGAAAAGGGATCCTGTGACGTGATGTTTGGCGGAGGTGTGGAGAGCTATGAGGTCTTTAAGGACTGCTTCGTGTCATATGAGAGCACCCAGAGCGATCATATCGAGAGTATATACCGGACGGAGGATCATGTCTGGACTCCGTTTACGGAGCTTCCCATTGTCCTGATCTACAACAATAAGCTGGTGGACGCGGCTGCCGCCCCGCGGGGATTTGAGGATCTGTTTGACGGGAACTGGGACGGAAAGGTGTCCTTTGCGGACCCGGGAAGATCCGGCAGCAGCTGCACGATGCTGGAGACGATGATCCAGGTCCTGCCGATGCGTGAAAATGAGGTTCTGGAACGGTTTGCCGGAGTACTCGGCCGCCGGATGGCGGCAGGGTCAGGCGCCGTACTCGATGAGGTGTCAGAGGGAACATATCTGGTTGGTCTGACCCTGGAGGAAACTGCGAAAAAGTATATCGACCGCGGCGCGGCGATCTCGATCGTCTATCCGCGGGAGGGAACCAGCGCGGTGGCAGACGGATGCGCGGTGATCAGGGGGGCGGAGCATGAAGAAAACGCGAAGCTTTTTGTGGATTTTATCGTGAGTCCAGATGTCCAGAGACTGGCTGTCGAGAAGCTTTACAGACGGACGGTCCGCGATGATATTACCCCGGATCAGAAGGAAGAGGGTTCGATCATGGACTTCGATCTTGGATGGGCGGTGAAAAACCAGAAATCCATTTTGGAAAAATGGGCGGCGCTCATGGCGGAAAACGGAGGTGGATCATGAAGAATTTTATTCAGAGATCCTTCCGGCGGGAGCTTCTTGTGAGTTTTCTTGCGGTGTCTGTTCTTCCGTTGATCGTGTGCTGTGTGTTTCTGATTCAGATGTTTAAGGTGAAGGTCGGAAGAGATTTTGAAAAAAAGGATATGGAGCTTGCCGGTGCGGTAGAACAGCAGCTGATGACGCTGTTCGACGCTTATCATGACGCGGCGGAGGAACTGTGTACGGATCCGCTGGTTGCCGAGGCACTGGAAAAGGAGAGCTTTGGAAAGAAGAATGAAGTGTACCGAAGTCTGTACGGAGCGACCGCTGCATGCCGTGAGATGGCGGGATTTCATCTCTACAATGCGGGCGGCTCCTGCCTGTACTCTACGGGAAACCGTACCTACGGACAGACACTGCCGGTATACTGGGGGATCCTGAGAGAGGCACATGCCCATCCGAATGACCTGATCATCCGGAGTGATCTGGAGATTGGCGGTGATGAGGTCCTGCGGTTTGCTAGAGCGGTGACCGGAAATTCGGAGGAATGTTCCGGATATTTTGTGGCCACAATGACGGCGGAGCATTTCGCGAAGGCGCTCTCCGGTACATACAGCGGTCAGGACGGAATCTGTATCCTCAATGGATTTCTGGAGACTGTGTACAGCGTAGGCACGGCATCGGGGGAGACGGTCGGAGATGTTCTGAGAAACCGTTTTTTACAGGGAGAACCTCTGACGGAGGTTTGGAACAACAATAGTATTTACGTTTCAAAGCTGGGGGACACAGGGCTTTACAGTGTCCTGATCCGTCCCCATGTTTTTACGAGTGATACCACGAGATCCATGTATACGGTTCTTTTTTTCATGGCCGCAGGAAGCTTTCTTTTAAGCGTTGGCGTTGCGGTTGGGATCAGCTCTTTTCTCTCCAAGCCGATCCATGTGCTTCATGATGCCATGGATGAGGTTCAGGAGGGAAAACTGGATACCCATGTGGACATGGAACGTCAGGACGAGTTTGGGGAGCTGGCGGAAAATTTTAATATCATGACAAAGAGGATCTCCTCCTATATGGGGGAGCGGGTTCGGCGCGAAAAGGAGCTGAATGAGACCCAGATCGCCATGATGCAGTCCCAGCTAAACCCGCATTTTCTCTACAATACCCTTGATACGATGAAATGGGTGGCGAAGGCGAACCATATTCCGGAGCTTGCGACGCTTGCGTCAAAGCTTGCAAAGATCCTTCGGACGAGTATCTCCAATGCACAGTTTATCACGCTGAAAGAGGAGATGACGCTGGTCGAGAGCTATGCTGAGATCCAGAGGATCCGGTTTAACGGAAAGTTTGATTTTCAGTACGAGATCGATCCGGAGACGGAAACGATCATGGTGCCGAAGCTGATCGTACAGCCGATCGTTGAGAATGCGGTGATCCATGGACTGGCAGACGCGGATGAGGGACATATCTTTGTCCGGGCGTATCTGGATCAGGCGGAACTTGTCGTTGAGGTTTCGGATGACGGCTGCGGGATCAGTGATGAAGTGATCCGACGGCTCGGAAACCGGGACAAGGAACAGAAGAATGGCCACATCGGCTTTTACAATGTGGATACGATCATCCGGCTTCATTATGGAAAAGACTACGGTCTCAGGGCAGAGCGGCTGGCTGCAGGTGGAACAAAGGTAACGATAAGAATACCGGTGAAAGGTTCCGGACAGCCTGCTCCCGGTATGGAAAACAGATCCTGATGATCAATGGGGGAAAGGAAAAAAGGAAGGGGGGAGCTGTTATGATAAAGGTGATCGTTGTAGATGACGAGCGGTTCGTACGAATGGGAATTGTCGGTGAGACGGACTGGACTACGCTGGGATGCGAGGTCGTGGGTGAGGCGGAAAATGGATTGGACGCATTGGAGCTGGTCCATGAAAAGAATCCGGACCTGATGATCTGTGATATCCGGATGCCTAAGATGAACGGTCTTGAGATGTTAAAGAAGCTTCGTGAAGAGAAAAATCCGGTACAGGTGATCTTTCTGACCGCGTACAGCGAGTTTTCCTACGCCAGAGAGGCGTTGAAGCTTTACGCATTTGATTATCTGTTAAAGCCTTTTGAGGACGGGGAACTGGAAAGCGCGATCCTCAGGGCAAAAGAGCGGATCGAGACGGATCGGGAGAAGAGAAGCGGTACCGGTCTGAGCAGATCTGTTCCGGATAACGCGCTGGAAAAGGAGCAATATCCGGACGCTTTGGAAGGTGACAGACCGGAGAGCGATGCCACGGTGATCCGGCTCTGCCTGCCATTCGATGAGAATACCGCGGGACTTACCGGATACGTCCGGGACGCGGTGCTTTATATGGCATCTCATTACGGGGAAAGTACGATCAATGTGGCGAAGATCGCAGGTGCGGTGGGGATCAGCGAAGGCCACCTGAGCCACTGCTTCAAGAAAGAGACGGGATATACGGTGATGGGATGGCTCACACGGTACCGGATGAAAAAGGCAGTGGAACTGCTTTCGGATCACCGGAACAAGGTGTACGAGGTGGCAGAAAAAGTCGGATATAAAGATATTGCGTATTTTTCTAACACATTTAAAAAAATTGTGGGCGTTGCTCCATCGGAGATACAGGAAAAATAATCGGAATCCTGAAAAAGCAAGCCGGTGGAGTCTGCCAATGGAAAAGGTAAGAATTAAAATAAAAATACAGGAGGAATCATTATGAATGTAAAGATGTTTGGGGAGATCTGTGATGCGTTTGGACCGAGCGGATTTGAGGAGGATGTAATCCGCACGGTTGCAAAGTACTGTAAAGGACTGGAGCTGGAAAATGACGCGATGAATAACCTTTATGCGCGTATGCCCGGTGAGGATCCGGAGAAACCGGTCGTGATGCTGGATGCCCATACAGATGAGTGTGGATTTATGGTACAGAGCATCAGAGAAAACGGAAGCCTGGAGATCCTCATGCTCGGTGGAGTGATCCTCACGAACCTTCCGGCGCACACAGTGATGATCCGGACCAGAAGCGGGAAACTTGTACGGGGAATTATTTCTTCCAAGCCGATCCATTTTATGAATGAGGCAGAGCGGGCTTCCCAGTCGCTGAGTATTGAGACACTGAGTGTGGATGTCGGCGCGGTGAGCAGGAAAGAAGTGACAGAAGTATTCGGCATTTCCATCGGAGATCCGGCAGTCCCGGAAGTTTCATTTTCCTACGATGAGGAACGTGACCTCTGCTTTGGAAAAGCGTTTGATAACCGTGCAGGCTGTGCATGCATTATTGACACCATGACCCGTCTGTGCGGGGAGAAGGATCAGCTGGCGGTACGGGTGACCGGAGCGTTTGCGGCTCAGGAGGAAGTTGGAACAAGAGGTGCCACAGTCACATCCCAAATTGTCCGTCCGGACCTGGCGATTGTCTTTGAGGGCTCCCCGTCAGATGATTTCTATTTCAGTGCTGCCCAGACACAGGGGCATATGCGGGGCGGTGTCCAGATCCGCAGGATGGATAAGAGTTATATTTCAAATCCGGTGTTTATCGAGTACGCGGAAGAGCTTGCGAAGAAATTCGGAATTCCATTTCAGGAGACAGTCCGCCGTGGCGGAAGCACGAACGCGGGAAAGATCAGCCTGACAGCAAAGGCAGTTCCGGTCCTGGTTCTCGGCGTCCCGAGCCGGTATGTCCATACCCATTATAATTTCTGCGCGAAGTCCGATCTGGAGGCGGCAGCAGATCTTGCTGTGGAAGTGATCCGGGGACTTGACGCGGAAAAGATCCGGCATATCTGCAGACAGGATATTTTAAAATAAGAAGATCCCGGGAATCTGAAAGCGGCAGTGTCCTTCAGAGGGGTGAAGACAGAACAACAGAAAAAAGCGTCCGGATCCATAGGAATGGATTCCGGACGCTTTTTCCGTAAAAATGAGGAACTAAATGGGAAAACTCAGAGGCGGAGGTTTGTGGGGGTTATGCCTCTAATTTTTTCCCGGTGATCATCTCATATGCTTCCAGATATTTCGCGATAGTCTTATCGACGATCTCCTGCGGAAGTGTCCAGTCGTTGCCCGGATGGGAAGTGAGCCAGTCGCGGGCGAACTGCTTGTCGAAGGACGGCTGACCGTGACCCGGCTCATAGCCTTTTGCCGGCCAGAAGCGGGAGCTGTCCGGTGTGAGCATCTCGTCACCGATCACGAGGTTGCCCTCCTCGTCAAGACCGAATTCGAATTTTGTATCGGCGATGATGATCCCTTTTGCGAGGGCGTACTCTGCACATTTTTTATATAAAGCGATGGTGCTGTCACGAAGAAGCTCTGCATACTCGCGGCCCTTTCCCGGGAAGTATTTCTCGAGATGGTCGATGCTCTGCTCGAAGGAAATATTCTCATCATGGTCGCCGATCTCAGCCTTTGTGGACGGAGTATAGATCGGCTCCGGGAGTTTATCGGATTCCTTTAAGCCTTCCGGAAGACGGATTCCGCAGACGGTACCGTCTTTTTTGTAGCTTGCCCAGCCGCTTCCTGTAATATATCCGCGGACGATGCACTCGATCGGCAGCATATGTAACTTGCGGCACATCATCGTCTTTCCTTCAAATTTTTTCTGCTGGAAGAACTCCGGCATATCCTTTGTATCAACGGAGATCATATGGTTCGGGAGAATATCCTTTGTCAGGTCAAACCAGAATTTGGACATCTGGGTCAGAACAGCACCTTTGGAGGTAACCTCATTGTGAAGGATCACGTCAAAACAGCTGATACGGTCGGTGGCAACCATGATCAGGCTGTCGCCATTGTCATAAATTTCGCGTACTTTTCCTTCTTTGATCGGTTTTAATTCCTGCATGTCTACACCTCTTCATTATATTTTCTTATACAGCGTTTGTCATATCATGAAAACGCTGAGCGAACTTACAGTAAAATTACCATTAAATGGCGGTTTCTGTCAATATTCAATTTGCACAATATTTACATAAGAAAAAAGGAATGTTTTGGAAATTGAAGAATAGTTGCAATTTCAAAAGTTTTTGACTGAATACTTAAAAGATTTGCTAATAATTATAAATAAGACATACTAATATAAAACGAGACATTTATAAGAAACGGAAAGCGCAAAGGAATCGGATTTTTCCGATGCTTCGCATTTTGAATCGGCAAAATTCGCGGCCACAACTGTATCATACGGAATTTTCCGTTCAGAAAATTCCTACCCGGGAAAAGTAATGAAAAGTTCCTTGACTTAATATATCGGAGCGGCAGAGAAACACAAGGCGATTCAGGCATTGAGATATGTACTAATATATAAGAAAACATTTATAAGAATCGACTGCCGTTTTTTGTAAACGGAATTTTCCGGGCTGAAGAACCTGTATCATGCAGTTGTGGATTCTGGTGGTTTATGTAAAAAATTTCAAAAACCCCTTGACCGGTAGTTACAACCGAATCCTATAATCAATGGCAACAACCGATAGAAACAATCGGATCACAGGATCGTAAATCGGGCGTGTTCTGTGCGCCGGGAGATTTGCATCCGGCAGCAGGGACAGGAGCGGAAGATCCATGAGAGTATACGGCTGAAAAAAAGTAATAGGATCAGACAATATGAAGGAGGAAACTATTATGAAGGAGTTTGTTTATTCGTATTCAATGAAGGTATATATTGGAGAAGGCGCGGCAAGAAAGGCGATCGCGGCAGAACTTGGAAGGTTTGGAAAGACTGTGATGCTTGCATACGGCGGAGGTTCGATCAAAAAATCGGGAGTTTACGACGAAATGAGATCTCTGCTCACGGAAGCAGGGAAGGAGATCGTGGATTTTTCCGGGATCATGCCGAACCCTACATATGCGAAGGTACAGGAAGGTGCAGCTCTTGTCAGGGAAAAGAAAGTAGATTTTATCCTGGCTGTCGGCGGCGGAAGTGTCATTGACTGCTGCAAAGTAATCTCTGCGCAGGCAGTTCTTGATGAGGATATCTGGGACATGGAATATGGTAAGGGAAAATTCCCGACGACCGGGATCCCGATGGGAGCTGTTGTCACAGCATCCGGAACAGGTGCGGAGATGAATGCCGGGTCCGTGATCACTTGTGAGGAAAAAATGTGGAAGGGACCGATCTTTGGCACTGCGGCATCATTTGCGGTCCTGGATCCGTCCTACACGATGACGGTACCGAAGATGCAGGTGCTCTCCGGCGCATTTGAGACATTGAGCCATGCGATGGAAACATATCTCGGGACTTCCGATCAGGACAATGTTTCCGATGATGTGGCATTAGCAGTCATGAGAAATACGGTTGTCAATATGCGGCGCGTTCTTGTGGATATCAATGATATTCAGGCGCGAGGCAATCTGATGTGGGATTCTGCGATGGCGGAGAATGGAATCCTGAAAGTGGGCCGTGTGACCGATTTCCAGGCTCATCAGATCGAGCATCAGCTTGGAGCTTATACGGACTGCAACCATGGACAGGGTCTTGCGGTGATCCAGCCGGTTTACTATCGTCATATTTTGAAAGACGCAGAAGAAAAATTCACACGTTTTGCGAAAGCAGTGTTTGGCGCTGATACAGCAGAGGGCGGAATAAAAGCATTGGAAGAATTTGTGAAAGAATGCGGTTTTCCGACGAAGATGAGCCAGCTGGGATCAAATGTGGAGATCACACCGGAGGTACTCCGGAAAGTTGCTGATACCTGCAATATCATAAAGACAAATCCGCGTGAACTGGATCGCGAAGAAATCTATCAGATCCTGATGGAGTGCATGTAAATGCCGGAAATGCGTACGGCAACGGCAGCGGATCTTGATGGACAGAAAATTTTCTGAATTGTAAATGCTGAAAGATGCGGCTGAGGACAGATCCTGCGGCTCTATAATAGAAAGAACCGGCAGGATCTGTCTGCAGTGTGCAGGCGGGAAATATCCGTGCATGATGACAACTGCAGGGGACTTTGCAAAGATACACTTGACAATTCGAAGAAATGATGATAGGATTTGGGTTACATAAGGGTGTAGTTTTTGGTCCGGGGTCGCCCGGAAAAAACAATGCCGTGCGACAGAGACTGCAGACAGACTCTGCCACAGCTTAACTCCGAAGAGAGTGCCAGTAAGGGCTTGTACTGGTTTCGACGGGGACTTTGAAGCTGGTGAAGCTATCCGCATGCAATGCGTTAAATGGCAAACCTAAATATAAACGCTAACGACGAATTAGCATACGCAGCCTAATTTAGGCAGCTGTCGGCCTTAGAAGACCTGCATTTTAAGTCACCGGCATCATTTAAAGCAGGAAACGACACGTGCAAAGCTTTGCGCACGTGGGCGTATCATGAAGCTACCAAACGAGTCAGGATGTCTGCTTTCGGGCGCGGGAGGGAATTTTAAATAACAGACTATGATAGTAGAAGAACAGGGGATTGGTTTTCGGACAGGGGTTCGATTCCCCTCAGGTCCACGACAAAAGCCGCGTATTTACGCGGCTTTTTAGTTTTTGTGTTGCATTTCGTGTTGCATATTTAGCAGGGCTTTGTACCAGCCGTTCGGATCAGCTTCACGAAGTGCATTTATAATCTCAATGGCGGACTTCTCTTTTTCTGAAGCACTTCCGCCCAGAAGCGAGTCAAAATAATTGTCTATGGTCTCATCGACCTTTTCCCGTTCCTCTGAAAATGTATGTGTGTATACGTTTTTCATAACCCGATCAGAAGACCATCCGCCGCGTTCCTGCGCATATTTATCCGGGATCCGGAGCATTGCCATTACAGATGCATTGAGGTGCCGCAGATCGTGGAATGTCATGTGAGGTAGGTCATGCTGCTCTAAAAGAGATACCCAGCGCATGTAAATTGCATGTCCGCTCAGGGTGATCAACGGATCATCTGGTTTCTTCCCGGAGATATTCTTGTCGATCAATGCTTGAATATAATTCGGGATGTGATGCTTACGCAGACGGGCTTCCGCTTTGCCGCTTTCCTTTACCGTTGGAGTCTGTCCGATGTCAACGATAACACGGTCCAGGGTAATGTACCCGTTAGAGATATCTCGAACACGGATTCCACGGATCTCAGACATAGAGTAGCTGAGCCAGCAGGCCAGGAGACACGGCAGTTCGATTTCCGTATCTTTAATGATTTCCAGCACAGTTTTTGCAGGAATAAGATTTTTAACTTTCTTAGGTATCTTAGGCAGCCTTACATCATAGTTATCGTTCGGATAAAAATAGTTTATAACGCTTCGTATGTAGCTGTAAGTGTTTCGAACAGTCTTGGGTGATATAGGTGCTTTCGTTTTTGTTGAACGTTTTGAGGGGCGCTTCGTATCGTCATCAACAGCTTTCTGCAAGTCCTCTGTGGTGATGTCTTTAAGCTTCTTTTCCATTAGGAAAGCATAGGAGTCGTATTGTTCTTTTGAATATCCCTGGACAGTGGTACCTGAGAGCGATGGGCCGATGGCTTCTACGTACTTCTTCATTGCATCTTTCAGCAAAATGTTTCCGTTTTTTTGACGTTTCCGGCTGACATTGGTGTCACGATCCTGTTGAAATTCGGCGGCCTGACGCTCAGCATCCGCTTTCCCGCGTCTTGATGGGTCATCGCTGGTAAATGATTCATAAATTCGTTTATCCTTCCATGTACCTGATTTCGTGTCGAATATACGCTCAGTGTGACTGTACACAAGACACCTCCAGGATCCGGAGGGTAGCTTTTTCGCAGTAGCCATTATATCATGCTCCTTCCTGTTGCGACGTCGCAACACCTAAAAATGGGTATAAAAAATACGCCCCTTGCCAGGACGCACTGGAGATGATATAATTCAGGTGTCTTAAGTCTGATTTATATCTTCCGGAGCATCCGGCAAGAGAAAATCTATGTAAAGCCGTTCGGTGTTGGTAGCACCGGGCGGTTTTGCTATTTATGGAAGCTGCACAGGTGCAGCTAATTTATTTCAAGAGATCCCGGATCCGGATCGTAAGTCCCGGATAGATTCCAACAGGGACATCAGCATCGAAAGAATAAAGGCAGGGGTCACTGTCGTTTTCGTAGCAGTAGACGACAACCTTTTCCTTGGCTGGATCTACGATCCAGTATTCCCGGACACCGGCCTGGGAATAGATCATGTTCTTCAGGCTGTAGTCCATTTTGCGGCTGGCCGGGGAGACAATCTCGAAAATGAGATCTGGGGCTCCGGAGCATCCGCGGTCGGTCAGCTTATTTGGATCGCAGATTACAGAGATATCCGGTTCCACCCAGTCCTTGTCATCGGCATCGAGATTGACGGCGAAGGGGGCAGGGTATACCTCGCAGGATCCGTGGTGATCAGTAATGTACTGATTAAAGAGAGCTGTCAGTTTGCTCACGAGTTTCTGGTGGATCCGGCTCGGTGGAGCCATGTCGTAAAATTTGCCATTGATCAGCTCGGCGCGTTCTTCTTCTGGTAAGTTCCAGTAGTCTTCGGATGTATAATGGTCATTTTTTAATAATGGCATAGGAACACTCCTTTCATTTAACTATTTACTGTTAGAAACAGTTAATATTATAGGTTCACTTTTGATGTCCTCATCCTTTAAAGTGCAGTACAGTTCCGCATTTCCCGGTGATAATGCATGACAGATAACAGTGGTAACTACTTTACCGCACGCTAAATGGATATCTGTTATACTACAGTCAACAACTGAATTATTGCTATTTACGATATCAATATTATTCTTATCTACAGATGTAGGTCTTATCATAAAAGAGGTTTCGTGAGAGTCTCCGACAACTAGAGAGACCTCTGATGGAGCGTATTCATTGAGTTCTATAGTTGGAGAAACGATTTCCTGTGAATTGGTTTGCGTAGATTTCACAGGCTGTTTTGTCCCAAAACCAGAAGCCACACCTACAAGAAGAAAGCATCCTAAGAATCCATAAAAAAGAGTTTTATATGAAATTGGAGATGACTTTGAAGATGCTGGCGTATTAGATTTAGCTTTTCTGCGCGAGGATGAAGATGTTGTATAGTAAATTCCGGTGCCAGGGATTCCGAAAGTTCCCGTTCTCTTACCTTTTGAATTCACCGTATAGTGAACACCTTTGTCGCCGAAGGTTATACTAGTACTATTTTTATTGAAATTTATTTTTACACCAGGTAGAATTTTAAATGATTTTCTGAAACGAAGCCCCATAAAATACCTCCATAATGTAATCGTAATATAGGAATCGAGTACATAATTTGTGAGTGAAATCCCATATGATATGAATAATCGATTATTATGTGCCTATTCAGTAATGTTAAAAAAATTTTTATTTTTCAACAGCTCCTCAGTATATCCAGTCAGACGGGACAGCTGGCCGATCGT
The DNA here is from genome assembly GCF_902143525.1 of Clostridium sp. Marseille-P7770. NCBI lineage: Bacteria > Bacillati > Bacillota > Clostridia > Eubacteriales > Clostridiaceae > Clostridium > Clostridium sp. Marseille-P7770. The sequence continues at coordinate 17,692 of NZ_CABFVC010000001.1, read as the reverse complement.
CAGATCGGGATGCTCGAAGATCACGGAGTCCGGAACCAGAAGCTCCATCGCGAAGGTATCGGCTTCCCGTTCATATTTGTCCGTGTTGAATTGTGTCCTGGAATCCATAAAGATCGCATTCGATTTCTTATGAAGGAACAGGTGTCCCAGCTCATGGGCGAGAACAAAGCGCTGCTCCGCCTCTGTGAGTCGTTCATCCAGATAGATGATATGATTCCGCTGGAAGTACTGGTAAAACCCACGGACACCCTCTAACGGGTAATGGACCAGGATCACATTCATTCCCTTTATCATTTCAAATGGATCACGCGTCTGGTATTTCCGGACGAGGCGTGATACCAGTTTCTTTATGCGCATGGAAATCAGTCCTTTTTATATTTCTTGGGCGTGTATTTCTCTTTATTCTTTTTCTTAGCCATTTCCATTCCGATCTGCATTGCATCCAGAATTGAATTGATCGCCTCCGGAGATGCCGGATCGCCGTCGAACATCAGCCCTTCCTGGGAGAGCAGCTGCTCCTTGGTCTGTTCCAGGATCTTGGCGATGTCTTTCTCATCGCGAGCGGTGAGTTCGGAGGATGTAGTTGATTTGTCTTCCATTAAATCAGATCTATTACAATGAAATAAATCACACATGGCATCGACTTTGTCCATTCGTGGAGATTTTATTCCGTTACACCAGTTATATACAGAAGTTGTACCGACACCCAATTTTTTTGCTAATTCAACTTGGGTAATTTCAAATTTATTCAAATAATAGCGCAAGCGTTTTGAAAAAACAGCATTGAAATCTTGCTCTGGCATTAGATTCACTCCTTTCGTTGTTACCTTGATGATACACCAAAAGTAATGATAATGCAACACTAAAAGTGAAAATATTTCACTAAAAGTGTTGACGCACACTTAAAGTGATGGTATACTAAGGTCAGATTCAGGAAAGGAGTGAGATAAATTGCCCAAGGCTATACAGATTAGCTTGGCGGCTGCCAGAGTAAATGCGAAAATGACCCAAGAAGAAGCCGCTATGAAGCTTAAAGTGGGTAAAAGAACGATAATTAACTGGGAAAAGGGAACATCAATACCGTCATTTGCGGATATGAATATGCTTTTCAAGATTTACGGGATCCCGGTAGATAATATTTTTTTACCCAAAGAATCCACTTAAAGTGATACTTTATAAGATGCGAAAGGGGTGAGAGAGACGAACATTAATATATCGCAGGTCGATTCAAGAATCCTGGTTGAAGTTGATGGGAAGGCACTGCCGGATATCTTTTCTGGATATACATTAAAAAGCTCCGGATGTGGAGAACCGGAGCTGCAGTTGTCCCTGAAAGGCAATATTAGTGTATCTGAGCTGTCAGCCAAGATAAAAGAGTAGAGGCAATGGAATTTGTTATCCAGGAATTACGTTCCATAACTTCTGAAAACTTTGAAAGAAGACCCTTTTGGACGGGAACGTCGCCATTTGTGATCATTTCAAGCATTGAAAGAAGTTTCTCTAGTTGTTCTTTATCTGGAGAATTATTTGAGGCAATCTGTTCTCTAAGCTCCTGCATGGTGGTTTTATAATTAAAATTTACTTTTGCCTGTGTTCCGATGACAGAACCAGTGGCAGTTCCGATATTAAATACTGTGGAGCCAGAAGCAGTAGATTTTTCCTTTGCTTCTGCTTCTGTTAAATAAAATATTTTATATTGTTGGAACACACCAAAAGCAAAATCAGCCACTTTGTCCTTTACAAGAAAACGATCATTATTTGGATTTATTAACCAGTCGCCGATATTGACATCGGCATCTTCAAGCATTCCAATATAAGGTTTTCGGGTGGATTTCTCATGATTGGGAAGCCCAAGTGCTGTAGAGACAAATTCGCCATTGCGTTCAATGTGAAATGTAATTCCGTTTGTGGTAATAAATGTTGCTGCGATACTCATAAATTACTCCCTATGCCTTTAGTACTCGGCGGTGCAACGCCTGTATAGAAAGTATAACGCAATGGGGATATGGAAGCAAGCATACAAAGATGCGGAAGGGGTGAGAGAGTATGCCAAAATTAAAACCAAGTATGCAGGAAGAGCGGAACCGGATCGTTCGCGCATGTATTGCGGGGAATAAGGAGCGGCTGGCAATCGATGATGCCGCTCTGGCTGTTAAGGTCGGGGTAACGAAGAAAACGATCCAGAATAAGTACCACCGGCCAGAGACTTATTCCCTGGATGAGATGCAGAAAATCGCAACTGTATTAAAATTTACCCCAATCCAGGCAGCATCCGTGCTCCTGGGCCGGGAGCTTACATCGAAAGAAATCAAGGAATTTATTCTGATGTAAAAGGAGGTGAAATAGATGCATGAGAACAATGAGGGGACGGCAGGTGCTCTGCCAGTACTGCGGCCAGGTCTGGAATGTATCCCGGTTCGCAGTGATCCGAGACGAGTATCGGTGTCCGAAATGTACGAAGAGGATCCGGAACTCGAGGAGTCCTACGATCAGGACAAGCAGCAGCCGACACTATTCGAAGTGATGGAAAAGATTTGTCGCATTGTTGAGTGTGTGACCTGCGGCGGCATGATATACGTTCTGGCTCGCATGGCTGGAATTGCATAAAAAGATCCCCATAGCGGAGCGGCAACTCCGAGGGGATCACATGTAAAAAAGATTACACCTCTATTTTAGAGGAGAAAGAGGAGAAAATCAAGATGGTAAAAGTAACGATTGAGGATGACAGATGCAAGAATGAGATTACAGGCGAGTTCTTCATGGGGCTTATGATTACCGAAGAAGAGAAAAATGAGGACGGCACAACTTATAAAGGATATGAGATCGAAACGGGAAATACATGCGTGCAGGACCTCCCGAGCAATATCGCGAAATGGATTGTTAGTGCCTTTAGATCGGTGTATAAAACCAAGCTTGACTATGCTGCGGCAATGGCAGAGCTTGCCAAGCTTATGGGTGCTGCGGTTAACCAGGCACTTAAGGAGAGTGCGTGTACGATCGCAGATGAAACAATGGAAGAGCTGAAGGGAGAAGACGATGACGGGAAACATTAAATGCGAGATTCTGGAAACGTTCATCGAATTTCCAGAGATCCACGGATATCACCTGGAACTCAATCTGATCGAGTGGGGAGACAACGAACCGAAGTACGATCTCCGCAGATGGAACGAAGACCGTTCCAGGATGACGAAGGGTATTACCTTATCAAAAGAAGAACTGCTCGTCTTACAGGACAAGCTTTCAAATATTAAATTTTAGGAGGATCCATCTATGAACATCACAGTAACTTTTGAAACCATTGCCGAGGTAAAGACATTTGCTGAAATGATCACAGGACCGGCTGTTAAGGAAGGAAAGTCCAGCCAGAATACCGCGGTTACACCGGTGGCAACCGTTCAGCCGTCCTTTAAAACAGAGACTGCACCGGTCCCGGTTCAGAACGCTTCGGCAGTTCCGGTCCATAATTCTCCTGCAGCTCCGGTGCAGAACGTATCGGCAGCTCCAGTAACTCCGGTCCAGGGAGCGCCGACAGCGCCAGTTCAGACAGCCCCGATCCACACGGCCCCGGTGACGCAGGCTCCAGCAGCACCAGTTCAGACAGTGCCGACCAGTACGAGAACGTACACTCCGGATGATCTGGCGAAGGCAGCCATGCAGCTGATGGACTCCGGAAGACAGAATGATCTCATCAACCTTCTGGCACAGTTCGGAGTTAACTCGGTTCCCCACCTTCAGCCGAACCAGTATGGGGCATTCGCGACGGCACTGAGAGAAATGGGGGCACAGATCTAATGGGGGGACACGCGGAAAGAAGTCATTCGACCCTTAGCCCGTCGAACGCTTATCAGTGGATGGCCTGCACCCCGAGTGTGATCCTGGGAAGCCAGTTCCCGGACACTTCTTCCAAAGCGGCAGAGGAGGGCACCCTGGCGCATGAACTGGCGGAGCTTAAGCTGAGAAACTATTTCTACACGACAGAATTCGGAAAACGCAAGATGAACGCGGAGATCAAGAAATTAAGAGGAAATGAGATCTGGGCGGATGAGATGATGGGATACACCGATGATTATCTGGATTACGTTAAATCTGTGGCATTAAACTTCGCAGTTTCTCCACATGTGGACATCGAACGCCGGGTAGATCTCCGTACATACATTCCGAATCTGCCTGACGAAGCACCGGCATCCGGAAGTGCTGACTGCATCCTGGTAGGAGGCGGGGTCATCCATGTGATCGATTTCAAATACGGCAAGAGCCCGGATGGGCGCGTGGATGCAGACCACAATCCGCAGATGATGCTTTACGCATTAGGGGCATACGAAGCATACCGGATCCTGTATGAGATCCATACCGTCCGGATGTCGATCGTGCAGCCCAGACTTCCGGATGGGATTTCCGAATGGGAGTGCAGCCTGGAAGATCTCCTGAAATTCGGAGAAGTGGTGAAGGATCGTGCAGCACTCGCGATCCAAGGCGTCGGGGACTTTGTTACTGGTCCGAAGACCTGCAGATACTGCAGGGCAAGGGGACGCTGCAGGGCCCGTGCGGAAAAGAACGTGGAACTTGCGTTCAAAGTAAAAGACGATCCGGCGCTCCTCACTTTTGAGGAGATGGGGAAATACCTGAAGGATGGACAGGACGTGGCGAAATGGCTCAAAGACATCGAGGCCTCCGCACTGGAAGCCTGCCTCTCAGGAAAAGAGATCCCTGGATGGAAAGCGGTGGCCGGACGAGCTACCAGAGACTGGACGGATATGGATGCCGCATTTGCCCGCTTGGAAGAAGCCGGGATCCGGACAGAGGTACTGTGGGAAAGAAAACCGCTTACCCTCGCACAGGTGGAAAAAATCATCGGCAAAAAGGAATTCGCTGCAAACGTAGGCGAATTTGTTACCAAGAAAAACGGAAAGCCGGCACTGGTGGAAGATTCCGACAAGAGACCGGCGATCACCAATAAGATCAGCGCTGCGGAGGCGTTCAAGGAGGAAACAGACCATGAATGAGATGACAAACGTTACAACAGGAGAAGTAAGATTCAGCTACGCGCATTTATTTAAACCCTATGCAGCAATGCAGGGGCAGGAGGAAAAATACAGTGTGACAGTCCTTGTACCGAAGACTGATGTGGACACTATGTCCCGTATCAATGCGGCGATCGAGGCGGCAAAACAGAGAGGTATCTCTGATAAATGGAATGGCGTGTGCCCGCCGATCGTACCGACACCGGTCTATGACGGTGATGGTGTAAGACCTTCTGACGGAATGCCGTTCGGGGAAGAGTGTAAAGGACACTGGGTATTTACGGCCAGCGCGAAAGCCGATTATCCGCCGGAGGTCGTGGACCGTATGGGAAACCCGATCATCAACCAGTCGGAGGTATACAGCGGCATGTACGGCCGCGTGAATATCACCTTCTATCCATACATGTTCGGGGGAAAGAAGGGAATCGGCTGCGGACTGGGACCGGTGCAGAAGTTAAGAGACGGAGAGGCACTGGGCGGCAGCTCCATGACAGCAGCACAGGCCTTCGGAGCTCCACAGCAGCCGACAATGGCAGCTCAGCAGCCGGCCTACGCAGTTCCGCAGCAATCAGCTTATGCGGCTGAGGCAGCTCCGGGATACACCCAGCCGGCAGCAGGGCGGGCACCGTGGGGACAGCCGGGAACCGGTGTGAATCCGTTAACCGGAATGCCGTATTAAGAATCCAGGGGCTTTCTAAAGCCCCTCTTTAAACAGGAGGAATCGTGATGGGAGTAAAACATCTGAGTATCGATATCGAGACACGGAGCAGCGTGGACATCGCCAAAGCAGGCGCCTACAAATATGCGCAGTCTCCGGATTTCCAGATCCTTCTGTTTGCTTATCAGTTCGGTGAGGACCCGGTTGAGATCATAGACTTTACAGACGGGGAGACACTTCCGAAGGAGCTGGTGCCGGCACTAAAAAATCCGAAGGTGATCAAGCATGCGTATAACGCAGCGTTCGAGTGGTACTGTCTCAACCGCGCCGGCTTTGAGACCCCGATCGATCAGTGGAGATGCACGATGGCACACGGACTCTACTGCGGCTATACCGCAGGACTGGATGCAACCGGCAAGGCGATCGGGCTTCCCCAGGATAAACAGAAACTGGCAATCGGTAAGGCACTGATCCGGTATTTCTGTGTTCCGTGCAAACCTACGAGAAGTAATGGGAACCGTACCTGGAACCAGCCCTGGCATGATCCGGAAAAGTGGAAGCTGTTCAAGGAATACTGCCGCCAGGACGTTGTGACAGAACATGCGATCCTTGCAAGGTTAAAACAATTCCCGATGCCGGAAAAAGAACAGAAGCAGTGGCAGATGGACATCTTGATGAATGCATACGGAGTCCGGGTCGATACGGAGCTGATCGAAGGTGCTTTGTACATCGATGGGATCAGCACGCAGGAGCTGACCGATGAGGCGATCCGCCTGACGGGGCTCTTAAATCCGAACAGCGCCACGCAGCTCGTCCCGTGGCTGAACGAACACAGCAGGAAGCAGGAAACAGATCCAGACGTATTCCAGGATATCCAGAAAACTACTGTGGCGGAGGCACTGGAAAAACCGGGAGATCTCCCGGAAGAAGTTCTGCAGATGTTAAGGATCCGGCAGCAGCTTGGAAAGACATCGATCAAGAAATATGTGGCGATGGATACTGCAAAAGGCGAAGGTGATCGTGTCCGCGGACTTACCCAGTACTACGGGGCAAATCGTACAGGGCGCTGGGCCGGGAGACTGGTGCAGATGCAGAACCTGCCGAGAAACTATATCAAGACACTGGATTATGCAAGAAAAGTCGTAAAGGCAAAGAACTATGAAGGACTCCGGCTTCTTTACGGAAACGTCCCGGATACTTTATCTCAGCTGATCCGTACCGCATTTATCCCCTCGGAAGGGAATAAGTTCGTGGTGGCGGATTTCTCCGCGATCGAGGCCCGTGTGATTGCGTGGCTGGCTGGGGAGCAGTGGGTAAATGAAGTATTTGCCACTCACGGGAAGATCTATGAGGCGACCGCATCCCAGATGTTCGGGGTCCCGGTGGACCGGATCGCAAAAGGAAATCCAGAGTACGCGCTGCGTCAGAAAGGAAAAGTAGCGACGCTTGCCCTTGGATACCAGGGAGGAACATCGGCGCTGATCGCGATGGGAGCCCTGCAGATGGGGCTGACCGAGGAAGAACTTCCGGATATCGTGCACAGATGGCGGCAGGCAAATCCCCGGATCCGGGACCTGTGGTACGCTGTGGAGAACGCAGCACTTTCCGTGATGCAGACAGCGCAGCCGCAGGCTATTTACGGACTTATCTTTGCATTAGAGGGAGATCTGGTATACGGACAGTCATTTCTGACAGTAAAACTTCCGAGTGGAAGGAAGCTCTACTATCCAAAGCCGTTCCTGAAGGAAAACCAGTTTGGAAAACTTGCGCTGCACTATTATACTGTCGGACAGCAGAGCAGAAAATGGGAAGTGGCATCCACTTACGGCGGAAAGATGACAGAGAACATCGTCCAGGCGGTCGCGAGAGACTGCCTGGCAGTTACGTTAGAAAGGATCGCGGCGAAGCACCTGCAGGTCGTATTCCACGTGCACGATGAGGTGATCATCGATGCTCCGATGGAGACCACCGTGGATGAGATCTGTGACCTGATGGCAGAGCCGATCCCGTGGGCGCCGGGGCTGATCTTAAAAGGCGCGGGATTTGAAAGCAGCTATTACATGAAGGACTAGGAGGAATCGAGATGCAGTATAACAGAAAGCTGCAGATCAGCACTGCAGGGACGAGAAAGGCTATGCACTGGCCGAAATCTGAGATCATGTGGTCTGAATTTGCGGAAAAGCTGAAAACACCGGTCCGCGGGGCCGAGACGTTAGAACAGTACCTTGCGCTTCCGAAGTCCCAGCAGGATGAGCTGAAGGATGTCGGCGGATTCGTCGGCGGTACGTTTGAAGGGGACCGCCGCAAGGCGGCCGGCGTGGTCGGCCGTGACCTGATCACCCTGGATCTCGATAACATCCCTGCAGGCCAGACGGATGATATCCTGCGCCGGGTGGACGGCCTCGGATGCGCGGCCGCGGTCTACAGCACAAGAAAGCATTCTGGATATGCGCCGAGACTGCGCGTGATCATCCCGATCGACCGGACGGGATCTGCGGATGAGTACCAGCCCGCGGCCAGGAAGCTCGCCTCCTTGATCGGAATCGAATTCTGTGACCCGACAACATTCGAAGCGTCGAGACTGATGTACTGGCCGAGCTGCAGCTCCAACAGCCAGTACGTGGCAGAGATCTACGATAAGCCGTTCTGCAGCCTGGACGGCGTCCTGGGGATGTACGGGGACTGGCACGACATCAGCCAGTGGCCCCAGGTCCCGGGATCCGAGGCGATCGAGCGCCGGCGTCTTGCTAAGCAGGAGGATCCAACCACGAAACGCGGGATCATCGGGGCTTTCTGCCGGTCATACACGATCACACAGGCTATGGAGAAGTTTATTCCGGGAATGTATGAGGAAACAGCGGTGCCGGGTCGGTACACCTATACCGGCGGTTCCACAGTCGGAGGAGCGGTGATCTACGACGGAGATCTGTTTTTATATTCCCACCACGCGACGGATCCTTGTAGTGGCCTGCTCGTAAACGCCTTTGACCTGGTCCGTCTCCACATGTTCGGGGATAAGGATGGAGAGGTAAAGGAAGGAACCCCGGTCAGCAAGTACCCGTCCTTTATGATGATGAGCCGCATGGCCCAGGATGATCCGAAGGTGTCAGAGCTTCTGTCGAAGGAACGGTATGAACAGGCGAAAGAAGCATTCAAGACCCCGGAGCAGAAGGAGCCGGGACCAGATTATGACCTCTCCTGGCTTTCGAAACTTACAAAGGACGGAAACGGAAGATATGAGAAAACGATCAATAACGCCGTGCTCGTCCTTGAAAATGATCCTTTGCTAAAAGGAAGGATCGTGACCGATGAATTTGCAAGCTGTGGAATGGTCCTGGGGCGCGTGCCGTGGGATCAGAGAGATGAGAAACGCCGCTGGACGGATGTGGATGACGCCGGGTATTACCGGTATGTCGAGGTCTTCTACGGGCTTACAGGGCGGGAGAAGCTGGATCACGCCCTCATGATTGTCAGCGCCCAGAACCGGATCAACGACGTAAAGCATTATCTGGAGGACCTTCAGTGGGACGGGATCCGGAGACTGGATACGCTGCTTTCTGACTATCTTGGCGCCGAAGATACACCGTATACCCGGGCTGTTATGAGAAAATCACTCTGCGCCGCTGTCGGCCGTGCCGTCGTTGGCGGGATCAAATATGATTATATGCCGATCTTTACGGGACCGCAGGGAATCGGAAAAAGTACGTTTCTTGCGATCTTAGGAAAAAAATGGTTCTCAGACTCCCTTACAACATTCGAAGGAAAAGAAGCTGCGGAGCTGATCCAGGGAACATGGATCAACGAGGTCGGGGAACTGAGCGCATTTACAAAGCAGGAGACCCAGGTGATCAAGCAGTTTTTAAGCAAGACCGAGGACATTTACAGGGCGGCATACGGGCGCAGGACGGACAAGTACCCGCGGCGCTGCGTGTTCTTCGGAACATCCAATGACAGCGAGTTCTTAAAAGATATGACCGGAAATCGGCGCTTTTGGCCGGTAGACGTGGGAATGCATCCGGCAAAGAAGTCCGTGTGGCAGGAGCTGCCGGCAGAGGTGGACCAGATCTGGGCGGAGGCATATGCGTACTGGGCTGCAGGTGAGAAACTTTTTTTACCGAAGGAACTTGAGGAAGCTGCCGTAGAGCAGCAGGAAACCCACAGGGAAGCGTCCGGAAAAGAAGGTCTGATCATGGACTTTTTAAATAAGCCGGTGCCGGCTAACTGGAACCAAATGGATGTGGTAAAGCGGCGGATGTTCCTTGCGGGCGGCATGCATATGGAAGGTGAGCTAGTTCTCAGGGACAGGGTGTGTGCTGTGGAGATCTGGGTGGAATGCTTTGGCGGCGATCTGAGGTATATGAAACGTTCTGATAGCATGGAGATCAACAACATCCTGCTGCATGGCAAATGGCAGAGGATCAAAACCCCGAGAGATTTTGGACCGTATGGACAGCAGCGGGGGTTCGTGAGACCCACTACATAGTGCCGAAAAAGTTTGTAGATTCTTTGTAGTTTTGTAGCCGCCTGAAATTTTAATGTAGGCAGAATGTAGCAGGCTTTGTAGAACCGCTAAAACCGCATAAAACCTAAGGATTTCTACTATATAACTACAAAACTACAAACTTACTATATAGAGTATAAAAATAAATAAAATATAGATAACGTGACGTACATGGCGTACATAATACGAGGGTTATATACACGTGTTACACACGTAAACAAAATATTTTATAAATAAAAATATATAAAGGGGCTCGAAGATGAATGCGAAACATTGGCTGGAACTGGAACTCATGGATGGAGGTCTACATCTGGCAGAAGGTGTGAGACGAAATGCAGCGGCGCACGGGTACTCGAAAGCCGAACTGAAAGCAGCAAGAAAAGAATTAGGCGTGAAGACGTATCATCAGTTTGATGAAGATGGGGCAACGGCAAATTGGTTCTGGTATCTGGAGGTATGACATGAGAGAAAAGGATGTTGAGAAACTTTTGACCGAAGAGGTGAAGCACCTCGGTGGAAGGGCATACAAATGGACAAGCCCGGGGAATGCGGGAGTGCCGGACCGGATCGTGATCTTTCCAGGAAGGCAGCCGATGTTCGTGGAACTGAAGACGGATAAGGGAACCTTAAGCGCCCTGCAGGATGTGCAGATCAAACGCCTGCTGGATCTCGGGCAGGAAGTTCAGGTGGTGTACGGAGCGTCCGGGCTGGTTCGGTTCTTCAAATCCTTGGGATATCCGGATGTGGCAGCGAGGATCGAAAAGAAATGTGGGCTGTCAGGGAGGTGATGGAGGATGGTATTCAAACCGCACGATTATCAGCGACACTGCATAGAACGGATCCTGGAAGTGAAAAAGATCGGTCTGTTTCTGGATATGGGACTTGGCAAGACGGTCACGACACTGACCGCGGTAAAGGAGCTTAAGTACAATCGGTTTCAGGTCCGCAGGATTCTGGTCATTGCACCTAAGAAAGTTGCGGAGGGAACCTGGAGCAAGGAAGCCGCCAAATGGGACCACACATGTATGCTGCGGGTGGCCCCGGTACTGGGAAGCCAGGCAAAACGGATCCGGGCGTTAAATACACCGGCAGACCTTTACATCATCAACCGGGAAAATGTGGTATGGCTGGTGGATTATTACCGGAACGCCTGGCCGTTCGACATGGTGATCGTGGATGAATCCAGCAGTTTTAAAAGCCACAGCGCGAAACGCTTTAAGGCGCTTGCCAGCGTGGGGACGAAGATCGAGCGCCTGGTGGAGCTGACGGGAACCCCGTCACCGAATGGGCTGGATGATCTGTGGAGCCAGGTGTATCTTCTGGATGGCGGCGAACGCCTCGGGAAGAGATACACGCAGTTCCGGGAGAGGTACTTCCAGCCGGATAAGCGGGGAGCGGACGGCATGGTTTACAGCTACGAGGCAAAGCCTGGAAGTGAGGAGAGCATCCTGGACCGGATCTCGGATATCTGCATCAGCATGAAGGCCGAAGATTATCTGCAGCTTCCGGATATCATCTACCACGAGGTGCCGGTGGAGCTGGATGTAAAAGCGAGAAAGGCATACAACGATCTGGAACGCGCCATGGTCCTTCAGCTTCCGGAAGATGAGGCAGACATCAGTGTAACCAGTGCCGCGGCACTCAGCAACAAGCTTCTGCAGCTTGCCAACGGCGCGCTGTATGACGAGGATCACACCGTGCATGAAATACACAACTGCAAGATCGAGGCCTTCGTGGAGCTGATCGAATCGCTGAGAGGAAAACCGGCCCTGGTCTTTTACAATTACCAGCATGACCGGACCAGGATCTTAAAAGCCCTGGAAAATATGCAGCTGCGTGTGCGGGAACTGAAGACCACACAGGACGAAGACGATTGGAATACCGGAAAGATCGATGTGCTTCTGACGCACCCGGCCAGCAGCGCATATGGTCTGAATCTGCAGCAAGGCGGAAACCATGTGATCTGGTTCGGCTTGACCTGGAATTATGAGTTGTACACTCAAGCGAATAAGAGACTACACCGCCAGGGCCAGCAGGAAAAGGTGATCATCCATCATCTGGTATCCAGCGGGACCCGCGATGAGGACGTGATGCAGGCACTGCAGCGGAAAGACGATGTTCAGAACTGGGTCATGGAATCATTAAAGGCGCGGATCCGTAAGATCCGGGAGGAGGCAAAATGACGGACAAGCAGAAAAAAATAGCGATGAAACGGCAGAAGACTGTCCGCTGCCAGGGCTGTGGAGAGATCCTTCCCCAGGAGGGAGATCTCTCCGGAATCGAATATGTGAAAACGAAAAGGAACAGTGAATGGTTTTTCCATACGGAGTGTTTTGAGAACGTATGGAGGCGGAAGATCTGCTGAAGGAGGAAACTGGATGGAGAAACAGAAACGGGATGAGAAAGTCGCGAAAGCGATGAAGAAGAAAAAGCAGGATGCAGAATATGCAGCCATGAGCGAGGATAAGGGCAGACACAGTTGGTCGGCGGCACATCCGGCGTACATGGGGGCAAGCCTTTGTCCGGATCTGAGCCAACGAGGAGGTGATATCACGAATGCAAAGTAAGCAGGGCAGTCTTAGAAACATGAAATTAAGCGATTATAACATATCGCGAGCAAAATACAACGAACTAAAATATTTCTGCATCCAGTATGCTGAGAAAAAGCAGAAGCTTGAGAGCGCTTATGGACTGAGAGCAACTGTGAATGACGGAATGCCGAAGGGAAATTTATCTGGGGATACGACGGCACAGGAAGCAATTCGCAATGTAATGCTTCAAGAGGATTTAAGGCTGATAGAAGAGACAGCTAAGAAAGCAGCTCCCTCGATCCACAAGTGGATTTTAAAGAACGTGACTGAAGGAACGCCATATGAGTGGATGGATGTTCCGATAGGGCGCAGACAGTTTTATGAATACCGGAGATATTTTTTCTATCTGCTGGCGCAGAAAAGATAGTTTATAAAAATTTTATAATTATTGTATTGGTGTGAATATGCAAAATTGAATAGACTAATCAGAAAAATTGAATATCTGTTACTACCGTTTATATCTTTCACTATTTGTTACTATCTTTCGTATTTTGCTTTGATATTTCCAAAACGGAAAGATCTAATTTTAGAAATTGCAGTGAAGTATGTAATTGTATAGACAATTCAGCTGGTTTACATTTAAGGGTGACTGTGATATGTTGTGAAAAAGCCACCTACTCAGTGGTGGGTGGCTTATTGATGAAAAAGTTTTTGAGTTAAATAAGTGACATAGTCAGAGGTTTCAAGGACCAATCGCTTTAATTGGCTGACGGTAACAATAACGGAATTTTTGGTTTTGTTGTTTTCGATATCACAAATCGTAAACGTTCCATCTGGATTTTCATTAAGTTCGAATCCAGACAGAGTTAGTAGATATTCAGCAGTGTTTGTTGCCATACTTCCAGTTTCACCGTATATCAAATACGAAACAGACACATCGAGTACATCAGCAATACGCTTTAGAGTATCGTGATTAGGTTCTCGATTATTGTTTTCATAGTTTGAATAAGTCGAATATGGAATTCCCAATGCTTCGGCAACAGCTCGTTGAGATATTTTTTTATCCATTCTGATACGCTTGATGCGTGTTCCAATTTTTATGATTTCGTTTAGACTCATAATATTCACCTCTGAATATATTTTAACATAAAATATTCAAATTTGCAAACATACACTTGACATATTCAATATTGAATATTATAATTCACATATATTCGATAGCGAATAGAATGGAGGTGAGACAATGAAGCGAGTAGGAATTATCATGGATGACGAACTTCACAAGCAGTTAAAGTATCTGGCGGTAAACGAAGGCAGAACAGTGACTGACATTATCGTAGCGCTTGTGAAAACAGAAATTGAAACAAAAAAAGAGCAGTCACGCTGAGTTTGGCGACCTACGTGATTGCTCCAAAACCGAAACCTGTAAACCCAGGAATCACTTTGTATTGTAAGTGATTCCGCCAGAAATTGCAAGGAGGAAATTGCAATGCAGAATTTAATGATTTTTGAAGGACACAATGTAGAGGTATTTGAACTGAATGGACAGGTATTATTTAACCCGTATCATGTGGGAGAATGCTTGGAATTGAATAGTGATGCAGTGAGAAAGGCAATGTCCAGAATGAACGACAAGCAGGCTATCAAGGTCAAAAATTCGGATGTGACTATTAGTCACATCCGAAAACTGAACAATGCTGGAGAGAATTTTCTCACTGAAAGCGGCGTATATAAGCTGGTATTTAAAAGCCGTAAGCCGAATGCGGAAGCTTTCACAGATTGGATCGCAGATGAGGTTCTCCCGGCCCTTCGCAAGACCGGTTCCTACGAGATGCCAAAGCAGGACAAGCCGAAGAAAGAGAAACTGCCTTCCGTAAACATGATGGTAAAGAACATCAAGGAAGCTCTGCATGATGCCGGTGTAGATTCCAAGTACATAGCTGCCGAAGTGGTGCGGATCTATTCCGACTCCGGCTATCCGGTAAAGACAAAATTGATTTCTGATGTTCCAGAGCTTTGGGACTGCACCAGTATCGCAAAGAATCTGGGAATATATTCGGAGAATGGCAGACCGCATGATAAGGCTGTCAGCGCAATCATCCAGAAGTTAGATATCTTTGCAGATGAAATCGTGAGAACTGCATACAGCCGAAATGGGCATGACGGCGTCACGGTCCAGTATAAAGGCAGCGTCCTGGAAAAGGTCAGAGAATGGCTGATCGAGAATGATTACCCGACCGTAATTAAGCTGGAACTTTCCAATGGCAACAGCAATAAATGCAAGGTTGTTTACGGGGAGGTGGCATGATGAACATTCAGGAGGAATTAAGAATCTCTAATTATCAGCCAGTCTCATTCTTAAAAGGTTCAGAGATGGGAGACTTATATGAGGCAATGGTAGAATATTGGCGATTAAAAGGAGCCGATGCAAGCGGAGCATTTGCAGCATCATTGTTTTATAACTTAGGACGCACCCATGGAATTCGCGATGAGCGGGCAAGGAAAAAGAAAGAGATGTAAAAAGTGGGTAACTACGAGGGGGTACTTTCGTGATATTATGGTATCGTGCTTGAAGCCAAGGGCATACAGCCGGCGGCTTCCTACATCCTCCTCAAGTGAAGGTATACGTGGGCGGCCGTTAGGCAGAGCGGTCGCCAATTATCAGGGCGTAGCTCAGTAAGCAGAGCAGCTGATACTTAATAAGCGTGTCGGGGGTGCAAGGCCTTCCGTCCTGGTTCGCGGAGTAGAGCAGTCTGGAAGCTCGTCAGTAAAATTAAGAAAGGTGGTGCTACGGATGAATACCAATACAATCGGGAATATGACAGAAAGTGTTGTTTTGTCAGAATTCCAGAAAATGGAGATTCCTGTAAGCATTCCTTTTGGTCGTAATGAGCCATATGATTTTGTTATAGACACGAAAGATGGATTTAAGTCAGTGCAAGTCAAACATGGAATCTATAAGAACGGTTGCGTTGTAGCTGAAATAACCCACAAGAGAACCTATAAGAAAACTCAAAAGGATTCCTATAAAGGTGTTGTGGATTATATAGCTATTTGGTGCAGCCAGATTAATAAATCTTATCTTTTGAATATGAAAAGTTTTAGGGCGAATAAGGTTGCATGTCTTAGGATTGAAGCGCCGCGGAACAATTCGTGTATTAGCACGATTGTTTGGGCAGCTCCTTACGAACTTAAGAAAATTGCAGCATTATTAAAACGATGATACTGACTGGTTCAAATCCAGTCTCCGCAATGTTGGCGATTGCCTTTTAGGCGATATGCCTGAATCCGTGATATCAGATAGCGGATAAATTATATGCTGGAGCGATCCAGTACATCTGAAATACCTGGTTTCGGGATTCTCCACCCAGACATTCCAGGCAGCAAGAGGCATCCTTGAAAAAGGGTGCCTTTTTGTCAAGTCTATTTCAGATAAAACTTTCCTTTTTTATGTTTTTATGTTAATATGAAGACACATACAGGAGGAAGAAATATGGAGGCTAAACTTACAACATTTTTATATTGTTTGGGAACAACAAATGTAGACGGAAATAATACGGCTATAAATGCAATGGGAATTTTACCGGTACTAACGCCAGAGTTTATTCCTAGTGCGTATTCATTCTCAATCATTGTAGGCATAAGAGGCGTTGATGATTCGAAGGATCATATAATGAGTATTGTCTTTATGGATTCAGAGAGAAAAGCGTTAGTTGAGGCGAGAAATATAACTGTTCCAAGAACCCAAATGAAAGAAAATATGTTGAATTTACCTGCAGAATACAGGGGATTGACTATTGCCATGGACATGCGAAATGTAATCCTAAGAAAAGAAGGGGTATATTCTACATTAGTTGAATTTGATGGTCAAAAGATGGGAGAGTTTGAAATTTATGCCAAAGCAAAAGAATGAGGCTTGTAAAAGTAGCATTGAATTAAGTAAGGGAAATACTGTATCAGAATTTCCTGCATATAATATTGTTTTTGCAGCGGCGGTTATGTTAAATGCTTCAGCAGTGGCATTGACACCAACTACATCAAATTGTGTATTAAACTCTCAAGATGAGAATATACATATAGAACGAACAAATGATTCATTTATAAATCCATACCCTGTTATGAATCTGAAATTCGAGGATGGTACAGTACGAGAAGCGGATAGTGTATTAAAACCGACTTATTCTAAGCAAGAAGATGTAAATGAAGAGGCTTCTGTTGATATCACATTTCAACAAATCGTAGGAGAGTTGAGAGAGGAGAATGCGGTATTGAAAAGAAGATTGGAAAACAGTTTACCGGTACATGCAATTTCCTATATAGCATTAAATAGTGTTTTTTTGACTCTTGCTATGACCTTATTAGTATTAAGGTTTGCTTATGGCATTTATACAGTGGATCCCTATTACCTTATATGTATGCTAATTATATCTATAACCTTATTAGGTACAGCTGTTATATCTTTGAAAGATTGGAAGAAGTTTTTAAATGAAACAAAACGAACAAGATAAATGGTATTATAAAATTGCGGGATTATTAAAATTAGAAACTATAACACCGCACGGTAGATTTAATCTTGGCGGAGTAGGGTTGTTGGTAATATGCATAGTAATATATTCTGCAGGCGATACAGTAAAACATTTTATATCAGCTGCGGAGGATACTATTAAAACGTATGCTCTAGGGGAAGATGTATATCACCCCTATGAAACATCAGATGTGGTGTCTGCTGTATTACCAGTACTGATAGGATTGGGATTTTGCCTTTTGTATTTGTATGTGCATGAACGAAAAAAAGAAGAAATTGAAGATGCCAATGAATCTAAGAAACAGAAAAGTGAAAATTGAAGTAGAGTAGGGGCTGTCGCATTAGCAAATATTTTTTGCTGGGCGGCAGCCCTGCTTTATGCCCAAATGGCATCGAAATCGGTCACGTTTTCGATGCCATTCTTTATAAACGCAGTTCATTCCCAGGCATCCCTTT